>NZ_BAAILM010000113.1:0-19108 GCF_054589175.1 Pseudomonas sp. 3A(2025) | reverse complement strand
CAAGGGGCGTACTCGGATCGGTTCTCATGGTTTTTGCTCCGTGATGCGTGGGGGCTGAGCGCTCAGCCTGACAGGTTGAATCGGCACTGTCGGTGTGCCAGGCCGCTTAGTCGGCCATTGCACCTCAATCTGATGCTGACGGCCGTCGTCGAGCAGGGTAATGCTGTCGCCATGCACCGCGATGTCGTCCAGATGAATGCGCATTTCACCCGCCGGTATGCCGCGCACACTGATGCGATAAAGCGTCGTACCCAGGCGGTAGTCCAGCGTGAACCCTGGCCAATGCGCCGGCAGTACCGGCTGGATACGCAACTGCGTGCCACTGCGTTGCACACCCAGCAGCGACTCGACGATCAGCCGGTACATCCAGCCGGCGGAACCGGTGTACCAGCTCCAGCCGCCACGTCCCTCATGCGGCGGCACACCGTAGACATCGGCCGCCACCACATAGGGCTCGACCTTGTAGGTGGCGATAGCCGCAGCGCTGTTGCCGTGATTGACCGGGTTGATCAGCCGCAGCAGTTCCCAGGCTCGCGTGTTGTCGCCCAGCTCGGCAAAGGCCATGCATGCCCACACGGCGGCGTGGGTGTACTGGCCACCGTTTTCGCGAACGCCGGGTACATAGCCCTTGATATAGCCAGGGTCGAGTGCACCGCTGTCGAAGGGCGGGGTCAGCAGTTGCACCAGGCCGATGTCACGGCGCAGCAAATGCTGCTCCAGAGAGTCCATGGCCGTGCGCCGGCGCGGGTCGGGGGCGGCGCCAGACAACACTGACCAGCTCTGGGCGATGGAGTCGATGCGGCACTCCTCGTTGCTGGCTGAGCCCAGTGGCGTGCCGTCGTCGAACCAGGCGCGGCGATACCAGGCGCCGTCCCAGGCGTGGGTGTCCAGGCTCAGGCGCAATGCATCGGCGTGTTCATGGCAGCGCCGGGCAAACGCGGTGTCGCCCTGCAGCAGGGCGGTGCTGGCGAAGCGCCGCAGCACGTCGTAGCTGAAAAAGCCGAGCCAGACGCTTTCACCCTTGCCCTGTTCGCCCACCCGGTTCATGCCGTCGTTCCAGTCGCCATGCCCCATCAATGGCAGGCCATGAACACCGCGTGCCAGGCTGTGTTCGATGGCGCGTACACAATGCTGGTACAAGGTTTCCTGCAGGCCCGAGCGGTTCGGCAGGTCATAGTAGGACTCTTCGCCGCTGTTGAGCAGACGGCCCTCCAGATAGCCTGCAGTTTGCGCCAGCACGCTGGCATCGCCGGTGACCTGCACATAACGGCTGGTCGCCAGCACCAGCCACAGGTAGTCGTCGGAGCAACCGGTGCGCACGCCACGGTCCATGGGCGGGTGCCACCAATGCTGCACATCGCCTTCGATAAACTGATGCGCCGCGCATAGCAGCAGGTGCTGGCGCACTGAGGCAGGGTCTGTGTGCAGCATGGCCATGCTGTCCTGCAACTGATCGCGAAAGCCAAAGGCACCACCGGACTGGTAGTAACCGCTGCGCGCCCAGAACCGGCAGGCGATGACCTGGTACATTAGCCAGCCGTTGACCAGCACATCCACCGCCGGCTCCGGGGTTTTGATCTGTATCTGGTTGAGCGTGGTGTGCCAATGCTCTTGCACGCGCACCAGTTCAGCGTCGGCGACACGGGTGCCGCGCAGGCGCTGCACCAGGCGCGAGGCGGCCTTGCTGTCTTGCTCGGCACCCAGACGAAAGATCACGCTGCGCTGTTCGCCGGGCGCCAGTTGCAACTCGACCCGCAAGGCCGCGCAAGGATCAAGTCCGGGACCCATACGTCCCGACAGGTTCGCCTGGCTCATGGCGGCCGGGGCGCTGAGGTGGCCGTTACGGCCGATGAACTCGCCGCGCGCGGCGCTGCTGCTGGCCAGCGGCACATCGACATCGAAGAACGCCACCCGGCCCGGAAACTCGATGGAATAAGCATTACGGGCGAACAAGGCGCCGCTGTTCGGGTCCGCCTCGCTGACCACGTGCATCGACGACTTCTCGCGCAGGTCGCCCAGCACCCAGCCCACATAGCCGGTCACCGACAGGCGCCGGGGCCGGCTGGAGGTGTTGTGGATTTTCAGGTGGGAAAACTTGACCGGGTCCTGCAGCGAGACATACACCCACAGCTCGCTGCGAATGCCGTCCTGTTCATGTTCGAAAACGCTGTAGCCAAAGCCATGACGGGCCACGTAACGGCCCTTGCCTGGGCGCGGTAACGGCGTGGGCGACCAGTAGTCGCCGCTGTCCTCGTCGCGCAGGTAAATGGCTTCTTCGCTGGCATCGCTGACCGGGTCGTTGTGCCAGGGTGTGAGGCGAAACTCATGGGCATTTTCATGCCAGGTGTAAGCGCTGCCGCTTTCCGAAATCACGCTGCCGAAATGCGGGTTGGCCAACACATTGGCCCAGGGCGCCGGGGTCGGCTGGCTGGCGCTCAGATGTATGACGTACTCCTTGCCATCGGTGCTGAAACCGCCATGCGGGTTGCTCAGGATCAACGATGGATCCGCCTGCGGTCTGATTGGCGCCCGCCTGGCTTCAGGTAGCAACCGGGCGTCGAAGGCTGGCAGGGCAGGTTCGGCACGACGCCGATGGATCTGTTCGGCGAGGTTGCCGCGTTCGTCGCTGAGCACCAGATGCGCCACGGCCAGCATCAGCCCCCTGTCTTCGCTGGAGAGGTGCTGTGCAGGGCGCACGAAAATGCCGCCCGGCCGGTCCAGCAAGTAGGCCTCGCTGCCCGAGGTGACCAGCCCCATGATCAGGTCTTGCAAGTCCTGGCGGTAGCCGGCCTGGTCTTCGTTCCAGATCACCAGGTCGACGATCAGGCCCTTGTGCCGCCAATAGGCATGCGCCTGCACCAGTTGACGCACCAGGTCGATATGCGCCGCTGCACGAATCTGCACAAGCACGATGGGCCGGTCGCCGGAAATCGCCTGGCCCCACAGACCGCTCTGATTGCGTCGGTTGCCCGCCAATACCGCAGGGGCGGCGCGCAGCGAGGGGTTGGTGTAGATGATCGACGCGGCCATCTGTTCAAACAGACGGGCCTCGGCGTGGGACGTATTGAGCTGGCGCAACAACACCTGACTGTGGGTCCAGGCCAGCGCGAAAACGCGGTTGGCCAGGTGCCGGTCGCGGTACTTGTTGATCAGTTGCAGACAGCCCACGCGGCTGTCGCTGCTTCCGGTGACCAGATCGATGGTCGCGCTGCGGCCGGGCTCCAGGCTGATCCGGCAACGGATCGCGACAATGGGGTCGAGCACCGCGCCGGCACTGCCCGACAGCACCTCATCGTCCATCGCCGCCGGGTGTGTCAGGTTGCGCCCGCGCCCGATGAAGCGGGCCCGGTCGGTTTCGTAGGAAATCGCTTCGATGTCGACGTCATGCGCGGCCAGCAGGTGGCACAGCCAGGGCGCGTTTTCTTCGTGGGTGCGTGGCCTGCGGGTGCACAGAATCGCTTGCAGCGGCGTCAGCAGTTCGGTGTGCACAAACAGTTTGCTGAAGGCCAGGTGCAGGCTGTCACTGAGCGCAGGGGCCAGCACCACTTCGGCATAGCTGGTCAGTTCAAGGGTGCGGCGTTGCGTGCCTCGGTTACTGATGTGCAGGCGCCGGAGTTCGATGTCGTCTTCGGGTGAGACGACGATTTCGGTGTGCACATCGAAGTCGCGCTCACGCACACGAAACTCGGCACGCGCATCGGTGAAAATCGCTTCGTAGCCCTCGGTCACGCGCAGGGTGGGTTGGTGCGCGGCCGACCAGAAGTCACCGCTGTCGACATCGCGCAGGTAGCAGAACGTGCCGCTGTTGTCGCACGTGACGTCCTCGCGCCAGCGGGTCACGGCCATGTCTTTGCGGCGGCTGTAACCGCCGCCGGCATGGCTGATCATCACGTGATAGCGGCCATTGGAAAGCAGTTGCACGGCCGGGTGCCGGCGCGCAGGGTCGGTGTAGACCCGCAGCTTGTTTTCGTCGGCCCGCAGGACCTTGTCGGGTGGCGAGACGGTGGCCGTGTGCAGGTACTGCGCCGCGCTTTTCGGCACGCGTTCCTGTAACAGCAGGGCGGTGGCCTGAAATTGCGGATCGGTCTCGAAGCGTCGCTGCATGGGGTGCTTGAGCAGCACGGCGGTCAAGGCCAGCAGGCTCATGCCCTGATGGTGGGCCATGAATGACTGGACAGGGGCCGCAGTCTGTTCCGGTGCCAGGCGCACACTGGTGAAATCGATGGCTTCATACAAGCCATAGCGCCCTGCCATACCCATGCCTGCCAGCCGTTGCAGGTTGTTGCAGGCGGCCTGTGGCGCGACCATCAAGGCCAGCACCGAGGCGTAGGGCGCGATCACCAGGTCCTCGCCCAGGCCGCGCTTGAGGCCAAGGCCCGGCACGCCGAAGGCCTGATATTGATAGTTAAGCTGGGCATCGAGGGTGTTGTAGCCCGATTCCGAGACGCCCCAGGGCAAAGCCAGTTGCTGGCCGTATTCGATCTGCCGCGCCACCGCTGCGCGACAGGTCTGGTCGAGCAAGGTACCGGCATAACTGGGCATGATCAGCATCGGCATCAGGTATTCGAACATCGAGCCGGTCCATGACAACAGCACCGGCACGCCGCTATTACTGGTCAGCAGCCGGCCGAGGGTGAACCAGCTGTCTTGTGGCAGTTGCCCTTGGGCAATGGCGACGAAACTGGTCAGACGAGCCTCCGATGCCAGCAGGTCATAGTGCGCACTGTCCAGGCGTTGCTCATCGGCGTTGTAACCAATGGCCAACAGCTCACGCTGCGGGTTGTAGAGGAAGGTGAAGTCCATGTCGGCCAGCTCCGCTGCCAGGTCGGCCAGACGCCGCGCGGTGCCGCTGCGCGCTTCGGCATGGCTGATGACCGCGTGCACCTGCGCTTGCTCGGCGACCGGCCATTGGCTGGCGTCAAGTTGCGTCAGGTCGTGCCATGTCGTCGCTGCCGACGGGTTGCCGGGCAGCGTCAGGCAGGCCAGTTCAGTGCTCAGGTCCTGGCAATGCGCGAGTAAGGCCTGACGCCAATAGTCTGCATCAGGCGCGTAGGCCAGTGCCGGCTCAAGCGCCGTGACGTGGACGATCAAGCGCTGCAGCACTGCCTGGATGGCGCTCAGGCTGTCGGTTTCCTGGGTGTGCGCGGCCACCAGCTCGCTGAGTGTTTCATCGAGCAGGTGATCGCCCAGCCCACTGAGCAGCAGGGCGTCATGCAACACGCCCACGCTGTCGGTCAGCCCGGCCAGCCAGTTGGGGTTGATCAATGCGGCATTGGGCAGCTCAAGCAGGCCGGGTCGCAAGGTCAGCAGAAGGCCCGCCAGGTTGCCACTGTCGACGCTTGAAACATAGTGCGGGGCCAGCGGTTTCAGGGTCCGGGTGTCGTACCAGTTATAGAAATGCCGGCGATGGCGTTCAAGTCCGGCCATACAGGTCAAGGCATGATCGAGGCGCGAGAGCAGGCGGCCAGCGCTGAGGTAAGCGAAGTCATAGGCGGCCAGGTGCGACAACAACGCCATGCCCATATTGGTGGGCGAGGTGCGATACGCCGTCACCGCCACAGGTTGCTCCTGAATGTTGTCAGGCGGCAGCCAGTTGCCCAGCGGATTCATCTGGTCATCGAAAAATGCCCAGGTCTTGCGTGCCAGGCGGCGTAGAAACTGTTGCTCTTCAAGGGTCGGGACGAAGGCTGCATAAGCCGCAGGCTTGCTCAGCCAGCAGGCGATGGCCGGTGCCAGCAGCCAGGCCACCAGCCACGGTGCGGCGATAGCCAGCAGCAAGGGGTTGCCGAGCAGCAGTGCGGCGATGACAACGGCGACCGCCAGCACTGGTGCGATCCACATCAACCGGTACAGGCCGGGCATATCGTTGCGGCTGCTGCGCTCCACTTCTCGCGAAGGGCTCCATTGCAGCAGGTGGCGCCGGCTGATGGTCAGGCGCCACAAGGTGCGGGCGATTGCATCCAGGTTGCTGAATGCCTCGAACGGCAGCCATACCAGTGCCAGCAATGCCCGGCCAAAGTGTTGCCCGGCCCCTTGAATCGTCACCTTGAGGTGTTGCAACACACCGATGTCGTGAGGTTTTTGCAGTAACTCCAGCACGGTACTGAGCAGCGGTTGGGCGATGATCAGCAACAACACGCCCACGCTCCACAGCAGCGGCTGGGCGCTGGCGAACCAGCCCCAAAGCAGCATGCCCAGAAAGGCCGCCGGCTCCAGGCTGCGGCGCAGGTTATCGACGATCTTCCAGCGCGCCAGGTGCGTCAGCCGATTGCGCTCCAGCCCGCCATCGGTTTTGCGCGTCCAGGGCAGCAGCCATGGCAGCAACTGCCAGTCGCCGCGAATCCAGCGGTGGCGCCGCCTGGCATCGGCGCTGTAGCGGGTGGGGTGTTCTTCATAAAGCTGCACATCGCTGATCAGGCCGGCGCGGGCGAAACAGCCTTCGATCAGGTCATGGCTGAGAATCCGGTTGTCGGCAAAGCGGCCCTGCAACGCCTGTTCGAAAGCATCCACGGCATAGATGCCCTTGCCGATGAACGAGCCGTTGCCGAACAGATCCTGATACACATCGGACACCGCACGGGTATAGGGGTCGATGCCGGCATCGCTGCCAAACAGTTGCGCGTAGGCCGAGCGGGCGATACTCGGCAGGCTGATGCCCACCCGTGGTTGCAGGATCGCGTAGCCACTGACGATGCGGCGCTGCACCGGATCAAAACGCGGCTGGTTGAGCGGGTGACTGATGGCGCCGACGAACTGCTGCGCCACATCACGCGGCAGTTGCGTGTCGGTGTCCAGGGCGATCACATAGTGGATGGTGGGCAGCGCGTCGATATCGCCGACAATCAACGAGAAGCGCTCACGGCCGTGGCCACGCAGCAGGGCATTGAGTTCGGCAATTTTGCCGCGCTTGCGCTCATGGCCCATCCAGCAGTGTTCAGTGGCGTTCCAGCGTCTTGGACGGTGCAGCAGAAAAAAGCGCGACGCGCCGGATTCGGGGTATTTCAGGTTCAGCCATTCGATGGCCTGACTGGCCCGCTGTAACAACGCCGCATCGTCTTCAAGCACTTCGCTGGCGGCGTCCATGAAGTCGGTCAGCAGGGCAAAGTGCAGGTTGGCATCGCGATTGGCGAGAAAGCGCACCTCCAGGCCTTCGACCAGTTCCTCTACATCCTGAGCACTGCCAATCAGCGTCGGCACCACCACCAATGTCCGCGCCTGGGGCGCAATACCTGCGCTGTAATCCAGACGCGGCAGAACGTCGGGCGGCAGGCTGAGGGTCACCAGCCGGTTGACCAGGCCGATCGCCAGATGACTGGTCATCAGCACGGTCGGTACGCCCAGCAGTAGCAACGTCCGGAGCCCCCAGCCATCGGCGCGCAGAATGTCGAGAAAGGGCCAGGCCAGCAGGCCACTCAAAAGCGCCACCGGCAACAGAAAAAAACTCAGCGGTGCTTCACGCAGCAGGCGTCGGCAGTGCTCGGCCAGGGGCAATTGCACACCCAGTTGCCGCTCCAGCACCTGCAGTCCGGCACCGCGCAAGTAGTAACCGACATGGTTCATCACCGGGTCTTGGGCCGGTGCGCTGCGACACAGAGCGACGGCCATGTTGGCGACGTCGATCTCGGAATAGTCGCACGTGCGGGCCAGGCGCTCGATGGCATGGCGGTAATGGTCGCGGGTCGCAAAGTCCATGCGTGAATACACCGCCGCCGGATCTTGCGCGAGGGCCTGCTCGACGCCACTCATCTGTTCGACGAACGCTCGCCAGTCGGTGGTCGAGAGCAGGCGCAGGCTATTGATGCTGTTGCTGATCGACACCTGTTCGGTGGCTTGCAACTGGGCATCGAGGTGCACCAGGCGCTCGACGCTCTGGCCAGACTCGGCCAGCGCCTGCTCGACCCAGGTCATGGGCAGGATCAGTGCGGTACTCTGCCCATGCAGGCGCCGCGCCATCTCGGCGACAAAGGCGCTGGTCATCGGCGGTGCCGAACGGGCCAGGTCTGCCACCAGCAACACCACGTTCTTGGCATCGCCCTCGGCCATTGCAGTGAGTCGGTCGGCCCAGTCGTTGGCCAGGTTGCGGTCGATCCAGTTAGCCATTACACCGGAAGCCACCCGGCGCAGGTTCTCGATCAAGGCCAGACGCAGCATGATCGGAATGGCCCACAGCTCGCCCAGGGTCAGCGGCGTGACCGATTGATAGGACGCGATGAAGCGGCTCAGGCTGTCGCTGTCGACCCGACCGTCACCGTGGGCAATGGTTTCCAGCGCAATGTCGTACACCCGTGGCAGACCCTGCGATGGCCCATTGTCCAGACCGGGCAATTGCCGGCAGTAGCCTTGGGGCAAATGTTTGTGCGCTGTGCGAATTTGCTCCTCGACCAGATAGGCATTGTCCAGCAGCCATTGCGCTGCGGGCGTTGCGCGCTCGCTGGAGAGCGTCGCCGTGGTCATGGCCTGGCAACTGCTGGCCAGTACGGCAGCGTTCTCAGCGAGCCGGTTGAGCAGCGCGTCGGAGGTCTTGTCCGGGCTGAGATTATGGCGTTGGGCCAGTTGCACGCCGTGCAGCCCCATCTGTTCGGCGCTGAACAGCTCGGCGCGCAGGATGGGCTCGTAATCAAAAAGTCGCGGCGCGGGTCGCCCTGATCGCAGGATTGTTCGAAGCCATTGCGTGTCCATGTTTTCCTTTTGCAACGTGAAGCGAATTCGACGTTGCAGTAATGGAGGTCACGTAGGGCACTCAGCGTGACGCGTGCGGAAGATGCGGGATATCAGTGTGAAATCAGACCCATGGGGCGTCTGTCTGCTGGCGCACATAGAGGAATGAACGGTAGGGGGGCGCAATGGGAGGGTTGTTGGCTTTACGCCGCAATTCGTTGTCGCACGGCCTTCAGCGCCGCTCAAAAACGGATGTCATGCACGACATACGCCTCGGTGTTACAGCGCACGATCCAGTAATCCCCACGGGGCGACAACTCGCACGACTGGATGACATAACGCTCCGGTGCGCCATCCCGTACGCGGCCGCTACTGTTATACCGTTCGAGCACGATGGCTTCGGCTTGTCGAGCGCAAATGCCTGATTGCTCTGTGTTCATTCAGCGCACCTCACGTAACACGATTAACGTTATCGCGACCCACAAGCCCACGCGCCGCCAACGCCTGAAGCTTCGCGATCAGTCCCGCGCGCTCGACCTTGGGTGTCACTGGATCAACCACCTGATACTGCCGGTGGCACCACAGGTCTACCTGCCGCAACCAGAACGCCATCAGCTCGGGCTCCTGGTCAAGACGCTCCAGCAGGAACGCCAACTGTTGCCAGGCCGGACGCAGGCCCAGCAAGGCGTCGCGGCGTGTGATGGGCAGAGAGTGCCAGTCCCGAACCGACTTGATGTCCAGCAAGGTCTTTATCGATTGCCAGGACAGCGTGTTCAGACGCGCAACGGCGCTGTGAAAAACGCTGTCTGCGGGGTCATCCAGTGCTGCGATCAATGCTGTCACATGCTCATCGCCAAGCTGGCGGATGGCTGCCTGGCGCACACTGGAAAAGGCGTAATGCAACGCTTCGTTTTGCCACTGTAGAGGCAATGCGACCTCAAGCTCTGCCGCCAGGCCCAGCACGCCTAGCCATTTGCGCCGGGCGGTCGGCAGTTGCTGGATCAGCCGCTGCGCCAGCACTTTTCGCGCATCAATGTCATTGCGTGGCGCCATCCAGCGCGCCAGGCTGCGAATCGAGGGAGACGCATCGAGCAAGGCCTCACGCAAGACCGGTCGTGGGTCGTCGAGCATGGGCAGCAGTGCACGCAGCACACAAACACGCACCTTGGCACCTGGTTGCGACAACGCCTCAAGCAGCAGTGACCGCGCTTGCTCAACCGGTAACGCCTGACAGGCAGCGACGGCCAGCAACCTGACGGTCAGCTCGCGATGGGCGAGGGCGCTGCGTAACAGTGGCTGCGGCGTGGGGTTATTTTCCAGCAACAGGGCAAACAGATAGCGCGCCGCCTTGCCTTGTCGCGTCAGAAAGTGGCCATGCACCTGCGCCTGATTAGCGGGTGCTTGCAGAACCGCACGTACGCGCGACAGCGTCGGAGCATGATCGGCCCGGCGCTGCGCCGCCAATGCCAGCAACGGTTCCAGTGCGTACAACAATGCCTCGGCATTGGACGGCGACAGGTACTGCGCCACCCCGTCCACCGCCAGCTCGCGCACCTGCGCCACCCAATCGTTCTGCCGTTCGATCAGGGCTTTCAGTGCTTCGGGGGAGGGCTGATTGCACAACTCCCTGACCGCGATCTCGCGAATGAAGCCGTCGTCGTGACGGCTGAGGTCCACCCAGTTCACCTCGCTGCCGACCTGCTCAAGCAAGCGCAGTGCTTCATTGCGCCGTTGCTCTTGCCAGGACGAGGCGGGCGTCTGTTTGCTTTTCAGCCTGTGCAGCCAGTCTTGTATCGAACTCACGCCTCAATCCCTTCTGCGCGTTTTGTGTGGTCAGTGATTGTCAGACCACAACCATCCATTGAGTTCATGCCCAGGGCTTGGCACGATCACGCCCACGTTAAAGAGATGACTCATATGCAGGAAGATTTCTGGACGTTTCACCTTTTCGCCGCCACGTTCGACAGTGAGGCGCAGGCGCGCGACTACGCCTTCGAACACTGGGAGCCTGAGCCCGCAGACTCTGCCAGTGAGGCTGAGTACAGCGCCTGGGAAGCGCGTAATCCAACGTGGCGCTTGAAGGACGAACTCGGGTTTTACATGGACGCCGATTTCGTCGAGCTGGTCGATGATGTCGAATACGTGAAATCGCAGATTCGCAGTGAGTCGCAACGCCAGGCGTTTTCTACGCACGTAGAACGTTTCAGCCACTTCATTCTGGTAGGCGTGAATGCGATCTGGGGCGATAAGCGGGCAGCGTCAGACAGTACGCCGTTGCGATTGCCCGAGAGCACGGCAACGGTCGAGTATCTGGGGTTGTATAACCAGACAATGTTCAAGGATGCCCCCATGCAGTATGAATTTCCCGAAGTTCTCAACGACCTGATCGACTATTTCCTGCTCGGCGACCTGTTGCTGCTCAAACGCTTTAAAGATGAACAGCGACTGGGCGACGATCTGGCCGCTGAGTTTGTCTCCAATGACAGCAGCGACAAAGCGGTACTGGACGGCGTGATGATCCCGCTGGCCGGCGTCGAGAACCATCCGTACACCGCGTTGTTCACCCTCGACGGTGCCGAGCCTGAACTGCTCAAGCCACAAAGCCGGTTGCAGCACCGCCGCGGTGGTTATTCACTGCGTGTGGAACATGGGCGTATTTATCTGTTTACCTGGCGCATCCTGCAAAACTTTACCGTCCAGGCGCTGGATGAATTGTTCCAGCGTTATGAAGACAAGGCGCAGGGCCGGCCGAGCATTGAAGTGGACAATGGCTGGTATGAGGTGGAGGTACTGGCCGGAGAAATCGCCCGTGATCAAGGCATACAGCCGGCGTTCGAATTTGTGTTGAAAAATACCGACGCGCCGGTGGATGCCAGCGGCGTCGATATCAACTATCGGTTTGCCGTCGAATGGAACCAGTGAAGCGGTCCTCACGCCCTTGCCCGTTGGCAAGGGCAGCGAATCAATACTTCCAGGTCACAGTCGCCATCGCATTGCGCGACGCCGCGTAATACGACTGATCCCAATACAGACTGGTCAGGTACTTGCGGTTGAACAGGTTGTTGACGTTCAGCCCCACATTCCAGTGTGGATCGATGTCGTAGCTGGCCATGCCGTTGACCACGGCATAGGCGCCCTGACGGCTGACAATGGCTTCGCCCAGGGTCGAGTTGACGCCCTGATCTCGCTGGATCTCGCTTTGCCAGGTCATGCTGGCACCGACTTTCAAGCCCTTGAGCGTCGGGACCTTATAGGTGGTGCCAAGGTACAGATAATTGCGCGGGGTGTAGGTGCGTGCAGCGCTGCCCGTGTTATCGCGCAGTGAAAACAGATGGGTCAGGCCGGCATTGATTTCCCAGCCTTCAAGCGGTGCTCCGCTGACGGTCAGCTCATAGCCTTTGGCGAGGATATCGATGCCCTTGTAGCGGTTTTGCCCGTCGACCCAGGCATCGAATTCACCATAGTTGTCTTGCCGGGTACGAAACAGTGACAGGCTGGCATTGAGGCGTTTATCGAACCACTCGCCTTTGATACCGCCCTCAAGGCTGTCGCCTTCGACAGGTGCCAGAAGGGCGCCGCGCACGTCGGTCTTGAACTGTGGATTGAAGATTTCCGTGTAGCTCAGATACGCCGAGTAGTTGGGTAGAAAGTCGTACACCAGGCCGTAGTAAGGGCTGAGTTTCGAGCGCTCGAAGTTGTGGTCGTCACCGGTCTGGACGCCGCTGCTGGTGAGCTTGCTCCAGTTGGCGCCGGCGATCAGTTTGAGCTCGTCGGTCAGGCTGAAGTGGCCGGCGCCATAGTAGCTGCGGCGGTAGTTGACGAAGTCGGCGAAGCTGGTCACCTGGGCAAAGGCAGGTTTCGGGAAGTCACCGTTGAAGCCGATCGGCAGCGCGATGCCGGATGCATCGTCGTTGGAGGTCCAGTGCGCCTTGTCCTTGGCCCAGTCGGCGCCCACCACCAGTTCGTGGCTGCGCCCGAACAGCTCGAAAGGCCCTTTGAGCTGAATGTCGCCCAGCACCTGACGTTCGTCGCGATCAAATTTCGAGGCGTAGCTCGACAGACCGGTGTCAGGCGTGCCGTAGGCCATGAACATCGTGCCGTCGCCGGTCATCTCGCGGTAGTTGAGGGTGGCTTTGCTCTGCCAGCCGCTGCCCCAGTCGGTGGTCAGTTCGGCAAAGGTCTGGGTATCGTCGGTGTCCCAGTAGGTCCAGCCGGGCGCTGTGTTGTGCTCGCGGCTGTAATGCGCCGGGCTGCCGTCGCTGTTGTACAGGGTCAGGGCGCTCCACATGATGCCGTTGGGCCGGTTGCGCTGCTGCGAGTGGCCCACGGTCAAGGTGCTGCTCTCGGTAATGTCGGCCTCCAGAATGCCGGAGAACACGTCTTTGGTCTTGGAATAGCGATCCAGGTAGGAGTTGCCTTCCTGGCCCATGACAATCGCCCGGCCGCGCACGTTGCCGCTGTCGTTCAACGGGCCGGAAATATCGGCCGTGCCCCGGCGCGTGTCCCACGAGCCGTAGCCCAGGCTGGCCTCGGCCTGAAACTCGCGAGTCGGGCGCTTGCGCACGAAGTTCACCGTCGCTGAAGGATTACCGGGGTTGGCGCTCAGGCCGTTGGCGCCTTTGAGCACGTCAATGTGGTCATAGAGCACGGTATCGATGTCGCCCATCTGCTCTTCGGAACTGAACGGCACGCCGATGCCGTCGACCTGAAAGTTCGAGACCTCAAGCCCGCGCACCGAAAAGTAAGTGCGGTCGGTTTCCACACGCTGGACGTTCACACCGGCGGCATCGAGCGCCGAGTTGGCGTTGTCGATACGAAAGTCGTCGAGTTGCTGGCGGGTCAGGGTGACGAGGGTCTGCGGTGTTTCGCGAGGGCTCAGGTTCAGTCGGGTGGCCGTGCTGGTCACGCCGGTGGTGTAGGAACCGGTGCGCTCGGTCATGGCCCCCAGGCCGCTGGAGGTGATCGCGGTGGCACCCAGCTCGACGGCCCCGCTGGCCTGTTGTGGCACGAGCAGGTAATTGCCCGAAGCGCTTCGGGTCACTTGCAGCCCGCTGCCGGCCAGCACCTGGGCAAACCCTTGCTCCAGCGTGAATCGGCCCTGCAACCCAGGGCTGCGCTTGCCATTGGTGAGTGAGGCATCGAACGACAACACCACCCCGGCCTGATTGGCAAAACTGCCCAGCACTTCACCCAGTAAACCTGCGCCAATGCTGTATTGTTGCGCGCCGGCCTGTGCGTGCGCCGCACCGCCGCTGGCGAACAGTGGCTGGAACACGGCGACCTGTAGCGTCAGCGTCGCACCCAACAGGGCAACGGCAAGTGGCTTGCGGGCATGGGGATGAGCAGGCGAGGGGCGCGGCATGATGACTCCTTCGTAGGTCATGAGACTGATGTGCGGAAGGGGTCGTACGAGAAACCCGAATCGACAAGGCACGCTGAAAATATTTTTCAGGCGTTGGGCAGCACGCGCACCCAGAACCGGGTATGCGTCTGGACGCGTACCGGCAATACCTCGGCAATCGCCAGCAAGGTCTGGTTCGTGTCGTCCAGCGGGAAGGCGCCGGACAGCCGCAGCCCCGCGACTTCGCTGGCGCACTGAATAACGCCTGGGCGATAGCGTTGCAGTTCGTCGAGCACGCGGTCCAGGCGCCAGTTATCGATCACCAGCCGGCCGTTGCGCCAGGCCATTGGATTGGCCTCCAGCGGTTGCGACTCTGCTAGCGGGCTGTTGTCGAAGCCGAGGCGCTGCCCGGCGTGTACGATCCGCTCGTGACGGTCGAAGCCGTTGCTAACGGCCACGTCGTGCTCCAGCACACTGAGTTCGGTGTGGCCCGCGTACTGACGAACACCGAAGCGGGTCCCCAGCGCGCGCATGGTGCCTTGGGCACTGCGTACACTAAGGGGGCGCGAGTCTTTCGCGGTTTCGACCAGAATCTCGCCGGCGCGCAGCACAATCAGCCGCTGGCCAGCATCGTAGCGAATGTCCACGGCGCTGGCGGTGTTGAGCGTCAGCCGGGTGCCGTCATCAAGGCTCAGGCTACGGCGTTCACCGGTGCCGGTGCGCAGGTCCGCGAGCCAGACCGGCGCCTCCCGGTAACCTGCCCAGCCTGTACCGGCCACACCCAGGCCAATCATCAGCCCCTTGAGTACGGCCCGTCGCCCTGTACCGATACCGCCCTGCAACAGCGTTTCGCGCGTCAGTGGCGCGGGCAGCCCCTGCATCTGTGCATGCAGTGCTTCAAGGCGCTGCCAGGCCCATTGATGCACGGCGTCTTGCTGCTGCCAGGCCGACCAGCGCTGACGGGTATCGTTGCAGTGCGGCGCCGCCCCCAGGCGGGCGTACCACTGCGCGGCATCACGCAAGGCCTGCCGTTGCCTGGCGTTCGAGTTCATTGCTGGGCATCCAGCATAAACAGCAGGCAATGCTCGGTCGCCCTGGCAATGTATTTGGTCACCGAACTGATCGACACACCCAGACGCTGCGCAATCTGCGTGTAGTCCAGGCCGTCCAGTTGAGCCAGCAGAAAAGCATGGCGCACCTTGTGGTCGAGCCCGTCGAACATGGTGTCGAGCTGCATCAGGGTCTCGAACAGCATCACTTGCGCTTCGGGTGAGCAGGCATACAACACCGGCTCACGGGCCAGGGCTTGCAGGTAAGCCTGCTCCAGTTGCTTGCGGCGCAGGTGATCGATCATCGCCCGCCTGGCCACGGTGGCCAGAAAGTTGCGCGGCTCCAGCAAGGGCTGGGCAACGGTGCTGGTCAGCAGGCGCAGGAAGGTATCGTGCGTCAGGTCTTCTGCGCGTTCCCGGTCACCGAGGCGCTTGCGCAACCAGCCTTTCAACCAACTGCCGTGGTGACGGTAAAGCAGCTGGATGTCGTGATGGGGCGCAGGAGGCGGCAGAGCTTTGGGCACGATGTTCTCCGGGTCCGCTCGATGTATATAAGAAGTATTCGCAATTGTATTGAGGTTACGGCGATTTGCAACTGCGCCGTTAGCAAGGCCATGGCTGTAGTCAGCCCGCTATTGCCCGGCAAAGCGGGCGACGGCCGCATCGATAAAGTGCCGGACCTTGGCAGTCTTTTGCCGGTTGGAGGTGTAGAGCAAATGCATCGGCCGGCTGGGCGTCTGGTAGTCGTCCAGTAGCCTGATCAATTCACCCCGGCGCAATGCCGGCTCCAGAAAGTCTGCAGGCCCCAGCACAATGCCAAACCCGTCGATGGCTGCCGAAAGCAGTGCCTTGCTTTCGTTGACGTGCAAGCGGCTGGCGACCGGTATGGCATGCACGTGCCCGTCCTTGCTGAACGGCCACTCGCGGTCAGCCGGACGCGACCAGTAGGCATAGCCCAGGCACTCATGTTGCTGAAGATCTTCTGGTACTTGCGGCGTGCCGCGCTCAGCCAGGTAGCGGGGTGACGCGCACACCGCCAGCCGGTAATCCGCCAGCGGCCTTGCGGTCAGCCCGGTGGTGTTCAACGGGCCGATGCGAAAGGCAACCTCAACGCTTTCTTCGACCAGATCGACAGCACGATCGGTCAAATGCAGATCGATATCGACCTCGGGATAGCGCCGCAGAAAATTGGTAATGAACGGCATCAGGCTGTAAGAGCCAAAGGTCACCGGCGCACTTATCTTCAGTTTGCCGCGGGGTGTGTCGCTCATGATCTGCGCGAGCGAGTCGGCCGCCTGCGCCTCGCTGACGATGTGTTTGCAACGCTCGTAATAGGCGCTGCCCAGTTCGGTCAGGCTTTGCCTGCGCGTGGTGCGGTTGAGCAGGCGTGCGCCCAGTCGCTGTTCGAGGGCCGCGACATGCTTGGCGACCATTTGCGCCGACATGCCCAGCCGTGAAGCGGCGCTGGCATAAGAACCTGCTTCAACCGCCGCCACGAAAGCACCCATGCTGGTAAGTCGATCCATTCGCTACTCCTGGTAATGAGAGCAAGTATAGAACGATGATTTATCTACTTTTGGTGGGCAATCATCATAAGCCTTTCAACGCAGATAACGGAGCAGGCGATGCGTATCGGGATTATCGGAGCAGGGTTTATCGGGCGTGCCGTGGCGCAACTGGCTATTGCTGCCGGGCATGAAGTGATGCTCAGCAACTCGCGGGGGCCGCAGACCCTGAGCAGTGTGCTCAGCGGTATTGCCGGCAGCCGGATCGGCACGGTCGAGCAGGCGGCAGGGTTTGGCGAAATGGTGGTGGTGGCGATTCCCTTGCAGCATTACCAAAGCCTGTCAGCCGAGTACCTGGCGGGCAAAATCGTGCTGGATGCCAATAACTATTACCCCGAGCGTGACGGGTATATTGCGGCTCTGGATCGTCTGGAGACCACGACCAGTCGCTTACTGGCGCAGCATCTGAGCGGCGCCACGGTAGTCAAGGTCTTCAATGCCATTCTGGCGGGCGACTTGCTCAAGGATTCCCGGCCAGGCGACGTTGCCGGTCGTCGTGCGCTGCCGGTTGCGGCGGATGACAGCGCCGCCAAAGCGCATGTCATCCGCTTTCTGGACCAGATCGGTTTCGACGCCGTCGATGCCGGAGGGCTCGATGAAAGCTGGCGTTTCGAGCGGGCCAAACCGGCCTACTGCATCCCCATGGACGTACAGGCTTTGAGCGCGGCGTTGTCAGCCGCCCAGCGCGATGTCGAAGTCCCGGAAGGCGCGTGGCGTCACTGAAAACACTCAAGGCGTCCCGTTGCGGCCATACAAACGGTAGCCGGGGCGCAGGTTCAGACGCTCGTAATAATCGCTGACAGCAGGTAACGGCGGTTTGTCGAACGGGGTTTCGAACCAGCGATTGACCGACAGGCCAATCGGTATGTCGGCGAGCGAAAACTCATTGCCGGCGACATGGCCACCGGTGCCTGCAAGTTGTCGATCAAGGATCTGCATGTGCCTTGCCCAGTCCTTGCAACCGTCAGCGAGCCGCTGCGGATCCTGGTGTTCGGGCGAGTGCCTGACGCGGGACATGAATGCATAAGACCAGGACTTGTTCAGGTCCGAGGCCTGCCAGTCGATCCATTGATCGATGCGCGCGCGGGCGCGTGCTTCGCTCGAGTAAAGGCGTTGGTCGCCATAGCGCGCGGCCAGGTAACGGATGATTGAGTTGGATTCCCAGAGCACGAAGTCCTCGTCCTGAATCACCGGCACCATGGCGTTGGGATTCATCGCTAGAAATTCCTGTGTGTGCGTCGACTGAAAACCGCTGCCCCAGTCTTCCCGCTCAAATGCCACCTCAAACTCCGCGCAGGCCCAAAGCACCTTGCGCACGTTGATCGATGACGCCTTGCCTAAAACCCGCAACATTGAATGTCCTCATTCTTGAACGGCATGCTGGTCGATAAAAACCTGCGCATGCGAGGGATGATTGATCTCGGTCCACTGTAAATGGGCAAAGTCAGGCTGTTGGCGAAGGCGTGCAAACTTCAACTGGTTTTTTCTGAAGGTCGACCATGACCAGAGCAGAATCGAGTCTTTGGACAAGAATGCCATGCGCAGCGATTCGCGGTTGCCATGGGAAAGCCGGGTGCGCATCACCCCGCGACCCACGGTACGCCACAAGACCCGCGAAAACACGGTCCAGCGTCCGTAATTGAGCCACACCACATGGGTGGCCCGCGCCCACAGCACATCGCGCACGGCGCTGTAATTGCCGTCGGCAATCCAGCATTCGCCTTCGGTCGCGTCGATGACCGCCTGCCTGAATTGCTCAGGTGCGACAGCGTTCCACTGCGGCCCCCAATACAGGGCATCGAGTTCGATGTAAGGGGATTGAGTGGCTTTCGATAGCGCCTGGGCAAAGGTGGATTTGCCGGCACCACTTGTTCCGATGACTACACAGCGCATTTTGCCCTTGGTGTCCTGTTTCGCAAAAGCGCGTCAGTTTACTCTCGGTTGACTCACTCTTGTGACGCCGTTGCTGAGGGGGGTATGGCTGCCCCTAGGCTTGACTGATCGGCATTAATCCGTAGGACCGACCGGGAAGCGTTCCGCTTTAGCCGGGGATTGCAGCGCGACTGTTCGCGGCTAAAGCCACTCTCATCAAACATAAAATAAGTTATTGATTTTATTGAACTTTAAAATATCACTTGATCTGACCCCAAAAAGTTGGACAGTCTATTGCCACACGCCCACCGAGCGAGTCCTGAACTCCACAGGACTCAATCCGCCAAGCTTCACTTTTATCCGGTCATGATTGTAGTAACGGATGTACTCGTCCAGCCCTGTCCTCAGCTCCTCCACGTTCTGGAAGCGCTTGAGGTAGAAAAACTCGGACTTCAGTATCCCGAAAAAACTCTCCATTGCGGCATTGTCCAGGCAGTTTCCCTTGCGTGACATGCTTTGTCTGATGCCTCGTTCCTTGAGCGCTTTCTGGTAACGAGGTTGCTGATAGTGCCAGCCCTGATCCGAGTGCAGCACAAGCGGCGAATTGCCCTGCAGCCGCTTGA
>NZ_BAAILM010000112.1:0-772 GCF_054589175.1 Pseudomonas sp. 3A(2025) | reverse complement strand
TCCCCCCATGTTCAGACAAGGTTTCTCGTGCCCCGTCCTACTCGATTTCATGACAAGGAGATTTTCGCGTACGGGGCTATCACCCACTATGGCCGCACTTTCCAGAGCGTTCCGCTAATCTCCAGGCCACTTAAGGGCTGGTCCCCGTTCGCTCGCCACTACTAAGGGAATCTCGGTTGATTTCTATTCCTCAGGGTACTTAGATGTTTCAGTTCCCCTGGTTCGCCTCTTGCACCTATGTATTCAGTACAAGATAACCATCTTGTGATGGCTGGGTTCCCCCATTCAGACATCTCCGGATCACAGTCTGTTTGCCGACTCCCCGAAGCTTTTCGCAGGCTACCACGTCTTTCATCGCCTCTGACTGCCAAGGCATCCACCGTATGCGCTTCTTCACTTGACCATATAACCCCAAGCTATCTGGTTATACTGTGAAGACGACATTCGCCGAAAGCTTGTTAAAACAAACTTTCATTTTGCCTTAGCCTGCATCCCACCAGTGAAAGTGGCACACAGTCTAAATTTTTATCACACACCGAATTTTTAAAGAACGATTCTGAAAAAGATCAGAAATCAACATTCAGGCTGTCCATCGACAGGAATGCTCATTTCTAAGCTTTGACAAGCAACTGCAGGTGAAACTGCAAATGAATATGGTGGAGCCAAGCGGGATCGAACCGCTGACCTCCTGCGTGCAAGGCAGGCGCTCTCCCAGCTGAGCTATGGCCCCAGAAAACTGGTAGGTCTGGGCAGATTTGAACTGCCGACCTCA
>NZ_BAAILM010000111.1:0-294 GCF_054589175.1 Pseudomonas sp. 3A(2025) | reverse complement strand
GAACAAGCTGTGCAGCTTCAAGTCTGAACTCGGGAGAAAAATGACGCTTGGACATCGGACACCTCATCGTTGAGCGGTAGGGTACCGCTCCTTTGGGGATGTCCGGAATCATTAGGCCACATCAATTTTCACCCGATTACGGGAGCGATTGAGAAAGACGAAAAGCACTGGATTGCGCATTCCACGCCACTTGGACACTCAGACCGCTACCATTTGGACACTCGTTCCATGCTCATTTGGACACCTGATCCACGTCCATTTGGACAGGCAGTCGGAGCGCAGCGACGCAGGTCT
>NZ_BAAILM010000110.1:0-249 GCF_054589175.1 Pseudomonas sp. 3A(2025) | reverse complement strand
TTCACCCTAACTGTGCCGGGATTGATATCGGCAGCCGTGAGCATTGGGTGGCTGTAGGCTCTTCTCAGGACGGCAACGTCCGTAGCTTTTCCACCTTCACCGACGACCTGATCAAGCTGGCCGACTGGCTCGCCGGGCTCAAGATCAACGTGGTCGCGATGGAGGCCACCGGCGTTTACTGGATTCCATTGTTTGAGCTGCTTGATGCCCGTGGTTTCACGGTCTACCTGGTCAACTCGCGTTCGACTC
>NZ_BAAILM010000109.1:0-249 GCF_054589175.1 Pseudomonas sp. 3A(2025) | reverse complement strand
CTCCAAGGCTAAATACTACTGACTGACCGATAGTGAACCAGTACCGTGAGGGAAAGGCGAAAAGAACCCCGGAGAGGGGAGTGAAATAGATCCTGAAACCGTATGCGTACAAGCAGTGGGAGCCCACTTTGTTGGGTGACTGCGTACCTTTTGTATAATGGGTCAGCGACTTATATTCAGTGGCGAGCTTAACCGAATAGGGGAGGCGTAGCGAAAGCGAGTCTTAATAGGGCGACAGTCGCTGGGTAT
>NZ_BAAILM010000108.1:0-1109 GCF_054589175.1 Pseudomonas sp. 3A(2025) | reverse complement strand
CTTCGTCGCCGTTCTCGGCGCGTCCAGCTACACCTTCGCCGAGGCCACCTGGTCGCAGAAACTTCCCGACTGGCTGGGCTCGCATGCCCGCTGCTTCGCTTTTCTTGGCGGAACACCGCAGATCCTGGTGCCCGATAACCTGCGCAGCGGTGTCAGCAAGGCGCATCGCTACGAGCCGGATATCAACCCCAGTTATCGCGATCTTGCCGAGCATTACGGTGTGGCCGTGGTGCCCGCCCGCTCGCGTAAACCCAAGGACAAAGCCAAGGTCGAGGTTGGTGTGCAGATCGTCGAACGCTGGATCCTGGCGGTCTTGCGCAACCGCCAGTTTTTCTCGCTGACCGAGCTCAACACCGCCATCGGCGTGCTGCTGGAACGCCTCAATCAAAAGCCCTTCAAGAAGCTGCCCGGCTCGCGCCGCTCAGCCTTCGAAAGCATCGACCAGCCCGTGCTGCAAGCGCTGCCCGAGCATCCGTACGTCTATGCCGAATGGAAAAAAGTGCGGGTGCATCTGGACTACCACGTCGAGGTCGACGGTCATTACTACTCGGTGCCTTATCAGTTACTCAAGCAGCAGCTCGACGCGCGGCTGACGGCGCAGATCGTCGAATGTTTCCACGGCAACCAGCGTGTGGCCAGCCATCGGCGCTCGTACCTCAAAGGGCGCCACACCACCCAGACCGAACACATGCCCAAGGGCCATCGCGAACACGCCGAATGGACGCCGCAACGTCTGATCCGCTGGGCCGAGCAGACCGGGCCCAATACAGCCGGGGTCATCGCCCACATCCTTGAGCGCCGCATCCACCCACAGCACGGCTTCCGTCCCTGCCTGGGCATCCTGCGTCTGGGCAGACAGCATGGTGAAGCGCGGCTGGAAGCCGCTTGTCAACGCGCTCTGGCCCTGGGCGCATGCAGCTACAAAAGCCTCGAATCGATCCTGCGCCAAGGGCTGGAGAAGTTACCGCTGGCCCAGCAGAACCTGCCGCTGCTGCCCGACGAACACAGCAACCTGCGCGGCCCTGGCTACTACCACTGACCTGAGAAAGGAAACTGAACATGCTGCCCAACCCGACCCTCGACAAGCTGCACACCCTGCGCCTGCACGG
>NZ_BAAILM010000107.1:0-2832 GCF_054589175.1 Pseudomonas sp. 3A(2025) | reverse complement strand
ATCTGGCGCGTTACCGCGCCGAAGGGGTGATCGAGTACGTCAGTCGTATCGACCATCAGGTAAAGATCCGCGGTTTCCGTATTGAACTGGGTGAGATCGAGGCCCGGTTGCTGGAGCACGAAGCAGTGCGCGAAGCAGTGGTCATCGATGTCGATGGACCGAGTGGCAAACAACTGGCGGCGTACCTGGTGACTGCGGCCGGAGAACTGAATGCGCAGCAGCAAACCCAACTGCGAAGCGATCTGCGCGAACAGCTCAGAATGAATTTGCCGGACTACATGGTGCCGGCGTATCTGCTGTTTCTGGACAAGCTGCCGCTTACCCCCAACGGCAAGCTGGACCGCAAGGCCCTGCCCAAGCCGGATGCCAGCCTGCAACAACAAGTGTATGTGGCGCCGCAAACGGAGCTTGAGCGGCAGATTGCGGCCATCTGGGCTGAAGTGCTCAAGGTGGAGCAGGTGGGGCTGACCGACAATTTCTTCGAATTGGGCGGCCACTCGTTGCTGGTCACTCAAGTGACTTCACGAATCCGACATACGCTGGAGATTGAGATGCCGCTGCGCGTGTTGTTTGAAGCGCCGACGCTGGCCGAGTTCGTTTCCCGGGTGAGCAACGGGGTGGGTAGCCACGCGCCTGCGTTTGAGTCTGTCGATCGCCAGCAGCCTCTGGTGTTGTCGTTTGCCCAACAGCGGCAATGGTTCCTGTGGCAACTGGCACCTGACAGTCCGGCGTACAACATGCCGGTAGCTCTGCGTTTCAAGGGTGAGCTGGACAGGGACGCCCTGCACGACAGCTTTGATGCCCTGATCGCGCGCCACGAAACCCTACGCACCACCTTCCGCCAGGAAGCAGAGCAGGCAGTGCAGATTATCCATGCCGAACAGCCCATAGAGATTACGTTCGAGACACTGAACGGCGAAGCAGACATTCAGGGCCATGTCGAGGCCGAGATCCAGAAGCCTTTTGATTTGATCAGTGGTCCGCTGCTGCGAGTCAGGCTGCTGCGCCTGGCGGAACATGACCATGTGCTGGTACTGACCCTGCACCACATCGTGTCCGATGGCTGGTCAATGCCGGTGATGGTCGAGGAGTTGGTGAGCCTGTACGAAGGCTATCGCCAAGGCCAGCCAGTGAGCTTGCCTAAGCTGCCTATTCAGTATGCCGACTATGCGGTGTGGCAGCGCCGGTGGATGGCCGCAGGCGAACAGGCGCGCCAGCTGGCGTATTGGACCGAGCAATTGGGCGGCGAACAGCCGGTGCTGGAGCTGCCTCTGGATCGTCCGCGTCCGTTGCTGAAAAGCCATGCCGGTGCCCGCCTGGACATTGCTCTGAATGACGATCTGAGCGGCTCCCTGAAGCAATTGGCGCAGAAACAGGGCGTGACGCTGTTTATGGTTTTGCTGGCCTCATTGCAGGCCCTTTTACAACGCTATTGCGGGCAGAACGATATTCGGGTGGGTGTCCCTACTGCCAACCGTAATCGGGTGGAAACCGAGAGGTTGATCGGCTTTTTCGTCAATACGCAGGTGCTCAAGGCCGAGTTCGATCTATCGACGACGTTTAGCGGTCTTTTGCAGCAGGTCAAGCGTGCGGCGCTGGGAGCACAGGCGCATCAGGATCTGCCGTTCGAGCAACTTGTGGAAGCACTGCAGCCGGAACGCAGCTTGAGTCATAGCCCCCTGTTTCAAGTGATGCTCAACCATCAGACACATATCAAGGATACTTCCAGAGAAGTGCAAGGGCTTCAGGTAGAAGGGGTGAAGTGGGAGGAGCAGGTCGCTAAATTTGATCTGACACTCAATACCTTCGAGCACGAAACCGGCATCGGTGCCTCGTTTAACTATGACACCGCACTGTTTGATGTCTCGACTATTGAACAGTTGGGGCGATATTGGACTCAATTGTTGGGACAGGTGGTTGGCCAGCCTGAGCAGTGTCTGGCGCACCTGCCACTATTGCGTGCAGAGCAACAGCAACAGATCGTGGATGAGTGGAACCGTAGCGAGGTCAGCTACCCGGCCGAGCAGTGCATTCATCAGTTGATCGAGCAGCAGGTTTTGAAGACGCCGCAGGCCACAGCCTTGGTATGTGGCGAGCACTCGTTGAGTTACACCGAACTGAACCAGCAAGCCAATCGCTTGGCGCACAAGCTGCGCGAGCTGGGCGTAGGTCCGGACGTGCTGGTAGGCCTGGCGGTAGAGCGCAGCCTGGAGATGGTGGTGGGATTGCTGGCGATCCTCAAGGCCGGTGGCGCCTATGTGCCGCTGGACCCTGAGTATCCGCAGGACCGCCTGGCGTACATGGTTGAAGACAGTGGCATCCGCTTGCTGCTGACGCAGGCGCATGTGCAAGGACAACTGCCGGTGTTGGAAGGCGGCGTGCAGACGGTGATCCTGGAGGCCGGTCCTGACTGGCTGGCGGATTACAGCGATGCCAACCCGGTCAACCTCACTCGACCTGAAAACCTGGCCTATGTGATCTATACCTCGGGCTCGACCGGCAAGCCCAAGGGCACACTGTTGCCGCATCACAACGTCCTGCGCCTGTTCCAGGCCACCGATGAAAACTTCCACTTCAATGGCCAGGACGTCTGGACGGTATTCCACTCCTACGCCTTCGATTTTTCGGTGTGGGAGCTGTATGGCGCGCTGTTGTACGGCGGCAAGGCGGTCATCGTGCCGAAGGATGTTGCACGTTCGCCAGAAAGTTTCCATGCCCTGCTGTGCCGCGAGCAGGTGACCGTACTCAACCAGACACCGTCGGCGTTCAAGCAGTTGATCCCGGTGGCCTGCGACAGCACTGAATCGTTGGCGCTGCGTTATGTCGTGTTCG
>NZ_BAAILM010000106.1:0-415 GCF_054589175.1 Pseudomonas sp. 3A(2025) | reverse complement strand
CGTCAGGCTTTATTCCATTGGCAAAGTTATCAACGGTTAATGCCGTGACCGATACATTTTGCAGAGTGATTGCGGTATGCCAGGTACTTTGACTGCCTGCAGCGCCATCTTCGTCGTATTGGAGTTCGGTGTTCTTGCCGTTCTGGATCAGGCGCAAGTAGCCATTTTCGGCACTCATGGGGTTGCCGCCCTGATAGCCGCGACCGTTGGCTGCGCTGTAATTGAGCAAGGTGCTGACATCGATCAGGTCGCCGCCTGTGCCGGTGGCAAAGTCGGTGACGGTCAGTCGATAAGTGGCGATACCTGAGAGAAACCCATAAGTGTCCCGCCCTGATCCTCCTGTGGCTATGACGGAATCGTCTCCGCCAGCGACTTTGGGAATATAGACCTGAATCAGGTCATCACCGTCACCGCC
>NZ_BAAILM010000105.1:0-639 GCF_054589175.1 Pseudomonas sp. 3A(2025) | reverse complement strand
GTCCCCGTTCGCTCGCCACTACTAAGGGAATCTCGGTTGATTTCTATTCCTCAGGGTACTTAGATGTTTCAGTTCCCCTGGTTCGCCTCTTGCACCTATGTATTCAGTACAAGATAACCATCTTATGATGGCTGGGTTCCCCCATTCAGATATCTCCGGATCACAGTCTGTTTGCCGACTCCCCGAAGCTTTTCGCAGGCTACCACGTCTTTCATCGCCTCTGACTGCCAAGGCATCCACCGTATGCGCTTCTTCACTTGACCATATAACCCCAAGCTATCTGGTTATACTGTGAAGACGACATTCGCCGAAAGCTTGTTAAAACAAACTTTCATTTTGCCTTAGCCTGTATCCCACCAGTGAAAGTGGCACACAGTCTAAATTTTTATCACACACCGAATTTTTAAAGAACGATTCTGAAAAAGATCAGAAATCAACATTCACGCTGCCCATCGACAGGAATGCTCATTTCTAAGCTTTGACAAGCAACTGCAGGTGAACATGTGAAACTGCAGGTGAATATGGTGGAGCCAAGCGGGATCGAACCGCTGACCTCCTGCGTGCAAGGCAGGCGCTCTCCCAGCTGAGCTATGGCCCCAGAAAACTGGTAGGTCTGGGCAGATTTGAACTGCCGACCTC
>NZ_BAAILM010000104.1:0-543 GCF_054589175.1 Pseudomonas sp. 3A(2025) | reverse complement strand
GATTCACTGTCCAAGTAATCGTGGAATCAGTGTCCAAGTGGCCGTGGAATGAGTGTCCAAGTCAGCGTGGAATCAGTGTCCACGTGTTCGTGGAATGGGTGTCCAAGTGCGCGCGGAATACGCAGCCTCCTACAAGTGGTGTTTTTAACTCAATAAAATCAATAACTTATTTTATGTTTGATGAGAGATCGCCCGTCGCCATGGCGCCGCGCTGTCGCGCAGCAAACACGGGCCTGTAGGAGGGAGCTCTGCCGGAATGCCGGACCATCGCGATCGGCTGCGTTAGCAGTCGTAAATGTTCAGCGTTTCGCAGATTCCTGTGAGCGCTTTGCGCTCAATCGCCAGCAGAGCTGCCTCCTACAAGTGGTGTTTTTAATTCAATAAAATCAATAACTTATTTTATGTTTGATGAGAGATCACCCGTCGCCATGGCGCCGCGCTGTCGCGCAGCAAACATGGGGAGGTACGGTCAAGTCTGCTGTGAGTCCCGAATTGAAAAAGCCCCTGGCGGCTGACCCGAAGGGGCTGCCGCCAGGGGCTTTT
>NZ_BAAILM010000103.1:0-282 GCF_054589175.1 Pseudomonas sp. 3A(2025) | reverse complement strand
GTCGGTTGCGCCAAAGGTCAAAACCGTCGAGCAGCCAGTTCAACTCTTGAACGCTGAGTACGATCACATCGTCGGTGATGTCAGGCGATGTTTTGAACCGCTCGGCTTCGAGGCGCTTGAGCCAGAGACAGAAGCCGTTGCGCTCCCAATAAAGTATTTGATCTGGTCAACTGATTCCGGACACAGTTATAGGAGCTAGGCCGCCAGCCTTTCCTGATCGGCCGGCGTGCGGTATTCGTTGTAGCTGTGGAGCCTGACCTGGTTGTAATGGTGGATGACATA
>NZ_BAAILM010000102.1:0-1476 GCF_054589175.1 Pseudomonas sp. 3A(2025) | reverse complement strand
GAAAGCCAGGATGGCTGCAACCACGACAGTGCGATCCGCGCCTTACTTGCTCTATGGGGGACTACGTACAGGGCCATATGTCATTTCATACAGACGCTCATAGCGCCCAAGCACAGACTTGGCGTTTATAAGTTCATCCCGATGCCGGTGATACTCCTTAAAACTGTAACCCTCACTATCCCCTGAAAAAACATAGTGTTTCCGATGGAAATTCTTTACCGCCTTAAGATCTTTGACATGCTGCCTGAGGCCGCGAAGCTTACTAGCCGCACTTACTCCGCGCCCAGGTAAAGCCTCATTGACTGTACCTCTGTTTCTGTAGTTTCTAGTTCTCTGTTTCGTCTTCTCCCACTCGCTCCATCCTCTTTGTCTTGGTTGAACAGCACCCCCAACATTTGTACTGCCGGCGTTTACACTACGCGGCGATGCGGGAGGCGTGATAGTTCGAACCGCTGGAGAGAGAGATTGATTAATTTCAAATCTAGTGAATTCCTCTTGCAATTGCTGATACAGGGTGAGGTATCCAGGCGACTCAGTATCAACCGGTGATAATCGAACGCCGACGCCCAAGGCCTCAGCCATCAGGTCATCGACCTGCGCTGCCGCCAGCCTTACAGGCGATGGTATCCCCCCCGTCGAATCCCTGAAATTAACCGGATCTCCCTGACAGTACGCATACGCATTCAACCCGCCCCGACCAAACGGACTCAGCTCATCCGGGCTATTGAACCGCATCAACACCGGATTGAACGCTCGATAACCATTGCCCAACAGATAATGCCCGGTCACCGGATCGCGCCGTTCGCCGTCGAAGCCGAGCAAGCTGCTCAAACCGCTGCTCATCGGTAAATGGCCGTAGGCGGTATAAGCAGATGCCTCGCGCTGTCCGTCACCTATCGATTGCAAAACCGAACGCTGCTGGTCGGTGGCCAGCAAGGTGACTGCAACGGTCTTGCCAGAGCACTGCTGCTGCGCCAGCAATTGATCGTCGACTTGCATCACCGAGCGGTACCGCGCGCCTTGTGTTTGCGTCGCCAGACGGTTTTTTTGATAGAACAGCCGGGTATCGGTCTCGCCTGCAGCCACGTGCGCGGCCAAGCGGTCCAGTGGGTCGTAGTGGTATCTGCAAAGCAGTGACAGATGATCGGACATGATCGAGCCTCTCGCCGGTCGGTAGGTGCGAACCCTCAGTGTCGTTTTACCCGGTCGCGCAGGCAACTGGCAGAAATGTCAGTGCGACAAACGTTAAAGGCCAAAAGCACCTGATCAGGCAGCCCTGTACGATGGTGACCTGCCCGACTCAAGAGCTGCCCCCCATGAACCGCCCCGTCAAACCCGCAAACCCCGTGCCACCCGCGCCATGCTGGTCACCGAGGGCGTGGACAGCTTGTCGATCTACAGCGTCGCCGAGCGCGCGGACATTCCGCCTTCGTCGGTCTATCACTTCTTCGCCAATGTTCCGGCGTTGCTCGAAGC
>NZ_BAAILM010000101.1:0-155532 GCF_054589175.1 Pseudomonas sp. 3A(2025) | reverse complement strand
TGACGACCATAGAGCATTGGAACCACCTGATCCCATCCCGAACTCAGCAGTGAAACGATGCATCGCCGATGGTAGTGTGGAGCTTCTCCATGTGAGAGTAGGTCATCGTCAAGATTCAATCCCAGAACCCCTGATCGCTTTGCGGTCGGGGGTTTTGCTTTGCGCGAAAGAAAGCTTGCACACGTAACCTGCGCCACACACCTCGCACTACACCGCAATACACCCAAACTGGACGCTCGCCCTCGCACCCCTTAAGGTGCGCCCTTGAGTATCACTCTGACGAGTCAAGGAAGCAGGCATGTCCCACACGAGCACGCTGACCGCCGGTTTCATGGTGGTTCATGGCAATCGACTGGATGAATTGCGCAGTCTGGTCGTGTCATGGATGCGGCGTTATCCCCTGGCGCCACTTGAAAACGAAATCGCTCTGGTGCAGAGCAACGGCATCGCTCAATGGCTGAAACTGGCGCTTGCTGAAGATGCTGACGATGAAGATCAGGGCGGCTGCGGGATTGCAACTGCGATCGACGTACAGCTCCCCGGCAGTTTCATGTGGCAACTTTATCGGGCGGTGCTGGGGCGTGACGAAATCCCGCTGACCTCGCTGCTCGACAAGGCGCCGCTGACCTGGCGTCTGATGCGCCTGCTCCCGGAACTGATCGACCGCCCGCATTTCGAGCCGCTACAGCGCTTCCTGACCGTCGACACCGACCTGCGCAAGCGTTACCAATTGTCTGAACGACTCGCCGACCTGTTCGACCAATATCAGGTATACCGCGCCGACTGGCTGGAAGACTGGGCCGCCGGCCGCCATCAATTGCGTTCGGTGCGGGGTGAACTCAGGCCGCTAAGCCCGGCGAATATCTGGCAGGCTGAATTATGGCGTGCCCTGCTGCACGATGTTGGAGCCGAAGGCATGGCACAGAGCCGTGCCGGCGTGCACCAGCGCTTCATGGAGCGTATCCAGAGCCTGAGCGAGGCGCCGGCAGGGTTGCCGGCGCGAGTGATCGTATTCGGCATTTCCTCGCTACCGGCACAAGCACTCGAAGCACTGGCCGGTCTGGCAAGGTTCAGCCAGGTATTGCTGTGCGTGCATAATCCTTGCCGCCACCACTGGGCCGATATCGTCGCTGACAAAGACCTGCTGCGTCACCAGTACAAACGCCAGGCGCGCAAGCACGGCATGCCACAGGTGCTGGACCCGCAATCGCTGCACCAGCACGCCCACCCGTTGCTCGCCGCCTGGGGCAAGCAGGGTCGCGACTACATCAACCTGCTGGATAGCCACGACAATCCGCACAACTACCGGTTCTGCTTCAAGGACGAACGCATCGACCTGTTCAGCGACGGCGACCCCCAACACCTGCTCGCCCAGCTACAGGACGACATTCTGGAGTTACGCCCGCTCGACGAAAGCCGCGCGCTGTGGCCGGCTGTCGATCCACTGCAAGACCGCTCGATCCGCTTTCATGTGGCACACAGCGCCCAGCGAGAAGTCGAGATCCTGCATGACCAGTTACTGGCTCGCTTCAGCAATGACCCTGAGCTGCGTCCGCGCGATGTGATCGTCATGGTGCCGGACATCGACAGCTATGCGCCGCACATTCGCGCCGTGTTCGGCCAGATCGATCGCGATGACAAACGCTACATCCCCTTCACGCTGGCCGACCAGGGACAGCGTGGCCGTGATCCACTGCTGATTGCCGTCGAACACCTGCTCAAGCTGCCAGACAGCCGTTTCCCGGTCAGTGAAATTCTCGACCTGCTCGATGTCCCGGCCTTGCGCGCCCGCTTTGGCATTCAGGAGCGTGACCTGCCGACCCTGCACCGCTGGATTGAAGGCGCCGGCGTGCGCTGGGGCCTCGATGCCCGACAACGCGCCGACCTTGGCTTGCCCGATGCGCTGGAGCAGAACAGCTGGCAGTTCGGCTTGCGGCGCATGCTGCTGGGCTATGCCGTCGGCGCTGGCGACGCGTATCAGGGCATCGAACCCTATGATGAAATCGGCGGCCTGGATGCTGCCTTGATCGGCCCGCTGGTTGCCTTGATCGACGCACTGGACATCGCCTACGCCGAGTTCTCCAGCGCTGCCACCGCGCCGCAATGGGGCGTGCGTCTGCAAACCTTGCTGCTGGTATTTTTTCAGGCCGAAAGCGAGCACGACGACTACCTGCTCGCACAACTCGAAACCCTGCGCGAAACCTGGTTGCACACCTGCGAATCGGTAGGGCTGCACGACCCACTGCCGCTGACGGTTGTACGCGAAGCGTGGCTGGCCGGTCTGGATCAGGGAAAACTGTCGCAGCGCTTTCTGGCCGGTTCAGTGAACTTTTGTACCCTGATGCCGATGCGCGCCATCCCGTTCAAGATCGTCTGCCTGCTGGGCATGAACGATGGCGACTACCCGCGCGCCCAGCCTCCGCTGGACTTCGACCTGATGGGCAGCGACTACCGCCCTGGCGATCGATCCCGGCGCGAGGATGACCGATACCTCTTGCTCGAAGCGCTGCTATCGGCGCGCGACCAGTTGTATATCAGCTGGGTCGGCCACAGTATTCGCGACAACAGCGAGCGGCCTGCTTCGGTACTGGTCGGGCAACTGCGTGATCATCTGGTCAGTGGCTGGCGACTGGCAGCGGCAGACACACAAGACAATGCCGGCGAGGCGTTGCTCAAGGCGCTGACACTGCACCACCCGTTACAACCCTTCAGTGCCCGCTATTTTCACGAAGGCTCGGGTTATTTCAGCTTCGCCCACGAATGGCAGGTGTTACACAGCCTCCAGGATCCGGTCGTACCACAGTTCACTGAACTGTCCCCGCATGAACCTCAAGAGCCATTGAGCCTGCAGCAGTTGCACGACTTTTTGCGTAACCCGGTCAAACACTTCTTCAGCCAGCGGCTCAAGGTATTTTTCGACCAGAGCGAAGCACCGCTGGCCGATGAAGAACCTTTTGTGCTCGATGCCCTGCAACGTTATGGCCTGAGCGAAAGCCTGCTGGGCGCCGCGATGCTCAACCCTGACGACATCGACAGCGCCCTGCACAACCAGGCCTTGCGCCTGCAAGGCAGTGGCCTGCTGCCGATGGCCGGTTTCGGTTCTGCCTTGCAGGCCGAGTTGCTCGAGCCGTTGCCCGGTGTCCTGCAGCGCTATCAGGCGTTGCTCAGCCGCTGGCCGCAGCCGCTCAACAGCGCGCTGCCGGTCAGTTTTCAGCACCGTCAGGTGTTGCTGGACGGCTGGCTCGACAACCTGCACCGCAATGCCCAGAACCAGTTATTAGCGGTTACGGTCATCCCCAATGGCATTGGCTCGAAGAAAACCCGCAAATGGCATCGGCTGATCCGGCCCTGGGTCAATCATCTGGTGGCCTGTGCCTGTGACTTGCACCTGACCACCGCTCTGGTAGCGACTGACGAGACCCTGTTGTTGCCACCACTGGATAAACAAGCCGCCAGCGATGCCTTGAACGATCTGCTCAGCGGCTGGCTCAACGGCATGCAACACCCGCTGCCGGTGGCACCCAAAACCGCCTTCGCCTGGCTCGGCCAACCTGCCGACAAGGCCGAGGCCGCCGCGCGCAAGGCTTACGAAGGTGACGGCCAGACCAGCAATGGCGAGCGTGTCGAAAGCACCGCCTTGCTGCGGCAGTACCCGGACTTCGACGCCCTGCTCGAAAGCGAAGACTTCGCCGGCTGGTGCGAGTCGCTTTACAAACCCCTGCACGACGCCCCCTGGCAGGGCGAGGAGGCGGCTGAATGAATACGGTTACGTCAATCACCCGGCCTCTGGCCCTGCGCTTTCCGTTGCGCGGCAGCCAGTTGATCGAAGCCAGCGCCGGCACCGGCAAGACCTTCACTATTTCGGCCCTGTACCTGCGCCTGGTGCTGGGTCACGGCGATGAGCTGTCGCGCTTTGGCCGTGAGCTGTTGCCGCCCCAGATTTTGGTGGTGACCTTCACCGATGCTGCCACCAAAGAGCTGCGCGACCGGATCCGTACACGACTGGCCGAAGCGGCCCGTTTCTTTCGTGATGAAATCATCGCCCCGGATCAATTGATCAGCGAGTTGCGTGACGAATTCACCCGCGAACAATGGCCGTCCTGCGCCAGCCGCCTGGACATCGCCGCGCAATGGATGGACGAAGCGGCTGTTTCGACCATTCACAGCTGGTGCCAGCGCATGCTGCGCGAGCATGCGTTCGACAGCGGCAGCCTGTTCACCCAGAGCCTGGAAACCGATCACAGCGAACTGCTCGGTGAAGTGCTGCGCGATTACTGGCGACGCTTCTGCTATCCCATGGACGGTGCAGCGCTGGCCTGGGTGCGTGAAAACTGGGGAGGGCCTGCGGCCTTGCTGAGCCGGGTGCGCGGCCTGTTTGGTCGTGAGTTTGAAGCCTCGCAACAAGAGCCTGCACAACTGATCCTGGATGTTCTCGAAAAGCGCCGCACCGCATTGATCGAACTCAAGGCACCCTGGGCTGCATGGGCCAGCGAGCTCTCTGCCATTTTCCAGCAGGCCGTGGCCGCCAAACAGGTCAACGGCCGGCAGATCCAGGAGCGTTACTTCAAGCCCTGGTTCGACAAGCTGACCGTCTGGGCGACCGATGAAGAACAGGAATCCCTCGATCTGGGCACCGGATTTACCCGGCTGACCCCGGACGGTATTGCCGAATCCTGGAAGGCCGAGCCGCCGCAACATCCAGCCTTCGCCGCCATGTTGGCCTTGAAGAGCGCACTGGACAGTCTGCCGACCCCGGATGCCGAGTTGCTTCAGCATGCGGCCGCGTGGGTCAGTGCCCGTTTTGAAAGCGAGAAACGCCGTCGTGCAGAAATGGGCTTCGACGACATGCTGCTGCGCCTCGACGCGGCTCTGCATGCGGCGGGTGGCGAACGACTGGCGACCCTGATTCGCGAGCAGTTTCCGGTGGCGCTGATCGATGAATTCCAGGACACCGACCCGGTGCAGTACCGGATCTTCGACAGCATCTATCGCCTGGAAGACAACGACGAACAAACGGGCCTGTTCCTGATTGGCGACCCAAAGCAGGCGATCTACGCCTTTCGTGGCGCCGATATCTATACCTACTTGCGTGCCCGTAAAGCCACCGATGGGCGCTGGCATACGCTGGACACCAACTACCGATCCAGCGTTGCGATGGTCGAGGCGGCCAACCACCTGTTTCTGACCGCCGAGCAGCGTTCGGCAGGCCGTGCTGCCTTTCTGTTTCGTCAGGGCAAAGAAAACCCGGTGCCGTTCGCGCCCGCACAAGCGCAGGGTCGCAAGGAGCGCCTTGAATTGGACGGCCAGCCATTGCCCGCCTTGACCGTCTGGCAACTGCCGGGCGAGCAGCCGGTGTCCGGCACCGTTTATCGCCAGCAACTGGCCGCCAGTTGCGCCAGCGAAATCGTGCGCCTGCTCAATGCCGGCGCGCAGGGTACCGCCGGTTTCGCCCGTGATGGGCAATCGTTGCGCGGTATCCTGCCAGCCGACATCGCCATTCTGGTGCGTGATGGCAAGGAGGCCCAGGCGGTGCGTGGCGAACTCAACAAACGTCAGGTGCGCAGCGTGTACCTGTCAGACAAAGACTCGGTATTCGCCGCTCAGGAAGCCCACGATGTACTGGCCTGGCTCAAGGCCTGCGCCGAGCCCGATGTCGAACGCACCTTGCGTACTGCCTTGGCGAGCATCACCCTGGCCTTGCCGCTGGCGGACCTTGAGTACCTGAACGAGGACGAACTGGCCTGGGAAGAGCGGGTCATGCAGTTCCGTGGTTACCGCGCCATCTGGCGCTACCAGGGCGTTCTGCCGATGCTGCGGCGCTTGCTGCATGACTTCAAATTGCCGCAGGCCCTGATTGCCCGCAGCGATGGCGAGCGCGTGCTGACCAACCTGCTGCACCTGTCCGAACTGCTGCAACAGGCCGCCGCCGAACTGGATGGCGAGCAAGCGCTCATCCGTCATCTGGGCGAACACCTGGCACTGTCAGGTCAGGCCGGCGAAGAGCAGATTTTGCGTCTGGAAAGCGACGAGCAACTGGTCAAGGTCGTCACCATCCACAAGTCCAAGGGCTTGCAGTACCCGCTGGTGTTTCTGCCATTCATCTGCTCCTGCAAGCCGGTAGACGGCAGCCGCCTGCCGCTGCACTTTCATGATGAAAAGGGCCAGGCCCGCATCAGCCTGCAACCCACCGAAGCGTTGATCGAACGCGCCGATGACGAGCGTCTGGCTGAAGATCTGCGCCTGCTTTATGTGGCCCTGACCCGTTCGGAGCACGCCTGCTGGCTGGGCGTGGCCGACCTCAAGCGTGGCAACGCCAACAGCTCGCAACTGCACCGCTCGGCGCTTGGCTATCTACTGGGTGCGGGCCAGCCGCTGAGTGACACCGCACAACTGCGCGAGTGGTTAACGTCATTGGCCAAGGGCTGCGAAGCCATTGACCTGCACGCTGTGCCGGAGCCCGACGACACTGTCTTCAGCCCGCCGCGCAAACAGGCCCGTCAGCTCAAGACCCTCACACCACGTCGCAAGGCGGCGGATCACTGGTGGATCGCCTCTTACAGCGCGTTGCGCATCGGCGATGGCGTGACTTCCGGTGGCGACAGCGCGCCCGATACACCGCTGGCACAGAAGCTGTTCGACGACGAGCGCGTCGAGCCGCAGTCTGTGCGTGAGCCCTTGCCCGGCGTCAGCGACCTGCACCGTTTCCCGCGTGGACCCAATCCCGGCACCTTCCTGCATGGTTTGCTGGAATGGGCCGGCAAAGAAGGCTTCGCGCTGGCGGCCAGTGACCCCGAAGGCATACTCGACACCGTGGCCCGCCGTTGCAATCTGCGCGGTTGGCAGGCCTGGATCAAGCCGCTGAGCGACTGGCTGCTGCACCTGCTTGAAATGCCGCTGCTGTCGACCCAGAACACCAAAACGCTCTCGCTGGCGGCACTGGATCAGCCCAATCAATACCGCATAGAAATGGAGTTCTGGTTCGCCAGCCATTACGTCGATGTCGTGCGGCTGGATGAGCTGGTACGCCACTACACCCACGACAACGCCCCGCGCGCGCCGCTGCAGACGTCCACCCTCAATGGCATGTTCAAGGGCTTCATCGACCTGACGCTCGAACATGACGGGCGTTATTACGTGGCCGACTACAAGTCCAACTGGCTGGGGGCCGACGATGCGGCCTACACCGCCGAGGCCATGGAGGCTTCGATTCTGGAACACCGCTACGACCTGCAATACACCCTCTATCTGCTGGCCCTGCACCGGCAGCTCAAGGCACGTTTGCCAAACTACGACTACGACCAGCACATGGGCGGCGCGCTGTATCTGTTCTTGCGCGGCAGCCGTGCGCCGGGGCAGGGTGTGTATTTCATCCGTCCGCCGCGTGAATTGATCGAAAGCCTCGACCTGCTCTTTCAGGGTAAATCGCAGGCTCGCGTTTCCTCTGGAGAGTTCGCATGAGCCGCACCTTCGCCCAACTGTTGCCGACCCCGCTGGAGGTCGACAGCCTGACCCGGCTGATGCCGCTTGAGCGCATCGACGACCTGCTGCTGTTGCTCGACCGCTGGAGTGAACGCGGCTGGCTGCGTGCGCTGGACCGGGCCTTCGTCGCCTTTCTGGCGAGCCTCGATACGCAGGCCGACCCACGTGTATTGCTCGCCGCTGCATTGACCAGCCACCAACTGGGTCATGGCCATGTGTGCCTGGACCTCTACGAGACCCTGAAAGCCCCGGACTTTGCGTTATCGCTGCCGCCCGAAGGCGACCTGCAAAGCGGCCCGATGCTGTTGCCTTCGCAATTGCTGATAAGTCTGGACGGCGCCGCCTGGTGCCAGGTGCTGGCCAGCAGCGCGCTGGTTGCCAGTGCTGACGACCGCAGCCCGCAAGCCCTGCAAAAGCCGCTGGTGCTGGCTGACCGGCGCCTGTACCTGCGCCGTTACTGGAACTACGAACGACGCATCGATGCCGTGCTGCGCCAGCGCCTGGCCGAACAGGAAACGCCGCCTGCCGATCTGGCGCGACGGCTGGACGCGTTGTTCGGCAAGCCCGGCGCGATCGTCGACTGGCAGAAGCTGGCCTGCGCGCTCGCCACCCGGCGGGCATTCAGCATCATCACCGGTGGGCCGGGAACCGGTAAAACCACCACCGTGGTGCGTTTGCTGGCGCTGCTGCAAGCGCCCGCCGTGTACAGCGGCCAGCCTTTGCGCATTCGTCTCGCGGCTCCGACCGGCAAGGCAGCAGCGCGTCTGACCGAGTCCATCAGCCAACAGGTCAAGCAACTCACGGTCGACGAACCCGTGCGCGACAGAATCCCCAGCGAAGTGACCACCGTGCACCGCCTGCTCGGCAGCCGGCCCGGCACTCGACACTTTCGCCACAACGCGGGCAACCCTTTGCCGCTGGACGTTCTGGTGGTCGACGAAGCCTCGATGATCGATCTCGAGATGATGGCCAACCTGCTCGACGCCTTGCCGGCCCATGCACGGATGGTACTGCTTGGCGACAAGGACCAGTTGGCCTCGGTAGAGGCCGGCGCCGTATTGGGCGACCTGTGCCGTGATGCCGAAGCCGGTTTCTACAGCCCGCAGACCCAGGCCTGGCTGGAATCGGTCAGCGGTGAAAACCTGAGCGACAGCGGCTTGCAGATCGGCGATGACCAGCAGCATCCGCTGGCCCAGCAAGTGGTCATGTTGCGTCACTCGCGGCGCTTCGGTGAAGGCAGTGGCATCGGCCAGCTGGCGCGACTGGTCAACCAGCAACAACACACCGAAGCGCGGGCTTTGCTGAATGGCAACACCCACGCCGACCTGTTCGTACGCGTGCTCAAGAACGAGCAGGACCGCCGCTTCGAACAACTGGTGCTTGAGGGGCATGGAGAGGGCCCGCAAGGCTATCGCCATTATCTCAATGTACTCAGGCAACAGCGTCCGGCCCCTGACGTTGCCTTGAGCGACCCGCACTGGACCACTTGGGCGCGCGCCGTGCTGCAGGCTTTCGATGAGTTCCAGTTATTGTGTGCGGTACGCAAAGGCCCCTGGGGCGTCGAGGGTCTTAACCAGCGCATCACCCATGCGCTGTTCAATGCCGGCCTGATTGGCAGCGAGCAACAGTGGTACGAAGGCCGTCCGGTGCTGATGACCCGTAACGACTATGGCCTGGGCCTGATGAATGGCGACATCGGTATTGCCTTGATGGTGCCAGAGCGTGAAGGCGAGGCGCACCAGGTGCTGCGCGTGGCCTTCCCGCGTAACGACGGCAGCGGTGAAGTGCGCTTCATCCTGCCCAGCCGGCTCAACGATGTCGAAACGGTCTACGCCATGACCGTACACAAATCCCAGGGCTCGGAATTTGCCCACACTGCGCTGATCCTGCCCGAAGCCCTCAATCCGGTGCTGACCAAAGAGCTGATCTACACCGGCATCACTCGCGCCAAACACTGGTTCAGCCTGCTTGAATCGCGCCAGGGCGTGTTCGAGCAAGCGCTGCAACGCAAGGTCAAACGCCTGAGCGGCTTGATGCTCGGGTTGTAAACGGCCCTTGTACAAAGGATGGATGCGCCTTTATAGCGCATTCATCCCACGCGCTTCTGTCCTCGCTTCAGCCTCTCATCATTCTCTATACGCTCAATCCAGCCCTCTACACCGCACGTCTTCATCAGGGCACTATTAAGGATCAAACGATGCAAAATGTTGCGACTGTGATTTGCCTTTAGGGCAATGATTGCTTCTGAAATGCATAATTGTGGGAAAGCGGGGGCGTGCCTACCATCGGTTCATGGTCGCACACCGCCACTTCAACGCCGGCAGTCGACCGTTCCCCCCTAAACTGCCGGAGCTCCTCGAATGACAACTGCGCAGATAACGACTGACCCACTCGCTACCCGTATGCCCAGAAGCAAGCTGTACAAACTGGTGATTGCCTCCTCCATCGGTAATGCTCTGGAATGGTTCGACCTGATCGTCTACGGCTTCTTCGCCATGACCATCTCCAAGCTGTTCTTCCCCAACACGGACGAAACCGTTTCGCTGCTGCTGGCGCTGGGCACTTTCGCGGTGTCTTACATGATTCGTCCACTGGGCGCGATTGTGCTGGGCTCCTACGCCGACCGCATCGGCCGCAAGGCAGCGATGCTGATCTCGATCTGGCTGATGATGCTCGGCACCTTCCTGATTGCGGTCATGCCCACCTACGAAACCATCGGCCTGCTGGCGCCCATCGGCATCTTCGCCGCACGCCTGATTCAGGGTTTTTCGGCCGGTGGCGAGTTCGGCAGTGCCACGGCCCTGCTGGTCGAGCATGCCCCGGAACGCAAAGGCCTGATTTCCAGCTTCATGTTTGCCAGCCAAGGCATCAGCGGCCTGCTGGCCTCCGGGTTTGGCCTGTTGCTGACCACCACACTGACCACTCAAGAGCTGGAGTCGTGGGGCTGGCGCATCCCGTTTCTGTTTGGCCTGTTGATCGGCCCGATCGGTCTGTACATCCGCCGGCACATCGACGAGGCCACCGAGTTCAAAAAGGCCGAGCCTGAGCACACTCCGGTCAGCACCCTGTTCAAGGCCCACAAGTACCGCATGGTGCTGGCCATCGGCGCGTTGGTGCTGTCGACCTCGGTCAGCTACGTGATCATCTACATGCCCACTTACGCCGTGAAGCAACTGGGCCTGACCGCCTCGATCGGTTTCGCCGGCACCTTGCTCAGCGGTCTGGTCCTGACCCTGTTGACCCCGGTGATTGGCCACCTCTCCGATGTCTTTGGCCGCACCCGCATCATGTTCTGGGCAGCCCTGGTCTTCGTCGCCAGCATTTACCCGGCGTTCTCGTGGCTGGCGGCCAACCCGACCCTGATGGCTCTGCTGGCGGTGCTGTTCTGGATGAGTGTGCTCAAGGCGGTGTACTTCGGCGGCCTGCCAGCCCTGATGTCGGAACTGTTCCCGACCCAGGTCCGGGCCAGCGGCATGGCGCTGAGCTACAACATCGGCACCACGATCTTCGGCAGCTTCACCCCGTTCTTCGTCGCCTGGCTGATCGGCGCCAGTGGCAACAAACTCGCCCCAAGCTTCTACCTGCTGGTCACTGGCGTGCTCAGCCTCATCACCCTGCTGGCCATCAAGCAACAGCTCAAACGCGCCTGATTCGTTGACTGCATCCAATTACCTGAAGATTCTGGAGTGCGATATGTTCAATTCGCGATTCAAGCACGCGCTTGCCGCCACGGCAGGCCTGTGCGCCGCCAGCACCGCCCAGGCTGACTTTGTCGATGACAGCCACCTGACCCTGGGCCTGCGCAATTTCTATGTAGACCGCGACTTCAAGCAGGACAACGCGCCCAAATCGCGCACCGGCAGCTGGTCACAAGGCTTCGACCTGCAGTTCAAGTCCGGTTACACCGATACACCTGTGCAGTTCGGTCTGGATGTCGGCGCCGACTTCGCGTATCGGCTGGACGGCGGCAAGGGCCGCTCCCCCGATGGTGTGTTGCCGGTCGAAACCGATGGCAGCCCGGTACACGACTACGGCCGGGCCAATGTGGCCGCCAAACTGCGTTACTCGAAGACCGAACTGCGCATTGGCGATCAGCGCCCGAACCTGCCGGTGGCCTCATTCGACCCGACCCGGCAACTGGTCACTCGTTACGAAGGGGCGGTGCTGGAGTCCAAAGAGATTACCGACCTGACCCTGACTGCCGGGCGGCTGTGGAGCATCACCGGGCGCGAGTCGTCCAACCGTGAAGACCTTTACCTGTGGGGCGACACCCCGGCGCAATCGAGCGACGGCCTGAACTTTGCCGGTGCCAGTTACGCTTTTACGCCTGCGTTGTCGGGCACTTATTTCTACGCCCAGCTTGAAGACATCTACCGCCAGCACTACCTGGGCCTGGCGCACAAACTGCCGCTGGGTGCCGGTTTCACCCTCAAGACCGATGCGCGCTACTACAACACCAAGGAAGAAGGGCAGGCACTCTCGGGCCGCGTCGACAACCGCACCTACGGCCTGATGTTCAGCCTGAACAAGGGCAGCCATACCTTCGGTGCCGGTTACCAGCGGATGATGGGCCAGGATATTTTTCCCACCTTCAACAACTATGCCCCGGCCCCGTACCTGATCAACTGGTCGGCGCTGGGCTTCGTCAAACCCGGCGAGCGTTCCTGGCAGGTGCGTTACGACTACGACTTTGCCGGGCTGGGCATGCCGGGGCTGAAATGGATGGCGCGCTGGATGGAAGGCAACGACATCAACCTGGGCCAGCAAAGCCACGAAACCGAACGCACCTCGATCCTCAGCTACGTGGTGCAAAGCGGGCCGCTCAAAGGCTTTGGTGCCAACTGGATGAATATCGGCGTCAATGTCCGCGACACCTCTCGCTACGAAGAAAACCGCCTGGCGCTGACCTACACGATGAATTTCTGGTAACGCTCCGGTTATCGGGCGATGCGGCTCACGGTCACCAGTTGCTCCTCCAGAAAGCTCAGAAAGTAGCGAATCAACACCGGCAATTTACGCCCCGCCATGATCTGCACTTGCAGGCTGCGCTGGCGCAGTTGCGGGTCGCTCATCGGCACCAGCAGCAGGTTGTCACGCGCTGCGGTGCCACTGACTGTGGCAGTACCACACAGCGCGATGACGTCGGTGGAATGGCGTACCGCGTTGTAGATCGCGCCCAGCGAGTGGCTGGCGTAGGCGGGCAGGATCGTCAGGCCGTGCAGGTTACAGGCAATGTCGAACAGGTAGCGGATGGTCGAGCCGACATGCGGCAAGGCCAGCGGGTATTCGCGCAACTGCTGCACCGTCAACGATTCGCTGCCGGCCAATGGATGGCTGGCCGGCATTAACGCACTGATCGGCGACTCGCAGCTCAACGAGATTTCCACCCCCAGCGTGGGCGTCAGGCTGAAGGTCAGGGCGATGTCGACCACGCCGTCCTTGACCAGTTGCGACGCCTTGGCGGCATCGACCACCTGCAAGTCGAAACTGGCCCCCGGATGAAAGCCACGAAACTGCGCACAGACCCTCGGCAAAAATTCCCAGGCCATGCCTTCCGGGCAGGCCAGGGCGATCTTGTGTTGCTGCAGGGTGTTAAGGCCGCGCATTTCGGCGATGACATTCTTGACCTCCAGCTGATTGCGATTGGCATACGCCAGCAGCAATTCGCCAGGCTCGGTCAGTTGCATGCCGCGCGGTTTACGCTCGAACAGCGGCACGCCCAGTGTGTCTTCCAGGTTGCTGATCTGCCGACTGACCGCCGACACCGCAACGTGCAAGTCTTCGGCGGCGGCCGATAGCGAGCCGGTTCTGGCCACACTGTGGAAGTAACGCAAAGGCAAGTCGTGCATGGCCGCGCTCCGTAAAAAACTGCTTCACAAATGTGCAAATCTGCTTTGCCATAAAGGCAAGGATGGCTTGAAAACTTGATAATTGTTGCAAGTCAGAGCGCCACGTTAACCTGCTTGGCATTGTCGGTCGAGCGCTTCGTGATCGCTCGCGCCAGCCACTGCCTGATAGCAAGGAACCCCTATGTCGACCTCTTCTGCGAACACCCGCGCGCAGGCCATCGAGCTGGCCGCCCGGCACTACACCAGTGGCGCTTTTCTCGAAATTCTCAACCGCCGCGTTGCACAGCGTACCGAAAGCCAGAACCCCGACTGCGCCGTGCCGCTGCGCGATTACCTGCTGTTGGAGCTGCAACCGGTCCTTCAGGAACTGGGCTTCACCTGCCGCTTTCTGGACAACCCGCAGCCCGGCAAACCCCCGTTGCTGTTTGCCCAGCGCATCGAAGACCCGGCGCTGCTGACCTTGCTCAGCTATGGCCACGGCGATGTCACCAGCGGCCAGGACGAACTCTGGCAAGAGGGCACTGCGCCCTGGCAGGTCAGCCTCAAGGACGGTCGCATTTACGGTCGCGGCACCGCCGACAACAAGGGGCAGCACAGCATCAACCTCGCGGCGCTGGACGCGGTGCTGCAAGCGCGCGAAGGGCGGCTGGGCTTCAACTTGAAAGTCATTTTCGAGATGAGCGAAGAAGTCGGCTCTCCGGGCCTTGAACAAGCCTGCCGCGACAACGCCGAAGAACTCGCCGCCGACCTGTTTCTGGCCTCTGACGGCCCACGCGTGCGTCATGACCTGCCGACGCTGTTTCTCGGTTCTCGCGGGGTGTGCCAGTTCCGTCTGATCCTCGACACCGGCAACGGCAGCCGCCATTCAGGTAACTGGGGCGGCATCATCACCAACCCGGCCATCGTCATGGGCCATGTGCTGTCCAGCCTGGTCTCGCCCAGCGGCCAACTGCTGGCGGACTTTCTGCGCCCTGCGCCGATGAGCGAAGCGGTATCGCTTCTGGTGCGCGACCTGCCAGTGGGCGGCGAGAGCTTCGATCCGCAGCTCAACCCGGCCTGGGGCGAGCCCGGCCTGAGCGTCGGCGAGAAGTTGTTCGGCTGCAACACCCTGGAAGTGGTGGGCATGTCGGCGGGCAGCACGGTCAAGGTGATTGGCGCCATTCCGGGCCGCGCCGAGCTGGTCTGCCAGTTGCGCTTTGTCGCCGGCACCGAATGGCAATCGCTGAGCGAAAACCTGCGCCGTCACCTCGACGCGCAGGGCTTTGAAGCGGTGCAGGTCCAGCTCGACGGCGGGTATGCCGCTACCCGGCTCGACCCGCAGCACCCGTGGGTCGGCTTTGTGCGTGACTCGGTCAGCAGCAGTCTCGGCGAGCCGGTCAGTATTCTGCCCAACCTGGGCGGCACCATTCCCAACCATTGTTTTGCCGACGTACTGGGTCTGCCGACGGTCTGGCTGCCGCATTCCTACCCATCCTGCAAACAGCACGCGCCCGACGAGCACTTGCTCGAAAGCATCGTCGAGCAAGGCCTGAAAGCCGCTGCCGGGCTGTTCTGGGATCTGGGCGAGCACGGCGCTCGCTTGCGCGACTCATTGCCACACTAATTCACAGGATCCGACCATGACCCGCTTCGAACACCTGGAAATACTCGCGGACGACCCGATTCTCGGCCTGGCCGATCTGTTCGCCCGTGACACCCGGCCCGGCAAGATGGACCTGGGCGTCGGCATCTACAAAGACCCTGCCGGGCGCACGCCGGTAATGGCGGCGGTCAAGCTGGCCGAGCAATGGCTGGTCGACAACGAGGCCACCAAGGCCTACACCAGCACCGCCGGCGTGCAGGGCTTTGCCGAAGTCATCGGCCCTTTGTTATTGGGCCAAGGCCATACCGCGCCACACTGCGTGGTGCAGACGCCCGGCGGCACCGGCGCGTTGCGCCTGATGGGCGAGTTTCTCAGCCGTACCGGCTCCGCGCAGCGGGTGCTGGTGGGGGGGCCGACCTGGCCGATTCATGCCTCGATCTTCAAGCGTGCAGGCTTGCAGGTCAGCACCTATGCGCACTTGACCCCTACGGGTGAGTTCAATCTGGGCGCCTTGCTCGACAGCATCGAACAGGCCCAGCCCGGCGATGCCGTGCTGTTGCACGCGTGCTGCCATAACCCGACTGGCATCGACCCGACCCGCGAGCAATGGCAAAGCATTCTTGAGGCGGTACAACGCAAAGGCCTGTTGCCGCTGTTCGACATGGCCTACCAGGGTTTCGGCGACGGTCTGGACGCCGATGCCTGGGCCTTGCGCCTGTTCTGTGCGCAGTTGCCCGAAGTGCTGGTCAGTGCCTCGTGCTCGAAAAACTTCGGTCTCTACCGCGAGCGCACCGGCGCGTTGCTGGTGCACAGCGACAACCAGCGTAATCTGGAGGCGGCACGTACGCAGATCATCGACGCGGCACGCACCTTGTGGTCGATGCCGCCGTCTCATGGCGCGGCCGTGGTCACCCGTATTCTCAACGATGACGGGCTCAAAGCCCTGTGGCTTGCCGAGCTGGAAGCGACAAGGCTGCGTATCACTGGTTTGCGCGATGGCCTGTGCCAGGCGCTCAAGACCATCAAGGCTTATGAGCCCTTCAACACCCTGGCGCAGCAAAAAGGCATGTTCTCCAACCTGGGCTGCACCCCGGCGTTCGTTCAGGGCCTGCGCGAGCGCGCCGGTATCTACATGGTGGGGCAGGGCCGTATCAACGTCTCGGGCATCGATCCTCAGCGTCTGGATGTACTGGCCGGCGAACTCAAGGCAGCGCTGGTGCCATGAGTGAAGCGCAGAAACACCGGCTGATCGAAGACGTTCAAGCCATTGTGGTCGGCACCTTGCTGATTGCCTTTGGCATGAACCTCTATGCCTATGGCCAGTTTCTCACCGGCGGCGCCGTCGGGCTGGCACTGCTCAGCCATTACCTGAGCGGCTGGTCGGTGGGGCTGTGCTTTTTTCTGATTAACCTGCCGTTCTACTACCTGGGCTATCGGCAGATGGGCGCGGCGTTCATTGTGCGCACCTTTGCTGCGATCAGTTGCCTGTCGCTGTTCAGCGCCATGATGCCGGGTGTCATCAGCTTCCAGACGCTCGACCCGCTGTTCGCGGCGATTCTCGGCGGCTGCCTGATCGGGGTGGGGTTCATTCTGATCTTTCGCCACGGCGCGAGCCTGGGCGGGGTGACGATTCTGGCGCTGTACTGGCAGCAGCGGCATGGCATCAGTGCTGGCAAGGTGCAAATGGCCATCGACGGGCTGATCCTGCTGGCGGCGTTTTTTACCGTCTCGTGGAACTCGGCGCTTTACTCGGTGATCGGCGCGGTGCTGATCAACTTCATCATGATCTTCAACTTCAAGAAGGCGCGGTATAACGGTTTTAGTTGAGGGTGGAGCCAGCAGCACGCAAGGCGCACCGCTGGCTTGGCCTGATCAGTCGGTTTTCATTTTACGCCAGTCATCGGACCCCGTCGTCGTGCTGACTTCGTGGGTCCAGGTGATTTTGCGGTACGTCATATGGATATCTTGCAAGTGGGTAAAGTGCTCATTACCCGGGTCCTGGCAGTTGTGCATGTAGTCCTGGATTTTAACAATGATCGCGTCCTCCAGCGTGGTAGTGAAATAGTGTTGCTGGACGCCGCCACCGCCTTGGCGATACCACTTGATTTCGACTTTGGTCAGCGTTTCGCCATCCGTCAGCGCTTGCAACAGCAACGGTGAGGCCCGGTCGAAGACTTTGGTAATACACGCAGGCTTGTGCTGACGCCGGCCAGTGGGCTGACCGGACTGCGGGTCGGTAGGAATCGTGATTTCATGCTGAAAGGCCTGGACCAGCACTTCGTTTTCGTGGCCTTCCTGAAAGATATTGCCGACGGATTCTTCGGTGAATGCCGAATCGGTCATCAACCCTTGGGTTTTACCGGTAATGGACATGTAGGCAGGTGTAGCCATGAATCATTCTCCTTGCAATGAATAAACCCCCGGCGGTCAAACCCGTACGGGACACAAGGAGCTATACCAAGAAGCGTGCCTGTTAATTTTTTAACTTATAAATCAAATAGATAGTTTTTAACCTGCTAATAACTGCTCATTTTTCATACGAAAACCCTGTTATTTTGCGCAATACCCTGCATACCCCCTGCAAACCCTTGCGCAGTCCTCTACAAACCTTTAACTGCAAACATTTCCCTGATCTATCCACAGCCTTATCCACAGCTCGCTGCGCAGCAGACTGCGCATCAAGGCCACACGCCTGCACGCGGTGGTCTTCAATACAACAGGAGAACAGCCTCATCGCGTGATGACATCCCGCTTCGCACGCCAAGGAGAATAACAATGAAAATCGCATTCATCGGTCTGGGAAACATGGGCGCGCCCATGGCCTGCAATCTGATCAAGGCCGGGCACCGTGTGCACCTGTTCGACATCGACAAAAACGCCCTGGCCGAACTGGTCACTCAGGGCGGACACATCAGCCAGTCGCCCGCGGACGCCGCGCAAGGCAGTGAACTGGTAATCACCATGCTGCCGGCCGCCGCCCATGTGCGCAGTGTCTACCTCAGTGACAACGGCGTACTGGCTGGTATCCAGGCCGGCACCCCGGCGCTCGACTGCAGCACCATCGATCCGCAGACCATCCGCGAACTGGCCGACATCGCCGCTCGCCAGGGCGTGACACTGAGTGATGCGCCCGTTTCCGGCGGCACCGCCGGTGCGAAAGCCGCCAGCCTGACGTTCATGGCCGGCGGCTCGCTGGAGCACTTCGAACGTATCAAACCCGTGCTGGCGCAAATGGGCCGCAACATCGTGCATTGCGGCGACACCGGCACCGGGCAAATCGCCAAACTGTGCAACAACCTGCTGCTGGCCATTTCGATGATCGGCGTCGCCGAAGCCATGGCCCTGGGCGATGCGCTAGGCATCGACACCCAGGTACTGGCCGGGGTGATCAACAGCTCCACCGGCAGTTGCTGGAGCTCGCAAAGCTATAACCCCTGGCCCGGCATCGTCGACACCGCCCCGGCTTCGCGCGGCTACACCGGCGGGTTCGCCGCCGACCTGATGCTCAAGGATCTGGGTCTGGCCGCCCAGGCCGCCCGCAGCGCCCACCAGCCGGTGATCCTCGGCGCGCTGGCCGAGCAACTGTTCCAGGCCATGAGCCAACGCGGTGAAGGGGGCCGGGATTTCTCGGCGATCATCGAAGGTTATCGGCGCAAGGATGACAAATAGCCACCTGCAACGTAAGAACTGTCACACCTTGTCCAACCTTTTGGAATGCAGATGCATACGATTCTCTTTTACCTATGAATCGTAAGGGTCTGTCATGCCTTCTCCATTCCGTCTGCGGCCTTCGGCTGTGATGATGCAACTCGCCCTGGCCGCGCTGGCAAGCGGCCAGGTCTACGCCGACCAACCGCCGCAGGAGCTGACTCAAACCAGCAACCCCCAGGTACTGTCACTGGACAACGTGGTGGTCACCGCCGCCGGTTACGAGCAGACCGTGGAGCAGGCCCCGGCATCCATCACCGTGATCACCGGTGACGAGTTGCGCAAGAAATCCTTCCACGACCTCACTGACGCGCTGCGCGATGTCGAAGGTGTGACCGTCAACGGCAGCGCCAACGAAACCGACATTTCGATCCGTGGCATGCCGGCCGACTACACCCTGATTCTGGTCGACGGCAAGCGCCAGAGCGCTCGCGAATCGCGGGTCAACGGCAACCGTGGCTACGAGCAAAGCTTCGTACCGCCGGCCGAAGCCATCGAGCGAATCGAAGTGGTCCGTGGCCCGATGTCATCGCTGTACGGCTCCGACGCCATCGGCGGGGTCATCAACATCATCACCCGCAAGGTCACGCCCGAATGGAACGGCTCGGTCACCTACGACTATTCGGCGCGTCAGCACAGCGATCAGGGCAATGCCCGGCAAACCCAGTTCTACCTCAGCGGTCCGTTGATCACCGACACTCTGGGCCTGCAAGCCTGGGGTCGTTACCTGGACCGCCAGGCCGATGACGACGTCGAGATCACCAACGGCTACACCAAGGCCGACCACAAGGACATCACCGCACGCCTGGCTTTCACGCCGACGGTCGACCACGACATTCTTCTGGAAGGTGGCGCTACGCGCCTGAAAAACGGCGATGGCCTGAGCGCCAACTGGGCGACCCGCGAGCAGGAAAACAACCGCGACCACCTGTCGCTTTCGCACCAGGGCCGTTGGGGCTGGGCGACATCGGATGTGTCGCTGGCCTGGGAAAAATCCAGCCGCGAAGGCCTGGCCAGCGAAACCCAGAGCGACGTGCTGGGCCGTAAGCCAACGGTTGAAAACACCGTACTCGACGCCAAGCTGGTGATGCCCACCGAGCACAACATCACCACCGCCGGCCTGCAGTGGAACGACACCCAAGTGACCGACTGGAACCAGGCACTGGGCGACCGCAAGAACTACGAGTACTCGGTGGTGCAGAAAGCCCTGTTCGGCGAAAACGAATGGTCGGTCACCGACACCTTTGCGCTGACCACCGGCCTGCGCATGGACCACCACGAACAATACGGCGTGCACTTCAGCCCGCGCATTTATGGCGTGTGGAACGCTACCGACGAGTGGACCTTCAAGGGCGGCGTGGCGCGTGGCTTCAAGGCACCGGAATTGCGAGCGGTGATCGAGGGATACGCGGTGCTGCGCCGAAACACCTTCGCGATGCTTGGCAACCCGGACCTCAAGCCGGAAACCAGCACCAACTATGAATTGTCGGCACTGTGGTCCAACCGCGACAACCTGTCGGCTGGCGCCACCGTGTTCTACAACGACTTCAAAGACAAACTGTCGACCGTCACCACCACCGAGCGCTACAACGGCTTCACCGTCATGGAGCGGGTCAACGTCGACAAGGCTGTGATTCAGGGCCTGGAACTCAATGGCCGTTGGGACGTGACCGATACCGTCGCGATCAAGGGCAACTTTACCTACACCGACTCCGAGCAGAAGAGCGGTGCCAACGCCGGTGCACCGCTGGCGCTGACGCCTGAGCGCAAAGCCAACGTGCGCGCCGACTGGCAGTTCAGTGACAGCATCGGCCTGTACGCGGCGATCAACTACTACGGTAAGGAATACGGCACCACCCTCACCGAAGAAGCGGCGCCGGCCTACACCACCGGTGATATCGGCGGCTCGTATGCGTTCAGCAAGAACCTGAGCTTCAACGCCGCCTTGCAGAACGTCACCGACAAACGCCTGGACGACGAAACCTACGGCAACGTCAACTACGGCCGCACTCTGTGGGCAAGCACCACCGTGCGGTTCTGATAATCCCTCGGGGGCGTCAGCCCCCAGGCATCCGCACCACCGCGCACAACCCCGTCGGCGAGCGATTCTCCAGCGTCAGCTCGCCGCCGTGGGCCTGGATGCACGAGCGGGCAATCGCCAGCCCCAAGCCCAGCCCGCCACCCTGGCCATGCTCCGACCCACCCAACTGCACGAACGGCTCGAACACCTGGCTCAACCACGCCTGTTCGATGCCCGGCCCGTGATCCAGAATCTCCAGACGAATATCCCCACCGGCCTCTAACTGCGCACTGAGTGTTGCATCACCGGCATGGCGCAAGGCGTTGTCGATCAGGTTGGTCAGCGCCCGCTTGAGTGCCAGCGGCCGGCAACGGCAAAAAATCTCTGCCCCGCGTACCCAGCCGATGCCGTGACCCATGCTGCTATAGCGTCGTGCCAGATCATCGAGCAAATCACTCAACGAAATGCGCACGGTGTCTTCCTGCACCGCATCGCCACGCACAAAATTCAGGGTTTCGCGGACCATGGCCTGTAACTCATCGAGGCTTTCGAGCATGTCGTCACGCGCCGGGCCGTCGTCGAGCACTTCCAGTTGCAGGCGCAGTTCAGTAATGGGCGTGTTCAAGTCATGGCTGATCGCCGCCAGCATCCGCGTGCGACCCTCGACATGCCGGGCAATGCGCTCCTGCATGACATTGAAGGCGTGGGTCAGATCACGCGCTTCCTGCGGTCCGCGCAACGGCAGCGGCGCGATCCATTCGCCACGGCTGACCCGCTCGGTGGCTTGCGCCAGGCTGTTGACCGGCTGCACCACACGGCGGATGAAAAACCACACGATCAGCAGCAGCGGAATCGTAGTGACGGGCAGGCTGTAACTGAGAATCCGGCTCCACTCATAACTGCCGGTCGGGTGCTGGATGGCATTAAGGTACAAGCCATTGGGCAGACCAATACTGGTGCGCAGCCGCAACGGCGCCCAGCCGGCACCGGTGAACAGCCACTCACGGGCGTTGCCGCCACCGGTGCGCTCCAGTTGCATGCCAATCAACGCGCCGGGTGCAAAGGTCAGGCGCTGGCCCAGGTCCTCGATCAGCCGATGTTCTTCCGGGCGCATGCCATTGGCATCGGCCACTGCTTTGCTAGCGACCCAAAAGTGCGCTTCGTGGGTTTGCATGGCTGCTAACAGGCGCGACGCATTGTCGGGCGTCAGTCCCTCGGCGGCGTGATAGGCGGTGATCAACCGCTCCAATGCCAGCGTGCGCGACAACGGATGCAGCAGGGCGCCGGTGCGTTGCAAAAACAGTATTGCCACCACGTTGCAGGCCAACAGCGCCAGCAACATCAACAGCCCCAACTGATGGGCCATGCGCTTGGGCCACAGCCGCTGCAAAACCCTCATGCCGGCTGCCGGCGCGTCTGTACCTGCGCAGCCAGCACATAGCCGTCGCCCCACACGGTGCGCAACAGTTCCGGCACCGCCGGATTATCGTCAAGCTTGCGGCGCAGACGGCTGATCTGCCGGTCGATGGCGCGGTCGAACACCTCGCTGCCGGGGCGCGTGGTCAGATCGATCAGGCGCTGGCGGCTGAGCACCTGCTGAGGATGGGCAAGAAACACCCCGAGCAGCCGGCTCTCGACCGTGCTCAAACGCACCACCGATCCGTCCGCGCGCACCAGCGTGCCGGTGCCGGCGTTAAAACACATGCCGGCAAATTCATGTTCCAGCGCATCGACGCTGACCGGCAGCGCCAGCGGCTCGACCCGCACCGCGCCACGCCGGCGCAACAGGCTGTTGATCCGCGCCACCAGCTCACGCGGCTCGAACGGCTTGGTCACATAATCGTCGGCGCCAATATCCAGCCCGCGCACCCGGTCGGCGCTGGTGTCACGTGCAGTGAGCAGAATCACCGGAATATTCTCGCGCCGGTGCAGGCTGTGGCACAGCTCGAAACCGTCGCCATCGGGCAGCATCACATCCAGCACCACCACATCGAAACGCTGCTGCGCCAGTAATTGCCACATGCCGGCCGCATCCTCGGCGGTGCGCACCTCGAACAGATGCCTACGCAGATACACCGCCAGCGGATCACGGATCTTGCGATGGTCATCGACCACCAGAATGCGTGGCGCGGGCGTGGCGGGAGAGAGGGCAGAACTCATCGAATGACCTGAGTGACGGCGGCTTTGGAGATGATTCTCATTAACGAGCCGGCATTCTAGCGCATCAGTCGGGATTTGCCGCGACTGCGGCAATGGTACGCATCTGAATGCGGCGGGATCTATGGGCGTTAGCTACCGGGTCATGTCGAATTGCAGAACCTCTTCAAACACTCGATTTCTGGCTTTGGCGTCCCTGATCAAAGCTGCCGATGGCATGACATACATGTGCAGTGGCACGCTGTTGTCTGAGCCGATCAGAAAATCGTGGTACACCACCCGTTCACCCAATGAAAAAACATCTTTGAAGCCAGTCTGCTTCATGTCCCGGTAGAACTCATCATCAATATCGACGATGGAGAAGGCGAAGACTTCTCTGACGGTGGGGATTCGATCAATCAGTTCACTGGCATACAGCCGACACTGTGTAAGTGATTTGTTGTTTTCGAAAATGTCTGCGCCAGGTTTCTTGAATTCGATGATGACCAGTTTGTTGGGGCGGCTCAAACTGTCTTTGGAGAAGAACGCGGCCACATCAGGCCTACGGTGTTGTTTTGCCTCGATGACCTCACCAACATCCTTGACAATAGCACTCAGGGTTTCGTCACTATAAATACTGGAGTAGGAAAGAAACTTATCGTCCACCAGCCATACGTTGTTTTCCCGGATGTCTGAGCCATTGGAGCGTTTTGGAAGAATGGCTTCATGAATCGCTTTTTCTGCACTGTCGGACGGCATGTTGGCCAACGAGTCGATGACCAGTGCGCGATGGACAATAAACCTCGCCAGATCCTCACTTGCCAGATGAGAGACGTCATCCAGAGAAACAGGCTTGCCGGCTTCGAGTGCATCGACCAGTTTGTCCTCTTTTCGTGCCTGCTGAGCCCTGTAGCGCTTTATGATTTCGTCGGCGTCCAGCAGGGCGGCATGGCCGCCCAGAGAGCCGATATTGATGAACGGATAGTATTTTTTCAGCTTTTCAATGTTCTGTTCCCGGAACCGTCCGATGTCGCCTTGAGCCACATCGTTAATCATGGCCATGCACGCTTGATGAATAAGGGTGATGAGTGTTTCTCGGCTGATCGCGGATACCAGATCAACATCGCTGTCAGTTTTTGGCAGTTCCAGACGTTGACGCTCGATATTCGAGCGCTTGTTCAAGTAGGGCGAGGTGACAAAAATCAAATGCCGGGCGATATCGAAGCGCTTGCTGATGGTGTGCTCTTCAATACACAGTTCATCGGCACAGAGCATTGCAATAATGCCCTTTCTGGGCGGTTCATCGCTGAACAGGTAACAGGTGAAAGTCTCGCCGGCTTGCTCAAATACTTTTTCACTCAGGGCCTTGATGTGTTTTCCGGAGAACTCATGGTACTCATCAAAGCGCTGCTGGGAGTTATGAGTGAAAACCAGGTCGATGACATGGCCTTGCTGGTATTTCAGAAACAGCAGGAGGCGTAGATCGTCGCAAATCGAGTTGACCAGCCCGGCGACTTGCGTATTGATTTTTATCTGCGGGTCGCTCAGGGTGATGGTCGTACCGCGTATGCCGGATGTCGGAGTTTTCCTGACGTCATCAAGGTGAAAGTCGGGTGTGTAGCTGAACTCAACCCGTTCATCCTGTAGCTGGCTCTGGATCTCAACCTGATTGGCATATTTCAGAAAGGCAAGCCTGCCGACACCCTTGCCGCCAATACTGTCTTTATGGCTTGTACAAATCTCGTCAAAGTACTGGAGATTGGCAGAGGTAAACCCTTCGCCGTCGTCGGTGATGGTGATTTGCTCAAGAAACTTTCGTTCGTCAGTGTCCTGAAAGAGTTCGCCGTTTTTCTCGAAGAAATTGAGGTTGACGTAAACCTTGCTTGCGCCGGCGTGGATGGCATTGGTGAGCGCTTCACGGAGAACATCACGAACAGTCACGCCACCTTTGTAGTGTTCGGCCATGAATTTCTTCAGGTTGAGCTGGGCCATGTCGTTCTTCTATCCATACGCGGGCAAGATTTCGAAAATCGATAGTGGTTGCAATCCTGCCCCTTGGCAAGGGCAACGGCGCGCTGAACTTTGTACGAAATGCCTTAAATTTCGTGTATCCAATGGTATGAAACGGCCACTCTGATCCTGTCCGCCAGGCAGCCGCTTCAACGGCACTCCTGCATTTGCACAAAGCCTGCAATCGCGCCCGCCAGCGCATCGTAAAACGCCTCGACCTCTTTGACACCTCTCGCCCGCAAGCTGCCATGCACCATGCCCGCCCCCACATGCACTGTCGTCGGTGTACCTGCCGTCTGTAACCGCTCGGCATAGTCCAGGCATTCGCTGTACAGAATGTCGTGCTGCGCTACGCCAATGAACGCGGGTGCCAAACCGTCGAACCGCTTGGCCAGCAGCGGCATGGCCCAAGGGTTTTCCCGCTGCACTGCCTCTGGCAGATACCGCGACAACGAACCCGCCAGCGACTTAGCCGACAGCGAGGGTGCATCGTGATAAAGGCTGGCCGAGGGCTCCAGGCTGCGAGGCGTCAGTACCGGGTAAACCAGTGCCTGACCCAGTGGTTGTGCAAGGCCTTGATCGCGCAGAGCCACGCACACACCAGCGGCCAGCGAACCGCCAGCGCTGTCACCGGCCACCACCACGCGCTGTGTATCTAACGCGGCATCCAGCCTGCCGGCCGCGATGGCCTGCCAGACCCTCAGGCTGTCGTCCAGGGAGGCAGGGAAGGGATGCTCCGGCGCCAGGCGATAGGCAACCGCGACGATGGCAATGTTCAGGCGTTCTGCAATTGCATAAGCGAACCAGTCATGGGTGTCGAGATGGCCGTGATCCCAGCCGCCACCATGCAGATACAACAACACCGGCCAGCCATTCTGCGGTGCTGGCGCGGCTGGTATATATACGCGTACAGGCACGCCATCGAGTGGCAGGTCGGTCACTTCCCAGCCCTCGGGCATGGCCGGGGTGAAGTGCCGGCACACGCGCAAAAACGCTTCGCGGCCACCGGCCAGGCTATTGTCGCTGGCTCCCAGCGTGCGGCTGGTGACGAGAAAGTCCACGATGCCGCTGTCGAGGTCAAAACGTTCGATAAACCCGTTGCTCATAAGTGTGGCCTTTGAGTTAAGACAGTCAACGCACGCCCCATTGGCAGCGATGCGCGGTAATGCCCTGCAATTCAGGATTGAGGCTCAGCAAGTGCCCTGAGGCCGGTGCGTTACCCAAGGTTTCCATGCTCAGTTCGTGGCGCGAGCTGGTGATGTACAAGGTGTTTTTATCCGCGCCGGCGAAGGCCAGGTCGGTGGGGCCAGGCACCGGCAGGCCGATCATCCGGTCCAGTGCACCGTCGGGGCCAAAACGCACCAGGCTCCAGCCATCACGCAAGGTGGTCCATACCCCGCCCTGATCGTCCAGCGCCAGCCCGCTCAGCCTGCCCGAGCCTTTGGGCAGCGTGGCCAGCCGGCGTACGTTGGGCGAGTCCTTGTGCATGATGAACAACGTGCCGGTCTGCGGCCCGACGGCATAGGCCGAGGTGCCTTCGGCATCCCAGCAGACGCTGTCGATCGGTTCCTGAAACTGCCAGGCCGTACGCACTTCACCTTGTGCGTTGAGTTCGCCCAAGGTGCAGCCGCTGGCGGTTTTCAGGCTGGCCCAGAGGCTGCCGTCCGGGTGGCTGGCCATCGCCAGCAGCGGCTTGCCCGGCCAGTGCGCCAGCGGCTGTTGCTTGCCGTGTTCGTCGAGCAGCGACCAGCCCTGAGCATGGCTGACCAGCAGACCGTTGCGGTGCAGTTCCAGGCCATGAATCGGCGCATCGAAACGGGCGAAGACCCGCTCGCCCTGATGGTCGAGCACCCGGATCGCCGGCGCCAGGGTATCGGCCCAGAACAGCGCCTGACGCACCTCGCACCAGCGCGGAAACGCCCCGTTGAACGACCAGGCACCTTCGACCAGATTCAGCGCGTTGTCGTTGATCTTGATCGTGGTTTCCGACAATTGCGCGCCCACCCGGCGCGCCGCTTCGGCCAGCTCCGGGCCCAGTAGCTCCAGGCGTTCCAGGGTCAGTCGATACGCCGGCCCCGCGACACTGAGCGCGCCGTACACCTTGCCGGAATGATCGCGAATCGCAGCAGCGACACAGCGCACGCCCATGCGGATTTCTTCATTGTCGATGGCATAACCCCGCGCCTGGGTGATGCGCAGTTCGGCGTTGAGCCGACGTCGGTCGACCAGCGTCAGCGGGGTCAGCGGCGTGAGGGTCAGGCCCTTGAGAATCTCTTCGCGTGCCGCCTCGTCCATAGCGGCCAGAATCGCCTTGCCTTGACCGGTGCAATACACCGGTTTGCTCTGCCCGAGGGTGGCCGCCGAACGCTGGGTATGGGCGCCATCGCAGCGTTCCAGCGACATCACCTGATCACCGTCCAGCACCGCCAGATAAGACGTCTCACCGCTCAGGTCACGCAGGGCACGTAGCTCGAAGCTGGCCGCCGCGACCAGGTCGGGCATCAGGTAGGCGTTGCGCACCAGTTCCAGATAGCGGAACCCCAGGCGGTAGACCTTGCGCACCGGGTCGCGGCGGATCATGCCGCGCTCGATCAATGTGGCAATGATCCGATACAGCGTGGTACGCGGCAGGCCAAGATGCTCGGCCAGTTCGGCCTGCGACATGCCCTTGGGGCTGGAGCCCACGGCTTCCAGCACATCCATGGCTTTTTCCAGTGCTCCGGTACCTTCGCTGGCGGTGCTCATAAGAAATTCCCACTGATTGGAACAGATCGGTTGGCGCAGAATAAACGCCGTTTGCACCAAGTCAATCAGTCTCTAGGATCGCTCTCATGTTGGCCCTGAAGCCTTGTTTCGATTCCCACCCATTGGGAATTTATCGCGCTAAGGGCTGTTGAACCGAGCCGGAGAACAAGAATGACCGAGATCCATCACTACGCCGACAGCCATCAGGATTCCTCTCAACGTCAGGTGCAGGTCAGCGACGCCGTGCTGGCCAAACTGGCCACCTGCAGCAGCGGGTCGCTGACCACCCAGTTGTTCAAGCTGGGCTTTCGCCAGCCGGCGCTGGTCGGCCTGCGTGCGCTGAGCAAGGACATCAAGCCGTTCGCCGGGCGCGCCTACACCATGCGCTTCATTCCGGCCCGTGAAGACATCGACACCTACGGCACCATGACCACCAAGCCCAACGGCGACAACCTGCAATGGCAGGGCGTCGAGCAAGTGCAGCCGGGCGATGTACTGGTCATCGATAGCCAGAACGACCCGCGTGCCGCCTCGGCCGGCAATATCCTGGTCACTCGCCTGTTGGCCCGTGGCGCCAGGGCCATCGTCACCGATGGTGCCTTGCGCGACGGCAGTGAAATTGCCGGCCTGCCGCTGCCGGCCTATGCCCGGGAAGTGACCGCCACCACGCGCATCTCTTACCACCATGTGGCCGACCTGCAAGTGCCGATCGGTTGCGCGGGCGTGGCGGTGTATCCGGGCGATGTGATCGTTGGCGATGTCGACGGTCTGACCGTGATCCCGGCGCACCTGGCCGAACAAGTCGCCGAATACTGCTCGGTGCAGGACGACCTGGAAAACTACCTGGCCATGCGCATCGCTTCCGGCGAAGCATTGTGGGGCGTCTACCCGCCAAGCCCGGCCACCGTGGCTCAATACCATGCGTGGATTGCAGAGGGCCGCCGACCAATCCCCAGCGTCATCGCCAGCAAGGAGAAGCAATAATGGCCGAGCACAAGCACGCCCAGACCATCCGCCGCTATTTCGCTGCCTGCAACGAAGGCAGCTTCGAAAAACTGGTGTCGTGCTTCACCCCGGACGCCGTGCATTACTTCCCCGCTGGCCTGCCGGAAGTGCCGTGGCGCAGCGCCGAGACCATCGCCGCCAAGTGGGTCTGGTGCGTCGAGAACCTCGGTTCGCAATGGACTATCGAGAAGATCCTGGTCAGCCACGATAGCGACGAAGCCGTCATCGAGTGGACCCACTGGAAAGGCAAGCTGGGCACTGCCCTGCGTGGTGACGAGTGGTACATCTTTGATCAAGAGACCGGCCTGATCAAAGAGATCCGCGCCTATTACGCCTCGCCGGCCGATCAGGAAGTGGCCATCAACGAACTGGTCGATTTCGACTACAGCGGCCGAGGCTACAACCTTGGCCCAGCCAACGGAGGTCAATAATGTCTGCCGATACTGAGCTGCAACAGATCGACCAGGCCGTCGCTGGCGTCGCGGCCACCGCCGAATTCTGGGCGACTTCCAGCGCCACCGTACGCGCAGCCCTGCTCGATGGCCTGGCCGCAGCGCTGGAAGCCAACCTCAATCAACTGGTTGCCCTGGCCGATGAAGAAACTCATCTGGGCAGCGGCCGCCTGAATGGCGAAGTCGCGCGCACCGCTTTCCAGTTGCGCGGCTTTGCCAGCCAGGTGCGCGATGGCGTACCGTTCGTTGCGGTCGATGACCCGGCGATTGCCGGCGCACCGCCCGCCGGTCGTCCACACCTGACCCGTGTGTCCGAGCCGTTGGGGCCGGTCGCGATGTTCTCGGCCAGTAACTTCCCGTTTGCCTTCTCGGTGCTCGGTGGCGACACCGCCTCGGCGCTGGCGGCCGGCTGCCCGGTGGTGGTCAAGTCCCATTCCGGCCACCCTCGCTTGTCCCGTGCGGTCTTCGACGTTGCCCAAGGCGTGCTCAAGGCCCAAGGCCTGCCCGCCGGGCTATTGGGGCTGGTCGGTGGCGCCTCGCGGGCCGCAGGCACGTATCTGGTTCAGCACCCGCAAATCGCCGCCGTGGCCTTCACCGGCTCGTTCAGCGGCGGCACCGCGCTGTGGCGAGCGGCCAACGAACGCCCTGTGCCAGTGCCGTTCTTTGGCGAGCTGGGCTCGATCAATCCGCTGATTGCATTGCCAGCCATTCTTGAGCGCGACGGTGAAAATCTGGCCAAGACCCTGGCCGGCTCCATCACCCTGGGCTGCGGGCAGTTTTGCACCAGCCCGGGCGTGATCGTCCTGTTGCCGGACGATGCCAGTGAGCGTTTCGTCGACCAACTGGCCACCGCGCTGCAACCGCTGACCACCCACGCCATGTTGACCCCGGCCATGCGCAAGGGCTTCGACCATGGCGTGGCGCAACTGGAGCAGGCTAGCGAGGCTCGCGCCTTGTTCACGCCAGCCGCCGATACACAAGGCCCGGCCCCGCGTTTGTTCGAAATCGACGCCCAGGCGTTTATCGACAACGCGTTGCTGCGTGAAGAAGTGTTCGGTCCCTGCGCGGTGATCGTGCGGGCTGCCTCGGTAGAGCAGGTCAATCAGGTGCTCAACGCCATCGGCGGCACCCTGACGGCCACGCTGTGGGGGTTCGAAGACGCCGACGAGGCCGCGCGCAGTATTTATCGCACGGCGCGCAAGATCGCCGGCCGCGTGTTGTTTGGCGGCGTGCCGACCGGCGTGGCGGTCACCGCCGCGCAGCAGCATGGTGGCCCGTGGCCGGCTTCGACCCAGCCGCAAACCACTTCGGTGGGCTATGCCGCGCTGCAGCGCTTCCTGCGCCCGGTGGCGCTGCAGGACGCACCCGTGTGGGCGCTGGATCAGTGAGGGCTTGCGCATGATGAAGCATCTGGTGATGTTTCGCCGCCTGCCGGGGCTGGAAAAGAATCCCGAGCTTGAAGCGGCGCTGGTGCAGGGCATGCACGATCTCGAGAAGGACATCGATTTCATCCGCGCCTGGCGCGTGTCGGCCAACGAGCTGGATCGCCCTATCTGCTGGGACTACCTGCTGGAGTCGACATTTGATGACGCCGCCGCCGTACAGCGTTACCTGCCACACCCGGCGCATGTGGCGCTGGTGACGCAGTTGAAAACCTACTTCGAGTGGGCCGCGGTCGATTACACCGAGTGACGGAGCACACGGGGCAGCCCGATAACGGGCTTGCCCTGGCGTGACGACAGACACTACAACAACAATAACTGGCGCATGACACATGTGCCGGACGGAGATCCGTTATGCATAAGAAAAAGAATTACCGCTGGACGATCCTGACGATGTTGTTCATCGCCATGGTGATCAACTATGTGGATCGCGCTGCACTGTCCATTGCCATGCCGTTCATTACCCAGGAATACCACCTGACACCCTCTGAAAAAGGCATGATTTTCAGCAGTTTCTTCTTCGGCTACGCGCTGTTCTGTTTCGTCGGCGGCTACCTGGCCGACCGCTATGGCCCCAAGCGTGTACTCACCTGCGCCATGAGCTTCTGGTCGGTGCTGTGCGGCACCACGGCCCTGGCGTTCAACTTCTGGTCGTTGCTGATTGTGCGCGCGCTGTTCGGGGTCGGTGAAGGCCCGGTATCGACCACCGCCAACAAAGCCGTGAACAGCTGGTTTCCGATCAAGGAACGCGCCCGCGCCATTGGCATCAACCAGGCTGGCGGCCCGCTGGGCGGCGCGCTGGCCGGTCCCATCGTCGGCTTTCTGGCCATCTGGCTAGGCTGGCGTGCAGCCTTTGTGATCATTGCTCTGGTCGGTGTGATCTGGGCGATCTGCTGGTACCGCATGGCGACCTCGACGCCGGTCGAGCACCCGAAAGTGACGCCTGAGGAACTGGCCGAGATCAACTTCGAGCGTGAAGTGCCGGTCACCACCGTAGAGAACGCACCGCGCACCCCGGTACTGGAAATCATTCTGCAGCGCTCGGTACTGGTCACCGGCATCTCGCTGTTTTGCTACAACTACATTCTTTACTTCTTCATGACCTGGTTCCCCAGCTACCTGATCGACGCCAAGGGTATCGACCTCAAGGCCATGAGCATTGTCACCGCACTGCCGTGGCTGGTCGGCACCGTGGGCTTTCTGGCCGGTGGCGTGCTGATCGACACCATCTACAAGCGCACGAAAAAACGCCTGTTCTCGCGCAAGGTGGTGTTGGTCACCTGCCTGCTGATCGCCGCGTTCTGCATTGCCCTGACCGGTCAGGTCGAGAGCGTGACCCAATGCGTGCTGGTCATGACCGTGGCCGTGGGCTTTTTGATGCTGACTGCACCGGCCTACTGGTCGCTGATCCAGGACGCGGTGCCGGACCATCAGGTCGGAACTGCCGGCGGCTTCATGCACGGTCTCGCCAACCTGTCGGGTATCGTCGCGCCGACCGCCACCGGTTTTATCATTCAGTCCTCCGGCACCTACTCCAGCGGCTTCGCCCTGGCCGGCGCACTGGGCATCGTCGGTGCGCTGATCGTGGCCTTCTTCGTCGGTGAGGCGAAGAACAAACAGACGCCCTCTTTTTCGCCTGCGCACTGATCCAACAGGAGCTTCCATGCAGACCCTTTTAATCACTGGCGCCGCCGGCATCGTCGGCACCGCGCTTCGCCCGCTGTTGCGCAAGCACTACGCGCTGCGCTTGTTTGATCGCCTGCCGATAGCGGATCTGGCCGACAACGAAAGCGCCTTCATCGGTGATTTGACACGTACTCAGGATCTGGTCGAGGCGGTCAAGGGCGTCGATGCCGTGCTGCATCTTGCCTGTGCTCATGGCACTGACATTCGTTACCAGAGCACCGTCAAACCCAACTATGACGCGACCCTGCAATTGCTTGAGGCGGCCGCTGGCGCGCAGGTCAAGCGCTTCATCTTTGCCAGCAGCCACCACGTACTGGGGCAGTACCCGGCCGATGCTCATGAAGTCTACGACGACCTGCCCATCGCCCCGGACAGCTACTACGCCATCAGCAAGGTATTTGGCGAGGCCGCCTGCGCCACCTTCGCCCAGCGCACCGGCATGGGCGTGCTGGTGGTGCGTATCGGTAATGCCGACCCGCAGGTCAGCGATGCCCGTCGCCTGCGCTTGTGGACCAGTGCCCGGGATCTGGAGCAACTGGTGCGTATCGGTCTGGAGCATCCGGCGATCAACTACGACGTGGTCTACGGCGTGTCGGACTGCCCGCAGGCATTTTTCAGCAACCACCATGCGCGCTCACTGGGCTACCGGCCAAAGGACCATGCCGGGGATTTTCTCGCGCCAGCCTTTCTGGGCTATGACGCCATGGACAGCAACACCTCGGGCCGCCAGTTCCTCGGCGGTGCTTATGCGGTGAGTCCGCTGGTCACGTGTCTGGAGCCGTCATGATCATTCGCAAGATCGAAACCTTTATCGTCGAGATTCCGTTCGTCGATGGCGGCAAGGGGCAGGGCATCACGCCAACCACCTGGCACACCCTGGAAAATGTGCTGGTGCGCATCGAAGATGACCAGGGCCATGTCGGCTGGGGAGAGTCGTTCGGCTACTTCACCGCTGACGCCACCAAAGCCACCATCGACCGCCTGATCGCGCCGATGCTGGTCGGCCAGCACATCACCGATATTCCGGCCTGGAACCTCAAGACCCAGCGCCAGTTGCACCTGTTCGGCCGCTACGGGGTGACCACTTTCGCCATCTCCGGCGTCGATATCGCTCTGTGGGACCTGGCCGCGCAACGCAAAGGCGTGCCGTTGTATCAGCTATTCACCGAGCAGCCGCGCCAGCAGATTCAGGCTTACGCCAGTCTGGTGCGCTACGCCGATAATGAAGTCGCCCCGGCAATCTGTGAAAAGGCTCTGGCCATGGGCTTCAAGGACATCAAGCTGCACGAGGTTACGCTGGCGGAGATCGCCGAATGCCGTAAAGCGGTCGGTGACCATGTCCCCCTGGCCACCGATGTGAATTGCAGTTGGTCTGTGGACGACACCCGTGCCTGGCTGCCGGCCCTGCGTGACCTCAACCTGGCCTGGCTTGAAGAACCGATTTTCCCGCCGGAAGATTTCGCCACCCTCAACAGCTTTCGCGGCCACGGCGTGGCGCTGTCGGCTGGGGAAAACTGGTGCACCGCGTTCCAGTTCGAGCAGGCTCTGAAAGCCGGTGCCGTGGACTCGGTGCAGCCCAGCGTGACCAAGGTCGGCGGCATCAGTGAATGCCTGCGCATCGCCCGCCTGGCCGAACAGCACGACATTCCGGTGCTGCCGCACTGCCCGTACTTTGGCCCTGGCTTCATTGCCACGCTGCACCTGGCGGCAGCGCAGGCCAGCGTTGTACAGATCGAATACCTGTTCGTCGAGCCCGAGGGCTGGCTGTACGACATCGAAGGTCTGCGCAACGGTCATCAGTTCGACATCCCGCAAGCGGCAGGCCTTGGCCAGCAAATGGACATGGCCGTGTTCGAGCGCTTTCGGCGCGCCTGATTGAAGGAGATAGGGCCATGGCACAACCTGAAGTCATGCTGCACAACGAGCACTTGACCCTGCACCTGCTGCCCGAGTCCGGTGGCCGGGCAGGGCGCCTGTCAGTGCGCAAGCACGGGCTTGAGTTGCTCAAGCCCATCGACGCCAGCCGGCCGTTCGACCCGCTGAGCTGGCCGCGCGGCGGCCTCTACCCGCTGATCCCGTACTCCAACCGCATCGCCCGGGCCGAGCTGGACTTTGCCGGGCAGCGCCATGCGTTGCCGGTGCATCCCGACGCCGTGCCGCACACGTTGCACGGCGTCAGCCATACCTTGCCGTGGACGCTGGAATCGGCCACCGAAACCGCCGCCGTGTTGAGCCTGGACTACCGCGGCGCGCACTGGCCGTGGCCGATCCGCGCCGAGCAACACTTTGCACTGACCGACAACACGCTGAACGTGCGGCTGGTGCTGACCAACCATGGCGACTCGGCAATGCCGGCCGGAATCGGCCTGCATCCTTACCTGCAAACGTATCCACAGATGCGCGTGGCCTTTCGCAGTCAGCGGCAGTGGGTCATTGCCCCCGACTACCTGGCCACCGGCGACGTGGCCGAAGGTGAGATTCGCCGCGAAATCACCCCGCACGACTGGAGCACAGAGACCTGGGCCGATTACCTGTCGCAGTGGGGCGGTGAAGCGTTGGTCAGTTATCCACAGGGTCAACTGCGCATCCGTGCCGGCGCTGAGCTTGACCACTTGGTGGTGTTTGCTCCGGCGGGTAGCGATTACCTGTGTGTAGAGCCGGTTTCGCACCTGGCCAATGGTTTCAACCTGGCTTCAAGGCTGGGCAATGACAGCACCGGCACTCGCGTCATCGGGCCGGGGGAAAGCCTGGCCAGTGACATTACCTTCGAATGGACTGACTGACGCCGCCTAAATAACGCGTCGCACAACCTGATTTCACCACGCCCCAAGTCTGCGGCGACGGTTTCGCTCGCCTTGAAAAACACGGTTCACCACACCTCAAGAAGAATAAAAAACATGACCAACACGTATAAAAAGCAGCACATTGCTCCACGTTCCCTGACCTTGGCAATCGCTGTGGCAACCCTGCCCATCGCCGCCCAGGCCGACTTTTTCAGCGACAGCAAGGCCTCGCTCACCGCCCGCAACTTTTACTACAACCACGACCTGCGCGACTCCACCGCGCCCGCTCAATCGAAACTCGAAGAGTGGGCCCAGGGCTTTATCTTCAAGGCCGAGTCCGGCTATACCCCAGGACCGGTCGGCTTTGGTCTCGATGTGTATGCAGGCCTTGGCCTCAAGCTCGATTCGTCACCTTCGCGCAGCGGCACGGCCTTGTTGCCAGGTGCCTACAACCGCGCTGGCGGCGCGCGTAATGCCGACCCGCGCTCGGTGGATGAGTACTCCGAAGCCACCGGGGCGGTGAAGATGAAAATCTCCAAAAGCGAACTGAAAGTCGGCGGGCTGTTCCCCAAAGTCCCGCTGGTGTCGGCCGGTGACGCGCGGCTGCTGCCGCAGTTCTTTGAGGGCGCCATGCTCGGCATTCGCGAGTTCGATAAAGTCGATCTGGACTTCGGCCAGATGCGCCAGGTCAACTACCGCGAGTTTTCCGGTTCGCGCAAGATGCAGACCGGCAACTACCTGAGCGTCGAAAGCGACCGCTTCAACTACGGCGGTGTCACCTGGCGCATCAGCCCGCAAGCCTCGGTCGGTTTCTGGCAAGGCGAACTCAAGGACGTCTACCAGCAAAGCCTGCTCACCAGCACCCTGAGCCAGCCGGTCGGCGCCTGGAAACTCGGTGCGCAGCTCAACTACCTCTACACCCAGGAAGCCGGCGACGAACTGGCCGGCAAACTCGACAGCCGTATGCCATCGCTGATGCTGTCGGCCAACCTCGGCGCGCAGACCTTTCGCTTCGGTTACCAATACAATGCCGGTGACAGCGCCTTGCCGTTCCTGCATGACACCGACCTGCCGGCGGTGGCCAACGCCGTACAAGTACTGCGTTTCGACCGCGCCCAGGAGCGCTCCTGGCAAGCGCGCTATGACTTCGACTTTGCCGGCGTCGGCGTTCCCGGCCTGATCGCCATGGCGCGTTATGTTCACGGCGACAACTTCAAATACCGGGGTAATGACGCCGAAGAGTGGGAACGCAATATCGACCTGACCTACACCGTGCAAAGCGGCACCCTGAAGAACCTCAGCTTCCGGCTGCGCAATGTGGAACTGGTCGGCGACCCGACCGGCCGTCGCGATGAAAACCGATTCATCGTTTCTTATACGTTGCCGTTGTTGTAAGGCGCTTTCTGGAATACGGCAGCGTTGTCTCGTGTAGGAGCGCGCTTGCCGGCATTCCGGCAAGAGCGCCTACACGCTCGAGCATTTATTGAAGTCTCGGGCAACTGGTCAGGGCTTCGCTCATGGCACGCTCATAGGTTCGGTGGGTGGCCGGATCGTAGGGTTTGGCGGTGATGTAGTAATCGTGCCTGTCGACGCGGCTGTGAGGTTGACCGACGCTAATCACCCAGGGTCTATTCTCGAACTCCGTTATTAGCCAATAGGAGTGGTAAGAAATAGAGCTGTCTTCACCGAGTCCGCTGACTGAGTACGTCAAGGGTCTGTACCAGTCGGGTATCTCGGTAATTGTTTCGATAAGCGCCAGCGCGCTGTGCTTTAGCTCAGGACTAAGCCAAATATGACCCTTCGACAGGATGGCGTTATCAAGAAAATGCTGGACGGGAAACGGTCTTGATATCCTGCTCACCAGATACATTTTCTGGCAGTTGTAAACCCATTCACCGGAGTTGACATACTTGTCGGCGTAGACGGTAACGCCGTTACCCATATCAGTCGTGTAATGGGTTGGCATCATCAGGTAAACCAGAGCGCCGAGAGAGACCAAAGAAGCCGCCATCGCTGGTTTATTCATTGGGCTTGAACTCAATAAGGCCTTTTTCGGGGCCATGGGGTGTTGTGCCGGGTATTACTGAGTTCAAGGCACCGCTGGTTTGATAAGCAAAGTCTTTTTCAACCTGAGACTTTTTTCGTTCGGCTGCTGAGCTTTTCCACTGCGCACACCATTCTTCACTCGGTACGGTTTGCGACGTAACCGTGCATGCATCGGCCAGCCGCCGCGCGGCAAACGATCCCCACGTCTCCTTGTAATCCGACCGCGTAATAAACGCCCGCACCGGAAGCTTCAAATGATCGGCCAGTTGCTGCGCCAGGCTCAGTTCCGGCTGCGGATTAAGCTGTACTGCGTTTTCGATGTCCATATCCTGCGGATTACCCATCCCCGTTCTACAGGCGTAGGACGTAAGCCGAGCCGTCGGAGCAAAGGCACTGGCGGCAATCAACTGAATGTTATCCACACCCAACGACATCCCGGCCTCATTCTCCAAGTGATGACCAAAGGCGATACTCCGCGGTATGCCATGACTGAACAGGTCCAGTTGTGCGACCGGGTGTCTGCTGCGATCCCGGCCCGTATTGATGTAGTCGATCAGTTCTTGCGCCGTACTGAGTGTCTTGAAGTCGGCTGTGTATCACCCGGCCGATTCCCTGGCTGCCTCCAGCATGGCTTCGCTGTAATGCGGGGTAAAAATCACCAGCGTACGAGGCCGTGCCGGATGCTGCTCCTTGAACACCCTCAACTGCCGCCCCGCCTGACCGATGAACATCATCTTGTTGCCGGTGCTGTTGTCATGCTGGCTACCGGCGACGGCGATCATTTCCGGCAAATCAGTAGCCGGCGCTTGCGGGAAGGGCGCGTCGTTGGCTTGCACCAGCGCCCCGGCCGCTTGGGCGCGCTGCTCAAGCTGCGGATCAGCCAGCAAGGCTTGCAGCGTTTGCTCATCGACATTGCCCTGCGCATCGATGGCGCCCAGTCGGGCGAAGTCGACCGCGAGGTTTTGCGTATCGAAGCGGACCTGCCCGCCGACGGTATCGTGGCTGCCGGTGACGATGCCGCCGCCGCAGCCGGCCCGGTCGCCAATCCGCGCCACCGGCAGGCCGTTGACGTACACAGTGGGCGAGCCGGACACCAGCGGGGTCAGGCCATGCAAAGGGATAGGGCAGGCGTGCTGGTCGGTCAAGCGGGAGACGGGAATCATGGTCAGGCTCAGGAATGCGTGGGGCATGCATCCTTGCGCGTCTGGCCCTGCGTTTTATGTAGGCCGTTTCAGCAGTAATTGAAGGATCTGGCTACGCTGCGAACACGCGGCCCCATGCTAATCTGCCGCCATTGCACCCCGTCGAGCCACCGCCGTTATGTCCATCGCCGATAACCTGATTGCCTTTACCTTCGCCGCGTTGATTCTGACCATTACGCCCGGCCTGGACACCGCGCTGATCCTGCGCACCGCCGCCGTCGAAGGCAAACAGCAGGCCCTGCGCGCCGCCTTGGGTATCAATGTCGGCTGCCTGCTCTGGGGCGCGGCGGTGGCTTTTGGTCTGGGCGCCTTGATTGCGGTCTCGGAGCTGGCCTTCAATATCCTCAAATACTGCGGCGCCGCCTACCTGTGCTGGCTGGGCCTGAACATGCTGCTGCGCCCGCGTACGCACATTGCGCCGGTGGAAAACGAAGCCGGCAAACAAACCAACTGGTTTCTCAAGGGCATGCTCGGCAACCTGCTCAACCCCAAGATCGGCGTGTTCTACGTGTCGTTCTTGCCGCAATTCATCCCGCAAGGCGAGCCGCTGGTGCTGTGGACATTCGGGCTGGTGAGCATTCATGTGGTGCTTGGGCTGATCTGGTCGCTGGCGCTGATCGGCGCGACCCAGCCACTGGCCGGCGTACTGAAGCGGCCGGCGGTGATCAAGTGGATGGACCGCACCACGGGCGTGATTTTCATGCTGTTCGCAGCGCGCCTGGCGTTGAGCAAACGCTAAGTCGACCTCAATAGAAGTCGTAATAAATCAGCCATTCGCCGGTGACCCGATGCTTCCAGAACATCAGGCTGCCGTTGTCGACCACGTTCAGATTGATCTTCGGGTCGGATGAAATCTGAAACACGAACTCAAAGCCTTCACCGGCTTCGATCCCCGGCTGGCAGAACGACGGCCAGCCGCCGATCTTGTGCTTGTAGCTGTGGGTGGTGACATCGAAATAGTTGCTGATCTCGCCTGCGTTCTCCAGCGCGCAGATTTCATCGACCAGGTCCTCGGGTACGCCGGCGCCATCCCAGAGCGGATAATCCTCTTCGAGCTTTTCTGCCTTGAGCGGGAAGGCCTTGAGGAACGAGGTCGGCACGCTCAAATCCTTGCGCACCAGTTCCTCGTCATACCCGTATTCGCGGATCAGCCAGTTGTCGCCCATCGGCTCGAAGACCTCACCAAAGTCCTCGGTCATGAACACCGTCAGCACCCGCACATTGGCCAGCAACGGGCTGACCCAGGGCAGGGCGGGCAGATAAAACTGGGCGAGGGGGAACAGCGGTTGCCCGGTGGCATTGACGGGAATTTCTTCGTCGGGGCGATACAGAAAGACCCGGCCCAGCCAGCTTTCTTCAATGGCATCGGTGGGCCGAAAGCCGCCGGCCTCGAAGGTGGTGGCGGGTTTGACCAACTGACGTTTGATTTCCTGAATATTCACAGCGAACTCCATTCGAAAACTTACCGCGTAGGAACCGTTTAAGCGGCGAAGGTTCGCAAGCTTCCACCTGGCGCATGATGTAGGAGGGGGGCTCTGCCCGCGATGACTGCATCACAGTCACTACAAAAGTGTCGGCTTCACTGGCCCTTTCGCCAGCAGAGCTGCCTCCTACAGGGCAGGGCTATACGGTTTCCAGTCGGCTTAATGCATCCTCCAGAACGGATCTGGCCAGCTCGATCAGGTGATGGGTCGAAAAGGCCAGGTCGCGCTGGCTGCCGTTGAGGCCATCGGCGCTTTCATAGGCGCTGGCGGCTGCACTGCGCAGCACGTTCATGACATAGAGGAGGGAATCTTCAAGGCTGGGTGGATCGGGGACCATCTTTTTCATTGCATGTAACCTGTTTGGGGCCACCGTATGCTCGCTGCTAAACGAACAAGGGTGGCGGCTTCGACGCGGGTTAGCAGACCGGGAGGTAACATGCGATAGACCGGCGCACCCGAAGGTGCCCCACGCGAAGCCGCCATAAAATGGCTACTTGCATGTCACATGGCCCTCTTCAGGCTGCTAAACCCGATCGCTGATTGTTCAGCGAAGAACGCAGCCTAGTAGCCGAAGTTGTAACACGCAAGCGGCCGGGATTTTCTCGGAAAGTTCGTACAAAGGAAAGCGAAACGGCTGCCGGATCGGACTGCCAAAGCAGACATTTTGTGAGTTGAAGTAACGGCCACGGCCTTTTTGAGCTGCCCTGGGTCCAGAAGGGTAGACACGTCACGACAGTGCTTGGCTTGTGAATATTTGCTGTACGCAGTCATGCATCAGTTTTACGCTCGCACAGAAACGCGACTACCTTGCTAATGACAGACGCAGCACCTGAAAACTATTCCACTGAGGGGAAGCCATGAGCCCTGTTCATCCAGAGTCGGATAAGCCCGATAAGCCAGAAGTCATTTTGGAAAAGCAGCTATTCATGCTCAATGACGCCGCCTTTGAGGCTTTCGAACAGACTCTGCAGGACAGTCCCGCCAGAAGTAACGAATGCCTGCAAACCCTCTTAATGAGGTCCAGGCGCTGGGGTTGAGCGCGTAGCAGTGGCTTCGACCGTTATTGGGTCCTACAGCATAATGCCGATCAGTGAAGGCGTGGCGCAGACCTGCGGGCAGCACTGCGACTAATGCTGTGGTACAGACGCAGCAGATGTACCGGTTTTACAGGTCCTTTCACGAGCTTTCGCTCTCATCAAACATAAAATAACTTATTGATTTTATTGAATTAAAAACACAAATCTGTAGGAGGCAGCTCTGCTGGCGATTGAGCGCGAAGCGCTCACAGAGATTTCTGAAACGCTAGCATTTTACGACTGCTACGCAGCCGATCGCGAGCAGAGCTCCCTCCTACGGCCCCATGTTTGCTGCGCGACAGCGCGGCGCCGTGGCGACGGGTAATCTCTCATCAAACATAAAATAAGTTATTGATTTTATTGAATTAAAAACAAAAATCTGTAGGAGGCAGCTCTGCTGGCGATTGAGCGCGAAGCGCTCACAGAAATCGTCGAAACGCTGCGAATCTACGACTGCTGCGCAGCCGATCGCGATGGTCCGGCATTCCGGCAGAGACGGATCGCCGCCCGCTCCCTCCTACATCCAATGTTTGCTGCGCGACAGCGCGGCGCCAAGGCGGCGAGTGATCTCCTTATCTGTTCGCGATCTGCCAGATTAGGTGCCAGACCGACTGATCTGCATTAGTCCTGCGGCACTGCTTATTCTGCTATTAACCCAACCCCGTCCTGCGCCAACACCGCCACCAACTCCCGCGCATACCCCGGCAACGCCGCAAACTCTGCCGCACACAGCAGCAGCTTGCGGTCGGCCCAATCATCTTCCAGCCGCACGGCGAGAAAATCCTGCGGCCCCTGCCAGCGATCCACCGCTGCCTGCGGCACAATCCCCAGCCCCGCGCCGTGCGTCACCATGCGCAGCACACCATCGAACCCCTCGGCCCGCACGCGGATGCGCAGGCGCTTGCCGATGTGCAGCGCCTGTTCTTCCAGGTAAATCCCCAGCGCACTGTTGGCCGCCAGCGCCACCACATCAAAATCAAGGATCTGGCTGAAGCGAAGGCTGTCGTGCGCCTGTAACGCATGCCCCAACGGCATCACCACGCTCAGCGGATCGTCACGAAAGGGCAGGGTTTGCAGGTCGCTGGCGTCCACCGCATCGGTGACGATGCCAATATCTGCCGTACCGTGGCGCAGGGCGTGAAGAATGCGCAGGCTCGGTTGTTCTTGCAGGTCGATGTCGATATGCGGGTGGCTGACCAGAAAGCCGGCGAGCAATTCGGGCAAGTGTTCGCTCAAGGTCGAGGTATTGCACAGCAGGCGGATCTGGCCTTTGAAGCCCTGCGCATAATCGGCCAGGTCTTCTTGCAGGTGCTCGACCTGTTGCAAAATCAGCCGCGCATGCCGGCCCAGCGCCTTGCCGGCCGGGGTCGGGGTGATGCCGCGGCGGTTGCGTTCCAGCAACGGGCTGTTGAGCGAGCCTTCCATAGCCCGCACCCGGGCACTGGCCGAGGCCAGCGATAAATGGCTGCGGTTGGCGCCGGCAGTGATATTGCCGGTTTCGAGGATATTGAGAAAAAGCCGCAGGTCGGTGAGGTCGAAATGCATGGAGGCCCCGGAAAATGGATTGACTCTTATGCCTCTGTCTGTGCCTGAGGCTGCCTGAGTATATGCCTGATTTTCAACTCGTCCGACCTGCGCCATGCTGCCTTCATGAACACACTTCTCGCGTTTTATCAAAACATCGGCTGGACGCTGACCGCACTGATCATCGGCACATTTCTGCTGGCTGGCGCGGTCAAGGGCGTGATCGGGCTGGGCTTGCCCACTGTGGCGATGGGCTTGCTGGGGCTGGCGATGTCGCCTGCACAGGCCGCCGCTTTGCTGATCATTCCGTCCACCGTGACCAATGTCTGGCAACTGGCCAATGGCGGGCAGTTGCGCGGCTTGCTCGGTCGGCTGTGGCCGATGCTGCTGATGATTGCGGTCGGCACCGGGCTGGGCTCGTGGTGGCTGGGCATCAATGGCGGACCGTCGATGACCCGGGCATTGGGCGCAGCGCTGCTGGTCTATGCCGTGAGCGGGCTGGCGCTGCCGACGTTCAGGGTTCCACACGCCACTGAGCGCTGGCTGGGCCCGGCATGCGGGTTGTTGACTGGCATCGTTGCCTCGGCCACCGGCGTATTCGTGATCCCTGCGGTGCCATATTTGCAGGCGCTGGGGCTGAGCCGCGATCAACTGGTGCAGGCGCTGGGCCTGTCATTCACGGTCTCGACCCTGGCGCTGGCGGCCGGGCTTGCCGGTAGCGGCGCGCTGGGCGGCAGCGAACTGGGCGCTTCATGGCTGGCGCTGGCGCCGGCGCTACTGGGCATGCTGCTCGGTCAGTGGCTGCGCAAACGCATCAGCGCGGCGCTGTTCAAGCGGGTGTTCTTTATCGGGATGGCTGGGCTGGGCCTGCATTTGCTGATGCAGGGCTGAGCATGTCGATACGGCGTATCTCGAAATCGCGGGTCAGGTAGTCGGCGCGCTGTTCGGCGAATTTCGCCATGTGCGGCAGCGCCGAATGCACGTCCAGATGCGCCTGGCTTTCCCAGACCTCAAAGAAGATGAACAGGCTCGGGTCGGCCTGGTCGCGCAGCATGTGGTACTCGATGCAACCGGGTTCGCTGCGGCTGGCTGCGACATAGCCGCTGAGCAGCGCTTCGAATTCGGCGGATTTTTCCGGGCGGGTGTAGGCATGCAGGATGAAGCTGACGCGCTCGCTCACAAGAAGCTCCTTGAATGAAAGTGACGTTATCTTAAGTCAACAATAGGTCTTTGATTCGTGATTTACAGGCAAATGTCATTTGCCCGTCAGCACCTTTGTCCAGGCCCGATGACTCGCTATTCTGCCGTCCATTCATTTAGCGAGCCTCAAAAAACGAGGCGACCCTGCAGAGGTTTTCTCATGAAAAAGATCCTGTTCCTCAATGGCGGCAAACAATTCGCCCATTCCGACGGCCGTTATAACGCCACCCTGCACGATGCAGGCATCGCGTTCATGGACCGCGCCGGTTTCGATGTGCAGCACACCTTCATCGACGGTGGCTATGACGTGGCCGAAGAAGTGCAGAAGTTTCTCTGGGCCGACGTGATCGTCTGGCAGATGCCCGGCTGGTGGATGGGCGCGCCGTGGACCGTGAAAAAATACATCGACGAAGTCTTCACCGAAGGCCACGGCAGCCTGTACGCCAACGACGGCCGCACCCGCTCCGACGCCTCACAGAAATACGGCAGCGGCGGTTTGCTGCACGGCAAGCAATACATGCTCTCGCTGACCTGGAACGCCCCGCAACAAGCCTTCGACGACCCGAGCGACTTCTTCGAAGCCAAAGGCGTAGACGCGGTGTATTTTCCGTTCCACAAGGCCAATCAGTTTCTGGGCATGACCGCGCTGCCGACCTTTCTGGCGGTGGACGTGATGAAGCGCCCGAACATTGAAGGTGATGTGCAGCGTTATGAAGCGCATTTGGGGGAGGTGTTTGGCGGTTAACGGGCAAACCCGGCTACCATCCCGCCTCGTCTAACGCCGTGGGCCCACTATGAAAGCCAGATCCGATGAGTTGCAGGTGTTCGTTTCGGTGATCGAAAGCGGGTCTATTTCCGCTGCCGCCGAACAGTTGGGCCTGACGCCCTCAGGCGTCAGTCGCACCCTGACCCGGCTGGAAGCCAAGCTGCAGACCACGCTGCTCAATCGCACCACCCGGCGCATGGACCTGACCGAGGAAGGCCGATTCTTTCTGGACCACGCCCGCGACATTCTCGAACGCATGCACAACCTTGAAGAGCACCTGGCCCAGTCCCGGCAGAAACCGGCCGGGCGCCTGCGGGTCAATGCCGCATCGCCCTTCATGCTGCATTCGGTGGTGCCGCATGTCGGCGAGTTTCGCCGCCTGTACCCGGATATCCAGCTGGAGCTGACCAGCAACGACTGGTTCATCGACCTGCTGGAACAGAGCACCGACATCGCCATCCGCATCGGCGAACTCAGCGACTCGACCCTGCACGCACGCTCCCTGGGCTGCACTGGGCTGAACATCGTCGCCAGCCCTGCTTATTTACAGCGTCACGGCACGCCAGCGTCGGTCACTGACCTTGCCGGGCATACGTTGCTGGGGTTCACGCAGGTCGAGACGCTCAATCACTGGCCGCTGCGCCATGTCGGCGGCGACCGCTTTGCAATTGAGCCGAGCATTGCGGCGTCCAGCGGCGATACCTTGCGGCATCTGGCGCTGGTCGGGGAGGGGATTGCCTGTCTGTCGCATTTCATGACCCACGAAGACCTGAGCGAAGGCCGGCTTGTCGCCATTTTGAGCGAGGCCAACAGCGGCTATCGCCAGCCGATCAATGCGGTGTACTACCGCAACTCCAAACTGGCGCTGCGGATCGAATGCTTTCTGGATTTCATGCAGGAAAAGCTGGCGGAGTATGCGTGTCCTTCGCGGCTAAAGCCGCTCCTACGGGGATGAGGTGCACGTAGGAGCGGCCGGGCGGCGATCCGCTTTAGCCGCGAAAAGATCAATGATGCTCGCGGGTCGCGCGGAATTTCACGTCTGGCCAGCGTTCTTCCATCAGCGCCAGGTTGACCCGCGTCGGCGCCAGGTAGGTCAGGTGACCACCGCCGTCGAGTGCCAGGTTTTCCACGGCCTTGGTTTCAAACTCTTCGAGCTTCTTCTTGTCGGCGCAATCGACCCAGCGGGCCGACCAGACGGTGATCGGCTCGTAGGCGCATTCGACCTTGTATTCCTCTTTCAGGCGGCTGGCGACTACATCGAACTGCAGCACACCGACGGCGCCGAGAATGATGTCGTTGCTGCGCTGCGGGAAGAACACCTGGGTGGCGCCTTCTTCGGCCAGTTGCTGCAAGCCCTGGCGCAGTTGCTTGGACTTGAGCGGGTCTTTCAGGCGTACGCGACGGAACAGTTCCGGGGCGAAGTGCGGAATACCGGTGAAGCCCAGAGCCTCGCCTTCGGTGAAGGTGTCGCCGATCTGTATGGTGCCGTGGTTGTGCAGGCCGATGATGTCGCCAGCATAAGCCTCTTCGAGCATTTCACGTTCCGACGAGAAGAAGGTCAGGGCGTCGCCGATACGCACGTCCTTGCCCAGGCGCACGTGGCGCATCTTCATGCCTTTCTCATAGCGGCCCGAGCAGATGCGCATGAACGCAATGCGGTCGCGGTGCTTGGGGTCCATGTTCGCCTGGATCTTGAACACGAAGCCGCTGAATTTCTCTTCGACCGGCTCCACGTTACGCTCGCGGGCTTCACGCGCCAGCGGGCGCGGTGCCCAGTCGACGACGGCATCGAGCACATGGTCGACACCGAAGTTACCCAGCGCGGTGCCGAAGAACACCGGGGTCAACTGGCCGTTGATGAATTCGTCCTGGTCGAATTCGTGGCAGGCGCCCTGCACCAGCTCAAGCTGCTCGATAAAGCGCTCGTACTCGTCGCCCAGATGGGCGCGGGCTTCGTCCGAGTCCAGTTTCTCGATGATCCTGGTCTCGGTGCGTTCATGACCGTGGCCTGGGGTGTAGACGATGATGTAGTCGCCGGCCAGGTGGTACACGCCTTTGAAGTCACGGTAGCAACCGATCGGCCAGGTGATCGGCGCGGCCTTGATCTTCAATACCGCTTCGATTTCGTCGAGCAGCTCGATCGGGTCGCGGATGTCGCGGTCGAGTTTGTTGATGAAGCTGACGATCGGCGTGTCACGCAGGCGGCAGACGTCCATCAGTGCGATGGTCCGTGGCTCGACGCCTTTACCGCCGTCGAGCACCATCAGCGCCGAGTCCACAGCGGTCAGGGTGCGGTAGGTGTCTTCCGAGAAGTCTTCGTGGCCCGGGGTGTCGAGCAGGTTGATCATGTGCTCGCGATACGGAAACTGCATGACCGAGGTGGTAATGGAAATGCCGCGCTGCTTTTCCATTTCCATCCAGTCGGAGGTGGCATGACGATCGGATTTACGCGATTTGACCGTACCGGCCACCGAAATCGCCTTGCCCATCAGCAGGAGCTTTTCGGTAATGGTGGTTTTACCGGCGTCGGGGTGGGAGATGATGGCGAAAGTGCGACGTTTCGCGACTTCGGCGGCCTGTTGCGTCATGGGGAATCGCCTGAAAAGGGAGTCAAAAAAGGGCGCAGATTATAGCGCAACTCGGGCCAATAACCGAACCGCTCAGTCGATCCGGGGTGGCCAAATGCTGTCTCGCGTGGGAACCTTTCGGATTCCGGAGACGTCCATTCCCTTGTAACAGGCCATGTCAGGACTGTTTCAAGTGGCTGATTCATCTGCAAATCGGCTTGACGAAGCTGTGCTCATGGCTTGTGTTTTCGCCTTTTATGGCGACCCACCTGCTGCTCTTCGCGAACGTTGAACCTGCATCCTGCAACGGATGCCAGGGCATGCGCTCGCCGACTGAAAAAAGGAGTCCGCCCGTGGCTAATCGCTATGGCAAGGGGCTAGTGGGAGGCGCGATTATCATCGTACTCCTGGCCCTGCTGGTCCAATGGATCGGCACTGAAACATTTGTGAAGTACAAGGATGACCTGCTGTTTTATCTGCAAGCGCATCTGGTTCTGGTTCTGGTTTCAATGTTGGCGGCCCTGGTGGTCGGTATTCCTGCCGGCATTGCCTTGAGCCGACCGTCCATGGTTGGCCGCGCCGAACGCTTCATGCAGATCTTCAACATCGGTAACACCGTTCCTCCTCTTGCGGTTCTGGCCATTGCTCTCGGGATTCTCGGGATCGGCAGTGGGCCTGCCATCTTTGCGCTGTTCCTCGCCTCGTTGCTGCCCATCGTGCGCAACACCTACGAAGGCCTGAAAAACGTTCCCGCCTCCCTCAAGGAAGCCGCCACCGGCATCGGCATGACCCCGCGTCAGGTGCTGTTCAAGGTCGAGCTGCCCAATGCCGTGCCGATCATCGTTGGTGGCGTGCGCATCTCGCTGGCGCTCAACGTCGGTACTGCCCCGCTGTCGTTCCTGATCGGCGCCAATAGCCTGGGCAGCCTGATTTTTCCGGGTATCGGCCTGAACAACCAGCCGCAATTGCTGCTGGGCGCGGCGTGCACCGCCTTGCTGGCGCTGCTGCTCGATGGTCTGGTCACGCTGTTCAGCCGCATCTGGCTCGAGCGCGGCCTGAGCCGCTGAGACGATGCCGCAGAGACGATAAGGAACCCTCATGAAGAAATTATGTTTATTACTGGGCCTTGGCCTGCTGTTCTCGGCGTTCGCCCAGGCGGCCGACAAGCCACTGCTGCGCATCGGTGCCCGGGTGTTCACCGAACAGACCCTGCTCGCCGAACTGACCGCGCAATACCTGCGCACCAAGAACTTTGACGTGCAGATCACCGGCGGGCTGGGCAGCAACCTGGCGCGCAGTGCACACGAAAGCGGCCAGCTGGACCTGCTGTGGGAATACACCGGCGTTTCGCTGGTGGCCTACAACCACATCGACGAAAAACTCGACAGCGAGCAGACCTACGCCCGGGTCAAGGAAGTCGATGCCAAAAAAGGCCTGATCTGGCTGGCACCATCGAAGTTCAACAACACCTACGCCCTGGCGCTGCCCAAGAACGTCGCCGACCAGTACCCGCAGGTCAACACCATGACCGACCTGACCAAGGTGCTTAAAGATGAAGCCGACCAGGGCCATATCGTGGCGCTGGACACCGAGTTCGCCAACCGCTCCGACGGTTTGCTGGGGATGGTCAAGCATTACGGCATGAACCTGGGCCGCGAGAACATCCGCCAGATGGACGCGGGCCTGGTCTACACCGCGCTGCGCAACGGCCAGGTGTTTGCAGGGCTGGTCTACACCACCGACGGTCGCCTGGACGCGTTCAAGCTCAAGGTGCTGGACGACGACAAGAAGTATTTCCCGGACTACACCGCCGCCCCGGTGATCCGCAAAGACTTTCTCGATGCTCACCCGGAAATCTCCGGCCTGCTCGAACCGCTGGCGGCGCTGCTGGATAACACCACCATGCGTGGCCTGAACGCCAAGGTGGATGTCGATCACCAGAGCCCGTCCACCGTTGCCGCAGAGTTCCTGCGCCAGCATCCGCTTAATTAAAGGAGGCACATGTATGGAATTTTTCAGCGCCTTCTCGCACATGGACTGGAATCAGGTTGCCCAACTGACCTGGCAGCACATCACCCTCGTCGGCGTCGCCGTGACCCTGGCCATTGTCGTCGGTGTGCCGCTGGGCATCCTGATGACCCGCTTTCCGGCGGTCGCTGGCCCCTTGCAGGCCAGCGCCACAGTGCTGCTGACCGTGCCATCGATTGCCCTGTTCGGCCTGCTGCTGCCGTTCTATTCAAAATTCGGCCAGGGCCTGGGCCCGCTGCCGGCAATCACCGCCGTGTTTCTTTATTCACTGCTGCCGATCATGCGCAACACCTACCTGGCCCTGACCGGCGTCGAGCCCGGCATCCGTGAAGCGGCCAAGGGTATCGGCATGACCTTCGGCCAGCGCCTGCGCATGGTCGAACTCCCGATTGCCGTGCCGGTCATCCTCGCCGGTGTGCGCACCGCCGTGGTGATGAACATCGGCGTCATGACCATCGCCGCCACCATTGGCGCCGGCGGTCTGGGTGTACTCATTCTTGCTTCAATCAGCCGCAGCGACATGTCGATGCTGATCGTCGGCGCAGTGCTGGTCAGCATCCTGGCCATCATCGCCGACCTGCTCCTGCAACTGCTGCAACGCACGCTGACTCCAAAAGGACTCCTGAAATGATCGAACTCCAGAACCTCACCAAGACTTTCCAGAGCAACGGCAAAGAAGTGAAGGCGGTCGACTCGGTCAGCCTGACCGTCAACGAAGGCGAGATCTGTGTGTTTCTCGGCCCTTCCGGTTGCGGCAAGAGCACCACGCTGAAGATGATCAACCGCCTGATCGAGCCGACCTCCGGCAAGGTGCTGATCAACGGCGAAGACACCACCGGGCTTGACGAAGTGACCCTGCGCCGCAACATCGGCTACGTGATCCAGCAGATCGGCCTGTTCCCCAACATGACCATCGAAGAAAACATCGTGGTCGTGCCCAAACTGCTCGGCTGGGACAAGCAGAAGTGTCATGACCGCGCCCGCGAGCTGATGAACATGATCAAGCTCGAACCCAAGCAGTACCTGCATCGCTACCCGCGCGAACTGTCCGGTGGCCAGCAACAGCGTATCGGCGTGATCCGCGCCCTGGCCGCTGACGCTCCATTGCTGCTGATGGACGAGCCGTTCGGTGCGGTCGACCCGATCAACCGCGAAATGATCCAGAACGAGTTCTTCGAGATGCAGCGCGCGCTGAACAAGACCGTGATCATGGTCAGCCACGACATCGACGAAGCCCTGAAACTGGGCGACAAGATTGCGATCTTCCGCGCCGGCAAGCTGGTGCAGATCGACCACCCGGACACCTTGCTGGCGCATCCGGCCGATGACTTCGTCTCCAACTTCGTCGGTCAGGACAGCACGCTCAAGCGCCTGCTGCTGGTCAAGGCAGAAGACGCTGCCGACAACGCGCCGTCGGTCAGCCCGGAAACTCCGGTGACCGATGCGCTGGAAGTCATGGACGAAAACGACCGCCGCTACGTGGTGGTCACCGACGCAGGCAACAAGGCCATGGGCTACGTGCGTCGCCGCGACCTGCACCGCCAGCAGGGCACCTGCGTGCAGTTCTTGCGCGAGTTCAACGGCACGGCGGCGTATGACGAAAACCTGCGCATCCTGCTGTCGCGCATGTACGAGTTCAACCGCTCGTGGCTGCCGGTGCTGGATGCCGAGAAAGTTTTTCTGGGTGAGGTGACGCAAGAGTCGATTGCGGCGTACCTGAGTTCCGGGCGCTCGCGCGGGGCCAAGACCAGTATTGTTTCGCCGGCGGAGATTGCGGCTGAAGCGGTGGGGTGATTGCAGCGAAACCCTGCGCCGAATGGCGTAGGGGTACATCGCTTTCCTGAAGCCGTTTTGAGAGATCAAGCGATGCTGAGTAGTCGGGGTGCTCCGATTTCAGTGTCGCGATAAAAGACCGCTCTTTGGCATCGGTGGGCATGGTCGTCTCCTTACGCAGCCAGTCGAACACCGTGCTTGCCAGCGTGTGCTGTCACGGATGGGCGAGCTACTGACAATACTGTCAGTGTTGAGACGGACTGCTTGTTTGCCACCCACGGTATCTATCTTTTCAACTTAAAAGCCAGACGTCCGCACCACAAAGGGTCATGGCCTTGTCTGTGTCTTCAGCGCTTTCGGCGACTCTGGTCGTCTCAGGACTTTGATACAGCGGGTAACGTTCGCCTTCAAACATCACATCGATTCTGCAACGGTCCTCGCTGCCAATATTTACCGTGGTTCTCCAGTGGCGGTCATTTAGGGAGGAATAGTAATTCTGGCCTTTGTTGACTTCCGATACGTAAGCGCCGTTCATGCGCAAGAAATAGATAAAATTTTTGAAATCATCATTGCTGAAATAAACGCTCAATCCATTCGAGGCCTCTTCGACGCGTTCGATGGTGGGAAGCAGCAGCAGGCATTGAGCCATGCCCAGCTTTTCGAGCAATCTTGCCCTGTTGCGTGGCGCGAGGCTGAAATTGCCCCTGACCGTTATCCACAACGGGTCGAGAGTCGCTTGCACCACATGGGGCAGTAGCGCAGTCATCGAGTCATCCGTGAACAATGCCGCAATGGGACGGGCGATCAGGTCTTGCGCCACGGTGCCGCTGAACAAGATGTACTCATGACCGGCATTCATGATGACGCGCACCATGACCTCCGACGTGGTGTCATAAACCCCGATCCAGCGCCACACACCAGCGATAAGGCTGGAAAAAAGCGGCACGCCTTTAATGAGCTCTGCAAAGCCTCGTGTGCGGGTTCCGATCTGGTAGTCATGGTTTTTGTAGGCCTCGCCTGCAAGCGTTACGGTCACTGAGTTTTCGGTGATCGAAACCGTTCTGAATGTTGTCACCAGCAACAAACCTTGAGCACGATGAAACAGATCAAACAGGGCAGGGTCGACGATCCACTGTTGAAGCTCTGCAAACAGCAAGTCGAGGTCTGCCTGGGTGATATCCGGGTCGAGCTGGGTCCGGGCCCGGTCGGTGAACAAGGAGGCAAGTTGTATATTGAACAAATAATGAAAGCGGCTGCTGGTCAGCAACGCGTGGCGATGGCTGCCCAGGACCACGAAAATATCTATCTTGTCTTGGCCGGTGAGCGTAACGGGCACTTCGATATAGTCCGCAAATACGGTGCAGTTTTCGCCGACGCCGTCATCCACGGCAGCAACCGTCTGCTCATTGACTGAAATCTCGAATCGGTAAGGTGTTAGCCACTCTGACGCGATGCTCAGTTGAAAGGCGTTAGCGCTGAATGCCACCATCCTTGTATTGGCGGTCAGATAGGCCAGCAAGGGAATATAGTCCGGCCGAGGCAAGGGCAGGGGAAATGAGTGGGTAGCGTCCGTTTCCCACAGTGGCTCGCTCAGCACGGGCAAGTGTCCGAGGCCGATGAGGGTTCGTGGCGTTGCATAGAGCCCCCAGCGATCAAAAAAAGGCGTGAGATCAAGGCCTGTCAGCAAAGACGTTTCGACGATAAACCGTTGTACCTTGTCATCATCATTCTGCGGCTGATCCGGCATGAGCCGATAAAGCTGGTGAGCTTGAGGGTAAAAGCTCTTGCCGAATGTCAGACGTAATTGCCATAGCATTGCCAGCTTGTGAAAGACGTTCGCGAGCGTGTGGTAGTTTCTGTGCGGGTTTTGCAGATACGCTCTGGTGGCCGGGTAAACTTCATCCAGGCGTCCGGCCCGGCCATCGAACATTTCCTGCGCGGCCATGGAATACAGATTAACCGTGACTTCTGTCATGCCAGAGCCCTGGCTCCAGGTGAAGGGATCCAGTTGCCGTTGGTGGCCGCTTTCGTGCCAAGGGCCCCAGCCGGTGTTGCGATCGGCAGACAGCAAGGTCGACAGTGCCCCCGATCCGGTGAAACCCATATAGCCCTGCGCAGCGAACATGAAGCCGCGATCGGCTTCCAGATACAGCAATTGGCTCGGATCTATTCGGCAATCTTCCAGCCGTTCATCGCCGATTCCTGATATGTCGTCCTGAGCCGCAATAAACAGCTCGAAATTCTGCATCAGGGCTTCAGGGTCGCGTAAGTAGAGGTCTGCGCTGCGATAACGAACCACAACGAGGGCGCGAGTGCTCATCAGCAGTACAACTGGTGCGCTGCTGTGCTCTGCCATTTGCCTGGCCCAGTCGGCATTATCGTTCAGGCCCAGCTCGAATGTCGGCACCCTGGCATTGACCGGATCCACCACCATATCAATATGCCCTGACGGGCTGCGATTGATAAAGCTGAGCAGGCCTGCATGGGGGGCCGTCACGATGTTTTGCCCGAGCGCAAGCGCAAAGCTGGTCGGCGTATCCAGTTCGGGAACGCCAATGACGGCATACAGGTTGCCCAAGGAGAAACCTACGACAGTGATTGTCAGCCGTTCGCCCGCTGCCACATACACCCCGGTGGGTTGGTATTCACTGTGCCGTCGCGCTCTGGCGTGACGTAGCCGGTGAGCTTCGGCTGAGCCTCGGCCATAGATCCGGAAGGTTTGTGATGCCGTCGCATACGGCGGCGCTCCAAGCGTTTGCACATGGTGCGTGCTCATGGCCGATTCCCTTCAACCTGAATATCCAAGGCTTGTATTGAACGCCCTTTGTCTGCTGTCGGGTACTGTCAGAACTATCAGGTTTTGGGCTTTAAGGTCGGATGCGACGCCAGGTGACGGTATCGATGCATTTACCGCGCCGGTCCGCGAACTGACTCTGTGAGGGAACATAAGCCTGTCATGTAGGTCGTTTACACAGGTGGGTGCAGGAACGATCTGAGAACCTCGTGCGAAAACGCGACATTTTTAGTTGATCTATCGCCCCTCAGGTCCTAAAGTTCGCGCCGAACGTCCATGCTGGAAACGATCCATCCGGCTCAAGTACTGACGACGAGACAGCAAGGCCAAGGGGAGCCGCCCCATGGCCTTTTTGCTTTCGGCGACATGCCTTGGGAAGTAGGCGAACCAAAGTGGGGATACGGAGGACGTTCATTTGCACCCATTTATTCATTTGTTTGCCCCCAGGAGTCCCTGAGCATGTCGATCAAGGTCGAAGACTATTTCGAAAAAAGCACCTTCAACAAAATGAAGGCGTTCGCTGACACCCAGGAAACCCCGTTCGTGGTCATCGACACCAAGATGATCAGCCAGGCCTACGATGACCTGCGCGCAGGTTTCGAATTCGCCAAGGTGTACTACGCCGTCAAGGCTAACCCGGCAGTCGAAATCATCGACCTGCTCAAGGAAAAGGGTTCGAGCTTCGACATCGCCTCGATCTACGAGCTGGACAAGGTCATGAGCCGCGGCGTTGGTCCGGAGCGTATCAGCTACGGCAACACCATCAAGAAATCCAAGGACATCCGCTACTTCTACGACAAAGGCGTGCGTCTGTTCTCCACCGACTCCGAAGCCGACCTGCGCAACATCGCCAAGGCCGCACCGGGTTCGAAAGTCTACGTGCGTATTCTGACCGAAGGCTCGACCACCGCCGACTGGCCTTTGTCGCGCAAATTCGGCTGCCAGACCGACATGGCCATGGACCTGCTGATTCTTGCCCGTGACCTGGGCCTGGTGCCGTACGGCATCTCGTTCCACGTCGGTTCTCAGCAGCGCGACATCAGCGTCTGGGATGCGGCAATTGCCAAGGTCAAAGTGATCTTCGAGCGCCTGAAAGAAGAAGACGGTATCGAACTCAAGCTGATCAACATGGGTGGCGGCTTCCCGGCCAACTACATCACCCGTACCAACAGCCTGGAAACCTACGCCGAAGAAATAATCCGCTTCCTCAAGGAAGACTTCGGTGACGACCTGCCGGAAATCATCCTGGAACCAGGCCGTTCGTTGATCGCCAACGCCGGTATTCTGGTCAGCGAAGTGGTATTGGTCGCTCGGAAGTCGCGCACCGCCGTCGAGCGCTGGGTGTACACCGATGTGGGCAAATTCTCCGGCCTGATCGAAACCATGGACGAGTCCATCAAGTTCCCGATCTGGACCGAGAAAAAAGGCGAGATGGAAGAAGTGGTCATCGCAGGGCCTACCTGCGACAGCGCCGACATCATGTACGAGCACTACAAGTACGGCTTGCCGCTGAACCTGGCCATCGGTGACCGCCTGTACTGGCTGTCGACCGGTGCCTACACCACCAGCTACAGCGCAGTAGAATTCAACGGCTTCCCGCCGCTGAAGTCGTTCTACCTGTAAGACTGGCTGCGGTACCCAAAAAACCCATGAGCGATCATGGGTTTTTTTACATCTGTCGAAATGCGTCTTGTTAATAACTGGCAGTGGTCTGTGTGCCGGTTACTTTAAAAGGTTGGATCCATTATTAAATAAATAGCTCTATTTTGGCGCCATTTTCTTTGTGTGGCTTATTCCTACAAGTTGTATCCATTCCATTCGCTGTCATGTTCTTAGTGGCTCTGCTAGTTTCTAAATACCTTCAGGGGTGCAGGTGGGTCCTGCACTCAATGGAAGGGTCTTATAATAAGGAAATTATAATGAGCGCAGTAGAGCCGCTAAAAACGGATGGTGAGGTGCACGGCGCCGACGAAGTAAGTCAGGTCGGCAAGGATTTGATGAATGTGCTTTCCGGTCTGGGCGATGGGGTCGAACGCGATCCCGGCTTGTTGATTACCAATGAGGATGTCCGGCGTATCCATCGCTATGTAAGAACCGGGCTGGAACTGCCCACTGATCTTGAACAGATCCGGCAGTTAGTGGGCGATTACGGTATTGATATTGCCGGACTTGAACCCGACGCTATCCAGGCACTTTACCAGGCGATCCATGACCACGCGGCCAGTTGGTCCGCGCTTGAGAACGACATGCGTGCCGTTGGCAGTGACTTGTATGTCTTCTCCGGTGGCCTGATCAATACCGTTGACGTCATGATCGAACTCATCAAGAGTCTGGCCGCCTGGCAAACGTTGAAGCCCGATGACCTGACGCCCGAGCAGATCGAAAGTCTGCCGCCGATCGAGTTGCCAGACGGTGACCGTCAGCAATTGCCAGGGCTGGTGGCGCTGGTCGGTGACATTGAAAAACTGGTGTCACGGCACAGCGTCAGCACCACACGGGTCAGTAGCGGTGTGGCGGTGTTCAAGGGCAGGCTCAGGGACAACCTGGCACCTGATGTGGCCCGCAAGATCAATTTGGCCAAATCGTCTGAAACCAATGAAGCGATTCTCAGGCTCAACGAAGATATCGCCCGGCTAAATGAGCGCATCGAACAGAAAATTGCCGAATACGAAGAATACGCCAACTACAAATGGGTGGGGTTCTGGTGGGGGCCTATCGGCGGCGCTATTTCGTGGTCTATTTACGGCCCCAAGGCCAATGACGCCCTGAAGGAAAAAGACCGGTTAATGGGCGAAAAACAAGGGCTGGAGCGACAACTTCGGCAGCTCAATCAGTTTGTCAGCGAACTGCATGCCTTCGAAACGAATATGCAGGATCTCAAGGCTCGAATGGACGGCGCCACCAGCAGTGTCAGCAATATCGAAAGTCTCTGGGTATTGCTTGCGGAGTTGGTCGAGTCGTCACGAAAAAGTCTTGAAGATCTGGACGATGGAAAGTTTCTGGTGATTTTTGTTTCGCGATTCAAAAGCCTGGTTTCAAATTGGACCGATATCAAGAAGCATTCACTTGATCTGCTGACTGCCTTTAACAATGCGCTTGAAGACACGGCTCGTTGAATTGAATGTTATTTCTAATGGAAGAAAATACCCTCATGACTGTTCATGTACTGGATACACCGTTGCAACTACCCAAGCCCGATCTGGCCGTTGTGATTGCCCGCCGCACTGAATTGAATCGCAGTGCCAATACCCTGAGTGATTTTTACCTGCCGCTGATACGGGAAACACTCCTCAGCCTGATCAGGGAACTGGGTGAGGTCGACACACAAGCGCTGCGCATGATCAGCGCAGTGCCGGGTCTGGTGAGCAGCGAAAGTCTGCCGGATTTGCTCGAAGCGCTGGCGGTCCTGCAGCAGGATACCGAAAGCGATCAGGGCGAAGCCATCGCCCAGATCATGGCGGAAATCGACGCGCAGTTGCAGGCGGCCTCCACGGGGCTGGCTGAGCATGCCAGTGCTTTGGATAATGCGTGTGTGAACTTTGACGACGTATCGTTTGGCGATCTTGATGCTTTCATTACACCGATCAACGAGGAAATCGTCAGGCTCAATAACCGGATCACCGCCATAGAAGCCCCGCTGATCAAACTGCGCGAGGAGGAAACGACGCTCAACAAGCTGATCGCAGATCTGGAGGCAGTCAGCTTTTTCGACAAGCTCAAGCCGTTGGTAGAGACCCTGAAAAAGCTGGCGGATATCGACCCCAAGGATCCATTGGTGGGCTCTATCAAGGCGGGAATCGATGCCATATCCAGCATGCTCGACCTGGCCAGCAATGCTCTTAAATACGAGCATCTGGTCAACCGCCGCACGCGCTTGCAGGGGCAACTGGACAGTATTCAGGATCAAGCCCGCCCGCTGCGCTCACACCTCGATGAAGAAACCGCAAGGCTTGCCCGGTTCGCGCTGATTCAGGGCATGGGGACGTCAAAGAACGAATACGTGCAGGAACTCGGCAAGTTGCACAAAGCGCTGAAACAATTCATTGCTTACACGTTCAAGGACGCCGATAGCCATGAGCTGCGCGTTTCACGCTTTATCGAGTACGCCGCAGTCCTGAGCACTTACATGGATGAGCTACGCCGCGATTGGCAGAGCTGATCCCTGTGTTCTGGCCGATACTGGACAAGGAAGTCGCGCAGGGCCTGCCGGTCCGATTCATCACCCAGATCGGCAGCGCGCTGATGATAGTCTTCGGCCAGGGCTTGTAAAACCGGGTGGGCCGCCTTGAGTAACGACTGGCGGCTCACCCGCAAGAAATTCAGATTGCCGCCCGCCAAGGCGGTTTTCAGCCAGGTCAGCGCCTGCTCGGCATGGCCCTGTTCGGCCAGCACCGATGCATGGCTGAACTGACCGCGAAAATCCCCGGCCTCGGCCGAGCGCCGATACCACTCATGGGCTGCCCTGATATCGGGCTGACCCACCAGACCTTCTTCCAGATAACGCCCCAGCAGATTCATCGACTTGGCATGGCCTTGATGCGCCGCGTTGGCATAACACGCCATGGCGCGCCGATGGTCTTGCGCAACACCGCGTCCGGTGGCCAGCAGGTTCGCCAGGTTATACAGCCCCCAATCGAAGCCTTGCTCGGCCGCCAGCCGATAATGCTGCGCGGCCTGAACACTGTCTGGCGAGCAGCCCCAGCCATGTTCATGGCAACGGCCCAGCATGTTGCGCGCCATCAGGTGGCCCTGCCGTGCGGCGATGCCAAACCAGGTCACGGCCAGTGCCGGGTCGCGCTGGATACCGCTGCCATCGAGCAGAATCTGCCCCAGCAAGGCCTGCGCGTCGACGATGCCTGCACCGGCAGCCGCCAGAATCGCCTGAGCGGCACGGGCCGGGTTTTCTTCGAGCATGGCGCGCAGGTCGTCGCTGTCGACATGCTCTTCACGGGCCAGATTCCAGCTCATGTTCAGACCTCGACCCAGCGGCGCAGCAGGTTGTGATAAGTGCCAGTCAACTGCACCAGCGCCGGGTGATCCGGCACATCGCGGGCCAGTTGCTGGATGGCGCTGTCCATCTCGAACAGCAGGGCACGCTGGCTGTCTTCGCGCACCAGGCTCTGGGTCCAGAAAAACGAAGCGAAGCGTGCGCCACGAGTGACCGCATTGACCTTGTGCAGGCTGGTGCCGGGGTACAGCACCATGTCGCCGGCCGGCAGCTTGACCTGCTGGGTGCCGTAGGTGTCCTGGATTTCCAGCTCGCCGCCGTCGTACTCGTCCGGGTCGCTGAAAAACAGCGTGGCCGACAGGTCGGTGCGCACCCGCTCGGCGCGGCCCTTGACCTGGCGCACGGCATTGTCGATGTGAAAACCGAAATTGCCGCCGGCGGTGTAGCAGTTGAGCAACGGTGGAAACACCTTGTGCGGCAAGGCGGCCGACATGAACAGCGGGTTGTTCCATAGCCGCTCGATCATGGCCTCGCCGATCTCTTTGGTCAGTGCATGGTCCTCGGGCAACTGCAGGTTGTGCTTGGCCTTGGCCGACTGGTAACCGGCGGTCATCTTGCCGTCGGCCCAATCGGTGTGCTCCAGCGCCTGACGAATGCGCAGGACTTCGTCGCGGGTAAACAAGCCAGGAATATGCAGGAGCATGGCACAGCACCGGTGTGGCGGAGGGTGGCGAATGGTAGTGATTCTTATTGGATGTGTACAACCTCAAAATCACGACCTGCATCAAACGGCGTCAAAGTTTTGTGAAGGCGAGTGTAAAAATTGTAAAAAACATGCAAATGTCACTCGTTCTCAATTGCTTATAGAATTTGTTTGCAATATGTTTCGCACCTTCAATTCCTGGGGGAGGAATCACGATGTCGCGCCAACAATTACAACTCGGTACCGGTTCACAGCGCTCGCTGGCAACGGCTGTCAGTGTCGCCATGGCTGCCATGTCGGCCGCCTCGATGGCTCACGCCGCCGAAAGCACGCAAGACAAGAGTGTGACTCTGGGCGCCACCAGCATTACCGGCGAACAGGCTGATACCGCGTACAAGACCGAAGAGTCGGCATCGAAGAAGTACACCGCACCGTTGACCGACACGCCGCGTTCGATCACGGTCATCCCGCAGCAAGTGATCAAGGACACCTCGGCGACCTCGCTGCAGGATGCCCTGCGCACCGTGCCCGGCATTACCTTTGGCGCCGGCGAAGGCGGTAACCCACAGGGTGACCGGCCGATCATTCGGGGTTTCGACGCCCAGAGCGACACCTACCTGGATGGCGTGCGTGACACCGGCGCGCAATCGCGTGAAATCTTTGCCATCGAGTCCATCGAGGTCAGCAAAGGCCCGAACTCGGCGTTCGGCGGTCGCGGCTCGGCCGGTGGCAGCCTCAATCTGGTCAGCAAGGCACCCAAGCAGAACGACTTCACCGACGCCAGCTTCACCTACGGCTCCGACCAGACGCGCCGCTACACCCTGGATGTGAACCGCCAGTTCCTCGACACCGCAGCGTTCCGCCTGAACCTGATGAGCCACGAGCAGAATGTTGCCGGGCGCGACTCGATCAACTATGACCGCTGGGGCGTAGCACCGTCGGTGACCTTCGGGCTGGGCACGCCGACCCGCGTCAACGTCAATTACTACCATATGGAAAGCAACGACCTGCCTGACTCGGGCATTCCGTATGGCTACGGCTCCAACTCTGCCACCGCCGTGCATGTTCATGACAAGCCCGATGACGGTGGCGACAGCAGCAACTTCTATGGCCTGAAAGACCGCGATTTCCGCAAGACGCGCGCCGACATCAGCACGATCTCGATCGAGCACGACTTCAACGACAACCTGACCCTGAAGAACACCTTGCGTCACGGCAACACCGGCCAGGACTACATCCTCAGCCAGCCCGACGACAGCCAGCACAACGTCAACCGTTTCGGCACCGTATGGCGCCGGGCCAATACCCGCGTCAGCAACACCTCGACCACCACCAACCAGACCGACCTGTTCGGTCAGTTCCAGGCGCTGGGCTTCAAGAACACTTACTCCACCGGTATTGAAATCACCCGTGAGTCGAGCACCTACAGTGGCTACACCGTATCGCCGAACGCCAACCCGACTGGCGGTTGCGTAGCATCCCTGGTCGGCGTCAACAGCAGCTGTACCTCGTTGTCGAATCCGAACCCGAACGATGCCTGGACCGGCACGGCCGTGCGTAACTATGCGTACACCGACACCACCGCCGATACCCGTTCGATCTACGCGTTCGACACCGTTGAGCTGAGCCCGCAATGGCAGGTCAACCTCGGTGCGCGCTATGACAGCTTCGACACCCACGCCAAGAACGTGACCACCGGCAAAACCAGCAACGAAAGCAATTTCTGGAACTGGCAAGCGGGCCTGGTCTGGAAGCCGCTGGAGAACGGTAGCGTCTACGCTTCGTTTGCCACCTCGGCAACACCGCCAGGCGCCATGCTCGGCGAAGGCGTGGACGGCAACCCGCTGATCGCCGGCAACAGTGTGCTGCGCAGCGATCTGGAACCGGAAACCACCAAGAACTACGAGCTGGGTACCAAGTGGGATCTGCTTAACGACCGTGTCTCGCTGACCGCTGCGATCTTCCGCACCGAGAAAGAGAACACCCGCATCCTGGTGGCGACCAACACCTACGAAAACGCCGGTGAAACCCGCGTCGACGGCATCGAGCTGTCGGCCACCGGCAAGATCACCGAGAAATGGCAAGTGTTCGCCGGCTACAGCCACCTGAAAAGCGAACTGGTCGACTCGGGCCTGAACGGTCGTAACGGCGCGGTCACCACCGGCACCACCAGCGGCAACCAGATGCCCAACACGCCGAAGAACGCCTTCAGCCTGTGGACCACTTACCAGGTGATCCCGAGCCTGACGGTCGGTGGCGGCGCGTTCTATGTCGATGACGTCTATGGCGATGCGGCCAACACCGTGTACGTGCCGTCGTACGTGCGTTACGACGCCATGGTCAACTACAAGCTGAGCAAGAACCTGGACCTGCAACTGAACGTGCAGAACCTGACCGACGAGACCTACTACGACAAGGCCTACGCCTCGCACTTCGCTACCCAGGCGGCGGGTCGTACAGCCTTGCTGACCACCAACTTCCACTTCTAAAGCGCTGCATGCATAAAGCCCTGCCTATCGACGTAGGCGGGGCTTTTTTGCGAGATGAGAATTACTAACAGTTAGCGCATAATGCGCACCGCGATGTGTCAGCGAGGTGGCGGTGGTGTTCAAGAAAGTCCTGTTTCAATTGCACTGGTTCTTCGGCATTACCGCAGGCCTGGTGCTGGCGCTGATGGGCGTGACCGGTGCACTGTATTCCTTCGAGGAAGAAATCCTCGATGCGCTTAACCCTGATGTGCTGCTGGTCGAGAAGCGCGAGGCGCCTTTACCGCCCGCCGAACTGGTCAGCAAACTGCAAAGCGCCACCGGCATGACCGTCGCAATTCTGCGCGTCGAAACCACCAGTAACCGCGTGGCGCAAGTCTATTTCCAGCCCAAGCCCGGCGAGCGGCGTGGGCCCAAGCGCAACTTCGATCAGTACACCGGCGAGTTGCGTGGCGACGGCGTGGGCGAAGGCTTCTTTGACTTTGTACTGAGCCTGCACCGCTTTCTGGCCTCCGGGCAAACCGGGCGGCAGATCACCGGTGCCTGCACCCTGATGCTGTTGTTCTTCTGTTTGTCCGGGCTGTACCTGCGCTGGCCGCGCAAGCCGCTGGACTGGCGCGTGTGGCTGACCATGGACTGGGCCAAGAAAGGCCGCAGCTTCAACTGGGACCTGCACTCGATCTTCGGCACCTGGTGCCTGCTGGCCTATCTGTTATTCGCCATCACCGGCCTGATGTGGTCCTACCAATGGTGGAGCGACGGCATGACCCGCCTGCTCGGCGACGCGCCGCCGGCCGGTGAGCAACGCCGCGCGGGCGGTCCCGGTGGTCAGGGTGGTGCTGGCGGCAAACCTGCGCAGGCGCCCAGGCCGCTGGTGGTCGATTACGATGCCGTGTGGACCAGCATCCGCGACACCGCAGGCCCCGACATTGCCGGCTACAACCTGCGCCTGCCCAATGCCGGCGGGCAACCGGCCACGGTGTTCTACCTGCTCAAGGACTCACCGCACCCACGGGCCCTGAACATCATCAACCTCGACCCTGCGACCGGCAAAATCAATTCGGTGGCACGTTATGCCGACAAGAGCCTGGGTGCGCAGTTGCTGACCAGCAACTACGCCTTGCACGTCGGCAGTTACTTTGGCTTGCCGGGGCGCATCATCATGACCATCGCCTCGGTCTTGATGCCGCTGTTCTTCATCACCGGCTGGCTGTTGTACCTCGACCGGCGGCGCAAGAAGCGCGAGATCAGGAATGCCCGCAGTGGCCTGGCGGGCGGCAATGTCGAGGGCGCTGATTCGTGGCTAGTGGGCTTTGCCAGCCAGAGCGGCTTCGCCGAACAACTGGCCTGGCAGACCGCCGGGCAATTGCAGGCCGCAGGCTTGCCGGTGCGTGTACAGCGCCTGGCTGAACTGACTGAAAACGATCTGCAACAAAGCCGCAACGCGGTGTTTGTGATCAGCACCTTCGGCGACGGTGAAGCACCCGACAGCGCCCGTGGTTTCGAGCGCAAACTGCTTGGTCAGCCCTTGGCGCTGTCGCACCTCAACTATGCGGTGCTGGCGCTGGGCGACCGCCAGTATCAGCACTTCTGTGCTTTTGCCCAGCGCTTGCACGGTTGGCTGGTCGAACGCGGCGGGCAGTCGCTGTTTGCCCCGGTCGAAGTCGACAATGCCGACCCTGCGGCCTTGCAGAACTGGCAACAGCAACTGGGCCGCGCCACCGGCAGTACGCCGACCGGCGTCTGGCAGGCGCCACAGTTCGAACGCTGGACGTTGAGCCGCCGCGAACTGCTCAACCCCGGCAGCAGTGGTTCGAAGGTGTTCATGCTCGACCTGGATGCACCGACTGCCGCCACCTGGCAGGCCGGTGATCTGGTTGAAATCCTGCCGCGCAACAGCGACGCCGTATTGCTGCGCCTGCTTGACGGCCTGGGCCTGACCGGCGCTGAAAACGTGACTGTCGATGGCTTGCAGGAAAGCCTGTTGCAGGCGCTGGCCAGCCGGCAATTGCCGCAACACCGGGTGCACCTGGTCGGCCTGCATGCGCAGGCGCTGGTCGATGCGCTGGTGCCGTTGGCAGCACGCGAATATTCGATTGCCTCCATTCCGAGTCACGGCGCGCTGCAATTGATAGTTCGGCAAGAGATTCACAGCGATGGTGGGCTGGGCGTGGGGTCCGGCTGGCTGACCGAGCACTTGCCGGTCGACGATGCCGTCAGCCTGCGCGTGCGCCGCAACAGTGGTTTCCATCTGCCGGACGAGCCGGTGCCCTTGATTTTGCTGGGTAACGGCACAGGATTGGCGGGGTTGCGCAGCTTGCTGCAGGAACGCATCCAGCAGGGTCAACACCGCAACTGGCTGCTGTTTGGCGAGCGTAACCGGGCGCATGACTTCTATTGTGGCCATGAGCTGCAAGGCTGGCTGGACAACGGCCAGCTCAGCCGTCTGGATCTGGCGTTCTCGCGTGATCAGGAGAGCAAGGTTTACGTCCAGGACAAATTGCTGGAAGCCGGTGAAGAGCTAAAGGCCTGGCTGGCCGAGGGGGCCGCTATCTACATCTGCGGCAGCCTGCAAGGCATGGCGGCCGGCGTGGATCAGACGCTCACGGCATTGCTCGGCGAACAGGCCGTCAGCGACCTGATCGAACAAGGCCGCTACAAACGCGACGTCTATTGAATCGAGCTGCAAGTTGTAAGCGACAAGCTGCAAGAGGGACGGTGTGGCCTGATGCACCTGTGGAGGATCGGCCTCCACGGGTGTGTTTTCAGCTTTTAGCTTGCAGCTTGAAACTTGCCGCTCAAAACTCGTAAGTGGCGCCAGCGCCGGCGTACCACGAGCGGCCCGGTGCCGATTCGTAGTAGCGGCCGTTGCCGTCGCCGACGATCACCGAGCCTACGTATTGGCGGTCGGCCAGGTTGTCCAGGCGTACCAACTGGTGGAAGGTCCATGGCCCGACATGCTGCTCCAGCCGGGTGCGCCAGTTGAACACGGCATAACTCGGCGCGGCCTTGCTCTGGTTGCTGTCTTCGACATAGACCTTGCTGCGGTACTGGCCTTCGAGGCCCATGCTGATGCCTTGCACCGGCTTCCACACCAGTTCGCCGAACAGGCTGCTGCCGGGCACGCCGGGCAGGTGGTTGCCTTTTTCGATGGTCTGGTTGTTGGCGGTGAAGTCCTGGTCGTAGGTCGCTTGCAGGCGGGTGTAGGCCAGTGTGGCTTCCCACTGTTCGCTCAGTTGGGTCTGCACGCCCAGTTCGAAGCCGCGGCGCAGGGTCTTGCCGGCGTTCTGGTAGCTGGTGCGGCCGTCGGTGGCGCTGCTCACGACGATTTCGTCATCGGTACGGATTTCAAAGATCGCGGCGTTGATACGGGTATTGCCCGCGACCTTGGCTTTGAGGCCGACTTCGTACTGGGTGCTGGTGGCCGGCGACAGGCCAAAGTTGAAGCCTTCGATGGCGCCCGGTGCGTAGGCCATTTCTGCCTGGGTCGGCGTCTCGAAGCCTTTGCCGGCGCTGATGTAACCGTTCAGGTCAGGGGTGAAGGCGTACATCACCGACAGTGACGGGGTGTTGCGCTGGTATTTTTTCGAGCCGCTGGCGTCGCCGTTGCTCAGGTAGCGGTCATCGACTTCCATTTCCATGGTGCTGTGGCGGATGCCTGCGTCGAGGGTCCACTTGTCCAGAATCCAGCGTGCCTGCACATAGGGATCAAGGCTGGTCGCGGTGTCGATCTCGTCGCGACGCAGTTCGCCTTTGACGCCCAGCTGGGTACCACTGAAGTTCTGAAAGCCGCGGCGGTCGTCACGGCTGCGGTCGTAGTCGACACCGGTGGTGACGGTCAACTGGCCGGGCACGCCGTGGACCGGCTGGATCCAGCGCAAGGTACCGCCATGAAACTCGCGGTCGAAGTCGACCACGCCACCACCGCGCTGGCTGTTCGACGCCACGGTGCGTGGAATCGACAGGTACTGCACCACGCTGCGCTGGCCGGCATACAGGTTGAACTGCAAAGTCGCGTCGCCAAAACTGCGCTCGTAGTTCATGCCCACCTGTTGGTGGTCGATGCTCTTGCGGGTGTTGTAGGTCTCGGCCACAGCGGCCACCGAGCGCGGGTCGTTTTTATAGCCTTCCCAGGTCTGGCCCAGCGGGTCTTGCGTGCCGTTCTGCTCCAGGCTGCTGTAGGTCAGCGCCAGGCGGCTGTCTTCATCGGGTTTGACGTGCACCTTGGCGAAGGTCTGGTCGCGCCGCGCGCTGCTGTGGTCGCGGTAGCCGTCGGTGTCCATGCGCGAGGCATCGACGATAAAGCCCGCCTTGTCGTTGCCGCCTTCGGCCGACAGGTGATTCTTGCGAAAGCCGTCACTGCCAAAGGTGGTGTCGGCGCCGACTTTGCCCGGCCCCTGGCCGTCGCGGGTGAACATCTGGATCACGCCGCCGGCATTGCTGCCATAAATGGTCGAGGTCGGCCCGCGCAGCACTTCGATACGGTCGGCCACATCCAGATTCAGCGTGGCCGCCTGGCCCTGGCCGTCCGGGGTGCTGGCCGGGATGCCGTCGCTGAGCAATTTGAGACCACGAATGCCGAATGCCGAACGTGCGCCATAGCCACGCGAGGAAATCTGCAGGTCCTGCGCGTAGTTCTGGCGATTCTGCACCACCAGCCCCGGCACGCGCGGCAATACTTCGGAGAGGTTGACGCCCAGTTGGCCGTCGTTGATCTGCTGCAATTGCACGGTGTCGACCGAGAACGGCAGATCGAAGCCGGACACCGGGGCATAACTGCCGGTGATCACCAGCGGGGTGAGGATTTCGTAGCTCGAAACCTTGTTGTCATCGGCCTGGGCCAGGGCACTGACGCCCAGCCCCAGAACCAGCGCGTGGATGTGCAGAGCAAGGGGGCTGGGGGCAAGTCGATAAGACATGCAAACCTCTCAAAATAGACGAAAACACAGGCGCCGCCGTGTGCCGAGGTTGTTGTCGGCGGCGGATGCGTAAAGGCAGGTACTGAAGACCATAGACGGTGTAGAACGTGCGCATCGACTGGATGGCAATGTGTTACGAGAAGGGTTGCCCGCCCCGAAGGGCGGGCAAAGGCATTACGGCAGGGCGTAGGCCACCACGTAATCGCCGCGTTGCGTTGCCTGACGGGCGCCGCCGGCGGTGATGACCACGTACTGCTTGCCGGTTTTCGGCGAAACATAGGTCATCGGGCCACCCTGGCTGCCGACCGGCAGACGGGATTTCCAGACTTCCTCACCGTTGGCGCTGTTGAAGGCGCGCAGGTAGAAGTCCTGGGTGCCGGCGATGAAGATCAGGCCGCCCTGGGTCGACAGGGTGCCGCCCAGAGTAGGCAGGCCGATATTGATCGGCAGGCCCATGGCGATACCGAGGGGACCGGTGTCTTCAACGGTACCGACCGGCACTTGCCAGGCGATTTTCTGGGTCTTCATGTCGATGGCGGTCAGGGTGCCGAACGGCGGCGCCTGGCACGGAATGCCGGCGATCGACAGGAAGCGGTTCTTGTTCACCGCATACGGCGTGCCCTTGAGCGGTACAGCGCCCATGCCGGTGTTGATCGCCTCACCACCGCCAGCCGCCTTGCCCTTGTTCTGCGAAGGAATCATTTCGATCCACAGGCCCAGGCGCATGTCGTTGACGAAGATGAAACCGTGCACCGGGTCAGTCGACAGACCGCCCCAGTTCAGGCCGCCCAAGGACCCCGGAAAGCTCAGCGAGCGGTCGGTACCCGGCGGGGTGTACAGGCCGTCGTAGCGCATTTTCTTGAAGTCGATGCGGCACAGCAACTGGTCGAACGGGGTGGCACCCCACATGTCCGACTCGGTCAGTTGGCCGGCGCCGATCTGCGGCATGCCCACCGATTTTGGCTGGGTCGGCGAGTACGGCTCGTCAGGGATGTTGCCGGCCTTGACTGCAACGTCTTCGACCTTGGTCAGCGGCTTGCCGGTCGCACGGTCGAGCACGAAGATTTGGCCAGCCTTGGTGCCGATCACCAGCGCCGGGACCGATTGACCGTCGGGCTTGGTGAAGTCGATCAGGCTCGGCTGCATCGGCAGGTCGAAGTCCCACAGGTCATTATGTACCGTCTGGTACACCCACTTTTCTGCACCGCTGCTGGCGTCCAGCGCCAGGATCGACGCACCGTAGGTGTGGTCCAGCTTGCTGCGCTCGACACCATAGATGTCGGTCGACGAGCTGCCCATCGGCAGGAAGACGGTGTTCATCGCCGGGTCGTAAGACATCGGCGCCCAGCTGTTCGGCGTGCTGCGCACATACGTCTTGCCGTCTGCCGGTGCATTGCGGTCCTGCGGGTTGCCCGGGTCGAAGGCCCAGCGCATCGCGCCTGTGACCACGTCAAAGCCACGAATCACGCCGCCTGGCATGTCGGTCTGGACGTTGTCGGCCACGCGGCCGCCCACTACCACGGTGGTGCCGGCCATCAGTGGCGCGGACGACAGCTGGTAGTGCGAGTCCGGCACGTTACCGAGTCCGGCTTTCAGGTCGACCTGGCCATTAGTGCCGAAGCCTTGGCAGAACGCGCCGGTGTCGGCGTCGACCGCGATCAGGCGGCCATCGATGGTGTTGGTCAGCAGGCGACGCTGGCAGTTGCCGCCTGCGGCGACATTGACGGCGGTGACCGGCGAGCTGCCTGGCTGGGCGGGCGCTGCAATCGGTGCGGTGGCGTCGAAATAGGCCAGGCCCCGGCAGCGTTGCCACACGGCGGACTGCGCGTTGATTTCGTTCTTCCACAGCTCTTTGCCGGTGTCGGCGTCCAGCGCGATGATGTTGTTGTGCGGCGTGCAGATGAACACCTTGTTGCCGATCTGCAGCGGGGTCAACTGGTCTTCGGCACCGTTGCCGTTGCTGACCGCGACATCACCGGTGTGGTAAGTCCAGGCAACCTTGAGCTTGTCGACGTTGCCACGGTTAATCTGGTCCAGCGCCGCAAAACGGCTGCCGCCTTCGGTATTACCGTAGTGCGCCCAGTCTTTCTGTGCGTTGGCCGGGTCTACCGGCGTCAAGCCAGGACCTGCGCCGGTCGGGGCCACGCTTGGGTGAGCCACGAACATATTGCCGACGGCAATGACCAGCCCGATGGCCAGTACACCGGCCAGGCCATACGGCGCTTTACTCGGTGCGGCACCGCTGGCACGGGCCAGCAGCGGGTAGACCAGCAGCACGGCCAGGCCCATGGCACTGAACATGAACAGACGCGAGAACAACGGCCAGAATTTCAGGCCGACATCGGCCAGCGCCCAGACGACGGTGCCCAGCAGAAAGGCGCCGAACAGCCAGGCACCGGCCGTGCGACGTGCCGCAATCAAGGCACCGGAGGCGGCCATGACCAGGCCGCCGATGAGGAAGTACCAGCTACCGCCCACACTCACCAGCCGGAAACCGTTGGCAGCCAGGACCAGGCCAAGCAGAACAAAAATGATCCCCAGGCCCAGCAGGATGAACCTGGCGACCCCGGAGAGTGGTTGTCGATGTGTCATTTTGAAGCACCCGTTTTGGAATCGGGCGATTATAAACCCAAGAATTAACCGTTTGGTTAATTGTTTGGTTTTTTACAGATGCCGGGCTCACGCCGCGACAAACTGCTCCGCGTAATGACACGCCACTTGCCGCCGGTCCACTTCGCGCAACGCCGGAATTTCACTGGCGCATCGGGCGGTCGCGTACGGGCAGCGTTTGTGAAACGCGCAGCCGCTTGGCGGGTCGAGCGGGTTGGGCAGTTCGCCGACGATCTTGATCTTCGGTTTCAGCGGGTCAGGATGAATAGTGGGGGTGGCCGACAGCAGCGCCTGGGTATACGGGTGCAGCGGCCGTTCGTAGATGGCGTCCTTGGGGCCCATTTCTGCCGGTCGGCCGAGGTACATCACCAGCACCGTGTCGGCGACATGACGCACCACCGACAGGTTGTGCGAGATGAACACATAGGCGGTGTTGAACTGCTGTTGCAGGTCCATGAACAGATTCAGCACCTGTGCCTGAATCGACACGTCCAGCGCCGAGGTCGGTTCATCGGCCACCAGCACCTTGGGTTGCAGCATCATGGCCCGGGCCAGGGCGATTCGCTGGCGCTGGCCACCGGAGAACATGTGCGGGTAGCGCTGGTAATGCTCGGGGCGCAGGCCGACCTGGCTCATCATCGCCTGAACCTTTTCACGGCGTTCGGCGCGGCTCAGGTCGGTGTTGATCAGCAGCGGCTCGCCGAGTTGGTCACCGATCTTCTGCCGGGGGTTGAGCGAGGCGTACGGGCTCTGGAACACCATCTGCACATCCTTGCGCAGTTGCTTGCGCTCGGCCTTGCTGGCGCCTTTGACTTCTTGTCCGGCAATCTGCAACGAGCCCGACGACGGTTCTTCGATGAGGGTCAGCGCCCGCGCCAGGGTGGATTTGCCGCAGCCGGATTCACCGACCACGGCCAGGGTCTTGCCGGCTTCCAGCTCGAACGACACGCCATTCAGAGCGCGCACGATGGCGTGGCCCTTGAACAGGCCACGGGAGACTTCATAGTGACGGGTCAGGTCGCGGGCAGTCAGTACGACGCTCATTACGCCACCTCCTGATTCAAGGGATAGAAACAGCGCGCCAGGCTATGCGCCTTGGGGTCCAGCCCCGGTCGCTGGGTGTGGCAGTTGTCGCGTACATACGGGCAGCGCGGCGACAGCAGGCAGCCTGCCGGGCGGTCGTAACGGCCCGGCACCATGCCGGGCAAGGTCGCCAGCCGTTCGGCGCCCATGCTGTGCTCCGGAATCGCCGCCAGCAGCGCTTCGCTGTACGGGTGCGCGGGCACTTCAAACAGCCCCGGTACTTGGCCGATTTCCACGGCCTGGCCTGCGTACATCACACACACCCGCTGCGCGGTCTCGGCGACCACGGCCAGGTCGTGGGTGATCAGCACCAGCGCCATGTCCTGCTCTTTTTGCAGGCTCAGCAGCAGCTCCATGATCTGCGCCTGAATGGTCACGTCCAGCGCAGTGGTCGGTTCATCGGCGATCAGCAGCTTGGGTTCGCCGGCAATCGCCATGGCAATCGCCACCCGCTGGCTCATGCCGCCCGACAATTGATGCGGGTAAGCGTCCAGGCGCTGCGCAGCACCGGGGATCTCGACTTTTTCCAGCAGCTCCAGCGCACGCTGCCGTGCGGCCTTGCCCGACAGGCCAAGGTGCTGGCGCAGCACCTCGATGATCTGAAAGCCCACGGTGTAGCTGGGGTTCAGTGCAGTCATCGGGTCCTGAAAGACCATCGCCAGGTCCTTGCCGATGATCCTGCGCCGCTGCCGGGCGTTGAGTTTGAGCAGTTCGCTGCCATCGAAAGTCAGCGCATCGGCCTTGATGATACCGGGGTGATCGATCAGGCCCATCAGCGCCATCATGGTCACCGATTTGCCGGAACCAGATTCGCCGACAATTGCCAGCACTTCGCCCTTGTCGACACTCAGCGACAGGCCATCGACCACCGGCACTGCCTTTTCGTCGCCAAAACGCACCGAGAGATTACGGATTTCAAGCAATGACATAGGAATCTCCTCAGGCGGCGTTCTTGAGTTTCGGGTCCAGCGCATCGCGCAGGCCGTCGCCCATCAGGTTGATTGCCAGCACGCTGAGCAAAATGGTCAGACCGGGCAGGCTTACTACCCACCAGGCGCGTTCGATGTAGTCGCGCGCCGAGGCGAGCATGGTGCCCCACTCCGGCGTCGGCGGTTGCACGCCAAGACCCAGAAAGCCCAATGCCGCAGCATCGAGAATCGCCGAGGAAAAGCTCAAGGTTGCCTGCACGATCAACGGCGCCATGCAGTTGGGCAGCACGGTGATGAACATCAAGCGCGGCAAGGTGGCGCCGCCCAGCCGGGCCGCCGTCACGTAGTCGCGGTTCAGCTCGCCCATCACTGCGGCACGGGTCAGGCGTACATAGGAGGGCAACGACACGATGGCGATGGCAATCACCGTGTTGATCAGGCCAGGGCCGAGGATCGCGACGATGGCCACGGCCAGCAGCAGCGAGGGCAGGGCCAGCATGATGTCCATCAGGCGCATCACCGAGGGGCCGAGAAAGCGCGGGAAGAAGCCGGCCAGAAGGCCCAGCAGGATGCCCGGAATCAACGACATGACCACTGACGACAGGCCGATCAGCAACGACAGCCGTGAGCCGTGAATCAGGCGCGACAGCAGGTCGCGGCCGAGTTCATCGGTGCCGAGGATGAACTGCCACTGGCCGCCTTCGAGCCAGGCCGGCGGGGTCAGCAGAAAGTCGCGGTACTGCTCGCTGGGGTCATGCGGCGCGACCCAGGGCGCGAACAGCGCGCAAAAGACGATGACGATCATGAACAGCAGGCCGGCGACCGCACCTTTGTTTTTCGCAAAGGCTTGCCAGAATTCTTTGAGGGGCGACGGATAAAGCAGGCTTTGATCGACTGCTACCGCAGGAGTGTTATCGCTCATGGGAATGATCTCAGCGCTGATGACGGATGCGTGGGTTGGCAAGGCCGTAGAGGATGTCCACCACGAAATTGACCAGGATCACCAGGCAGGCGATCAGCAGAATGCCGTTTTGCACCACTGGATAATCCCGGGCGCCAATGGCTTCGATCAGCCATTTGCCGATGCCCGGCCACGAAAATATCGTCTCGGTCAGCACCGCACCGGCCAGCAGCGCGCCGACCTGCAGGCCGAACACGGTCAGCACCGGAATCAGCGCATTGCGCAGGCCGTGCACGAACACCACTCGCGCCGGCGACAGGCCCTTGGCCCTGGCCGTGCGCACGTAATCCTCGCGCAGCACTTCAAGCATCGACGAACGGGTCATGCGCGCAATCACCGCCAGCGGAATGGTGCCCAGCACGATGGCCGGCAAAATCAGGTGATGCAGGGCATCGAGAAACGCGCCTTGCTCGTCGCTGAGCAAGGTGTCGATCAGCATGAAGCCGGTGACCGGCGGAATGTCGTACAGCAGGTCGATACGCCCCGACACCGGCGTCCAGCCCAGGGTCACCGAGAAAAACATGATCAGGATCAGGCCCCACCAGAAGATCGGCATCGAATAACCGGCCAGCGAAATGCCCATCACCCCGTGATCGAACAATGACCCGCGCTTGAGCGCCGCCGTGACCCCGGCCAGCAACCCCAGTACCCCGGCAAACACCAGTGCCGCCAGCGACAGCTCGACGGTGGCCGGAAACAGCGACAGGAACTCGTGCCAGACGCTTTCGCGGGTGCGCAGCGATTCACCGAGATCGCCCTGGGCAAGCTTGCCGATGTAATCCAGGTACTGCTCGTACAAGGGCTTGTTCAGACCCAGGCGCTCCATGGCCTGGGCGTGCATTTCGGGGTCGACCCGGCGCTCGCCCATCATCACCTCGACCGGGTCGCCGGGAATCAGGCGAATCAGGGCGAAGGTCAACAGGGTAATGCCGAAGAAGGTGGGGATCAGTAACCCCACCCGGCGGGCAATAAAACTCAACATTGTGTGGTGGTCCTCAATCGGCCGGTCAGGCAAACCGCGCTGATCCCTCGTGGGGTCTGGCGGTGTTTTTGTCTACTTCACGCTCGTGGTCGAGAAGTTGTTATTGATCAATGGGCTGACATGAAAGCCCTCGACGTTGTGGCGCCGTGCAATGAACAATTTGGGGTAAGCCAGGCTGATCCAGGGGCGTTCCTGAATGAACACCTGCTGGGCCTGCTTATAGAGGGCCGCCCGAGTCGCAGGTTCGGTGGTGCCTCGTGCCTGGGTGATCGCCGCCTCGAAGGCGGTGTTGCACCAGCGCGCATAGTTTTCGCCGTTGCGTGCCGCCTCGCAACCCAGGTTGGGGGTCAGGAAATTGTCCGGGTCGCCGTTGTCGCCGGCCCAACCGGCAAACACCATATCGTGTTCGCCGCGTTTGGCGCGCCGCAGCATCTCGGCCCATTCCATGACGCGAATATCCACCTTCAGGCCGATTCTGGCCAGATCTGCCTGCAACATCTGCGCCCCGAGCAGCGGATTGGGGTTGGTCACGCCACCGCCATTTCGGATAAACAGGGTCAACACCTGGCCTGCAGGTACACCGGCCTGCTTGATCAAGGTACGTGCCTGTTCAAGGTCACGGGCCGGGTTTTGCAGGCTTTGGTCGTAGCCGATCAGGGTCGGCGGGTAAGGCCCGACGCCCTCGGTGGCTTTGCCATCGCCAAACAGCGCCTTGAGATACGCCGGCTTGTCGAATGCCAGATTGATCGCCTGGCGCACCCGCACATCGTTCAGGTACGGCTTGCGCGTATTAAGTGCCACATAGCTGGTCATCAAGCCTTCGAGTTCATCAATGGCCAGTTGCGCATCGGCCTGGACCATCTCGATGTCGTCGGGCTTGGGGTACAACGCCACCTGGCATTCGTTGGCCTTGAGCTTTTGCAGGCGGGTATTGCTGTCCACGGTGATGGCAAAGATCAGCGTTTCGCTGGGCGGCGGGCCTTTCCAGTAATCCGGGTTGGCCTTGAAGCGCACCTGCGCGTCCTTGGTGTAACGGCTGAGGATGAACGGCCCGGTGCCGACCGGTTTACTGTTGAGCCATTCGGTCTTGCCGGTTTTTATCAACTGATCGGCGTATTCGGCCGAGTAGATCGAGGTGAAGGGCATGGCCAGGTCGCGCAGAAAAGGCGCCTCGGCCCGCGCCAGGTTGAAGCGCACGGTGTAGTCATCGACCTTCTCGACGCTTTTGAGCAGATCACGAAAGCCCATGCTTTCAAAGTACGGGAAGCCGACCGCTGACAGCCTGTACCAGGGATGAGCAGGATCGAGCTGACGCTGAAAGCTCCACAGCACGTCATCGGCGTTCATCGCCCGGCTGGGGGTGAAGTCCGCTGTGGTCTGGAACTTGACCCCGCGACGCAAATGAAAGGTGTAGTGCAGGCCGTCGTCGCTGATTTCCCAACGCTCGGCCAGGCCCGGCACCGGGTCGGTGGTACCTGGCGTGAAGGCCACCAGCCGCTCCAGCAAGGTTTCGGCCGAGGCATCGGCGCTGACCGCCGTGGTGTATTGCACGATATCGAAGCCTTCGGGGCTGGCTTCGGTGCACACCACCAAGGGCTTGGCCGTGGCGGCGGTGCTGATGAGCAACAGTGCCAGCGGCCAGTGCAGATACGTCGGTTTCAAGGCAATGCTCCTGTCAGGCTCTTAGTCGGCAACGCTGACGCCGGAAAAGTTATTGCGCCCAAACGGGCTGACCTTGAAGCCTTCGACCGTGGCCCGCAAAGGCTGGCTGACCGTCGAATGGGCTATCGGGGTGATGGGCACCTGCTGTTTGAGATAACGCTGCGCCTGCTGATACAAGTCGGTGCGCTGGCCTCGGTCGGTGGTGGCAATCGCCGCCTTTATCAGCCTGTCGTACTGTTCATCGCACCACATCGAATAATTGTTACCGCCAATCGCCGCGCAACTGTAGAGCGTGCCCAGCCAGTTGTCCGGGTCACCGTTATCGCCGGTCCAGCCGATCAGCGAGATATCGTGTTCGCCGTTCTTGCTGCGTTTCAGGTACTCACCCCATTCATAGCTGACAATGTTGACCTTCAAGCCGACTTTGGCCCAGTCGGCCTGGAGCATTTCGGCCATCAGCCGGGCATTGGGGTTGTACGGGCGCTGCACCGGCATGGCCCACAGATTCAGTGTGGTTCCTTCCTTGACCCCGGCGGCGCGCAGCAGTTCGCGCGCCTTGTCGGGGTCGAAGGGCGCGTCCTTGATACTGGTGTCATAAGACCACTGGCTGGGCGGCATGGCGTTGACGGCCAGTTGGCCGGCGCCCTGATACACCGCATCGATGATCGCCTGCTTGTTGACCGCCATGTCCAGCGCCTGACGTACTTGCAGGTTATCCAGCGGCGCATGGCGCACGTTGTAGCTGATATAGCCCAGGTTGTAGCCGGGGATTTCGATCACTTTCAGTTGCGGGTCGGCTTTCAGGCCCGGAACTTCGGCAGGGCGCGGGTGCAGGGTCACCTGGCACTCGTTCTTGCGCAGCTTTTGCAGGCGCACCGAGGCGTCGGTGTTGATCGAAAAGATCAACTGATCGAGTTTGACCTGATCCGGCGCCCAGTAATCGGGGTTGGCCTTGTAACGGATCTGCGCATCTTTCTGGTAACGCTGGAACACGAACGGCCCGGTGCCGATCGGCTGCTGGTTGATGTCGCGGGGCTTGCCGCTTGCCATCAGTTGCTCGGCGTATTCGGCCGAGATGATCGAGGCGAAGCTCATTGCCAGGTTCTGGATAAACGCGGCGTCGACGGTATTGAGGGTGAAGACCACGGTCAGTGGTCCGGTCTTCTCTACCGAGCGGATTTTCTTGTCCATGCCCATGCCGGTGAAGTACGGAAATTCGGCGGGGTAGGCGACCCGGAACGGATGGTCGGGCTTGAGCATGCGGTTGAAGGTGAACAGCACGTCGTCGGCATTGAAGGTGCGGCTGGGGGTAAATGCCTTGTTGCTGTGAAACTTCACCCCTTCGCGCAAATGAAAGGTGTAGACCAGACCGTCTGCCGACACATCCCACGAGGTCGCCAGCGCCGGAACGGCCACGGTACCGCCCGGTTCGAACTCGGTCAGGCGGTTATAGATCGGTTGTGCGGCATCGTTGTCGGTGGCCGAGGTGTATTGCGCGGTATCGAAGCCCGAGGGGCTGGCTTCGGAGCAGAACACCAGGCTGTTGGCGGCGTGGGCGTGAGAAAGTCCGACCCACAAGGCCAGGCTCAATACTGAGGTCGTTGCGAGGGATGGGCGCATGGTCTTCCTTGTTATTCGGGGCTGGTAACGAACGGGACGTTGGTCGGGCCCACAGGCTTTGCAACCCTGGCTTGCCACCAGGGTTGCGACAGCCGACAACAATAGGTCGGACGAAGCCTGTGGTATGTCGGGCCGACGTCTTCAATTGTTGTAGGAAACGTCCTGAGACCGGGTTACTTCACCCCGACGCCATAGAACGAATTCAAGCCCAGCGGGCTGATCTTGAAGTCCTGAACCGTGTTGCGCATCGGCTGATAAACCGTCGAGTGCGCGATGGGGGTCAGCGGCAGGGCGTCCTTGAGCAAGTGCTGCGCCTGTTTATACAGCTCGGTACGCTTTGCCTGGTCGGGGTTGGATTTGGCTTGCTTGATCAACGTGTCGAAGGCCGGGTCGCACCATTTCGAATAGTTGTTGCCGTTGACGGCGTCGCAGCCAAACAGGGTGCCCAGCCAGTTGTCCGGGTCACCGTTGTCGCCGCTCCAGCCGATCAGCATGGCGCCGTTCTCGCCGGCCTTGGCGCGCTTGAGGTATTCGCCCCACTCATAGCTGACGATCTTGGCGTTGATGCCGATCTTCTTCCAGTCAGCCTGGATCAACTCGGCCATCAGCCGCGCATTGGGGTTGTAGGGGCGCTGCACGGGCATCGCCCACAGGGTGATCTCGGTGCCTTCCTTGATGCCGGCTTCCTTGAGCAGGGCGCGGGCCTTGTCGAGGTCGAAAGGTGCGTCCTTGACCGTGTCGTCATAAGACCACTGGGTCGGCGGCATGGCGTTGACCGCCAGTTGGCCTGCGCCCTGATACACCGCGTTGATGATCGCCGGCTTGTTGACCGCCATGTCCAGCGCCTGGCGTACTTTCAGCTGTGCGAGCGGGTTGGGCGTGTCGCTGCCCTTGATCTTGTCCATGACGTTGTAGGCGATATAACCGAGGTTGAAACCCGCCTGCTCGGGCATTTTCAGGTTCTTGTCGGCCTTGAGCGATTCAAGGTCGGCCGGGCGCGGGTAGGCGGTGATCTGGCACTCGTCGCGCTTGAGTTTTTGCATGCGCACCGACGGGTCGGTGGTGATGGCGAAGATCAGGTTGTCGACCCGCACGTTTTCAGGCGCCCAGTACTCCTTGTTACCGGTGTAACGGATGTTGGAGTCTTTCTGGTAGCTCTTGAACACGAACGGCCCGGTGCCGACCGGCTTCTGGTTGATGTCGGCAGGCTTGCCCTGCTTGAGCAACTGGTCGGCGTACTCGGCTGACAGGATCGAGGCAAAGCTCATGGCGATGTTCTGGATGAAGGCGGCATCGACCGTGGCCAGGGTGAATTTCACCGTGTAGTCATCAAGCTTCTCGACCTGCTTGATGTTGGTGTCCATGCCCATGTCGGTGAAGTACGGAAACTCTGTGGGGTAGGCTTTGCGAAATGGCTGGTCCTTGTCGATCATGCGATTGAAGGTGAACAGCACGTCGTCGGCATTGAAGTTGCGGCTGGGCTTGAACCACGGCGTGGTATGAAACTTCACGCCCTCGCGCAGGTGAAAGGTGTAGGTCAGCAAGTCCGGGGCAATGTCCCAGCGCGTTGCCAGGCCCGGCACCACAGCGGTGCTGCCACGCTCAAATTCGGCCAGCCGGTTGTAGATGGCCTCGGCTCCGGCATCGAAGTCGGTACCGGCCACATATTGGGCGGAATCAAAACCTGCAGGGCTCGCTTCGGAACAGAACACGAGGTTGGCGGCCTGGGCGAACGGTGCGCCGGCCAGCAGGCTGGCGCCGATAAAAAACGGAATGACCGCTTGTTTGAGCATGGTGGCCTCAATTTTTGTCATTTTAAGTAATGATCGGCCTTGTGAGCCGATCTAGAGGGGCATCATGCAGGGTATATACCCAAAGTGGCCAACCGGCCTTATAGAGGTGTCAGTTTGTGGGGCGGTCGTACAAGAATGTCGCAAAGTTGTACGAAATCGAAGAAGTTGAACGTTTGCGCGGGCATTTTGCTATCAAGGTTCGGCCCGTTGTCGGGCAATCGGGTGGGTGCCATGCACCCGATTGGGGCCGGAGGTGTTACTTGTTCAGGCTCACCCCATAAAACGGCGTCAAACCGAACGGGCTGATCTTGAAGTCCTGCACTTCTTTGCGCATCGGCTGGAACACCCTGGAGTTGGCAATCGGGGTGATCGGCACCTGGGTCTTGAGGATCTGCTGGGCCTGTTTGTACAGCTTGATACGCTCATCCTGCGACGACGCCACTTTTGCCTGTTGCACCAGCGTGTCGTAGGCCGGGTCGCACCATTTGGCGTAGTTGCTGCCCTTGACCGCCGCGCAGCTGTACAGCACGCCGAGCCAGTTGTCCGGGTCACCGTTGTCGCCGGTCCAGCCGTAGATCATGACGTCGTGTTCGCCGGCCTTGGCGCGCTTGATGTACTCGCCCCATTCATAGCTGACGATATTGGCCTTGATGCCGATCTTGTCCCAGTCGGCCTGGATCATCTGCGCCGACAGTCGGGCGTTGGGGTTGGAGGCGCGTTGTACGGTCATGGCCCACAGGTTGATCACCGTGCCCGGCGCAATACCGGCTTCCTTGAGTAGCTGGCGGGCCTTTTCCGGGTTGTGCGGGGCGTCCTTGATCGTCGGGTCGAAACCCCACTGGCCCGGCGGCAGGGCGTTTTCGGCCAGTTGGCCGGCGCCGCGGTACACCGCCTTGATGATCGCCGGCTTGTCGATGGCCATGTCCAGCGCCTGACGCACTTTAAGCTGGTCCAGTGGCGCATGGGTCACGTTATAGGCCAGAAAGCCCAGGTTGAAACCGGGCTGGCTGAGCACCTTGAGGTTCGGGTCCTTGCCAATGTCTTCGATGTCTTGCGGGCGCGGGTAGCCGCTGACATGGCACTCGCCGGCCTTGAGCTTTTGCAGGCGCACGGCCGCATCGGTGTTGATGGCAAAAATCAGGTTGTCGATCTTCACATCTTCCGGCTTCCAGTACGCCGTGTTGGCGGTGTAGCGGATCTGCGAGTCCTTCTGGTAGCGCTTGAACACGAACGGACCGGTGCCGATCGGCTTCTGGTTGAGGTCGGCGGCCTTGCCCTGCTTGAGCAACTGGTCGGCGTATTCGGCGGACTGGATCGAAGCAAAGCTCATGGCCAGGTTTTGCACAAAGGCGGCATCGACATTATTGAGGTTGAAGCGCACGGTGTTGTCGTCGAGCTTTTCGACGCTCTTGATCGTGGTGTTCAGGCCCATGTCGGTGAAGTAGGGCGATTCGGACGGGTAGGCCTTGCGAAATGGCTGGTCCTTGTCGAGCAGCCGGTTGAAGGTGAACAGCACGTCATCGGCATTGAAGTCGCGGCTCGGGGCGAAATAGTCGGTGGTGTGAAACTTCACCCCCTGGCGCAGTTTGAAGGTGTAGCTCAGGCCATCGCCGGCCACCTCCCAACTGCTGGCCAGGCCGGGTTCTACCTCGGTGCCGCCACGCTTGAACTGGGTCAGGCGGTTGAACACGGTCTCGGCCGAGGCATCGAAATCGGTGCCGCTGGTGTACTGGCTGGGGTCAAAGCCTGCGGGGCTGGCTTCGGAGCAATACACCAGAGTGCTGGCGGCCTGCGCTACGGGTGCGCAGCCCAGCAGGGCGGCAGCCAATAACAGCGGGTGGAAGACAGTCTTGTCCATGAAGTCCTCAAAGGCGGCAGAAAGTATTGGCGGAGCATGCCGCACTGTCTGCTTTTTCTACAAGAACTGCACGGCATCATTGCTGTGTGACGTCGGTGTCGGGCTCCGGGACCTTGTCGAGCCATTGTGTGAGAAAGCTGCTGATGTAGTCCCAGGTCGACTGACTTTCCTGCTTCAGGTTTTCCAGACTGACCACCGCCAGCGTGTGTATTTCTTCGCGCAGCGTGTGCATTTCAGTGCTGGAGTTGGCGCGTTCGATCCGGGCGGCGTTTTGCTCTGCCCATTCAGCCAGGGGTTTGTCTTGCCAGTCACTGTCGTTGGGGTGCTTGAAGTAGCGGCTGGCGACCGCCAGCGGGTCTTCGCCAGGCACACCTTGCCAATGGTCGAGTACCGCTTGCGCGACGTGAGTGATCGCGATGCCGGCAAGCATCGCCGCAGGCTCATGCAACGGATGTTGTGCATGATCCTTGGCCAGTTGCGAGTGCGACGGGTCGCTCGAACCGTTGCTGTGGGGGTCGCCGCCAAGCAGTGTCTGGGCATCGTCGATGCTGTTGCCCAGCAAGGTCAGCAGGCCTTGCAACACTGTTTTATAGGCATTGCCAAGCAGTCTGGCCGGTGCGGTTTTGGTCCAGGTCCAGAGGCGTACGGCATTGAAAAGCCGGTTAGCGCTCAAGGCATCGCGCAGTTCGAGCATTTGCTCATAGGCGTTCAGCCAGGCTTCGTTGGGGTGTTCGCTGAACAGCACCAGCAGCATCTTGTCGGTGTCGGAACGGTCGCCGGGATTTGCGGGGACGAACGCCCAGTTCTCGGTCGGCGCAATCAACCGGGCGATGGGTTGCGCCAGGCTGGCGATGATATCGGCGCCGCCAAAACGCCCGGTGACCAGTGGCAGTTTCCATTTACAGTCTGCCGGCGACGTCCAGGGCAGCACCGGATAACCCAGTTTGATCAGCCCCAGTTCGACAAGGTTGGCATGGGCGAACAGGTCTTCCAGTACATGCAACGCTGCGCCCAGGCTTTGTAAGCCTTGCGCCGTGCGGCCCGCTTGCAGGGCAAGGTGCAGGTGGTCCTGGATGAATGCCACCGAGTGTTGCAGATAACGCTTCATCGAGGTCTCGGGGTCTACCTGCAGCCAATCATCGCCAGCCATGACCCACGGCTCGAAATCGGCATCGCGCTCGGCCAGGTCGAACGGTGCAGGCGGCTCGGTACGCGGGTTGTCGATATGTTCGCTGGGGCGATAAACCCCCAGCCGCTCACGAGTGACGGTAAAGCTGGCGCTGTCGTGCAGGCGCAGTTCGGCGAATTTGCGTGCCGCCAGAATATCCACAATCTCGGTCAGGCCATCGCGGGACATTAACCGCGGAAAGTTTTTCGGCATGTGCGCACCACGTACCAGCTTGGGGTCCAGCAATTGCGAGTAATCGCGTAGCCAGTTGCCGAAATACAGGGTCAGGCGCTCCTCTTCGGTAAAACCCAGGGCCGTGAGGCTTTGCTCGATACGCTCATGGCTGAACGTGTTGTGCGCCTCGCCACTGGCCTCGAAATGCTCACGGCCATTATGGGGCGAACCGTGCGCATGTGCGCCGCCAACGGTTTGTCGCGCACGGATTTTCAGCAAAGCCTGGCGAGGCTCCACATGAATGACCATGGTGTGGCCTGCGCCACTCTGATAGCTGGCAATCGGCAACAATGCTTGCACCGGCCAGCCTGCGTCGGCCATGCGTTGCACGTAACGGCGGCCTTCCTCTTTGGGGGCATCGCTACGCACGGCATGACCTGCGGCGAAGTCCTCGCGCAACAGGGTGTCGAGGTGATGGCCGAACTCGTGCAGCAGTATTTCCAGCAATTCCCAGGCGGCATGCGGGTTGTCCTGCACGTAGTCCAGGGCGGCACTGTGAATACGCAGCACGCGCTCGCGGCTGTCGTATTCGGCGGGGTAGAAACCGTCGGTCACGACGCGGCATTCGGGGTTGGCGATTTTTCCCTGTTGCAGCGCGGCTTGCAGCTTCAGGTAAATGCGCGGTTCAAGGTCCAGGCCGAACACCGGCGCCATCAGCAGGACGAACTCGGGCGCCATGCAGCGTTGTGCCAGCCCGGTCAATTGGTTCAGGGCGAAGCGGCTGTGCAACTGGCTGGCAGCCACCCGGTTTTGGTGACGATGATACTCAGGGCTGCCGCTGGACAGGAGCGTGAGCAGACGATGCCGTGCGCGATGCGCCGGCGAAATGACAGGATTCATCCGTGATTCCTTATAACTTAAGAAATGTTTGTGTAAGGGGATATTTGAAGGGGGCGAGTCTACGGATTGAGGCGCGGATTAAAATCAGACGGGGTCGATAGCGGTTGTAGGATTTGTAGATGCGTCCGGGCGGATACCGCCCGGACGAGGGGGCCATGGGTTTATGGCACTTGCACTTCGATGACGCCATCGGCCGTGACGCTGACCTTGCTGGTCCCGGCTTCGACATCCGGCGTCACCGCTTCAGCACGGCTGGCCTTCATCATCATCGGTGCGGCGTCACGCAGGTAAGGTTGTGGATAACCCGAGGTATTGAGGTTCAGGTTGACCACTTTGTAGCCCTGACCGCCCATGGCGTCGGTCACCAGTTGCGCGCGGGCCTTGAAGGCCGTAACAGCTTCCTTGAGCAGATCGTCTTCGCTGGTCTTGCGGGTGGCCGACGAAATGGCAAAGTTCATGCTGTCCATTTTCAGGGTGGTCAGCAGCTCGCCGGTCAGTTGCGACAGGGCGGCAAAGTCGGCGCTTTCAAGGCGCACTTCGGCGCGCTCGCGCCAGGCAGTGATCTTCTGGCCTTTATCGTCGTAGATCGGCGAGCTGTTACGGCTGCCCTGGCGAATCTCGACGCCTTTGACCTGGCGTGCCTGACCGACGGCCTTGTTCAGGCTTTCGGTGATCTGCGCCGCCAGCTTGCCCGGATCGCGGTCCTGGGCTTCGGTATAAAGGGTGACTTGCATCAGGTCGCGGGCGACTTCCTTGTTGACTTCAGCGCGCAGCGATACCTGATTGAAGCGCGGCTCATCGGCGGCGAAAGACGCACTCGCCAGGACGGTAGCGCTCAGGGCCAGGAATGCGGCAGCAGGACGAAGCTTGAACATGGGAACTCCTTGTTGACGGACGGCCTCCAACGGCTGTTGGACGGCACCTGCAATCAGACTTCGCACCTGGGGTGCGGTTCCGGGCGAGGCGGTCAGGATTTTAGCGCAAGCGTGCTGTGGCGCATTGCCGCAGGATTCCCGGTGATGCCCCGTGGCTGGTTATACTCAGCCCGATCCACCCGCGTCAGCAGGAGCGCTCATGCTCGTCCCCGTCCAAATGCTTTCGGCCACACGGCAAAACCTGTGGCGCCTGACTTTTATCCGCGTCATGGTGCTGGCCGCGCAAGCCGGTTCTGTGGGCATCGCCTGGCTGTTCGATGTCCTGCCACTGCCGTGGCTGCAATTGTCGATCACCCTGGGCTGTTCGGTGATTCTTTGCGCCCTGACCGCCATTCGCCTGCGTACACCGTGGATGGTCACCGAGCAGGAATATGCCCTGCAACTGGCCCTGGACCTGATTATCCACAGCGCGCTGTTGTATTTCTCCGGTGGCTCGACCAACCCGTTCGTCTCTTATTACCTGGTGCCGCTGACCATCGCGGCGGTGACCTTGCCGTGGCGCTATTCGCTGGTGCTTTCCGGTATTGCACTGGCGCTCTACACCTGGCTGCTGTCGCAGGCCTATCCTTTGGAAAACTACCCGATCTCGCGGGAGAACATGCAGGTCTACGGCATGTGGCTGAGCTTTGTGCTGGCCGCCGGCGTCATTACCTTTTTTGCCGCACGCATGGCCGAAGAGCTGCGCCGCCAGGAACACCTGCGTGCCGAGCGCCGCGAAGAAGGCCTGCGCGACGAGCAATTGCTGGCCGTCGCCACCCAGGCCGCCGGTGCCGCGCATGAACTGGGCACGCCGCTGGCGACCATGAGCGTGTTGCTCAACGAAATGCGTCAGGATCACCATGATCCAGGCTTGCAGGAGGATCTTGCGGTGCTTCAGGAGCAGGTCGGGCAGTGCAAGCACACCTTGCAGCATCTGGTACGGGCCGCCGAGGCCAACCGGCGCATGGCCGTGGAGTTCCAGACCGTGTCGCGCTGGCTCGACGAAGCGCTGAACCGCTGGCACCTGATGCGCCCGGAAGTCAGTTATCGTTTCCAGCAACTGGGCCAGGGCAGCGTGCCGATGCTGGCGCCACCGCCGGACCTGACCCAGGCGCTGCTTAACCTGCTCAATAATGCCGCCGATGCCAGCCCGGACAACTTGCAGGTGTCGCTGGACTGGGACAGCGACGAGATTTGCCTGAGCATCCGCGACCATGGTCCGGGTGTGCCGCCGGCGATTGCCGAACAGATCGGCAAACCGTTTTTCACCACCAAGGGCAAAGGTTTCGGCCTGGGTCTGTTTCTGAGCAAGGCCAGTGTCACCCGTGCGGGTGGTTCGGTCAGGCTCTATCGTCACGAAGAAGGCGGCACGCTCACTGAATTGCGTCTGCCGCGTGACAAGCGAGGAGAACAAGCATGAGTGATGAGATTGAAGTCGAACAGGTCGATGGCGAAGAGCTGCCGCACCTGCTGCTGGTCGATGACGACGCCACCTTTACCCGGGTCATGGCCCGGGCGATGACCCGTCGCGGCTTTCGCGTCAGTACCGCAGGTTCAGCCGAGGAAGGGCTGGTACTGGCCCAGCAGGACATCCCTGAGTACGCAGCCCTGGACCTGAAGATGGACGGCGACTCGGGGCTGGTGCTGTTGCCCAAGCTGCTGGAACTTGACCCGGACATGCGCGTGGTGATCCTCACCGGCTATTCGAGCATCGCCACGGCGGTCGAGGCCATCAAGCGTGGCGCCTGCAATTACCTGTGCAAGCCGGCCGATGCCGACGATGTGCTGGCGGCATTGCTGTCCGAACACGCCAACCTCGACAACCTGGTGCCGGAAAACCCGATGTCGGTCGACCGCTTGCAGTGGGAGCACATCCAGCGCGTATTGACCGAGCATGAAGGCAATATTTCAGCAACCGCACGTGCCTTGGGCATGCACCGGCGTACCTTGCAGCGCAAATTGCAGAAGCGTCCGGTGCGGCGCTGAAAATCCGCGCTGCCACCGGTAAAGCCGCAGGCTTGAGCGCTGGCGGCACGAGGGCCGGGCATCGGCCCGCCAATGTCAGCCGGCCAATCCACGACCGGCCGGCTTACCTGCGTTTTCATGGCGTGTGATCGTATAACCGCTGCGCTATGATTGCCCGTCATAACCATTGAGAAGACCGTTGCAGGATATGGAAAATCAAAGCGCTCCACCCCGCGCACGTCGTAAACATCGCAGTCTTGCGCAGGAACTGGTGACCGAGCTGTCCGAGCGCATTCGCTCAGGCCAACTGGCGCGTGGCGACAAACTGCCTACCGAATCGGCCATCATGGAAGAGCAGGGCGTCAGCCGCACCGTGGTGCGCGAGGCCATTTCCCGCCTGCAAGCGTCGGGGCTGGTCGAAACCCGCCACGGCATCGGCACGTTCGTGATCGACATGCCCAGCCCCAGCGGCTTTCGTATCGATCCGGCGACCATCGTCACCCTGCGTGATGTGCTGGCCATTCTCGAATTGCGCATCAGTCTTGAGGTCGAGACCGCAGGTCTGGCTGCGCAACGCCGTACCGATGAGCAACTGGCCGGCATGCGCGCCGCCCTCGATGCCCTGAACGAAAGCGCCGCCCACGCCAGCGATGCGGTGGCCATGGACTTCCAGTTCCACCTGCAGATTGCCCTGTCGACCGGCAACCGCTATTTCACCGACATCATGACCCACTTGGGCGCCAGCATCATTCCGCGTACCCGCCTTAACTCGGCACGCCTGGCCCACGACGACCAGCAGCACTACATGGTGCGCCTGAGCCGTGAGCATGAAGAGATCTACGAAGCCATCGCCCGCCAGGACGCCGACGCCGCCCGCGCCGCGATGCGCCTGCACCTGACCAACAGCCGCGAACGCCTGCGCCACGCCCACGAAGAAGCCGCTGCGCAAAACGCCTGATCGCCACACCCTTCGCAGCTAAAGCAGCTCCTACGGGGTTTGTGCCTGACGCCAAAAATGGCCCACACACAAACTCCGCAGACTCCTCTGTCTCTATTGAGGCTTCGGGCAACTGATCCGTGACTCACGCAATGCGCTTTCATGTGTCATGTGAGTGGCCGGGTCGTAAGGCTTGGCGGTAATCGAATATTCGTTATCTCTGTTCAAATCATGTGGCTGGCCTACCGAGATCGTCCATAAGGAGCCTTCGTAATCAGTCGTAAATTGAAAGTAGTGGTCTGACAGGCTGCTTGTTTCATCAATGCCGGTCTTCACATATTCAAGTTTTGCATGCCAGTCCTTATCGGCGATGACAGCGCTGATGAATGCTTTTGCTATGAGCTCTTTGTGTGGATAAAGAAGAATCGGCCCAATTGATATTTCTCCTTCACTCTTGAAGTGCTCCGAGGGAAATACCTTCGCTACCCTGCTGACCAGGAATGAGCGCTTGCAGTTATATACCCACTCTCCCGTGTTCACATACCGGTCTGCATAAACCGTCACGCCGTTGCCATAGTCAGTGGTGTAGTCATTTTTCTGGAATATCACAATCAGAGACCCAATCGCCAAGCTGGGCAGAATTATTCGCCACTTATTCATTGGGCTTGAATTCAATAATGCCCATGGACGGGCCGTGGGGTGTCGTACCCGACGTCACAGGGTTAATTGCACCGCCTGATTGGTAGAGTACATCGACCTGATTTTCGGCCCGTTTCCTATCCTTCATCAACGCCCCCCACTCATCGCACCACTCGTCATCGGGTAATACTGTGTTCGTAACAGGGCACACTTGGGCACGTCGCCTGTCCACAAACGACCCCCACGTTTCCTTGTAATCCGACCGTGTAATAAACGCCCCCACCGGAATCTTCAAATGATCGGCCAGCTTCTGCGCCAGGCTGAGTTTCGGTTGCGGGTTAAGCTGTACCGCGTTTTCAATGTCCATATCCTGCGGATTGCCCATCCCCGTTCGGCAGGCGTAGGACGTGATTCGAGCTTCTGGAGAAAAAGCGTTGACGGCGAGAAGCTGAAAGTTATCCACATCCAACGCCATGTCGGCTTCATTTTCCAGGTGATGACCAAAGGCAATGCTCAGCGGTACACCATGGCTGAACAGGTCTAGCTGCGCGACCGGGTGTTTGCTGCGATCACGCCCCGTATTGATGTAGTCGATCAGTGCCTGCGCGGTGTCGAGGGTCTTGAAGTCGGCGGTGTATAACCCGGCCGATTTCCTGGCTGCGTCGAGCATGGCCTCGCTGTAATGCGGCGTAAAAACCACCAGCGTTCGCGGTCGGGCAGGGTATTGCTCCTTGAACACCCTCAACTGGCGCACGGCCTGGCCAATGAACATCATCTTGTTGCCGGCGCCGTTGTCATGCTGGCTACCGGCGACGGCGATCATTTCCGGCAAATCAGTAGCCGGCGCTTTCGGGAAGGGCGCGTCATTGGGCTGCACCAATGCCCCTGCTGCTTGGGCGCGTTGTTCAAGCTGCGGGTCGGCCAGCAAGGCTTGCAGCGTTTGCTCATCGACATTGCCCTGCGCATCGATGGCGCCCAGCAGAGCGAAATCGACCGCGAGGTTTTGCGTATCGAAGCGGACCTGCCCGCCGGCGGTGTCGTGGCTGCCCGTGACGATGCCGCCGCCGTGGCTGGTCAGGCTGCCCATGTGCGCCATGGGCCGGCCATCGACGAGGATGTGCACAAAGCCGCTGACGATCACCGCGCCGCAGCCGGCGCGGTCGCCGATCCGGGCTACGGGCAGGCCGTTGACGTAAACAGTGGGTGAGCCGGATACCAGCGGGGTCAGGCCATGGAGAGGGATCGGGCAGGCGTGCTGGTCGGTCAATCGGGAAACAGGAATCATGGTCAGGCTCAAGAATGCGTGGGGTATGCATCCTTGCGCGTCTGGTGGTGCGCTTTATGTAGGCCGTTTCAGCAGGCGTTGCAGGATCTGGCTACGCGTGGCCGTCCTGCGGTGATCGTACGACTTTCGTCGTCTTCTCCTCGCTAAAATCCCCAGTAATCAAGGCTTTAACTCCAGTCAAGCGCCCCTTGCGGAAAAATTCTGCAAATCCCTGTTGAGACATTTTATTTTCAGTTGTACGATGACTTACGACATCGGCACTCAGGCTGATGAGTTACCTACTACAACAATGTCCCCCAGGGTGTTTGAACAATGAATCCACAAGAACTCAAGTCCATCCTTTCCCACGGTTTGCTGTCTTTTCCTGTCACTGACTTCAATGCCCAAGGCGATTTCAACCGCGAAGGCTACATCAAGCGTCTGGAGTGGCTGGCCCCTTACGGCGCAAGCGCCCTGTTCGCCGCTGGCGGTACCGGTGAGTTCTTCTCCCTGACCTCCGGCGAGTACTCGCAGATCATCAAGACTGCCGTCGATACCTGCGAAAAGACTGTGCCAATCCTGGCCGGTGTCGGTGGTCCGACCCGTCAAGCCATCGAAATGGCCCAGGAAGCCGAGCGTCTGGGTGCCAAAGGCCTGCTGCTGCTGCCTCACTACCTGACCGAAGCGAGCCAGGACGGTGTTGCCGCCCACGTTGAAGCGGTGTGCAAGTCGGTCAAGATCGGCGTCGTGGTCTACAACCGCAACGTTTGCCGCCTGACCGCGCCACTGCTGGAAAAACTGGCCGAGCGCAACGAAAACCTGATCGGCTACAAAGATGGCCTGGGCGATATCGAGCTGATGGTTTCGATCCGCCGTCGTCTGGGTGACCGCTTCTCGTACCTGGGTGGTCTGCCGACCGCTGAAGTCTACGCCGCGGCCTACAAGGCCCTGGGCGTACCGGTCTACTCGTCGGCCGTGTTCAACTTCGTGCCGAAGCTGGCGATGAACTTCTACCACGCCATCGCTCGTGACGACCACGAGACCGTTGGCAAGTACATCGACGATTTCTTCCTGCCTTACCTGGACCTGCGTAACCGCAAATCCGGCTATGCCGTCAGCATCGTCAAGGCCGGCGCCAAGATCGCAGGCTACGACGCAGGCCCGGTTCGTGCGCCACTGACCGACCTGACGCCTGAAGAAGTCGACCTGCTCGCCGCGTTGATGGACAAGCAAGGCCCGCAGTAACTCCCCCGACAGGCAAAGGCCGCTGAGTACGCTCCGCGGTCTTTGTCGTTGGACCCTCTGCAGGTGGAATCCGTTGTCGCCACCAACGCTTCCAAGGGGCCTGTAGACGCTACACCCAAAAACAGCATCACCCGCGTAAAAAAAATAATGAGTGGGAGTTCTACCTAATGCAAAAGTCCAAGCCGACGCACGTCCGCTATTTGATCCTGTTGATGCTGTTTCTGGTCACCACGATCAACTACGCCGACCGTGCCACCATCGCAATCGCAGGCTCCAGCCTGCAAAAAGACCTCGGCATCACTGCCGTAACCCTGGGTTATATCTTCTCCGCATTTGGCTGGGCCTACGTGGCCGGTCAGATTCCTGGCGGCTGGCTGCTCGACCGTTTCGGCTCGAAGAAAGTCTATGCCATCAGCATTTTCACCTGGTCGCTGTTCACCCTGCTGCAAGGCTATGTCGGTGAATTCGGCATCTCCACCGCCATTGTCGCGCTGTTCATGCTGCGCTTCCTGGTCGGTCTGGCCGAAGCGCCATCGTTCCCGGGCAACGCCCGCATCGTCGCCGCCTGGTTCCCGACCGCCGAACGCGGCACTGCGTCTGCGATCTTCAACTCGGCGCAATACTTTGCCACCGTGTTGTTCGCACCGCTGATGGGCTGGATCGTCTTCACCTACGGCTGGCAGCACGTGTTCATCGTCATGGGCGCGGCCGGTATCGTGTTCTCGGGCATCTGGATGAAAGTCATCTACAGCCCGCGCCAGCACCCGATGATCAACGAAGCCGAACTCGATCACATCGCCAGCAACGGCGGCATGGTCGACATGGATCAGGACAAGGGCAAAGGCAGCAAGAGCGCCAACAGCGGTCCGAAGTGGGATTACATCCGCCAGTTGCTGACCAACCGCATGATGCTGGGTATCTACCTGAGCCAGTACTGCATCAACGGTATCACCTACTTCTTCCTGACCTGGTTCCCGGTGTACCTGGTTCAGGAGCGCGGCATGACCATCCTCAAGGCCGGTATCATCGCCTCGTTGCCGGCCATCTGCGGCTTTATCGGCGGCGTACTGGGCGGGGTCATTTCTGACTACCTGCTGCGCAAAGGCCACTCGCTGACCTTCGCCCGCAAGGCACCGATCATCTTCGGTCTGCTGCTGTCGACCTCCATCGTCACCTGCAACTACGTCGACGTAGAGTGGGTCGTGGTCGGCTTCATGGCCCTGGCATTCTTCGGCAAGGGCGTGGGCGCACTGGGCTGGGCGGTCATGTCCGATGTGTCGCCAAAACAGATCGCCGGTCTCAGTGGTGGCCTGTTCAACACCTTCGGCAACATTGCATCGATCACCACCCCGATCGTGATCGGCTACATCATCAGCAGCACCGGCTCGTTCAAGTGGGCACTGGTGTTCGTCGGTGCCAACGCACTGCTGGCCGTCATCAGCTACATCTTTATCGTAGGAGACATCAAGCGTGTGGAATTGAAAGAGCCGCCTGCACAGGGGCCAGCGCTGAACAGCGACCTTTCCCAAGCCAAATCCTGAGGAAACCGTGATGAACCTGATTCAACATGCCGATTCGCCACGGCATATCCGGCTTCACCCGCTGGATAACGTGGTCGTGGTGGTCAATGACCAGGGTGTGCCTGCCGGCACCCGATTCGATGATGGCCTGGAGACGGTCGATAACGTCCCCCAGAGCCACAAGATCAGCACTGTCGATCTGGGCGAAGGGGATCCTGTGATCCGCTACGGCCAGACCATCGGCTATGCCTTGCAACCGATCCCGCGCGGCAGTTGGGTCAGGGAAGACCTGCTGCGCATGCCGTCGGCGCCCGAGCTGGACAAGCTGCCGATGTCCGACGCGGTGCCGGAAAAAGAGGCGCCACTGGAAGGCTTCACCTTCGAGGGTTATCGCAATGCCGACGGCACCGTCGGCACCCGCAATATCCTCGGCATCACCACCACGGTGCAATGTGTGGCCGGCGTGCTGGGGCATGCGGTCAAGCGCATCCGCGATGAACTGCTGCCCAAGTACTCCAACGTCGACGACGTGATTGCCCTGACCCACACCTATGGCTGTGGCGTGGCGATCTCGGCGACCGACGCCTACATTCCGATCCGCACCGTGCGCAACCTGGCGCGCAACCCGAATCTGGGCGGCGAAGCACTGGTGATCAGCCTGGGCTGCGAGAAATTGCAGGCAGGGCAGGTGATGCACGAGAACGACCTGTCGGTCGACCTCAGCGATCAGTGGCAATACCGCTTGCAGGACGCCGGCAATGGCTTCAATGAAATGATCGAGCAGATCATGGAGCTGGCCGAAGTGCGCCTGAAAAAGCTCGACCAGCGCCGTCGCGAGACCGTGCCGGCGTCCGAGCTGATTCTGGGCATGCAGTGCGGCGGCAGCGATGCGTTTTCCGGCATCACCGCCAACCCGGCACTGGGCTACGCTTCCGATCTGCTGCTGCGTGCTGGCGCGACGGTGATGTTTTCCGAAGTCACCGAAGTGCGCGATGCCATCTACCTGCTCACTTCCCGGGCCGAAACCCAGGAAGTGGCCGAGGGCCTGGTGCGCGAAATGGACTGGTACGACCGTTACCTGGCCAAGGGCGAGGCGGATCGCAGCGCCAACACCACGCCGGGCAACAAGAAGGGCGGGCTGTCGAACATTGTCGAGAAATCCCTGGGGTCGATCGTCAAGTCCGGCAACAGCGCCATCAACGGTGTGGTCGGGCCAGGTGAGAGGGTCAGCCGTAAAGGCCTGATCTTCTGCGCCACGCCCGCCAGCGACTTCATCTGCGGCACGCTACAACTGGCGGCCGGCATGAACCTGCATGTCTTCACCACCGGTCGTGGCACGCCTTACGGGCTGGCCATGGCCCCGGTGGTCAAGGTCTCGACCCGTACCGAGCTGGCCCAGCGCTGGCCCGATCTGATCGATATCGATGCCGGGCGCATCGCCACCGGGCGTGCGAGCATCGAAGACCTGGGCTGGGAGCTGTTGCACTACTATCTGGACGTGGCCAGCGGCAAGAAGAAAACCTGGACCGAGCATTACCGTCTGCACAACGACCTGGCCCTGTTCAACCCGGCGCCAGTGACGTGAGGTAAAAACGCCCCATTTGCATGCGATATCTTGCGACCACCTCACCGGTGGTCGCATTGCTTTGAATCCCCCTGCGTTTTATCCGACTTCTCTGAACTTTCCTTGCCTTGCCGATCTCTTCTATTCAAGAGCGTCGTGTTGGCGCCTGGGCACACCGAAAGGTCAGGAGGTTTCAGATGCCTATGTCAGAAGCAGGACTGTGGGGAGCGCTACTGCTTGTTGTACTTATCATTCTGTCGGACTTGTGGGCTGTAATGAGGGTCCGCTCCAGCCACACCAGCGCCAGCAACAAGGCTATGTGGATCATCGGCATTGTCGCGGTGCCGATCGTCGGTGTGCTGGCCTGGATCGTCGCCGGACCACGGCATGTGTCGGGCCCGGCACGCTATTGATTCTGCAGCAGCATTCAGGACAGGGTGGCCGAGTGATGGGGATAATCCGTCAGGCGGTCACCAATCACCATTTCGCTGATCCAGTTGGTCAGCATCGCGCTGTAGATGCTCTGGCTGATGTCGCTGGACAGAGCATGGTCGGCGCCGTCCACCAGGCGGTACGTCAACGAATGAGCCAGCTCGAAAGCGCTGCGATAACTCATCAACGTTGCGTGCGGCACATAATCGTCCGTCTCTGATTCGACCAGCAGCACATCGCCCTTGAACGCCTTGCACGCCGCCAGTGCGCGGTTATCGGCAGCCGTGACCACCGAGCGGCGGTAATGCGCGAGCTTGTCGCGGTCCAGAGCCTGCTTGGGCATGTCCCAGTCGGCGTCCCAATACAGCGCAGGCACCCGCAAGGCCAGCCACTTGACCGGGCGCAGGCTGCTCAGAATCGTCGCCAGATACCCGCCGTAACTGCTACCGATCACTGCAATGGCTTCGGGGTCGACCGTCGGGTGGCTGACCAGACGGTCGTAGGCGGCCAGCAGGTCGTCCAGGCTGTGCTCGCGCGACACCGTGGCGCGCAGCTCTTCGGTGCGTTCATGGCCACGCAGGTCGAAGGTCAGGCATACACAGCCCAAACCGGTAATATTCTTGGCCCGCGCCAGATCGCGCTGCTGGCTGCCACCCCAACCGTGCACGAACAGAATGCCCGGCACTTTGGCGCTGGGGGTCAGAAGGGTGCCGGAGATCGAGTCGTGGCCAATGGCGATTTCAATGTCTTCACTGCTCACTGTCATAAGGCTGAACCTGAATGAGTTTACGGAGAAAGCCCAGTTGAGGGTCATCGCCCTCGTACAGCACCTGAGCATTGGAAGGGAGGGGCGCCGATTCGCCGTAGACCTCGTGGGTCGAGACGCGAATGCGTGACAGGCCGGGATCTTCGGCAAACGCCAGCAGCGCCTGGATTTCTGCCGCGCTGGCGCCACCGATACGCCACGACTGCTCCAGTACACCGGAGCACGTCTGACCCCGGGCATTCACGCCCTGGGCAATGTCGTAATTGCGCCGCGAGGCGATAAAGCCCGGCAGGCAGTCCAGAGCCGCCTGGTCATAGGCAATCGCTTGCTGCACGGCGCGGCGTACGGGCGCTTCCAGCGGCTGGTCGAGCAGCACCTCAAAGCCGCCGCACACAATCCACAGGCATGAGCCGCCATACACCGTGGCGCCCTGATGATCACGGGTCAGGCTCTGGGTGCCGTGATAGCTGGCCACGCAACCTGCAACCGAGACCTGGCCGACGCTGTAGGTGATGACATCCTGCAAATCTTCTTCGATCACCAGCCCCCAGCGCGCCACCTCGGCAAAGTCTTGTTCCGCCAGCGCTGCCGCCAGTTGTTCTGCATCACGGGCCACGATCTGCCCGCGCCCGGCGGTTGCACGTACCGGCTTGATGCGCACCGGGCCGTTCGCGAGCATCTGTTGCCCGGCCTGCTGTGCATCGGCTTCGCTGAACACACTGAAACCCGCCAGCACCGCGTCACCGGCCAGGCGATGAAAGGCCTCGGACCAGCCCGGCGGGCGCGCGCTGGCGTTCCTTGGCAAGGCGTGGGAAATGGCTTTGGTGGCCATGAACGGTTCACTGACCAGGCCGCCGAACAGGTCGTCGCTGCTGCGGATGTTCAGGTGTTCGTGTACCTGTGGGTCGACCAGCGTATCGGACGGCACGAAATACAAAGAGCGGCCCTTATGCAGCGACTCATCGAAGGTGCCGACGAACTCGCCGCCCAACAACTGCGCCAGTTGCCGGCCCAGTGCCTGATGCACGACCACTTCGTGTTGGCCGAGGATTTTTTCAGTGGGCAGTAAAACGACTTCAACATGACCACGACCTGATCCGCTCATAAGCTGACTCCTCGGCAATGCCTTGTTAACAGCCTGAAACCTTATGAGTTATGGAAGGCCAGGCCGTGCGCGCAGTTCCGGTGCACGGACAAGCGGTCGACCTGGACAGGGCGCTGCAATGGCTTTGCAACAGAGCAGTGGTTATATCCCCGGCATCGAAACCAACAGGGGGAGACACAACATGGCGACGATTACCAAATGGGCCTTGCAGATCATGGCGTTGGTGCTGCTGGCCTGGCTGGCCAGTGTGGCCGGGCAGTGGAGCAGTCAGGTCGTCAACGGCACCAGTAACGAGCGACTGGCGCAATTGGCGCCGCTACCTGAGCCCGTCATGGTGTCTGCTGCAAGAACGTCTTCTGATACTCAGGTGCGTTGAACGCGTTAAAAGACAGGCAAAAAAAATGGCTCACCGGGGGAGGTGAGCCAAGGGGATTCATCAAAGGAGTGGGGTAACTTTAAGGCCGTGAACGTGAAGAGGATGTGAAAGGGATGTGGACGAAACGAGAACGGATTCAGATTCCTGAAATAATCAGAACGCCAGCTTGAAGCCGATCAAACCCAGCATCACCGCCAGGCAGGGGCGCAGCAGGTTGTCGGAAACGCGCCCGGCCATATGGCTGCCCAGGTAGATACCCGGCAACGAACCCAACAACAGAAACCCGAGCAATTCCCAGTTCATATTGCCCATGCTGGCGTGGCCGATGCCGGCGACCAGTGTCAGCGGCACGGCGTGAGCGATTTCGGTGCCGACCAGACGGCGGGTCGGCAGCAACGGGTAAAGAATGAACAGCGCCACCGTGCCCAAGGCGCCTGCGCCAATCGAGGTCAGGGCGACCATGGTGCCCAGCACCACGCCGGTAATCACCGTGAGCAGGTTGAGGCTGGAGTCCTTGAACAGCGAATGGCCGTCGACACGGTTATGTGCGAAGGCCAGCAAACGGTTCTTGAACAGGATGGCCAGGGCGGTCAGCAACAGCACAAAGCCCAGCGCCTGCTTGATGATCGCATTGAGCGCATCGGGCGAGCTGTCCAGGCTGCTGAGAAAGCCTAACGTTACCAGCACCGCCGGCACACTGCCCAGGGTCAGCCAGCCGGTGATCTTCCAGTCGATGTTGTCGTTCTTTTTATGAACGTACACGCCACCGGCTTTGGTAATCGCCGCATACAGCAGGTCGGTGCCCACCGCTGTAGCCGGGTTGATGCCGAACCACAGCAGGATCGGGGTCATCAACGAGCCGCCACCGACGCCGGTCATCCCGACGATAAAACCGACCACAAGGCCGGCTACTACAAAACCCAAACCGCCCACATCCATTATCGAAGCCCTAAATCACAGTTATCTGTTGTCAGGTAAAAAGTGGCGGGCAGCATAGCGACTTATAGGCCTGACGGTTATGAAGATGCGATCTAAGGTTATAACCGTTTGTTTTTTTATCGCTAGGGTTCATAGACCATTGGCTATTCAAAAGTCGTTGTACGACGTCTGGTAACGTGCCAGAATTATTTTGAAACAAATTGTCTCGGGTCGCTATTCGACGCCTAGGCAATAGCCCGCCTTCTAAAAATAATTAAGGTGAACCATGAGAATAAAAGGCATCCGTTGGTGGATGGTCAGCCTGGTCACGGCTGGCCTGGTCGTTAACTATCTCGCTCGTAACACCTTGTCGGTCGCCGCGCCGACCCTGATGACCGACCTGTCGATCTCCACCGAGCAGTACGCGAAGATCGTCGCGGCCTGGCAGATCTGTTACGCCCTGATGCAGCCGGTGGCCGGCTGGTTCATCGACTTCATCGGCACCAAACTGGGCTTTGCCGTCTTCGCCATGGCCTGGTCGGTGGCTTGCGCCGGCGCCGCCCTGGCCACCGGCTGGCAAAGCATGGCATTCATGCGCGGCCTGCTGGGCATGACCGAAGCGGCTGGCTTGCCCGCTGGCGTCAAGGCCACCACCGAATGGTTTCCGGCCAAAGAGCGTTCGGTCGCCATCGGCTGGTTCAATATCGGTTCGTCACTGGGTGCCTTGCTGGCGCCGCCGCTGGTGGTCTGGGCGATTCTGCACAGTGGCTGGCAACTGGCGTTTCTGATCGTCGGGGCGTCGGGCATCGTCTGGACCCTGTTGTGGATGCTCTTGTACAAGCACCCCAAGGACCAGAAGTACCTCAGCAATGAAGAGCGCGACTACATCCTCAGCGGCCAGGAAGCGCACTTTCAGACCGCCAGACGTGAGAAGGGCGCCTGGAAGAAGATCTTCAAGGAACGCAACTTCTACGCGATTGCCTCGGCGCGCATTCTCTCCGAGCCGGCCTGGCAGACCTTCAACGCCTGGATCCCGCTGTACCTGATGACCGAGCGGCACATGAACATCAAAGAGGTAGCGATGTTCGCCTGGCTGCCGTTCCTGGCCGCCGACATCGGCTGCGTGCTGGGCGGCTACCTGAGCCCGTTCTTCCATAAGTATTTCAAGGTGTCGCTGTTCACCTCGCGCAAGATGGTGCTGGTCTTCGGTGCCAGTTGCATGATCGGTCCTGCCTGCATCGGTCTGGTCGAAAGCCCGTACACCGCGATTACGTTGCTGTGCATCGGCGGCTTTGCTCACCAGACGCTGTCGGGCGCGCTGTACTCGATCACCTCTGACTCGTTCAGCAAGGACCAGGTGGCCACCGCCACCGGCATGGGCGGCATGTTCGGCTATCTGGGGGCGGCCGTGTTCACCCTGATCTTCGGTATCCTGGTGACCAAGGTCGGCTACAGCCCGCTGTTCGTGGTGCTGGCGGCATTCGATCTGGTGGCGGCCGTGCTGGTCTGGAACCTGGCGCGAGAAGTGCGCAGCGAGCCGGTTCAGAAGATTGCAGGAACGGGTAACGAAGCACTAAGCCACTGAAGAAACGCTCTTGTAGGATTGAGCGCTAGCTCGCGAATGCTGACTTGTAGGAGGCAGCTCTGCTGGCGATTGAGCGCGAAGCGCTCACAGAAATCGTCGAAACGCTGCAAATCTACGACTGCTGCGCAGCCGATCGCGATGGTCCGGCATTCCGGCAGATCGGGACGCCGACCGGCCCCTCCTACATCCAATGTTTGCTGCGCGACAGCGCGGCGCCAAGGCGGCGGGTGATCTCCTACGGATTCGGCGCCAGGCGAAATATCGGCGAAAACCGGCTTAACTGATCAGCATTAGCCCATAGGACCGACCGGGCGGCGATCCGTCGGGCGGCGATCCGCTTTAGTCGGGAAGGGCGCGACACGGTGTCGTGTCCTTCGTCGGGGTGCCGAACCAGGCTAAAACCGCTCCTACGAGGTCTTGCGATAGGTCAGCAGCACAATCGCACCCACCACCACCGCGCCACCCAGCAACTGCATCGCGCTCAGGCTCTGGTTCAACAGGGCCCAGCCGAGGATCAGGGTGGCGATCGGTTCGATGTTCATCACCGGGGCGTTCTGCGCCATGTTCAGGCGCGGTACGCAGACGAACAACAAGGTGAAGGCCATGCCATACAGCACCACCAGGCTGGCCAGCGCCACCCAGCCGGTGCTGCTGCCCGGCATCGACAAGCCCGAAGGCATCACCCCGCTGGCGCCTGCCGCCAGCATGCTGACGAACACCACCAGCAAGGTCAGCAGGCTGCGCACCGGGCCGCGTACCGCAGCCAGTTTGTGGTCGGTGATCCACAGCGCACAGGCAAATACACAGGCGGCACAAAAGGCCAGGCTGACGCCGAGGGTCCAGTGCGGGTTGGACTCGCCGCTGGCGGCCAGCCGTGCCGGCACATCCAGCGCCAGCACCAGGCCGACCAGGATCATGCCCATCAGCAATGCGGTGCGCCGGGTCGGGCGCGGTCCGCCGAGGGCCCACGCCAGCAGCGCCAGAATGATCGGGAAGGTGTTGCCCACCAGCAACGCCAGCGCCACCGGAATCCGCGCCACCGCCGAGTACAGGCACAGGCTTTGCGTGGCGATCAGCAAGCCCAGCAGCAATTGCCAGCGCCAGGCACCCGCCGGCAGGCTCAGCGACTGGCGCTGCCACAACAACAGGCCGGCCAGCGCCAGCAAGGTAATCCCGGAGCGACACAAAATCGCCAGCAGTACGCCGGTGCTGTCATCGAAGGCAAAGCGCGCCGCAATATGGTTGCCGGCAAAGCAGCAGGCCAGCAGCGCCAGGATTGCCACGGCGATATGCCGAGGCAGGGGAAGGGGAGAAGCAGAGGGAACAGCCATGAGCACAAAATCCATTTGCAAAGAAAAGGCGGGCCATTGCGGCCCGCCTGTTGAGGTTGCCGCTGAACGTTACAGCACGACGCTAGGCAGCCACAGCGAAATGGCTGGAATGTAGGTCACCGCCATCAGTACCAGAAACAGCGCGGCATAGAACGGCAGCAGCGCCTTGACCGTCGACTCGATACTGACCTTGCCGATCGCCGAGCCGACAAACAACACCGCGCCCACCGGCGGTGTAATCAAGCCGATCCCCAGGTTGACCAGCATGATCATGCCGAACTGCACAGGGTCCACGCCGATACCGGTGATCACCGGCAGCAGGATCGGGGTCAGGATCAGGATCAGCGGCGCCATGTCCATCACCGTGCCCAACAGCAACAGCATGACGTTGATGCACATCAGGATCACATAGCGGTTGTCCGACAGGGTCAGGAACGCGGTGGTGATCTTCGCCGGGATCTGCATCAGGGTCATGACGTAGCCGAAACTGGCGGCAAAGCCGATCAGGATCATCACGATGGAGATGGTCCGTACCGTGCGGTGCATCAGTTTGGGCAGGTCACGCCACTTGTAGTCGCGGTAGATGAACATGGTCACGAAGAACGACCAGACCACGGCAATCGCTGCCGACTCGGTCGCGGTGAACACCCCGGACAGAATCCCGCCGAGGATGATGACCATGGCCATCAGGCCCCAGAGTGCGTCGGCGGCGATTTTCAGCGCCTGACGCAGCGGGATCACTTCACCTTTAGGGTAATTACGCTTCTTGGCGAAAATCAGGCACAAGCCCATCAGGATGGCGCTCATCAGCAGCCCCGGCATGACGCCGGCCATGAACAGCGAAGCGATGGACACCGTGCCGCCGGCGGCCAGCGAATAGAGCACGGAGTTATGGCTGGGTGGGGTCAGCAGCGCTTGTACCGAACCGCTGACGGTCACGGCCGTGGAGAAGTCGCGCGGGTAGCCCTTGCGCTCCATTTCCGGAATCAGCACCGAGCCGACCGAGGCCGTGTCAGCCACCGACGAGCCGGAAATCGCGCCAAAAAAGGTCGATGCGACGATGTTGACCAGCGACAAGCCGCCACGTACGAAGCCCACCAGTACGCCGGCAAATGCCACCAGTCGTCGCGACATGCCGCCTTCGGCCATGATCGCCCCGGCCAGCACGAAGAACGGAATGGCCAGTAGCGAGAATTTGTTAACACCGCTGGCGACCTGAATCAGCATCGCCTGTAACGGAATATCGATCCACCAGGCACCGATCAGCGCAGAAAGCCCCAACGCATAGGCGACCGGCATGCCGATCAGGATGAGCAGGATGAAACTGCCCAAAAGAATCAAGGCATCCATTTATGCGGCCCCTTCGTTTTCTTCGATGTGGTCAAAGCGCACGACCTTGCGATGGCTTTGATCGCCCAGAATGAGTTTTTCCAGCACAAAGCTCAGCGTCAGCAGGCCGCCAATCGGGATGGGCGCATAGGTCATGCCGACCCGCACACCCGGCAATGAGGCCAGGAACTGGTTCCAGGTGGTGATGCACAACTTGGCGCCGTACCAGGTCATGTACACGCACACCGCAATCATCAAAAATTGCACCAGCACGGCAAACGCCTTGCGCAGTGGCTCAGGCATACGGTCGGTGGCCATCGACACGGCCATGTGCGCACCGGCCCGGTAACTGGCCGCCGCACCGATAAAGCAGAACACCATCATCAACAGAATCGCGACCGGCTCCGGCCAGCTGGAGCCGGTGCCCAGCACGTAGCGGGCAAAAATGCCCCACGGAATGATCAGCGTCATGGTCAGGATCGACAGGCCCGCAATCCAGATGCAGCTGCTGTACAACACATCGTTCAGACGCAGAAAGAACGTTTTCATAGGCACATCCAAGGCTGCAGGGCGGTGGGGGCCGCGCCTGCAGAGGTCATCCGGGAGAGGGAAACGGGTATTACTGGACTGCTGCGATGCGTTTCATCAGGTCGGCGTACGGCGCGCCGTATTTGTCACGTACCGACTGGGTGGCGTCGAAGAAGGGCTTCTTGTCGACGGTGATGAACTCGACACCGGCCGCCTTGAGTTTCTCTTCGCTGGCCGCTGACTTGGCGTCCCACAGCACGCGCTCTTCCATCTGCGCTTCACGGGCAACTTTCTTGACCAGCGCCTGTTGCTCTGGGGTGAGCTTGTTCCAGGTGGACTTGGAGATCACCACCGGCTCCGGCAGGATCAAGTGACCGGTCAGCGTGTAGTACTTGGCGCTCTGGAAGTGGTTATGTTCCAGCAGGGTCGGCGGGTTGTTTTCCGCACCGTCGATCACGCCGGTCTGCAGGGCGCTGAAGATCTCGCCGGTGTCCATCGCGATGCCGTTGCCGCCCATGGCGTTCATCATGTCGATGAACAGCGGGTTGCCCTGCACACGGATTTTCATGCCCTTGAGGTCTTCGATCTTGCGCACCGGCTTCTTGGTGTAGAGGTTGCGCGTGCCGCCGTCCATCCACGCCAGGGCCACCAGGTTGAAGTCCGAGTTGGTGATCTTGTCGAGGATTTCCTGGCCGATCTCGCCATCGATGATCTTGCGCATGTGCTCGTGGTCGCGGAACACGAACGGCATGTTGAACACGTTCACGTCCGGCACCACAGGGCCGACGATACCGAGGCTGACGCGGGCCATCTGCACAGCGCCGATCTGCACTTGTTCGACGACTTCTTTCTCGGAGCCGAGCACGCCGCCGGCGAACATCTTGAAAGTGATCTTGCCGTCGGTGTCCTTGACGAGTTTCTTGCCCATGTTCTCTTCAGCCACCACGGTCGGGTAGCCGGCCGGGTGGATTTCGGCGAACTTGATCTCCAGCGCCGAAGCGGTCGAAGACAAGCTAATCGCCAACGGAAGAACGGCAAGGAGCAACTTGCGTTTGAAGGTCATGATGAAACTCCGTGTTGTTATTATGTTGTTTCGTTGTGAGGCGTTTACAGCAGGATCAGTCAAAGGGGCCGGAGGCGACGAACGCGCCGCCCTGATACACCCTGGCCGGGTCATCCTCCGCCGGTTGCGGCTGGGCCTCGACGGCGGCGCTGAATTGTTCTGAAGAATCCTTGGGCGCGTAACCCAGGTGCGCGGCGTAGCGGTTGTCCCACCAGACGGTCGGGTTGGCCGAGGCGCCATAGACCACGGTGTGGCCGACGTTGGCGGTGAACAGCCCGCGCTCGATCAACTGGGTCAGGTCGTCATAGCTCAGCCAGGTGCTGAGCATCCGCCGGTTGTTCGGCTCCGGGAACGAGGAGCCGATGCGCAGGCTGACGGTCTCGATGCCGTAGCGGTCGAAATAGAAGCTGGCCATGTCTTCGCCGTAGCATTTGGACAAGCCATAGTAGCTGTCAGGACGACGCGGCGAACGGGCGTCGATCTGTTCGTCCTGTTTATAGAAACCGATGGTGTGGTTGGAGCTGGCGAAGATCACCCGCTTGACCCCGTGTTTGCGCGCCGCTTCATAGATATGAAACACGCCGCAGATGTTCGGGCCGAGGATGTCCTCAAAGGAATGTTCGGTCGATACGCCACCAAAGTGGACGATGGCATCGACGCCGGCGACCAGCTCATGCACTGCGGCCTTGTCGGCCAGGTCGCACTGCACGACTTCTTCGTGCGGGCCGGTGGCGGGGTCCATCGGGCTGATATCTGAAAGGCGCAGGATCGTGGCGCTGCCTTTGAGGCGTTCGCGAAGAACCTTGCCCAGGCCGCCTGCTGCACCGGTGAGCAGCAGGCGATTGAAAGGTGTTGTGGTCATGGCCAGCTCTGCTCGTTGTTATGGTTGTTGTGCGTTATGTGTTGTCGTATGACTTGGGCGATTATCGACAGCTGTTTTGCTGCTTGTCAATTCGCCCAGAGTCGTACGTGAATCAACTTTGCCGGGGCTTTGTTACAGAATCGACAACGGGTAGTTGAAGATCAGCCGGTTCTCGTCAAATTCGTTGGTGCTGAAGTCGCGACGAATGGTCGAGTTACGCCACTTGATGTTGAGGCTCTTGAAGGTGCCGCTCTGAATGACGTACGCCAATTCCGATTCGCGTACCCATTCCTTGCCATCGGTGACTGCGCCGCTGCGCACATCATGGCCGCTGATATAACGGTTCATCAGGGTCAGCCCAGGCACGCCCAGGGCGACGAAGTTGTAGTCATGACGCACTTGCCAGGAGCGCTCTTCAGCGTTGTCGAAGCTGGCGTTATAGCTGTCGTTGGCCAGGGTGCCGCCGCTGGTGCCGTTGACGCGCATCCAGGTGTCGCCGTTGACCCTCTGCAGGCCGACATAGAATGTGCTGCCACCGAACTTGGCCGAGAACATGCCCGACCAGGTTTTGTTGTCCAGGCGCCCGGCGCGTCGTGAGCCGTCGTCTTCGCCCTGGAAATAGCCCAGGTTGGCACCCAGGGTCCAGTCGCCGATCGGCTGGCTGTGGGTCAGTTGCAGGTACTGCTGCTCGTAAACGTCCTTGAGCACCGCGTTCCACAGGCCGACCATCGTGCGGTTCTGGTTAAAGGTGTATTCGCCACCGACAAAATTGAAGCGGTCCGACAGGCCGCCGCCGTAGCTCATGTCTTCCATGCTCGCGTCATTGCGCGGGCTGTTGGCGCGGAACTGACCGCCGTAGAGCGTCAGGCCGTCGATTTCTTTCGAGGTGATCTGCCCGCCGCGCAGGGTTTGCGGCAGCGAGCGACCATCGTCGGCGCGCAGGATCGGCAGCACCGGCATCCATTCGCCGATTTTCAGCTCGGTCTTGGAAAACCGGGCCTTGCCGGCCACACCCAGCCGGCCATAGTCATCGGCCGGACGGCCGTCGCTGTGGCGCGGCAGCAGGGCGGTGCCATAAGTGCCGCCACCGCCATCGAGCTTGAGCGAGTACAGCCCCAGTACATCCACACCGAACCCGACCGTGCCCTCGGTAAAGCCGGAGCGGGCATCGAGGATAAAGCTCTGGGTCCATTCCTCGGCCTTGCTCTGCGCGTTGTTGGGGTCGACGAAGTTACGGTTGATGTAGAAGTTGCGCAGGCCCAGCGTGGCCTTGGTATCGTCGACGAAACCTGCGGCGACACCGACGCCAGGCAGGCTGCCGATGACACCGGCGCTGATCAGGGCAAAAGGAAGGGTTTGGCGGATTTTCATTATTGTTGTGCTTCCGTTCTGGATGAGACAGTCCATCTGCCAGGCACGCGCAGCGCGTGGCAGGAGGGGGATAAAACAGGTGTGCGCAAACAAACAGGCAGGCTGCTAGTTGCTCTTTAAAGAGCCCGCTGCACTGAAGTTACTGGCCGGGGAAGAAAGACAACAATAATGCCGCGCACAGGGGCGCGTAGTAGATGAAGGCGACATAGTTAGACTCACTCATTGTTGTTTTTGTTGTGCGTTATCGTATGACTGCGTGGATTATTAACAACGGCTGGAGATATTGTCAACGCACAACGGCCGCGACTTTAGTCGCAGACGGGCAACAGTGGATTACGCATACCTTCGAACATGAACCGGGTGGCCATCCGCACGCTTTCGCGGTGCGCCTGAATATCCGGTGTGGCACTGCTGGTCAGACGCAGCAGTTGCAGGTGTGAATAATCGTTGAGCATGAACGCCGCCTGCGCCACATCCAGATCGGGCCTTAGTTTGCCAGCGCTCTGCAGGTCGCGCAGCACAGTGGCGATTTCCGCCTGCAAGGCACTGTTGAGCTGACGGTAGGCTTCCGGCAACTCGGTACCGCCGGTCAGAATCAGCGGCAGCAGTTCCTTCCACAACGCCGCCGGCAGCACTTCAAGGCTATAGCCCACCAGCAGGCTTTCCAGGTGGCAGAGCGCATCGACCGGGTCATCGAAATAGCACACATGCTCGCTCAGATCGCGAATCGCACGTTGGTCGGCCTCGCGGATCATCTCCAGAATGATTTCCTGCTTGCTGCCGAAATACTTGAACACCGTCGGCGCTGAAACCCCCGCCACCTTGGCGATCTGCTCGATGGTGGTGGCCTGAAATCCCTGGCTCTGGAACAGCTCAATGGCCGCTTTGGCGATAGCCTGGCGACGCTGTTCCTTTTGATGTTCCCGCAATCCGCTCACGTGCACTCCTGAATCCTGACCTTGAGCCAAATGATAGGCGTACGCTCTTTTATTGGGCAAATATTTTATTGACTAAAAGTTTTTATAGGTTTAATTATTTCGCCATATTCCAATGCAGAGTCATTTTCCAGGACCCGCCCCAATGAGCGAAATTCTTGACCATCCCCTTGTCACCCAGTACATGCAGGCCCATTCGGCATTCAAGGCCGAGCAGGATCAACCTGCGCTGATGGAAGGCTTTCCGGCCGTGCAGGCACGACGGGTAACCTGGAGCAACTGGATGCGCCCGCCGTTCAATCGTTGGGGGTTTCGTCATCTGGCGCGGCTGCGCCCGACCATCGATGTGCAGGCCGGCCCTTGCAGTACGCCGTTACCGTTAGCACCTCAGGACCTTGATGACCTGTCGTTCGAGAGTGTCTGCGGCCTGTCGGTGAATGTCATGGACCACCTGCTGGCGAGCAAGACCGATGGTTTTCTGATCATGCAGCAGGGCCGTGTGGTGCATGAGCGCTACTTCAACGGCCAGCAAGCGACGGACCGGCACATCATGTTCTCGGTGACCAAATCGCTGATCGGTGTGCTTGGTGAACAACTGGTTCAGCAGGGCCTGCTCGATTGCGAGGCGCAGGCCCAGAGCTACGTGCCCGAACTGCAAGGCAGTGCCTTTGGCGATGCTACGGTGCGCCAGTTGTTCGACATGGCAGTGGCCATTGCCTACAGCGAGGTTTACGACGATCCGGACTCGGAAAGCTCGCAATACGGCTATGCCTGCGGCTTTCAGCCGGCACCGGCGGAATATGCGCGCTTTGCCTCGCTGTACCAGTACCTGCCTTCCCTGCAGAAGCGCGGCGAACATGGCGGCTTTTTCCACTATGTGACCGCCACCACCGAAGCGTTGGCCTGGGTGATGGAGCGCGCTTCGGGCGTTTCGTGTCATGCGCTGCTGGAGCGGGTCTGGAAATCGCTGGGGTGTGAGCGCGACGGCTATTTCATGGCTGACCCCTGGGGCCGCAGTGTCGCCGGCGCAGGTTTCAGCGCCACGTTGCGCGACATGGCCCGCTTCGGCCAACTGCTCGCCAGCAAAGGGCTTCACAACGGTGAACGACTGCTTGCCGAAAGCGCCATCGAGGCGATTGCCAGCGGCAGCGATCCGGCGATCTACGCCAAAAACCAGAGTTTCGCGCAATGGACCCCCGGCGCGTCCTACCGCAGCCAGTGGTACGTGTTCAACGACCACAGCCAGGCGCTGATGGCCGGCGGTATTCATGGCCAGTACCTGTTTGTCGACATCCCTTCGCAAGTGGTGATCGTCAAACAGTCGTCGTTGCCCGAAGCGGTTACCGACCTGGATGCCGACAGCGTGCGCATGTTCCGCGCCATCACCGCGCAACTGACTCGCAACCGCATCTGATCGACCCATAACAAGAGTTCAGCCTGGTCTTGCCAGGCCTTGTGGCCGACTGCGCCACCTTTACCACTGCCCTGTAATACAAAAACAAACGCACAGGAGCTTCATATGTACTCAACAACACGTTTTTCCTGCGTGCTGCTCGCACTCGGCCTGCCGTTGGCCAGTCAGCCCTCATGGGCCGGCTATGCCTTCGAAGAGGGCAACCTCAAGGGGGAGGTCAATTTCGCGGCGGGTGCGGCCACCGTCACCACCCGTGGCGTGAACTTCGGCGCCGGCCGGGTCGATATTCGTAACGGCAGCAATGGCGGCAGCAAGATCGGCTGGCAGGAGGTGTACATCAAGCCGGGCGTGACCCTGGATTATTCGTTGGGCAATGAGCTGGGTTTATTGGCCGGCGGCTCGGTGGTCGCCGCCACCACCCTGGGCGATGGCGATGCCGGCGGCTTTACCCGCAGTTCCGACGGCAACACCACCACCGAGGAGCTGTACGCCGGCTTGCGCGCCGGCCACTGGAAATTTACCGCCGGACGGCAGAACTACAAGATTGGCACCGGCTTTATCGTCATGGACGGTAACCTCGATGCGTTCGGTGACGGCGCCTATTGGTTAGGGCCGCGTACCGCTTTCAAGGATTCGGCGATTCTGGCCTGGGGCGACGGTGCGTGGCAGGCCCAGGCCTTCAGCTTGCGCACCGACGACCATCTGGGCGACTTTCGCATGACCGGTGGCAACCTCGACTACGACCTGGGCGGCCAGGTCGCGCTGGGCGCCACCGCGCTCAAAGTCGATGCATTGGCCCGCAAGGGACGGGTGCAGGCACGCCGCGATGGCATGCAGGTGTACAACCTGCGTGCGCTGAACGCACGGATTCCGGGTCTGCCGGCCCTGAGTCTGAATGGCGAATACGCCATCGAACGCGGCAGTGGCGAAGGCGTCGACTACGATGCCAGCGCCTGGTATGCACAGGCCGACTACACCTTCGATACCCTGCCGTTCACGCCGGTGCTTGGCTACCGCTACGCGACGTTCTCCGGTGACGACAACCTGGCCGACAACCGCCAGAAAGCCTGGGACCCGCTGTCCAAAGGCTTTGTGGACTGGAGCACCTGGCTGGTCGGCGATGTGGTGGGCAACTACCTGTTGTTCAACAGCAACGAAAGGGTTCAGCAGTTCTCGCTCAAGAACCGCCTGAGCGACACCTTCACCCTGGGCGCCATCCACTATCAATTCTGGCTCGACAAGGACAACTATCAAGGCGCCCCGGTCAGTGACCGGCGCTTTGCCGACGAGACGGTGGTGTACCTCGACTGGACGCCCACGCCGCGCCTGTATACCTCGCTGTCGTACAACTGGGTAACGGCCAAGGCCGCCGCCAGACAGGTGTTCGGCAATGACGAACGCTTCAGCGCGCTTGAGCTGTATTTCACCTACCGCTACTGATTCCGGGATAAAACATGATGACGACAATCGTGCAATCAGGGCGCCAGGTGCCGCCGCTGGAGTGGGTGATGACGTTGCAAGTGACGGTGGCTGTGCAGACGCTGGGCGAATGTGCCGATGGGCAGCGCAGCAATTACCCGATTCTGGGCGGGCGCTTCGAAGGCGCTGCAACCGGTGGCCAGGTACTGCGTGGCGAGGTGCTGCCGGGCGGTGCCGACTTCTATCGGCAGCGTGCTGACGGCGTCGGTGAACTGGATGCCCGCTACAGCCTGCGCACCGAGCAGGGCGAACTGATCAATATCCATAACACCGGCTTGATCGTAATGAGTGAGCAGGGCCAGGCGCTTGAAGCGCAAGGCCTGTGGCCGATCGACGAGGCGCATTACCGCTGCACCTGCACGCCGAGGTTTCAGGTGCCGCGCGGGCGTCTCGATGGGCTTGGGCAGGGCACGTTCATCGGCCGTGCCGTCTACCCGACGGCAGACCAGGTGGTCATCCACTGTTATCGCCTGGCCTGACCCCACAGCCACTGAGCGCTCTATTTACATACGGGTATCCCTGATGAAAACAATTCACCCAATGGCTGTGCGTGTGGCCTGCATCTTCATCGCGGCAGCATCGATCATCGTGATCGGCGTGCAACCGATCTTCATTGGCCTGTTGGCCGAGCGTCTGACCCTGACTCTGGTGCAGCAGAGCTGGGTCATGTCGGCCGAAATGTGCGGCTCGATTCTTGGCACCCTGTTGTGCCTGCCGATGATCCGCCGCCTGGGCGCACGCAGCATCGGCCTGGGCAGCGCGCTGTTGTTGTTTCTGTCGAACTTTTTCACCGCCAGTGTCGAGCAGTTCGACCACTTGCTGGCCTTGCGGCTGGTCTCTGGGGTGTGCGCAGGCGTGCTGTATTCCTACGCCATTTACTGCCTGGGAAGAATGAGCGGGCAGGATCGTTCTTACGGCATTCTGTTGTTCGTACAAACCGCGCTGTTTGCCTTCAGTGCAGCGGTCATGCCGATCATCGCCGAACGCCTGGGCTTTTATTGGGCCATCTACTTCGTTGCCGGCTGGTATGCACTGGTGTGCCTGGCGTGCGTGTGCCTGCCGGCGCGGCAGGTCGACGAAGTGCTGCCGGCGCGTACCAACGGGCGTCTGTCGGGCCTGACCCTCATCGGTGTCTGCTCGTTGGTGGGCATGTTGTTGCTGCAATTGTCGATCTACTCGCTGTGGGGGTTTGTCGAGGGCATCGGTGCTGATGCCGGCATTGCGCCGGTCGATATCGGCTGGGCGATCAGTGTGGGGTTGCTGGGCGGCTTGCCGGGTGCGGCCTTGCCCAGCCTGCTGGGACGCCGGTTGGGTCGAGTGCCGATGATCCTTGCAGGTTCGTTGATCGTGTTGCTGTCGATTTATCTGTTCGCTGCGCAGATCCATGATGCGGCGGACCTGGCCGTTGCCGTATTCCTGATGAACCTGGGCTGGAACCTGGCGCTGTCCTATTACATGTCCTCGGTGGTCACCCACGACCCCGAAGGGCGCCTGACCCGGCTGGTCGGTGTGGTGCAGGTGTCGGCGGCCGCCGCTGCGCCGACCTTGCTGGCCTTGTTCATGCACGAAGACAGCCGGCAAGGCATCTTCATGCTGTCGTCCGGCACCGTGGTATTGGGCGGGGTGCTGATGCTGGTCATGCTTGTTCTGACCCGTCAGCGTGCCGTATGAGCCGGGGCCTGTTCGCCACGTTGCGTGCACGAGTGATCGTAATGGTCGGGGCGTGCCTGGCCATTCTGGCCAGTGTGTTGATCATGATTCTGGCACCGGGCATGAGCGGCGATCAGCTCATGCTGGTTGTCACCGTTTGTACGTTGCTCATGGGCGCCGTGGTCATGGCAACTGCCTGGATGTTCCGCCCGCTGCGGGACATAGCGGCCATGACCCAGAGTCTGCATCGGGACTTGTCTGTCCGTCTTGACGGGGCGAGGGGCGGTGAGCTGGGCGACGTGATGCTCGGCCTGAATGGATTTCTCGATGGGCTGCAACCGGTCATCCAGCGGGTCAAGGAAACCGCAGGCGAATTGAGCCGGGTGTCAGCGCAGTCGATTCAGGGCAGCGAGCAAAACCTGGCGGTCATGGATCAGCAACGGCTGGACATCGATCAGGTCGCCACGGCGGTTCACCAAATGAATATCTCGGCCCAGGACATCGCCCGCAGCACGGCCTCGGCGGCACAGACTTCAGGCGCGATTTTGCAGACCATCGAGGACGGCACCGAACTGATCGAACGCACCACCACGCTGGTGGCCAGCCAGGTCGATGAACTGGCCAGGGCCAACCAGCAGGTCGATCAATTGTCAGCCAAAAGCGGGCGTATCGGCAGCGTGCTGGACATCATTCGCGACATTGCCGAACAGACCAACCTGCTGGCCCTCAATGCGGCGATAGAGGCTGCGCGCGCAGGCGAGCATGGTCGCGGTTTTGCGGTGGTCGCCGACGAGGTGCGCAATCTGGCCAGGCGCACCCAGCACTCGGTCGAAGAAACCCGCAGCATCATCGAGGCGCTGCAAAAAGACACCGCCGGTGTGGTGCAGTCGATGGCTGCCAATCAACAGCGCGGCCGCGAAACCGCGCAGCTGTTCGACACCTTGATCGAGTCGCTGTACGGCGTCGGCGAGGGCGTGGTGCAGATGTCGACCATGAACAGCCAGATAGACAGTGCCGCCCAGCAACAGCGTGCGGTGTCCGAACAGATCAACGCCGCCGTGACCCGTGTGCGTGCGCTGGCCGCCGAGCTGGATATCCATGCCAGAACCTCGGTGGCCGAACTGGCCACCCTGCGCGCCTGCGCCACTGAACAAGGCGCATTGCTGGAGCGCTTCAAGATGCCTTGAAAGCCGAACGGCCTAGACGTCGGCTGCCTGCTCCAGCGTTTCGCGCAATCTCGGGGTCAGTTCATCGAACAGCGTCTGCACCGAGCGCAAGTCCCGGCAATCGGGGCGGGTCAGCAGCCAGACTTCGGTGCTGCAACCCACCAGCGGCTCGCTCAGGGCTTCGACGCCATGCAGGTCGCGGGCGGTAAAGTCGGTCAAGGCCGCGACACCGAGCCCTGCGCTGACCATCTGCGCCACCGCCGCCATGCTGCTGCAACGGTAGCGCGGCACCACCTGTGGATAAGTACGCTCGCGCCAGATCACCGAGACATGCTCGGGCATTGAGTCGTCCGGGGCGACCCACGGCACCGACGCCGGATCGCTGAGTAGCGCCTGCCGAAAATCCGGGTGGCCGCAAATCACATAGGCGGCGCTGCCCAGATGGCGGCCCACCAGATGCTCGGGCGGCGTGTCGGTCAGGCGCAGGGCGATGTCGGCATCGCGGCGGCTGAGGTTGGCGAAGTTGTTGGACGTCGACAGCTCCAGATTCAGTGCCGGATAAGCCGGCATGAACCCGGCCAGCGCTGGCAGCATCAGGCTGTGCAGCACCGCCTCGGTACAGGTCAGGCGCACCGTGCCGCTGACCACCTGTTCACCCTGACGCAAGGCCATGCGTGCCGCGCCCAGAGCCTGTTCGGCGCGCTCGGCCTGCTCGGCCATGGCCTGCGCCGTCTCGTTGGGAATGTAGCCGCGCCGGCTCTTTTCGAACAAGGCGCTGCCCAGCGAACTTTCCAGTCGCCGGATCGAACGGAACACCGTTGAAATATCGACCTGCAGCAGCTCGGATGCCCGCGCCAGCGAGCGTCCGCGCACCAGCGCCAGTACCAGCGCCAGGTCGTTATGGTTGATCTCATATTGCATGGGTGCAAACTCAGGTTGCTAAAGCGCCAATGTTTATTGCATCGATTGTCATTTAGAGTCAAATCACGCCCCACCAAAAAAACCATCAAAGGTGTTCCATCATGTCGTCGGTATCCCCGCGCGCCATCGTTTCAGATGAAGTCAGTGAGTTCCTGCGAACCTACCCCGATGTGCAATATGTCGATCTGCTCATTTCCGACATGAACGGCGTGGTGCGCGGCAAGCGCATCGAGCGTCCCAGCCTGCACAAGGTCTACGAGCGCGGCATTAACCTGCCGGCCTCACTGTTCGCTCTGGACATCAATGGCTCGACGGTGGAAAGCACCGGGCTTGGCCTGGACATCGGCGACTCCGACCGGATCTGCTACCCGATTCCCGGCACCCTGGCTTACGAACCCTGGCAGAAGCGCCCGACTGCGCAATTGCTGATGACCATGCACGAACTCGACGGCCAGCCATTCTTCGCCGACCCGCGCGAAGTGCTGCGCCAGATCGTCGCCAGGTTCGATACGCTGGGCCTGACCATTTGCGCAGCGTTCGAGCTGGAGTTCTATCTGATCGACCAGGAGAACATCAACGGCCGGCCACAGCCGCCGCGCTCGCCGATTTCCGGCAAGCGCCCGCATTCGACCCAGGTGTACCTGATCGATGACCTGGACGAATACGCCGAATGCCTGCAAGACATTCTTGAGGCCGCCAAGGAGCAGGGCATTCCGGCCGACGCCATCGTCAAGGAAAGTGCGCCGGCGCAATTCGAGGTCAACCTGCACCACGTCGAAGACGCGATACTGGCCTGCGACTACGCGGTGCTGCTCAAGCGCCTGATCAAGAACATCGCCTACGACCATGAAATGGACACCACCTTCATGGCCAAGCCGTATCCGGGCCAGGCCGGCAACGGTTTGCACGTGCATATCTCGTTGCTCGACAAGGCCACCGGCAAGAACATCTTCGCCACCGATGATCCCGAAGCGCACGCACCGCTGCGCCACGCCATCGCCGGCATCCTGGAAACCATGCCGGCCTCGATGGCGTTCCTGTGCCCCAACGTCAACTCGTACCGCCGCTTTGGTGCGCAGTTCTATGTACCCAACGCGCCGAGCTGGGGCCTGGACAACCGCACCGTTGCGGTTCGTGTGCCGACCGGCAATGACAGCGCGATCCGTATCGAACAACGTGTCGCCGGCGCCGATGCCAACCCGTACCTGATGATGTCGGCGATCCTGGCCGGCATTCACCATGGCCTGACGCAAAAGCTTGAACCGTGCGCGCCAATCGAAGGCAACTCGTACGAGCAACTCGAGCAGAGCCTGCCGAACAACCTGCGCGACGCCCTGCGCGAACTGGACGACAGCGAAATCATGAACCAGTACATCAGCCCCGAGTACATCGACATCTTCGTCGCGTGCAAAGAGAGCGAAATGGCCGAGTTCGAAGTGTCGATCTCCGATCTGGAATACAACTGGTATCTGCATACCGTTTAAACCCGGACATGCTGTCTGATGATCCGTAGGACCGGCTTTAGCCGGGAAGCATACGCCGCAATTCTGTGGTGGACCCATTCGCGGCTAAAGCCGCTCCTACGGGAATAGCGGTGTCCGGTCTTGAAGAGAAAAACCATGAATATCCCGTCACGTGATTACTGGGAACAGCTGTTCCAGAGCCTGTCCATCGAAGGCCGCGCCTTTATCGATGGTCACTACGTCGCCGCCGTTTGCGATGCGACGCTCGATTGCATCAGCCCTGTCGACGGCCGTTTGCTGGCGCAGGTCGCCAGTTGCGATGTCGACGATGTGAACCGCGCCGTCAGCGTGGCCCGTGCCCGTTTCGACAGTGGCGTCTGGGCGCACCAGGCGCCGGCTGCGCGCAAAAAAGTATTGATCCGCTTTGCCGAATTGATGCTCGCCAATGCCCACGAGCTGGCCTTGCTCGAAACCCTCGACATGGGCAAGCCGATTGCCGATGCCGTGCAGATCGACATACCGGGTGCAGCCAATGCCATTCGCTGGAGCGCCGAAGCAGTCGACAAGCTGTACGACGAGGTCGCCGCCACCCCGCATGACCAGTTGGGTCTGGTCACCCGCGAGGCCGTCGGTGTGGTCGCCGCCATCGTGCCGTGGAATTTTCCGCTGATGATGGCCTGCTGGAAACTGGGGCCTGCGTTGGCGGCCGGCAACTCGGTGATTCTCAAGCCTTCGGAAAAGTCGCCGCTGACCGCGATCCGCATTGCTGCGCTTGCGGTCGAGGCCGGTCTTCCGGCCGGTGTGCTCAACGTGCTGCCGGGCTTCGGCCACACCGCCGGCAAGGCGTTGGGCCTGCACATGGACATCGACACGCTGGTGTTCACCGGCTCCACCCGCATCGCCAAACAACTGATGGTCTATGCCGGCGAATCGAACCTCAAGCGCGTGTGGCTCGAAGCCGGCGGCAAGAGCCCGAACATCGTGTTTGCCGATGCGCCTGACCTGGCGGCTGCCGCTGAAGCCGCCGCCAGCGCCATCGCCTTCAACCAGGGCGAAGTGTGTACCGCAGGTTCGCGCCTGCTGGTCGAGCGCTCGATCAAGGACCGCTTTGTACCCATGGTGGTCGAAGCGCTGAAAGCCTGGCAGCCGGGCCATGCACTGGACCCCGACACGCGGGTCGGCGCACTGGTAGACGCCACGCAACTCGACACCGTGCTCGGTTACATCGACGCGGGTTTAACCGATGGCGCGCAACTGCTCAGCGGTGGCCAGCGCACCTTGCACGACACCGGCGGTTTGTACGTCGAGCCGACCCTGTTCGATGGCGTCGACAACGCCATGCGCATTGCCCGTGAAGAAATCTTCGGCCCGGTGCTGTCAGTGATCGCCTTCGACAGCGTCGAGGAAGCGATCCGTATCGCCAACGACACCGTCTACGGCCTGGCCGCCGGTGTCTGGACAGCCGATCTGTCCAAGGCGCACCTGACCGCCAAGGCATTGCGCGCCGGCAGCGTGTGGGTCAATCAGTACGACGGCGGCGATATGACCGCGCCGTTCGGTGGCTTCAAGCAATCGGGTAATGGCCGCGACAAGTCGCTGCACGCCTTCGACAAGTACACCGAACTCAAAGCCACCTGGATCAAGTTGTAAGGGCCGGCGGCGCAGGCCGCCCAGCCTCGGAGAATCGACCATGCAGCAACAACACGTTCAAAGCTACTACGCCGACTCGCGCAACTACCACGCTGAATACCCGGTGCTGAGCGAGTCGATCGAGACCGATGTGTGTGTCATCGGCGCCGGTTACACCGGCCTGTCCACCGCGCTGTTTCTGCTGGAACAGGGCTTTTCCGTCACCGTGCTGGAGGCCGCGAAGGTAGGCTTTGGCGCCTCGGGGCGTAACGGCGGGCAGATCGTCAACAGCTACAGCCGCGACATCGACGTCATCGAAAAAACCGTCGACCCGCACCAGGCGCGGTTGCTGGGCGAGATGGCCTTCGAAGGCGGGCGCATCATCCGTGAGCGGGTGGCTAAATACGGTATCCAGTGCGACCTGAAAGACGGTGGCGTGTTCGCTGCCATTACCAGTCGGCAGATGGGACACCTGGAGTCGCAACAGCAACTCTGGGAACGCTACGGCCACACACAGCTGGAATTGCTCGACACCCAGCGCATCCAGCAGATCGTCGGCACCGACCGTTATGTCGGCGGCATGCTCGACATGAGCGGCGGGCACATTCACCCGCTGAACCTGGCGCTGGGCGAAGCCGATGCCGTGGTCAAACTCGGCGGGCGGATTCATGAACAAAGCCCGGCCACGCGTATCGATCGCGGCCCGAACCCGGTGGTGCACACGCCGCTGGGGCAGGTGCGGGCAAAGTTCGTGGTGGTGGCCGGCAACGCTTATCTGGGCGATCTGGTGCCAGAACTGGCGTCCAAGTCGATGCCGTGCGGCACCCAGGTGATCACCACCGAACCCTTGGGCGATGAACTGGCCAGCAGCCTGCTGCCGCAGGATTACTGCGTCGAAGACTGCAACTACCTGCTCGACTACTACCGCCTCAGCGCCGACAAGCGCCTGATCTTCGGCGGCGGCGTGGTCTACGGCGCGCGTGACCCGGCCGATATCGAAGCGATCATCCGGCCCAAGCTGCTCAAGGTGTTCCCGCAACTGAAAAACGTGAAGTTCGATTACACCTGGACCGGCAACTTTCTGCTGACCCTGTCGCGCCTGCCGCAAGTCGGCCGGCTGGGCGACAACATCTACTACTCCCAGGGTTGCAGCGGGCATGGCGTGACCTACACGCACCTGGCCGGCAAGCTGCTCGCCGAAGCCCTGCGCGGCCAAGCCGAACGCTTCGACGCCTTCGCCGGCTTACCGCATTACCCGTTCCCGGGCGGGCGTTTGCTGCGCGTACCGTTTACCGCGCTCGGCGCTTCGTACTACCAGTTGCGTGACCGGCTGGGCGTGTAAACATCCCAAAACCAACGCCGTCCCCACACACAATGTTTCCGATGCGAGGATCCACCATGTCTCGTCTTCCCCTGATTGGCGTTACCGCCTGCCGGCAGATGCTGGGCAAATACGCCTCGCACACCGTGGGCGACAAGTACGTTGAAGCGGCGGCGTTTGCCGGTATCCCCCTGGTGCTGCCTGCGCTGAGCACACCGACCGATCCGCAGCTGTTGTTGCAACAGCTGGACGGTATCCTGTTTACCGGCTCGCCCTCGAATGTCGAGCCGCACCATTACCACGGCGCGCCCAGCGCCGAAGGCACCCAGCACGACGCCTGGCGCGATGCCGTGACCTTGCCGCTGCTGCGCGCCGCCATCGACCAGGGCGTGCCGGTGATGTGCATCTGCCGGGGCTTTCAGGAACTCAACGTGACCCTGGGCGGCACCCTGCATCAACGGGTGCAGGAACTGCCTGGCTATCTGGATCACCGCGAGCCAAAAAGCGACTCACTGGCCGAGCAATACGCACCGCAGCATGGCGTGACCGTGCAAAAGGGCGGGGTGCTGGAGCGTCTGGGGCTAGCGTCCGAATTTCAGGTCAACTCCCTGCACAGCCAGGGCATTGACCAGTTGGCGCCCGACCTGCGGGCCGAAGCACTGGCCCCCGACGGGCTGATTGAAGCGGTGTCGACCGAGCATTCGCCAGGCTTCGTGCTGGGCGTGCAATGGCACCCCGAATGGCGCTTTCTGGAAAATCCCGAATCGTTGCGGATGTTCGAAGCCTTCCGTGAAGCGTGCCAGGCGTATGCGCGCAATCGGTAACGTTCCCCACCAGCCATAATTCCAATAAAACGGCGGACACTGAATGAGTCATAACGGCGAAACACCTGCGCGCACCGGCTCCAAGGGTCTGGCCAGTGGCAGTCTGGGCCTGCTGGCCTGTGTGGTACTGGGCATCTCGACCATCGCGCCGGTCTATACCCTGACCGGCGCGCTCGGGCCCACCGTGCGCGAGGTCGGGGCGCATTTGCCGGCGATCTTTCTGGTGGGCTTCATTCCCATGCTGCTGGTTGCTCTGGGCTACCGCGAACTGAACGCCGCCGAGCCCGACAGCGGCACTTCGTTCACCTGGTCGGCACGGGCCTTCGGGCCGGTGATGGGCTGGATCGGCGGCTGGGGGCTGGTGGCCGCGACCACCATTGTCTTGTCCAATCTGGCCGGCGTGGCGGTGGACTTTTTCTATCTGTTTCTTGGCCAGTTGACCGGGCATGAAGCCCTCATCGCGCTCAGCGATAACCTGTGGGTCAATATCCTCACCTGCTGCGTGTTCATCGGTATTGCGGTGTGGATCTGCTGCCGTGGTATCGGCACCACCATGGGCGTGCAGTATGTACTGGTCGCCTTGCAGTTGTTCGTGCTGCTGGGCTTCTGCATCGCCGCCTTCGGTGAGGCACCGCAAGGGCCGGCGCTGGAATTCGATGCCAACTGGTTCAATCCGTGGAGCATCGACTCGTTCTCGTCGTTTGCCGCCGGGCTGTCGCTGTCGATCTTCATTTTCTGGGGCTGGGACGTGTGCCTGACGGTCAGCGAAGAGTCGGTCAGCAGCCATGCGGTGCCGGGTCGCGCCGCCGCGCTGACGGTGCTGGTGATCCTCGGTCTGTACCTGGTCACGGCCATCGCCACGCTGCGCTTTGCCGGCGTTGCCGACCAGGGCCTGGGGTTGGGCAACCCGACCATTCAGGAAAACGTCTTCGCCCACCTGGCGGGTCCGGTGATGGGGCCGCTGGCGATCCTGATGTCCATCGCCGTGCTGGCCAGCACCGCAGCGTCGTTGCAATCGACGTTCATTTCGCCGGCGCGCACGCTGTTCGCCATGGGCTATTACCAGGCGCTGCCCAAGCGTTTTGCGAGCATCTGCCCGCGTTCGCTGGCGCCGCGTTTCGCCACCCTGTGCGCAGGGGCCGCAGCGGCGATCTTCTATGTCAGCATGCGCCTGCTCAGTGAGAACGTGCTGGCCGACACCATCACCGCGCTGGGCATGATGATCTGCTTCTACTACTCGCTGACCGCGTTTGCCTGTGTCTGGTATTTCCGCCACAGCCTGTTCGACAGCGTCCGCCACCTGTTGCTGCGCGGCCTGTGCCCGCTGCTCGGCGGCAGTGCGCTGGCGGTGATCTTCGCCCAGACCGCCGTCGACAGCACCTCGCCGGAGTTCGGCAGCGGCTCGCACATCGGTGGCGTGGGGCTGGTGTTCATCATCGCCGTGGTGATCCTGCTGCTGGGCGTGGTGCTGATGGGCATCTTCCGCTGGCTGACCCCGGATTACTTCGCCGGGCAAACCCTGCAACGCGCGCACCTGCGCACGTCGCATAACTTGGAAGCTGGAGTTTGACGTGAACACCGAGCAAGGCCTGCTGCGCCTGTCGATCATCATCACCGTGCTGGTGGCCGGCTTCGGCATCATCTTCGGCCTGCTGTCGGGTTCGTTCTCGATCGTCTTCGACGGCGTCTATTCGCTGGCCGATGCCAGCATGAGTGTGCTGGCGCTGATCGTCGCCACGCTGATCCGCCGCCACACCACCGAGGGCGATGCCAGCCGGCGCCTGGCCGAACGCTTCAACATGGGCTTCTGGCACCTGGAGCCGATGGTGCTGGCAATCAACGGCACGCTGCTGTGCGGCGTGTCGCTGTACGCATTGATCAACGCCATCGGCAGCCTGCTCAGTGGCGGGCGACATCTGGAGTTCGGCTTTGCGATTGTCTATGCGGCGGTCACCAGCCTGATCTGCTTCAGCCTGGCGGTGCTGGAATTTCGTGCCAATAAGCGCATCCGCTCAGACTTCGTCGCACTCGACGCCAAGGCCTGGATCATGTCCGGCAGCATCTCGCTGGCGCTGCTGATCGCCTTCATCGTCGGTGCCTTGCTGGAGGACACGGCGTGGGCCTGGCTCGGCCCGTATATCGACCCTGCGGTGCTGGCGATCATCTGTCTGATCATCATCCCGATTCCGGTGCTGACCATTCGCCAGGCGTTTTCGGATGTACTGATGGTGACGCCGCCGGCACTCAAGCAGCAGGTCGATGAGGTTGCCGCCAAGGTGGTTGCGCAGTATGGCTTTCACGACTGGCAGGCCTATGTGGCCAAAGTCGGCCGCGCCCGGCAGATCGAGCTGTACTTCATCGTGCCGCAAGACTGGCCGGCCTGGACCCTGGCCGAATGGGATGCCGTGCGCGACGTGATCGGCGAGGCCATCGGTGGGGAAGGGCCGAACCGCTGGCTGACCATCGCCTTTACCACCGACCCGCAATGGGCACGCTAAATTTTTGTTTCAGGCATTCGTCATTACTGAACGCGCTCGCCCAATACCTTGCGGCAATGCACCATCGCGTCGCGGATCATGAAGTTGACCAGGGTCGGTGACACGCCCAGTTCCTTGGCGATGTCTTTTTGTGGAACGCCGTGCAAACGGTAGCTTTCAAAGGCGTAGCGGGTGCGTTTCGGCAGTTCGTTGAGGGCGGCGTCGACGATCATCAAGGTCTCATGATCGAGGTTCTGGCTTTCTGGAGTAGACCCTTGAACGGCAACGTTCAGACCTTCTTCCTCAGTGCCGGAGTACTTCTGTTCCATCGCCTGTTTGCGGTAGTGGTCAATGGCGAGGTTGCGGACAATACGAAATACATAACTGATCTGTGCTCTGAGCGGCAGCGTCACCTTGGGGGTGTTGGCCAGTCTCAAAAATGCATCCTGCACCACATCTTCAGCTCGACTGTGGCAGCCCGTAATCCGGGCAGCGGTCTTGATCAGGGTATTACGGTTATCCAGTAAGGCTTCCAGAAGCGACGGTGTCGAAGTTTCTTGAGCGGGCTTTACGGATCCATATTCCTGCATGATTTTGCCTATGCGACGAAAGTGATAAAGAGGTCGATTTCCCTACGGCGGTGACAAGGTAGTGCTGGCGCAACAACGTGTCAAATGATAATCATTATTTTTTAGGATATTAGCTTAGTGCTATTTCAGTGCTATTACAGAGCCATTACGCTTTGTTTTGGTGCACTCATGCCGTTACAAATCACTAATTTTTTCTGTTCGATACCCGTCTTCACCTCCATGTAAACGCGGTCGTCTCCCAGTCACAGAGTCTGGTGCAGAGCGCCGTGCCCCACGCATGGATTGAGGACTGGTACAGCGATGGCAAACTTCTTCGAGCGCCCGACATCTCTGGCTCACGCATTGATGCGCCACGCCGCGACACGTGGCGATGACCCTGCCTTGCGCTTTCTCGATGGCCAAAGCGAAGAGGGCCTGGTGCTCACCTATCGCCAGCTCGATGCCCGGGCGCAAGTCATCGCCAGCGAACTGGCCCGGCAATTCAAGCCCGGTGACCGCGCACTGTTGCTGCTGCCCAGCGGCCCTGACTACGTGGCGGCGTTCTTCGCCTGCCTGTACGCCGGGGTCATTGCGGTGCCGGCCTACCCGCCGGAATCGACCCGCTCGCAGCACCTGGAGCGCCTGCTGTCGATCGTCGCCGATGCCCAGCCGAGCGTGATTCTCACCGCTGCGCAGTTGCTGTCGGCACTACGCGAAACCGGGGCGCAGCATGGGGCGCGCATGCCGCAATTGCTGGCGGTCGATGAGCTGAACGCTGACGTGGCAGGCCCATGGACCACCCATGCGCCACTGGCCGAAGACATCGCGTTCCTGCAGTACACCTCCGGCTCCACCTCGACGCCCAAGGGCGTGCAGGTCAGCAATGCCAACCTGGAAGCCAACTCGTTCCTGATCCGCCAGGGCTACGCCATCGACGCGCAGGACGTGATCGTCAGCTGGCTGCCGCTGTACCACGACATGGGCCTGATCGGCGGTTTACTGCAAGGTATCTACAGCGGCGTCGGCGTGGTGCTGATGTCGCCGCAGTATTTCCTTGAGCGCCCGTTGCGCTGGCTGGACGCGATCAGCCGCTTTGGCGGCACCATCAGCGGCGGCCCGGATTTCGCCTACCGCCTGTGCTTCGAGCGTATCAACGACAGCAAGCTGGCCGGGCTGGATCTGCGCCACTGGCGCGTGGCGTTTTCCGGCGCCGAGCCGATTCGTCAGGACAGCCTGCACGACTTTGCCGGGCGCTTTGCCGCCTGTGGCTTCGAGGCGAAAAACTACCTGGCCAGCTATGGCCTGGCCGAGGCCACGCTGTTCGTTACTGGCAGCCGGCCGGGGCAGGGCATCGACAGCCTGCAACTGGACGCCGAGGCGCTGGGCGCCCATCGCGCCGTGCCTGGGCAGGGCAGCACGCTGGCCAGTTGCGGCTGGCCGCAGCCGGAGCACCCGGTGCTGATCCTCGACGTCGCCACGGGCGCGGTGTTGGGCGAAGGTCAGGTCGGCGAAATTTGCAGCAGCGGCCCGAGCATCGCCCGTGGCTACTGGCGCAACCCAGAGGCGAGCGCCAAGGCCTTCTTCGAACGTGACGGCGGCCACTGGCTGCGCACCGGCGACCTGGGTTTCATCCAGGACGGCCAGTTGTACGTCAGCGGGCGGATCAAGGACATGCTGATCGTGCGTGGCCAGAATCTTTATCCACAGGACATCGAACGCACCGTCGAAAGCCAGATCGAGGCCGTACGCAAGGGCCGTGTGTCGGTGTTTGCTGTGCAGCATGACGGCGTCGAATCGTTTGGCATCGCCGCCGAAGTCGGGCGCCGTGCGCAACACCAGCAATCGCCCGAACAACTGATCGAGCAAATTCGCCAGGCGGTCGCCGAAGTGCACCGTGAAACCCCGGCGCTGGTCGCGTTGCTGGAGCCGGGCAGCCTGCCCAAGACGTCCAGCGGCAAACTGCAACGCTCGGCCTGCGCTGCGCAGCTCAAGGACGGCACCTTGCAAGCGGTCACCCTGTGGTGTCAGGGCGAGCCAACGGCCGCTGCCCAGACGGTCAATGCCCAGACAGTGGCACAGCGCATTCATCGCGCCTGGTGCGAGTCCCTCAAGGTCGAGACCCTGAGTGCTGACGCCAGCTTCTTTGGCCAGGGCGGCAACTCGATCCAGGCGATCCAGATGGTCGCCGAACTGCGCGACGAACTGGGCCTGGACGTGCAACTGCGCACCCTCTACGAGGCCCCGACCCTGGCGCAATTCACCGCCGCCGTCGAAGGCCGCAGCGCTCAGTCCACCGGCATTGCACGCCTGCCTCGCGACGGCGCGCTGGCGCAGTCGGCGGCGCAGAATCGCCTGTGGTTCCTCTGGCAGCTGCAACCAGACAGCGTTGCCTACAACATCCCCGGCGGCCTGCGCCTGCGCGGCGAGCTGGACGTGCCGGCGGTGCAGCGCGCCTTCAGCACCCTGATCGAACGCCACGAAGCCCTGCGCACACGCTTCTTGCAGCAGGACGGCATCGGCCTGCAACGCATCCTCGGCAGCAGCGACTGGTCGCTGCTGCGCGAAGACCTCAGCGAACTGCCAGCGGCCGAGCGTGAAGCCCGCGCCCGCACGATTCAGGAAGCCGAAGCGCACAGCCGTTTCGATCTGGAGCAAGGCCCGCTGTTTCGGGTGAAGCTGGTCAGCCTCGACGAGGACGATCACCTGCTGCTGGTGACCCTGCAACACATCGTCGCCGACGGCTGGTCGCTGGGCATTCTGCTCGACGAGTTCGCCCGCCTGTATGCCGCTTACAGTCAGGGCCAGAACCTGACGCTGGAACCGCTGGCTGTCCAGTACGCCGACTATGCCAACTGGCAGCGCGACAGCGTCGATGCTGGCGAACAGCAGCGTCAGCTCGACTACTGGCGCGAGGCCCTGGAAGGCGAGCGCGAGCCGCTGGCCCTGCCGCTGGACCGCCCGCGCAGCGCCACGCCATCGGCCGCCGAGCGCCTGAGCCTGCGCCTGGACAAGGCGCTGGGCGAGCGTATCCACGGCCTGGCGCGCAGCCGTCAGGTCAGTACCTTCAGCCTGTTGCTCGCCGCGTTCCAGACCCTGTTGCAGCGCTACACCGGCCAGAACGACATCCGCGTCGGCGTGCCCAACGCCAACCGCCCGCTGCTCGAAACCCAGGGCCTGATCGGCTTCTTCATCAACACCCAGGTGCTGCGTTCGCAGCTGGATTCGCGCCAGGATTTCCATAGCTTGCTGACGGCGGTCAGTACCCGCGTGCAAGCGGCCCAGGCCAATCAAACCATCGACTACGAACAGGTCAGTGCGGCTTTGGGCGATGCGGCCGGTTTCGAGGTGATGTTCAACCACCTGCAACGCAACACCGATGCGCTCAAGCGCCTGCCCGGCCTGCTCGCCGAAGAGTTGCCATGGCACAGCCGCGAGGCCAAGTGCGACCTGCAACTGCACAGCGAAGAAGACCCGCAAGGGCGCATTCGCCTGTCGTTCGACTACGCCGTCGAGCTGTTTGACGCCGCGACCATCAAGCGCTTTGCCGGGCACTTTGTCAGCCTGCTGGAGCAGGTCTGTGCACACCCCGATCAGGCGCTGGGCGACCTGCCGTTGCTGAGTGAACAAGAATCCCGGCAACTGCACAGCTGGGGCAGCAACCCGCAGCCACAGCCGGGCTGGCAACTGGCGCAGCGTCTGTCGCTGCAAGCGGCCAGCACGCCAGGGCAAACCGCGCTGACCTTCGCCGGCCAGTCGTTGAGCTACACCGAACTCGAGCGCCAGGCCAACCATCTGGCGCTGCGCCTGCAAGCGCAAGGTGTCGGCCCGGAAGTGCGCGTCGGCGTGCTGGCCGAGCGTTCGCTGGAGCTGATGGTCGCGGTGGTTGCCATCATCAAGGCCGGTGGCGTTTATGTGCCGCTCGACCCGGATTACCCGCGAGAGCGTTTGCAGTACATGCTCGCCGACAGCGCCATTGCCTTGCTGCTGGGTCAGCAGCAGGTGCTGGACGCTTTCGAGGTGCCGCACACGGTCACGACCCTGGCGCTGGACGCAGTCGCCAACGGCCCGGGCGCCGACAGCGCGCCGGCCATCGACGTACACCCGCACAACCTTGCCTATGTGATCTACACCTCTGGCTCCACGGGCCTGCCCAAGGCGGTCGGCAACAGCTACGGCGCACTGGTCGAGCGGCTGGGCTGGATGCAGCGCGAATACGCGGTCGGCCCACGCGATGTGCTGCTGCAAAAGGCGCCGCTGAGCTTCGACGTTTCGCTGTGGGAATGCTTCCTGCCGCTGATCTCCGGCAGCCAGTTGGTGCTGGCCGCCAATGGCGAACACCGCGACCCGCGCCGGCTGGTCGAGCTGGTCAGCGAACACGGCGTGACCCTGCTGCACTTCGTGCCGCCGTTACTGCAACTGTTCATCGACGAACCCCAGGTTGCGCAGTGCAGCAGCCTGCGTCACCTGTTCTCTGGTGGCGAGGCGCTGCCGGCCGAACTGTGCCGGCGCATTCAGCAGCGCCTGCCGCAGGTCGCCTTGCACAACCGCTATGGCCCGACCGAAAGCGCGATCAACGTCACCCACTGGGCCTGCGTCGGTGAGCCCGGCGCGCGGGTGCCGATCGGCCGGCCATTGAGCAACGTGGTCACCGAAATCCGCGAGGCCGACTGGCAACTGGCGCCGGTCGGTGCGCGGGGCGAACTGCTGCTGGGCGGCAACGCCCTGGCGCGTGGCTATCTGGGCCAGCCGGCGCTGACCGCCAGCCGCTTCTTGCCGGCCGCAGACGGCGCTCGCGTATACCGCAGCGGCGACCTGGCGCGCTGGCGTGGCGACGGCGCGCTGGACTACCTCGGCCGCCTGGACGAGCAGGTCAAATTGCGCGGCGTGCGCATCGAGCTGGACGAAATTCGCAGCGAAATCCTCGCGCAGCCCGGCGTGCGCCAGGCCGTGGTGATTCTCGGCGAAGGCGCCGGTGGCGGGCAGTTGCTGGCGTACCTGGTGGCCGACGGCGATGAGTCGCCGGTGGACCTGAGCGAACGCATTCGTAGCGCGCTGCGCGCCGCCTTGCCCGAGCCGATGATCCCGGCGCACGTGCTGCGCCTGGCGGAACTGCCGCTGACACCCAGCGGCAAACTCGACCGCCGCGCCTTGCCACAACCGGAGGCGGCGCTGCGTGAGTACCGTGCGCCGCGCAATGATCTGGAGCGCGGCCTGGCGGCGATCTGGCGCGAGATGCTTGAGCTGGAACAGGTTGGCCTTGACGACGACTTCTTCGAACTGGGCGGGCATTCGTTGCTGGCCACGCGCATTGTCTCGCGTGCGCGGCAGGCATTCGGCGTCGAGCTGCCGCTGCGCAGCCTGTTCGAGTCGCGCACCTTGCTTGCATTCGCCGCCTGGGTGGCGCGTGCGCAGGCCAACGGTCTGGTCGATAACCAGGGCGTTATCGCGCTGATCGACCGCAACCAGCGCGTGCCGCTGTCGTATTCGCAGCAGCGCATGTGGTTCCTCTGGCAACTGGACCCGGACAGCCCGGCGTACAACGTCGGCGGCATGGCGCGCTTGCGCGGTGCCCTGGATGTGCCGGCCTTCGAGCGGGCCTTGCAGGCGTTGATCGAGCGCCACGAAAGCCTGCGCACCACCTTTCCGAGCGACAACGGCAAGCCCTGGCAGCGGGTCGCCGAACAGTCCGATGTGCAGATGACGCAACTGGACATCAGCGCGCAACCCGAGGCCGAGCGTCAGGCAAGCATCGAACGTCTGGCCGATGAACAGGCGCATGCGCCGTTCGATCTGGAGCGCGGCCCACTCTTGCGCGTCTGCCTGGTGCAAAGCGCCGAGCAGGACTATCACCTGCTGATCACCCTGCACCACATCGTCACCGAAGGCTGGGCGATGGACATTTTCGCCCGCGAACTGTCGGCGTTGTATGGCGCCTTCGTCGAAGGCCGCGAGTCGCCGCTGGCGCCGTTGCCGGTGCAATACCTGGATTACAGCGCCTGGCATCGCCAGTGGCTCGAAGCCGGCGAAATGCAGCGCCAGCGCGATTACTGGCTGGCGCAACTGGGCGGCGAGCAACCGCTGCTGACCCTGCCCACCGACCGTCCACGCCCGGCCGTTCAAAGCCATCGCGGCGAGCTGCATCGCTTCGATCTGGACGAGGTGCTGGCGCGTCGGGTCAGCCGCTTCAACAGCGAGCGCGGCCTGACCCTGTTCATGACCATGACCGCTGCACTCAGCGTCTTGTTGTACCGCTACGGCGGCCAGGACGACCTGCGCATCGGCGTGCCGCTGGCCAACCGCATTCGCCCGGAAAGCGAAGGGCTGATCGGCGCCTTCCTCAACACCCAGGTGCTGCGTATTCAGCCGCATGGGCAGATGCGCGTCAGCGAACTGCTCGACCACGTGCGTCAGGTGGCCATCGACGGCCAGTCGCATCAGGACATTCCGTTCGACCATCTGGTCGAGGCCCTGCACCCGCAACGCAGCGCGGCGTTCAACCCGCTGTTCCAGGTGATGTGCAACGTGCAGCGCTGGGAGTTCCAGCAGCAGCGCGCCCTGGCCGGCGGCGTGCAGGTCGATTATCTGGTCAACGATGCCCGCGCCACCAAGTTCGACCTCAACCTGGAAGTCACCGACTTCGACGCACAACTGCGTTGCTGCCTGACCTACAGCACCGACCTGTTCGACGCCGAGCGCATCGAAGCCATGGCCGGCCACTGGCAACAACTGCTGCGCGGCATGCTCGACGCACCGGACACGCGCCTGAGTGAACTGCCGCTGCTGACCACGTCTGAACGCCAGGCCTTGCTCGACAGCGGCCGAGGCCCGGCGCTGAACGAAGAAACCCCGCTCAGCGTGGCGGCGCTGTTCCAGCGCCAGGTCCAGGCCACGCCGTATGGCCATGCGCTGACCTGCGCCGGCGAGACGCTGACCTATGCCGAGCTCAATGCGCGGGCCAACCGCCTGGCGCATCAACTGATCGAGCTGGGCGTCGGCCCCGAGGTGCGCGTGGGCCTGGCCCTGCGCCGTTCGCTGGACATGGTGGTCGGCCTGCTGGCGGTGCTCAAGGCCGGTGGCGCCTATGTGCCGCTGGACCCGGAATACCCGCAACAGCGCCTGCGCTACATGATCGAAGACAGCAACATCAGCGTGTTGCTCGGCCATGACATCCTGTTCGAACAACTCGCGCCGCTGCCGGCCACTGTCTATGCCTGGAGCCTGGAACAGGACCTGCCGGCGCTGGCGGCTTACCCGAGCAGCGACCCTGCATCGCGCAGCCTGCCCGAACATCTGGCTTACCTGATCTACACCTCCGGCTCCACCGGCCTGCCCAAGGGCGTGGCCGTGGAGCAAGGTCCGCTAGCCATGCACTGCCAGGCCGTGGGCGAACTGTTCGGCACCAACCCTGCCGACTGCGAGCTGCATTTCTATTCGATCAACTTCGATGCGGCCACCGAGCGTTTGCTGGTGCCGCTGCTGTTCGGCGCCGAAGTGGTGCTGCGCGAGCAAGGCCAGTGGGATGCCGAGTCGATCTGCGGCTTGATCCGCAGGCACAACATCAACGTGCTCGGTTTTACTCCCAGCTACGGCGGGCAACTGGCGCAGTGGCTGCGCAGCCATGATGAACAGTTACCGGTGCGCCTGATCATCACCGGCGGCGAAGCGCTGACCCCGGAGCACCTGCACACCCTGCGCGACACCTTCAGCCCGCAGACCGTGTTCAATGCCTACGGCCCGACCGAAACCGTGGTCATGCCGACTGCCTGTGCCGCCCCCGACGTGCTGCCGGAAGGGCTGGGTAGCGTACCGATCGGCCGCGTGGTCGGCGCCCGCAGCCTGTATGTGCTCGACGCCGATCTGGCGCTGGTGCCGGCCGGTGCCAGCGGCGAACTGTATGTCGGCGGCTACGGCCTGGCGCGTGGTTATCTGGGCCGCGCCGGCCTCAGCGCCGAGCGCTTTGTCGCCGATCCGTTTGGTGATGCAGGCGGTCGCCTGTACCGCACCGGCGACCTGGTGCGCCAGGGCCGCGACGGCCAGCTGGAATACCTCGGGCGTATCGACCAACAGGTCAAGGTGCGTGGTTTCCGTATCGAACTGGGCGAAATCGAAGCCAGCCTGCTGGCCCACGAAGACGTGCGTGAAGCCGTGGTGCTGGCCCTCGACGGCCCGTCCGGCAAACAGCTGGTCGGCTATCTGCTGGCTGAATCGCAACAGCCCGCCGATCAACTGATTGCGCAGCTCAAAGCACAACTGCTGGTCGCGCTGCCGGAACACATGGTGCCCGCGCACCTGATGGTGCTGGAGCGTTTCCCGCTGACCGCCAACGGCAAGCTCGACCGCCGCGCCTTGCCGCAGCCGGACCTGGCTGCCGCACAGAACGACTACCAGGCGCCGCGCAACCCGGTCGAGCAGAGCCTGGCCGAAGTCTGGCAATCGGTCCTCGGCGTGCCGCGCATCGGCATCGACGATAACTTCTTCTCGCTGGGCGGCGACTCGATTCTGTCGATTCAGGTGGTCAGCCGTGCGCGGCAGGCCGGGGTGCATTTCAGTGCCAAGGACCTGTTCCTGCACCAGACCGTGCGCACCCTCGCGGCGGCGGCCAAGCAGAGCCAGCGCCTGAGCATCGATCAAGGTCCGGTGCTGGGTGAGACGGCTCTGACGCCGATTCAGCACTGGTTCTTCGAGACGCCGCACACCCATCCGCAACACTGGAACCAGTCGTTGCTGCTGCAAAGCGCTCAACCGCTGCAAGCGGTGTTGCTGGAGCAGGCGCTGCAAGCCCTGGTGGCGCATCACGACGCCCTGCGCCTGCGCTTTGCGCCTGATGCACACGCCGAATACCCGGCGCATGACGCCACTCAGGCACTGCTCTGGGTGCGCCTGGCCGACAACGCCGAACAACGCCTGGCGGTGTTCGAGCAGGCCCAGCAAAGCCTCGACCTGCAACACGGCCCGCTGCTGCGCGCAGTGCTGGTGCCCGGCGCCCCCGAGCGTCTGCTGCTGGCCATCCATCACCTGGCGGTGGACGGCGTGTCCTGGCGGGTGCTGCTCGAAGACCTGCAAACGGTTTATCGCCAACTGGAACACGGTCAAACCATCAGCCTGCCGGCCAAGACCAGCTCGCTGCGCGACTGGGCCGGACGCTTGCACGCCTATGCCGGCAGCGAGTCGCTGCGCGAAGAACTGGGCTGGTGGCAGGCGCAGTTGCAAGGGGGGGCGAGTGAGCTGCCACGTGATTTCAGCGGCGAGCCGAATCTGGAGCGCGATGCACGCCGGGTCAGCCTGACGCTGGACGCCGACACCACCCGCCAATTGCTCAACCACGCGCCGCAAGCCTATCGCGCACGGGTCGACGACCTGCTGCTCACCGCGCTGGCGCGTACCCTGTGCGCCTGGACCGGGCAGGCTTCGGCCCTGGTGCAGCTTGAGGGCCATGGCCGCGAAGAGCTGTTCGACGACATCGACCTGAGCCGCACTGTCGGCTGGTTCACCAGCGCCTACCCGCTGCGCCTGACGCCCGCCGGTGGTCCCGGCGCCAGCCTCAAGGCGATCAAGGAACACCTGCGCGGCGTGCCGCACAAGGGCCTGGGTCATGGCGTGCTCAGCTATCTGGCCGACGCGCACAGTCGTCGCGCCATGGCCGCCTTGCCCCAGGCGCGGATCACCTTCAACTACCTGGGCCAGTTCGACCAGGGCTTTGCCGACGACGCGCTGTTGCGTCCGCTGGACGAGGCGGGCGGTGCGCAACATGCGCCGGATGCCGCGCTGCCGAACTGGCTGAGCGTCGACGGCCAGGTGTACGGCGGCGAGCTGACCCTGCGCTGGACCTTCAGCGACAAGCTGTTCCGCCCTGAAACCATCGAGCGTCTGGCGGCCAGTTATCAGACCGAACTGCGCGCGTTGATCGCCCATTGTGTGGCGCCCGAAGCCGGCGGCATCACGCCGTCGGACTTCCCGCTGGCGCACCTGAGCCAGCCGCAACTGGATGCCTTGCCGCTGCCGTTCAACACCATCGACGACATCTTCCCGCTAACCCCGATGCAGGAAGGCATGCTGCTGCACACCCTGCTGGAAGCCGGTACCGGCATCTACTTCATGCAGGACCGCTACAGCATCGACAGCGTGCTCGACGTGCCACGCTTCGAGCGTGCCTGGCGCCTGGTCGTCGCTCGCCACGAAGCGCTGCGCGCCTCGTTCGCCTGGAATACCGGCGAGCAGATGCTGCAGATCATTCATCGCGGCGACGGTGACGGCGTCGAGTTCCTCGACTGGAGCGCGCTGCCCGCCGACGGCCATGAAGAGCGTCTGCAAAACCTGCTCGAAAGCGAGCGCCTGGCCGGCTTCAACCTGCTGGAAACACCGCCGCTGCGCCTGCGCCTGATTCGTCTGGCCAGCGATCGGCACTGGTTCATCATGAGCAACCACCACATCCTCATCGATGCCTGGTGCCGTTCGATCATGATGGGCGATTTCTTCGCCTTCTATCAGGCCCTTGGCGAAGGCCGCGAGGCCAGCCTGAGCGCGCCGCCGCGCTATCGCGAGTTCATTTCGTGGCTGCATCATCAGGGCTTGGAGCAATCCAGCACGTACTGGCGCCAGGCGCTGAGCGGCTTCGAACGCCCGACGCTGATCCCCAGCGACCGGCCGATCCTGCACGACAACGGCGGCATGATCGTCGGCGATGCCTACAGCCGCCTGCTGCCGGAGCAAGGCCTGCGTTTGAAGGAGCTGGCGCAAGCGCACCAGTTGACCGTCAACACCTTTGCCCAGGCCGCCTGGTCGCTGGTGCTGCGTCGCTACAGTGGTGAGCGCGACGTCTTGTTCGGCGTCACCGTGGCCGGTCGCCCGGCGAGCCTGCCGCAGATGCAGCACTGCGTCGGCCTGTTCATCAACAGCATCCCGCTGCGCGTGCCGATGCCGGCCGCCGGCGAGCGCCTGAGCGTGCGCCAGTGGTTGCAGCAACTGTTCGAGCGCAACCTGGAACTGCGCGAGCACGAGCATCTGCCGCTGGTGAGCATTCAGGAATGCAGCGAACTGCCCAAGGGCCAGCCGCTGTTCGACAGCCTGTTCGTGTTCGAAAACGCCCCGGTCGACGCCACCGTGCTGCAAGGTGCCGAAGGCCTCAATGCGCGCTCCGGCTCTGGCCGGACGCACACCAACTACCCGCTGACCGTGGTCTGCTACCCCGGCGACGACCTGGGCCTGCACCTGTCCTACGACCAGCGCTTCTTCGACGCACCGACCATCGAGCGCCTGCTCGGCGATTTCCAGCGCCTGCTGCTGGCCCTGGCCGACGGCTTTGAACGGGACTTCGCGGCACTGGCACTGGTGGACGATGACGAGCGTCGCTTCCTGATCGAGGACTGCAACCGCAGCGACCGCGACTACCCGCTGCAACAGGGTTATGTGCCACTGTTCGAAGCCCGCGTGGCTGCGCACCCCGAGCGCATCGCGGCTGCCTGTATGGGTGAGGAGTGGAGCTACACGGAGCTGGATCGCCGCGCCAATCGTCTGGGTCATGCGTTGCTGGCGGCCGGGGTGCAGCCCGACCAGCCCGTGGCGCTTCTCGCTGAACGCAGCTTGCCGCTGCTGGGCATGATGGTCGGCACCCTCAAGGCCGGCGCCGGCTATTTGCCGCTGGACCCTGCGCACCCGCAACAGCGCCTGGCGCAAATCGTCGACACCAGTGCCGCGCAGGTGCTGGTGTGCAGCGCCGCCTGCCGCCAGCAAGCCGAAGAGCTGCTTGAAGAACTGGGCTGCGCCGCTGGCCGCCCACAGTTGCTGGTCTGGGACACGATTCAGGACGGCGCAGGCAATGAATCGGCACTCAACATCGCCGTCAGCGGCCAGCACCTGGCGTACGTGATCTACACCTCCGGCTCCACCGGCGTGCCCAAGGGCGTGGCGGTTCATCAGGCGGGCATGCTCAATAACCAGCTGAGCAAGGTGCCGTACTTCAACCTCGACGAACACTCGGTAATCGCCCAGACCGCCTCGCAAAGCTTCGACATCTCGGTGTGGCAGTTCCTCGCCGCCGCGCTGTGCGGCGCGCGGGTCGAGATCGTCCCGGACCTGATCGCCCATGACCCGGCCGCCTTGCTGCACCATGTACAGGACACCGGCATCAGCGTGCTCGAAAGCGTACCGTCGCTGATCCAGAGCCTGCTCGCCGAGCCGCCGGCCACGCTCGATCACCTGCGCTGGCTGCTGCCGACCGGCGAAGCCATGCCACCGGCACTGGCGCAACAGTGGTTGCAACGTTACCCGAGGGTCACGCTGGTCAACGCCTACGGGCCTGCCGAGTGTTCCGACGACGTGGCGCTGTTCCCCGTTGACGAGGCGTCCACCTCCGGCAGCTACCTGCCGATCGGTACCCCAACCGACAACAACCGCCTGTACCTGCTCGACGATGAACTGCAACCGGTGGCGACCCTGGCGCATGGCGAGCTGTTCATTGCCGGCACCGGGGTGGGCCGCGGCTACCTCAACGACCCGCTGCGCACCGCTACCAGCTACCTGCCTGACCCGTTCGGCGCACCGGGCGAACGCCTGTACCGCAGCGGCGACCTGGCCCGCCGTCGCGACGATGGCGTGCTGGAGTACGTCGGCCGCGTCGACCATCAGGTGAAGATTCGTGGCTACCGCATCGAGCTGGGTGAAATCGAAGCGCGGCTGCGCCAGTGGCCGGATGTACACGACGCCGCCGTGGCCGCGCAACACACCGCCACCGGCCAGTACCTGGTCGGCTATGTGGTCGGCAAAAACACCACGCCGGACGTCGACGCACTGAAAACGCATCTGGCGCAGAGCCTGCCCGAGTACATGGTGCCGCGTCACTGGCAGGTGCTCGACAAACTGCCGCTCAACCCTAACGGCAAGCTCGACCGCAAGGCCCTGCCAGCCCTGGAGTTCAGCGCCAGCGAACACTATCAGGCGCCGGGCTCCGAGCTTGAAATCACCCTGGCGCGGATCTGGAGCGAAGTGCTCGGCGTCGAGCGGGTCGGCGTCACCGACAACTTCTTCGACCTGGGCGGCCACTCGCTGCTGGCCACCCAGATCGCCTCGCGGGTCCAGCAGGCCCTGCAACGCAGCGTCCCGCTGCGGGCGATGTTCGAGTGCAGCACCGTGCAGGAACTGGCGCAGCACATCGAAACCCTCGACGGTGCCGCGCTGACCGAGCAGAAAGTCAGCGCCATCGACGACCTGATGGCTCGTCTGGAGGCGCTGTGACGATGGTCTTCAACATTTTCACCTACGGCTTTTCATCTTATTCAGGAGCGCAACCATGAGCACAGCGTTTGCCGAAAGCCCGATCAAGGCCCACGACGAAGACAAGGATTACCGGTTCGAGGACAACCCGATCCTGGCCCGGCAAAAACAGCAGGAGTCCAACGCGCGCAGTTACCCGCGCCGGATTCCGCTGGCGCTCAAGCGTGCCCGTGGCATCTATGTCGAGGACGTCGAAGGCCGGGTGTTCATCGACTGCCTGGCCGGCGCCGGCACCGTGGCGCTGGGGCATAACCACCCGGTGGTCACCGATGCGATTCGCCAGGTGCTCGACGATGAACTGCCGCTGCACACCCTGGACCTGAGCACGCCGGTCAAGGACCGCTTCGTCCAGGACCTGTTTGCCGTACTGCCGCCGGAATTCGCGACCAAGGCCAGGATTCAGTTCACCGGCCCGACCGGCACCGATGCGGTAGAGGCGGCGCTGAAACTGGTGCGCATCGCCACCGGCCGCAGCACGGTCATCGCCTTTCATGGCGGCTACCACGGCATGAGCCAGGGCGCGCTGAGCCTGATGGGCAACCTCAAGGCCAAGACCCCGCTGGGTGCGCTGCTCAGCACCGGTGTGCAATTCATGCCATTCCCCTACGACTATCGCTGCCCGTTCGGTCAGGGTGGCGAGGCGGGCGTGAAGACCAACCTGCATTACCTGGAAAATCTGCTCAGCGACCCGGAAAGCGGCGTGCAGCCGCCGGCGGCGATCATCGTCGAAGCGGTGCAGGGCGAAGCCGGGGTGATTCCGGCGGCCAACACCTGGCTGCGCGGCTTGCGCGAGATCACCGCGCGGCACCACATTCCGCTGATCATCGACGAGATCCAGACCGGTTTCGGCCGCACCGGCAAGCTGTTCGCCTTCGAGCACGCCGGCATCGTCCCGGACGTGGTGGTGATGTCCAAGGCCATCGGCGGCAGCCTGCCGCTGGCCGTCATGGTCTACCAGGACTGGCTCGACAGCTGGCAGCCAGGCGCGCACGCCGGCACCTTCCGCGGCAATCAGATGGCCATGGCCGCAGGTTCGGCGGTGATTCGTTACATCGAAGAACACAACCTCGTCAGCCACGCTGCCGAAGTGGGGCAGCGCCTGCGCAACCATTTGCTTGCGCTGCAAAAGCAGGTGCCGCAACTGGGCGACGTGCGCGGCCTGGGCTTGATGCTCGGCGTCGAAGTGGTCGACCCGCACGGCCAGCCCGACGCCCAGGGCCACCCACCGACCGACGGCGCGCTGGCCGGGCGCATTCAGCGCGAGTGCCTCAAGCGCGGGTTGATTCTGGAACTGGGCGGCCGCCACAGCAGCGTGGTGCGCTTCCTGCCGCCGCTGATCATCACCGCCGAGCAGGTCGATGAAGTGGCGCGGATTTTTGCCAAGGCCGTGCACGCGGCAGTGGCGTCCGCTTAATTTTTTTCCGTATCACTCGTTTAACTCTTAGAGCCGGCCCGGCGCCGCTCGCGACCTTCAGACTTACTACGGAGCAACACCATGACCTCAGTATTCGACCGCGAAGACATCCTGTTCCAGGTCGTCGTCAACCATGAAGAGCAATACTCCATCTGGCCCGACTACAAGGAAGTTCCGAAAGGCTGGCGCACCGTTGGCAAGAGCGGCTTCAAGAAAGAGTGCCTGGCCTACATCGAAGAAGTCTGGACCGACATGCGCCCCTTGAGCCTGCGCAAGCACATGGAAGAACAGGCGCGCCTGAAACAGGAAGGCCAAGCCGTTCATTGAGGTCTGCGCCATGACACACGTGCAACTCTTCTGCCTGCCGTATTCTGGCGCCAGCGCCATGGTCTATAGCCGCTGGCGGCGCAAGCTGCCCGAGTGGCTGAGCGTGCAGCCAGTCGAGCTGCCCGGCCGCGGCGCACGCCTCGGCGAGCCGTTGCAGACCGACATGCAGGCCCTGGCCCGGCAACTGGTCAAGGAAATCATCCCGCGCATCAACGGTCCCTACGCCCTGTTCGGGCATAGCCTGGGCGCGCTGCTGGCCTTTGAAATGGCCCACGCCCTGCGCGAGTTCGGCGCCCCGCCACCGGTGTCGCTGTTCGCCTCCGGCACCGCCGCACCCTCGCAGCGCGACGACTACGCCAAAGGCTTCGCCGACCCGAAGACCGACGACGAACTCAAGACCGAGCTGCGCGACCTGAACGGCACCCCGCAAGAGGTGCTGGATAACCAGGAACTGATGGACCTGACCCTGCCGGTCCTGCGCGCCGACTTTCGCCTGTGCGGCCTCTACGCGTACCGCAGCAGGCCGCGCTTGAACTGCCCGGTGCATGTATTGGGCGGCAAGGAAGACAAGGCCACCCAGGAGCAATTGATCGCCTGGCAGGTCGAAAGCGCCGCCAACTTCTCGCTGGAAATGCTGCCGGGCAAGCATTTCTTCATTCACGAGCAGGAAGCCAAGGTGCTGCGCATTCTCAGGAATTGTCTTGAGGTGGATGTGCGCAGGTCTTCACGGCTTGCGTGTGCGTGATGGCTGTTCGCGGCTAAAGCCGCTCCTACGGTCGCGCGCACTCGTAGGAGCGGTTTTAACCGCGAAAGGCCTTAATCCAGAACCCGCCCCAACCGCCAATAGCCCATAAACGTCAACGCCCGCCGATCCAGCCCCATCTCGCCAACAAAATGCCGACGAATCGCCATGACCGCTGCCGATTCCCCCGCCACCCACGCGTAAAACTCGCTGTCCGACGGCCTGGCCAGATCCCACAGAATCTGTGTGTCGATATCCACTTCCTGGATCTTCTGCGGTGCCTTGGCCCGTGCCGCTGACTCCGGCAAGGTCGCCAGCTCCAACGCCGCCTTGCGCATGCCTTCGCCATGCTCAAGCTGCTGTTCATCACGCACCAGCCAGTTGACCTGGGCATTGGCCGGCTGACGAATAGCCAATCGGTCACCGGCATACGGCACCTCGATAAACGCCTGCACCTGCGGCGGCTGCGGCCTGTCGGCCAGTTCCTCGATAATCCCGGCAATCGCCGGCAACGCCGTCTCGTCGCCAATCAGTAACACATGGCGAATGCCTGCCGGCGGCTGCCATTCATAACCGCCCGGATCGCCTGGGTAATCACGGTAGGGCGCAACCATCTGCAACCGGTCGCCTGCCTTGGCATGGGTGGCCCAGCGCGAGGCCGGCCCGGTTTCGCCATGCAGCACGAACTCGACATCGACCTCGGCCTGTTCGGTGCGCAAGGCGCGGATGGTGTAGGTGCGCATCGGCGGCTTGTTGGCCGCCTCCAGATTGCGCAGGGTCTGGTGCCAGTTGTCCTCCAGCAGCAATTGCGGAGGCTGGCCATCGGGGGTGGGGAACAGCAGCTTGACGCGCTGGTCCGGGGCGAGGGTTTGCATGTGCGCGACCTCGGGACCGGTGAAGACGAAGCGGGTCAGGGACGGGCTGATGTCGATGCGTTCTCTGAGTGCAATGTCGAAAATGCGGTAACTGGGCTTTTTCGCCGGGATGACTTTCTGTACGGCGCTGCGCAGGTTTTTGGAAAGGGTGGAGAGCATGGGGAGAGCCGCCTTTTACAAGGATGGATACCTGAATGACGAACCGTTGCCCACAGGGTTTAACCATGCGTCGATCTGTCGACGGGCGGCTAATTTTCCGGGCTGCGCACTCGTTCAGCCTGAAACAGAAATTGTTGTGCCTGTGTGTTGGTGATCCGCCTACCCATCATTGTTCGAGTGCCAGGCCCGTGGACGATCCGGCCGCCGGCATTCGCAAGCACCCGAGGTTTATTGCATGAGTGAAGTGCTGAGTTTCGATATCAAGCCGCTGCAAGCGCACAAGGGCAATCTGCCGCTGCTGATCCAGGCACCTGAGCCGGGCATCAGCCTGCAAGAGGCGTTTGCCGAGTTGAAACCGCTGGTGGACCGGCACCTGATCGAAAGTGGCGGCATCCTGTTTCGCGGTTTCGAGGTGGCGGGCAATGAAGCGTTCCGCGAGTTCGCCTCTTCGTTCGGCCATCCGCTGTTGAACTACGAGTTCGGTTCGACGCCGCGCAGCAATGTTGCCAAGGGGGTCTATACCTCCACCGAATACCCGGCGCACCAGAGCATTCCACTGCACAACGAGCAGGCCTATACCCTGGAGTGGCCGATGAAGATCTGGTTCTACAGTGTGATCCCGGCTGAAACCGGTGGCGAGACGCCGATTGCCGACAGCCGTGAAGTCTACCGGCGCATCCCGGTCGCGATTCGCGAGCGCTTTATCGAAAAACGCCTGATGTACGTGCGCAATTACGGTAACGGCCTGGACGTGGACTGGGACCAGGTGTTCAACACCGAGGATCCGGCGGTCGTCGAGGCCTACTGCCGCGCACACAATATCCAGTGCGAGTGGAAAGACGACGGCGAACTGCGCACCCGGCAGATCTGCCAGTCCGTAGCTCAGCATCCGGTGACCAAAGAGTGGGTCTGGTTCAACCAGGCGCACCTGTTCCACATCTCCAACCTGCAACCGGAAGTGCGCGAGAGCCTGCTGGACATCGTCGATGAGGAAGACCTGCCGCGTAACGTCTACTACGGCGACGGCAGCCCGATCGAAGACAGCCTGCTGGACGAGATTCGGGGCGTGCTGGACGAATGCACCATCAGTTTTCCCTGGCTCAAAAACGATGTGCTGATGCTCGACAACATGCTGGCGGCGCATGCGCGCTCGCCGTTTACCGGCAGCCGCAAGGTGGTCGTGGCGATGGCGCAGGGGTATTCCGAAGCGCTTCGCGGCTGACCTTCATACGTTTGGCAAAACCCTTGCGACCGGCCCTTGATGGGCCGGTTTGCATTTGCGCTGGCGGGCTAAATCAACCTCTTGCTGTTTCGTTCTAGTGGGATCGACCGGGCCAACTGGCCCCGCTTCCTATTCGACAAGGACGCATTGCATGAATGCCCAAGACGCTCTGAAACTCGCCCGCCGCTTTATCGAACTGCCTCAGGAAAAACGCCGTCTTTTCCTCGTCGGCTTGCAGCAGCAGGGGGTGGATTTTGCTCTTTTTCCAATCCCGAGCGAGGTGGCCAGCGAAGAGCGCGATGGACTGTCCTATGCCCAGCGGCGGATGTGGTTTTTGTGGCAACTCGATCCGCAGGGCGCCGCCTACAACCTGCCCATGGCCGTGCGCCTGAATGGCGAACTGGATCAGGCTGCCTTGCACAGCGCCTTCGATGGCCTGGTCGCGCGTCACGAGACGTTGCGCTGCGTGTTCAGTGAGCAGGATGGCCAAGTCAGCCAGCGGATTGTCGAACCGTTTGCGGTGACCATCGTCAGCCATGACCTGACCGGGCTGGATGCCGACAAGCGTGAGGAGCAGGTTCGCGCATTGGCCGACGCCGAAGCATTGGCGCCTTTCGATCTGGCCCAGGGGCCGCTGCTGCGCGTGCAGTTGCTGAAGCTGGCCGGGCAGGAGCATGTGCTGCTGCTGACCCTGCATCACATCGTTGCCGACGGCTGGTCCTATAACGTCCTGATCGACGAGTTCATCCGCCTCTACGACGCCGCCAGCAGCGGCAGTGAAGCGGCGTTGCAGCCGCTGCCGATTCAGTACCGCGACTATGCCCTGTGGCAGCGCAGCTGGCTGGAAGCCGGTGAGCAGGAGCGTCAACTGGACTACTGGCGCACCAAGCTGGGCGACGAGCATGCGCCGCTGGAGTTGCCCCTCGATCACGCTCGCCCGCTGACGCCGAGCTATCGCGGTGCGCGTCATGAGTTTCAGGTCGATCCGGCGCTTGCCGAGCGCCTGCGCGGTCTGGCCCGCGAGCAGGGCGTCACGCTGTTCATGGTGCTGCTGGCGGCGTTCAAGGTGCTGCTGCATCGCTACAGCGGCCAGCAGGCGATTCGTGTCGGCGTGCCGGTGGCCAACCGTAATCGCGCTGAGGTTGAAGGGCTGATTGGCTGCTTTATCAACACCCAGGTGCTGCATACCGAGATCGATCCGCTGATCGATGTGCGCGAGTTGCTGCAACGGGTCAAGGAGACGGCGCTGGGTGCGCAAGGGCATCAGGAGTTGCCGTTCGAGCGTCTGGTCGAGGTGTTCGAGCCGCAGCGCAGCCTGGGCCGCAATCCGTTGTTCCAGGTGCTGTTCAATCACCAGCCGACCGTGGTCGATGCCGGGCAGATCACCACCCGCTCCGGGCTGGCGCTGGAAAAAGTCGCACTGGACAAACACAGCGCGCGCTTCGATCTGTCGCTGGACACCTACGAAAGCGCCGGCCGGCTGCAGGCGGTCTTCACTTACGCGCTGGACGTGTTCGAGGCCTCGACTGTCGCCACCTTGCAGCAACACTGGCTGCAATTGCTCGAAGGCCTGGCCGCCAGATCGGCCCATGCAGTCGGTGAGTTGCCGCTGTCGTTGCCTGAGCGGTCGACAGCCACTGAGCAAGCCAGCGTCGACGGCGCAGGCCTGTGCATTCATCAACTGATCGAGCAGGCCGCCAAGGCCGATCCACATCGCGTAGCGGCGGTCAGCGGCGAGCAGCAGATCGATTACCTGACGCTGACCGAGCGGGCCAATGCATTCGCTCATGTGCTGCTCGAAAGTGGCGTACAGCCTGATCAACGGGTTGGCGTGATCGCTGATCGCTCCACTGACATGCTGGTGGGCATTCTGGCGGTACTGAAGGCCGGCGCTGCGTATCTGCCGCTGGAGCCTGATCAGCCACGTGAGCGTCTGGACTTCATGCTGGCCGACAGCGACGTGCGCCTGCTGTTGGCCAGAGCTGACTGGAACGGTGCGTTGCCTGAAGCGGTACAGCGGATCAATCTGGATCAGGCACAGCGTCGCAGCGACGCGCCTGCAGTCGCGGTTGCCGCGGATAACCTGGCCTATGTGATTTACACCTCCGGCACCACCGGCACGCCAAAGGGCGTGGCGATCAGTCATGCGGCGCTGGTGAACTATGTGCAAGGCGTGTCGCGCCGCTTGCCGCTGGATGACATCCAGAACCTGGCGATGGTCACCACCCCGGCGGCCGACCTGGGGCATACCGTGTTCTACGGCGCGCTGTGCGCCGGCAAGACCCTGCACATGCTCGACAAGCCCGCCGTGCTCGACGCCGATGCCTTCGCCGCCTACATGCACCAGCATGCCATCGACGCCTTGAAAATCGTCCCGTCACACTTGCAGGCCATGCTCGCGGCCGGCGCGACGGCCTTGCCACGCCGCTGCCTGATCGTCGGTGGCGAAAGCTGCTCGGCCGGCCTGCTGGCGCACATCGCGCAACTGGCGCCCGAACTGCGTGTGATCAACCACTACGGCCCGACGGAAACCACCGTCGGTGTCCTGACCCATGACATGGCTGGCCAGCCGGTGCTGGGCCGACCGCTGGACAATATCCGCGCCCAGGTATTGAGCGATTGCCTGCTCGCGGTGCCAGGTTCTGCGCGTGGCGAGCTGTTCATTGCCGGCGCTGGCCTGGCGCGGGGTTATCTGGGTCAGGCGGCACTGACTGCCGAACGTTTCGTGCCGGATCCTGCCGGCTCCAATGGTTCGCGCATGTACCGCACCGGCGACTGGGTGCGCTGCAATGCCCAGGGTGAACTGGTGTTTGCCGGGCGCATGGACGGCCAGGTGAAGATTCGCGGCTATCGTGTGGAGCTGGCAGAAATCGAAAGCCGCCTGCGCCAATTGCCGGCGATCAGCAATGCCGTGGTGCGGGTCATTGGCGAGGACGCCAGCGCGCAACTGGCGGCCTGGCTGGTGCCGGCAACGCCTGTTTCGGGTGACGCCGCGCAACAGGCGTTTATCGACGCGATTCGTGCTGAGCTGAAACAGACCCTGCCCGAACACATGCAGCCGACCCATATGCTGGCGCTGGAGCAATTGCCGGTCACGGCCAACGGCAAGGTGGATGTAAAAGCGTTACCTGAGCCGATGGCGAATGTGGCCAGCTATGTGGCGCCGGTCACGGCGTTGCAGATTCAACTGGCCGAGATCTGGGCGCAGGTGCTGCAGGTCGAGCGGGTGGGGCTGACGGATAACTTCTTTGCACTGGGCGGGCATTCATTGCTGGCCACTCAGGTAGTGTCGCGGGCCAGGAAGCAACTGGACGTCGATATCCCGTTGCGTGCGCTGTTTGATACCCATGACCTGCAATCTTTCGCGGCATCGGTTCAGGGGCTTGGACGCTCCGATGACGCCGGTATCGAGCTGCTTGATCGCAGCACGCCGCTGGCGGTTTCCCATGCTCAGTACCGGCAGTGGCTGTTCTGGAAGCTCAATCCGCAAAGCACGGCTTACAACACGCCGCTGGCGGTCAGGCTGCAAGGCGCACTGGATTGGCGGGCCTTGCAGGCGGCTTTCGATGCGCTGGTGGCCAGGCATGAGTCGCTGCGCACGATTTTTGAAGAACAGGACGGTCAGCCATTGCAGCGGATTCTGCCGGCGGCGCCGGTTGTCATCCACTCTGAAGACCTGAGCGGGCAGGGCGCTGACGCGGTCACTCGTCGAATCGAAGAACAAGTCGCCAGCGTTTTCGATCTGGCCAGCGGGCCACTGATTCGCGTCACGGTATTCAAGACCGCAGACGACGAGCATCTGCTGACCTTGCTGATGCATCACGTCGTCTCCGATGGCTGGTCGATGAGCGTCATGGTCCGTGAGCTGGCCGCCAGTTATAACGCCCAGACCAGCGGTCAACCGCTGAGCCGGCCAGCCTTGCCGGTGCAATACGCCGATTACGCCGCCTGGCAACGCCAGCGTCTGGCCGACGGGCAATTGCAGACGCAGTTGACCTTCTGGAAAGCGCAGCTCGAAGATGATTTCTCGGTACTGCAACTGCCGGCCGATCACCCGCGCCCCCAGGAGCAAAGCTACCGGGGCGGGCGCATCGATATCCATCTGCCAGCCGGGCTGACGGATAAATTGCGTGCGCTTGCCGTGGGCGCCAATGCCACGTTATTCCATGTGTTTCTGTCGTCCTTTGCGATCCTGCTGTCGCGTTACAGCGGCAGCGAGAAGATCAATATCGGCATTCCGGTGACCAACCGCAATCGCCATGAACTGGAGGGGCTGATCGGCTTTTTCGTCAACACCCTCGTTGCCCGGGTGGCGGTCGATCCGGTGCAGACGTTCGATGCGCTGCTGGCGTCGGTCAAGGAGACCACGCTAGAGGCGCAGGCCAACAAGGATGTGCCGTTCGATGCGCTGGTCGAGGCGCTAAAGCCTGAGCGTACGCTGGGGTACAACCCGCTGTTTCAGGTGATGTACAACCATTTGCGCGATGTCGGCGATCAGGTTTCCAGCGACAGCCTGCAGGGGCTTCACGCGGAAGAAGTCGACCTGTCCGAAAGCAATGCGCAGTTTGACCTAGTGCTGGATACGATGGAGCGTACCGATGGGTTGATGGCCTCGTTCAACTACGCCTGCGATCTGTTTACCCCTGCACGCATCAGTCGCCTGGCAGGGCATTGGGTTAACCTGTTAGAGGCGCTTGTCCGCACCCCTCGGCACAGCATCTTCGAGCTGCCGTTGCTGGACCGTGAGCAATACCGGCAGATCACCGATGACTGGGCTCATGCACAACAGCGTTATCCGAACGATCAATGCGTCCATCACCTTATCGAAGCCCAGGCGCGCCAGGCGCCAGACGCCATCGCCCTGGTTTGTGATGATCAGGCACTGAGTTATCAGGCCTTGAACCTGCGTGCCAACCGTCTGGCGCACAGGCTGCGAGCGCTGGGCGTGGGCCCGGACACTCGGGTCGGCATTGCGCTTGAGCGTGGCCCGGACATGGTGGTGAGCGTGTTGGCCGTCTTCAAGGCCGGTGGTGCCTATGTGCCTCTGGACATTGAATACCCGCAAGAACGTCTTGCTTACATGCTGCAAGACAGCGGTGCAGGCTTGCTGTTGACGCAAGCGCACCTGCTTGAGCGCTTGCCGGTGGCTGAACCGTTGCAGACGCTGATCGTCGAGCCGTCTGCACACTGGCTGGAGGATTACAGCGAGGCAAACCCGGACAGCCATGTTCATCCGCAAAACCTGGCTTATGTGATCTATACCTCGGGTTCGACGGGCTTGCCCAAAGGGGTGACTGTGGCGCATGGCGCGTTGGCCATGCATTGTCTGGCAGCGGCCGAGACGTACTCGATCAGCCAGCGCGACTGCGTGCTGCAATTTGCATCCGTCAGTTTCGATGCGGCGGCCGAACAGATTTTCATGCCGCTGGTTCAAGGCGCGCGTGTCGTGCTGGGTGATTTTGCCCGCGGCTCACTGGAGCAACTGGCTGCGCAGATCCGGCGACAGGGTGTTTCCGTTCTCGACTTGCCGCCTGGCTATGCCAGCCAATTGCGTGAAAGCATCACCCAGGACGATGCACTCAGCGTGCGGGCTTGCATTCTGGGGGGGGAGGCGTGGGACCTGCGTCTGGCTGATGGAACAGGAGGTCTTCAGGCTCGGCAATGGTTCAACGCCTATGGTCCGACCGAGGCGGTCGTATCGCCGCTGATCTGGCCGGTCGATCAGGCCTATGCAGGTACATCGGGCCATGCCCCTATCGGCAGACCGGTAGGCGAGCGGCGGGTCTACGTGCTGGGGAATGCGCTGGAGGTGGTTGCTCCGGGTAGTTATGGCGAATTGCTTATTGGTGGTCAGGGCCTTGCCCGTGGCTACCACGCCCGCCCGGCCCTGACGGCCGAACGCTTCATTCCCGACCCGTTCGATGAGCAAGGCGGCGGGCGTCTGTACCGCAGCGGTGACTTGGCGCGTTACTTCGATGACGGTGTGATCGAATACGCCGGTCGCGTCGACCATCAGGTGAAAATTCGCGGTTTCCGTATCGAGCTGGGTGAAATCGAAGCGCGCTTGCAGGAGCAGAGCGTCGTACGCGATGCCGTGGTACTGGCGCACGAGGGGCCGAACGGTCACCAACTGGTGGCGTATGTCGTGCCCGCCCGGACTGTTGAAGGCGCCGAGTCTTCTGCCGCGCTGCGCGAGACCTTGCGTGGCGCGCTCAAGGGCAGCCTGCCCGATTACATGGTGCCAGCGCATCTGGTGTTCATCGACCAGTTGCCGCTGACGCCCAACGGCAAGCTGGACCGTAAGGCGTTGCCGGCACCGGAAGGCAACCTGCAGCAGCACTATGTGGCGCCGCAGAGCGCGCTGGAGCAGCAGATCGCCGGTATCTGGCAGGATGTTCTGAAGCTTGCCCAGGTCGGCCTGACCGACAACTTCTTCGAGCTGGGCGGCGATTCGATCATTTCCCTGCAAGTGGTCAGCCGCGCACGCCAGGCCGGTATTCAGTTCACGCCCAAGGACCTGTTCCAGCACCAGACGGTGCAGGCTCTGGCTCAGGTGGCGCGGCGTGCCGAAGGGCTGGTCATCGACCAGGGCCCGGTGACCGGCCGTTCGCCGCTGACCCCGATCCAGCAATGGTTCTTCGCCGAACCCATCACGCAGCGCCAGCACTGGAACCAGTCGGTGCTTCTGGCGCCGGTTCAGGCGCTGGACGCCACTCATCTGTGCGGTGCCTTGCAAGTGTTGGTGCAACACCACGATGCCTTGCGCCTGCGCTTCGAACAGCAGCAAGGCGCCTGGCAGGCGGACTATCAGGGCTCCGCGTCAGACTCACTGTTGTGGACCCGTCAGGTTGCCGATGTGCAGGCACTGGAAGCGCTGGGCAATGAGGCGCAACGCAGCCTGAATCTGGAACAAGGTCCGCTGCTGCGTGCGGTGCTGGCCGAACTGGCAGATGGTAGCCAGCGTCTGCTGCTGGTTGTCCATCACCTGGTGGTCGATGGCGTGTCGTGGCGGGTGCTGCTGGAAGATTTGCAGATGATCTACAGCCAGTTGCAGGCAGGCAATGCGGTGCGGTTACCGGCCAAGACCAGCTCGTTCAAGGCTTGGGCGACTCATTTGCAGGACTATGCCGTCAGCCCGGCCTGCGAGGCCGAACTGGGCTACTGGCATGAACAGCTAAACGGAAGCAGCGATGCCTTGCCTTGTGACCATCCGCAGGGCGGTCGCCAGCGCAAGCATGCCGCCTACGCCAATACCCGTCTGGACCGCGAGTTGACCTCGAAGCTGTTGCAGCAAGCGCCAGCGGCCTATCGCACGCAGATCAACGATTTGCTGCTGACTGCACTGGCGCGGGTGATCTGCCGCTGGAGCGGCCAGGCGCAGGCGCTAATTCGCTTGGAAGGCCATGGCCGCGAGGACCTGTTCGACGACCTCGACCTGACCCGCACCGTGGGCTGGTTCACCAGCATGTACCCGGTGAAACTGAGCCCGCAGCCTGAGCTGGGTGCGTCGATCAAGCAGATCAAGGAACAGCTGCGCGCGATCCCCAACAAGGGCATCGGCTACGGTTTGCTGCGTTATCTGGGCAATGCAGAGGCCCGCCACAGCCTGAGCCAGTTGGCTCAAGGTGAAATCGTCTTCAACTATCTGGGTCAGTTCGACGGCGGTTTCGACAGCGATACCAGCCTGTTCATCCCGGCCAAGGAGCATGGCGGGCTGGAGCAAAGCCCTGATGCGCCACTGGACAGCCTGCTGAGCCTCAACGGTCAGGTCTATGACGGTGAGCTGAGCCTGGACTGGACCTACAGCCGCGAGGTGTTCGATGCACAGACCATCGAGCAACTGGCACACGCTTACGGCGAAGAACTCAAGGCACTGATCGCCCATTGCTGCGACCCGCGTCATCGCGGCGTGACGCCGTCGGACTTCCCGCTGGCCGCGTTGACTCAGGCGCAGCTCGACAGCTTGCCGATGGCTGCCGAACAGATTGCCGACCTTTACCCGTTGTCGCCGATGCAGCAGGGCATGCTGTTCCATAGCTTGTACGAGCAGGAGGCGGGCGATTACATCAACCAGATGCGCGTCGACGTTGAAGGGCTGGAGGTCGAGAAATTCCGTCAGGCCTGGCAACACACCGTCGATGCTCATGACAGCCTGCGCAGCGCGATGGTCTTGCAGGGCGATCTTGAGCATCCGGTCCAGGTGGTCTACAAACAGGTGCAACTGCCGTTTGCCAGCCATGACCTGAGTGCTCAAGTCGATTTAGAGACGAAGCTGGACAGGTTGGCCACCGAGGAGCGCCAGCAGGGCTTCGAACTGACCCATGCGCCGCTGTTGCGTCTGGTGGTGGTGCGTACCGGCGAGCGTCGACATCACCTGATCTACACCAACCACCATATCCTGATGGATGGGTGGAGCAACTCGCGACTGCTGGGCGAGGTGCTGCAACGCTACACCGGTCAACCCGTGGCGCTGCCTGCAGGGCGCTATCGCGATTACATTGCCTGGTTGCAGCGTCAGGACGCGACAGCCAGCGAGACATTCTGGAAAGCGCGGCTGGCTGAGCTGGAGGGGCCAGTGCAACTGGTTGCGGCCACCCGCAGCCTGACGGTTGGCGAGTCGGGGTATGGCGACCATTATCAGGATTTTGGCGCTGCATCGACCCAGAAGCTGAAAGCCTTTGCCCAGCAGCACAAGGTGACGGTCAATACGCTGGTGCAATCGGCCTGGTTGCTGTTGCTGCAACGCTATACCGGGCATGCGGGCGTGTGCTTCGGTGCAACTGTCGCCGGGCGTCCGGCTGAACTGGCCGGCGTCGAAGATCAGATCGGTTTGTTCATCAACACCCTGCCGGTCATCGCCAGTCCGCGAGCCGAGCAACCGGTACGTGACTGGATCGCTCAGGTCCAGGCGCAGAACCTGCAGTTGCGCGAGTACGAGCACACGCCGCTGTACGATGTTCAGCGCTGGGCCGGTTGGGGCACTGACGGGCTGTTCGACAACATTCTGGTGTTCGAAAACTATCCGGTGGCACAGGCCCTGCAACAAGGCTCACCGGCGGGATTGTCGTTCAGTTCGACGGCCAGCCTGGAGCAGACCAACTACCCATTGACCCTGACCGTCAGCCTGGAAGACGCGCTGGCTGTTCACTACAGCTATGATCGCCAGCACTTCGACGCGCAAGCGGTCGCGCAAGTGGCCGCCCACTTCGGCACATTGCTTCAGGCACTGATCGTCAATGCCGAGACGCCCATCGGTGAACTTTCGATCCACCGCCACGACACGCAACGCCAGTTGGTCGATCAGTGGAGCCGCAAGCAGTCCGTTTACCCGAGCGAGCGCTGTATCCACCAGTTGATCGAGGAGCAGGTCGAACGCACGCCGGATGACACCGCGTTGTTGTTCGGTGATCAGCAACTGAGCTACCGCGAGCTCAATCGCCGGGCCAATCGTCTGGCGCACCGCTTGATCGAGCTGGGCGTAGGCCCGGATGTGCCGGTCGGTGTTGCCGTTGAGCGTGGCCTGGAGATGGTCGTGGGCCTGTTGGGCATTCTCAAGGCCGGTGGCGCCTATGTGCCGCTGGACCCTGAATATCCCCGTGATCGCCTGGCTTACATGCTGGAGAACAGTGGTGCCCGTCTATTGCTGACGCAAGCGCAGTTCAGGGACCGGTTGCCTGTGCCTGACGGTATCGAAAGCCTGGAAATGGAGGCCTCCGGGCACTGGCTGGCCGAGTACAGCGAGGCCAATCCGCACAACCGCACCGCGCAGCAGAACCTTGCCTATGTGATGTACACCTCTGGTTCTACGGGGCGGCCCAAAGGTGTCGGCATTCAGCATGGCTCCTTGACGCGGCATGCCTGGGTGTCGATCGACTTCTTCAACCTGACACCGCAGGACCGCATTCTGCAGTTTGCGACCTTCAACTTCGACGGGTTCGTCGAGCAGTTGTACCCGGCGCTGATTTGCGGTGCTTCTGTGGTGATTCGTGGCAAGGAGGTCTGGGACAGCGACACGTTCTATCAGGTGCTGATCGACAAGGACATCAGCGTGGTCGACTTGACCACTGCCTACTGGTTCATGCTGGCCAAGGACTTCCAGAGCAAGAAGGGCCGTGATTATGGCCGGCTTCGTCAGGTTCATTCCGGCGGTGAAGCCATGCCGCCAGAAGGCATTGCTGCGTGGAAAAAAGCCGGTCTTGAGTCTGTTCGCCTGCTCAATACCTACGGTCCGACCGAGGCGACGGTCACGGTCACCGCCCACGATTGCCAGGCGTACCTGGATGGCAGCGAGTCGCTGCCGACTCTGGTGCCCATCGGCCATGTGCTGGACGGGCGCTCAATTTACGTGCTGGACACGGTGGGTGACATCGTGACCCAGGCGGCGATTGGAGAGCTGGTGATCGGTGGCGACCTGCTTGCCCGTGGCTACCACGCCCGCCCGGCCCTGACGGCCGAGCGCTTCATTCCCGACCCGTTCGACGAACAGGGCGGCGGGCGTCTGTACCGCAGCGGTGACCTGGCGCGTTACTTCGATGACGGTGTGATCGAATACGCCGGTCGCGTCGACCATCAGGTGAAGATCCGCGGTTTCCGTATCGAGCTGGGTGAAGTCGAAGCGCGTTTGCAGGAGCAGAGCGTCGTACGCGATGCCGTGGTACTGGCGCATGAGGGACCGAACGGTCACCAGTTGGTGGCGTATGTCGTGCCTACCGGGACGTTTGAAGATGCCGAGTCTTCTTCCGCACTGCGCGAGACCTTGCGCGGCGCGCTCAAGGACAGCCTGCCGGACTACATGGTGCCAGCGCACCTGATGTTCCTCGACCAGTTGCCGCTGACGCCCAACGGCAAGCTGGACCGCAAGGCGCTGCCGGCACCGGAAGGTAACCTGCAGCAGCACTATGTGGCGCCGCAGAGCGCGCTGGAGCAGCAGATCGCCGGTATCTGGCAGGACGTTCTGAAGCTTGATCGGGTTGGCCTGACCGATAACTTTTTCGAGCTGGGCGGCGATTCGATCATTTCGCTGCAAGTGGTCAGCCGCGCACGCCAGGCCGGTATTCAGTTCACGCCCAAGGACCTGTTCCAGCACCAGACGGTGCAGGCGCTGGCCCAGGTGGCACGGCGTGCCGAAGGGCTGGTCATCGACCAGGGGCCGGTGACCGGCCGTTCACCGCTGACACCGATCCAGCAATGGTTTTTCGCCGAGCCCATCACGCAGCGCCAGCACTGGAACCAGTCGGTGCTTCTGGCGCCGGTTCAGGCGCTGGACGCCACTCATCTGCACGGCGCCTTGCAGGTGTTGGTGCAACACCACGATGCCTTACGCCTGCGCTTCGAACAGCAGCAAGGCGCCTGGCAGGCTGACTATCAGGACGCCGCTTCAGACTCACTGTTGTGGACCCGTCAGGTTGCCGATGTTCAGGCACTGGAAGCGCTGGGCAATGAGGCGCAACGCAGCCTGAACCTGGAGCAAGGTCCGCTGCTGCGCGCAGTGCTGGCCGAACTGACGGATGGCAGCCAGCGTCTGCTGCTGGTTGTCCATCACCTGGTGGTGGATGGCGTGTCGTGGCGGGTACTGCTCGAAGACCTGCAACAGGCCTATCGTGCGCAGGTCGACGGTCAGAAAGCGGCACTGCCGACCAAAACCAGCTCGTTCAAGGCCTGGGCGACTCATTTGCAGGACTATGCCGTCAGCCCGGCCTGCGAGGCCGAACTGGGCTACTGGCATGAACAGCTGAAAGACAGCAGCGATGCCTTGCCTTGTGACTATCCGCAGGGCGGTCGTCAGCGCAAGCATGCTGCCTACGCCAACACCCGTCTGGACCGCGAGTTGACCTCGAAGCTGTTGCAGCAAGCGCCTGCGGCCTATCGCACGCAGATCAACGATCTTTTGCTGACCGCACTGGCGCGGGTGATCTGCCGCTGGAGCGGCCAGGCGCAAGCGTTGATCCGCCTGGAAGGCCATGGCCGCGAAGACCTGTTCGACGACCTCGACCTGACCCGCACCGTGGGCTGGTTCACCAGCATGTACCCGGTGAAACTGAGCCCGCAGCCTGAGCTGGGTGCGTCGATCAAGCAGATCAAGGAACAACTGCGCGCAATCCCCAACAAGGGCATCGGCTACGGCCTGTTGCGTTATCTGGGCAATGACCAGGCCCGCCAGAGCCTGAGCCAGTTGGCGCAAGGTGAAATCGTCTTCAACTATCTGGGTCAGTTCGACGGCGGTTTCGACAGCGAGACCCGCCTGTTCATCCCGGCCAAAGAGCATGGCGGGCTGGAGCAAAGCCCTGAGGCGCCGCTGGACAGCCTGCTGAGCCTGAACGGTCAGGTGTATGACGGTGAGCTGAGCCTGGACTGGACTTATAGCCGCGAGGTGTTCGACGCGCAGACCATCGAGCAACTGGCGCAGGCTTATGGCGAAGAACTCAAGGCGCTGATTGCCCATTGCGGCGACCCGCGCCATCGCGGCGTGACGCCGTCGGACTTCCCGCTGGCCGCACTGACCCAGGCGCAGCTCGACAGCTTGCCGATTGCCGCCGAACAGATAGCCGACCTGTACCCGCTGTCGCCGATGCAGCAGGGCATGCTGTTTCACAGCCTGTACGAGCAGGAAGCGGGCGACTACATCAACCAGATGCGCGTTGATGTCGAGGGGCTTGAGGTCGAGAAATTCCGTCAGGCCTGGCAGGCCACCGTCGACAATCAGGACGTATTGCGCGCCAATTTCATCACCAGCCTGGCGGTACCTCTGCAAGCCATCGCCCGGCAAATGCAGGTGCCGTTCGTGATCGAGGACTGGCGCACCCGCAGCGACCTTGTACAGGCGCTTGACGATCTGGCGCGCAAAGAGCTGCAGCAAGGTTTTGATTTGCTCAACGATCCGCTGCTGCGCCTGACGCTGATTCGCGTGGGTGACAAACGTCATCATCTGATCTTTACCAGTCACCACATCCTGATGGATGGCTGGAGTAACGCCCAACTGCTCGGTGAGGTCCTGCAACGCTACACCGACCAGCCGGTGCCACAGGTGGCGGGCGGCTATCGCGACTACATTGCCTGGCTGCAACAGCAGGATCCCGCCGTCAGTGAGACATTCTGGAAACAGCAACTGAGCGAGCTGGCCGGCCCGACCCGTCTTGCGCGAGCGGTTACTCCGGGGGCTGGCGAGCAGGCTTCGGGGCGCGGTGAATACACCTGCCAGCTCGATGCCCGATTCACCCAGAACCTGGGCGATTTTGCCCGGCAATTGCGCGTCACCACCAATACCTTGGTGCAGGCCACTTGGTTACTGCTATTGCAGCGTTACACCGGGCAGGAATGTGTCACGTTCGGCGCCACCGTCGCCGGACGCCCGACCGAACTTGTCGGTGTCGAGCAGCAACTGGGTCTGTTCATCAATACCTTGTCGGTTATCGCCAGTCCGCGGCCCGATCAACGCCTGGCCGATTGGGTCGAGCAACTTCAGGCGCAGAACCTGCAATTGCGCGAGCAGGAGCACACGCCGCTGTACGAAATCCAGCGTTGGGCCGGCTGGAGTGGCGAGGACTTGTTCGACACGCTGCTGGTCTTCGAGAACTACCCGGTGGCCGAGGCCTTGCAGCAAGCCACCCCGCAAGGCTTGCTGTTCTCGGGTGTGCATAACCATGAACAGACCAACTACCCGCTGAGCCTGGGCATTGTTCTGGATGACAGCCTATCGATCCACTACAGCTATGACCGGCACTTCTTCAGCGACCAGAGTGTGCGCCAGATTGCCGACCACTTTGCTCATCTGCTGCAAGCGGTGCTGGGCCATGCGGATCTGCCGCTGGGGCAACTGCCTTTGCTTGATGAGGGCGAAAGCCGCCAGGTCATTGAAGACTGGAGCCAGCTCGACAGGCATTACCCGCAAGGCAAATGCATCCATCAGTTGATTCAGGAACAGGCCGACAAGGCACCGCAGGCGGTGGCGGTGATGTGCGGCGAACGGCAGCTCAGTTACCGCGAGCTGGTGCAGCGCGCCAATCAACTGGCTCATAAGCTACGTGAAGCAGGTGTCGGACCTGAAGTACGGGTTGCAGTCGCTCTGGGGCGTTCGGTCGACATCATCGTGACCTTCCTGGCCGTGCTCAAGGCCGGCGGCGTTTACGTCCCCCTGGACATGGCTTATCCGCAGGACCGCTTGCTGTACATGATCAAGGATTGTGAGGCCGCGCTGGTGCTGACCCAGAGCGACTTGCTGGCGCGTCTGCAACTGGCAGACGGTCTGCAAGCCCTGGCGGTGGATCGGCCGGAACAATGGGCGGGCTATCCACTGACTACGCCGGATGTCGCCCTGTCGGCAGACAACCTCGCCTACGTGATCTACACCTCCGGTTCCACCGGCCAGCCCAAGGGCGTTGCGGTGACTCACGGGCAGATCGTCATGCACTGCCTGGCCATTGGCGAACGCTATGAAATGACCCCGAACGACTGTGAGTTGCAGTTCATGTCGCTGGCGTTCGACGGTGCCCATGAGCGCTGGTTGACCACGCTGAGCCATGGCGCGCGCTTGCTGTTGCGTGGCGACGACATGTGGACCCCGGAAGAGGTTTATGAGGTCTTGCACCGTTTCGAGGTGAGCGTTACCGCGCTGCCGCCGGCCTACCTGCAACAACTGGCCGAATACGCCGCCACCGCCGGTAACCCGCCTGCTGTGCGCGTGTATTGCTTCGGCGGCGATGCGGTGCCTCAGGCCGCCTATGAGCTGGTCTGGAAAACCCTGCGTCCACAGCGCATTTTCAACGGCTACGGGCCGACCGAAACCGTAGTGACACCACTGCTGTGGACGGCCCGCGCCTCTGATGACTGCGGGGCGGCTTATGCGCCGATCGGAACATTGGTCGGGCAGCGCCGTGCGTATGTGCTGGGTGCTGACCTGGACCTGTTGCCGGTCGGGATTGCCGGTGAGCTGTACCTGGGCGGTACGGGTGTTGCGCGGGGTTATCTGGGCCGGCCAGCGATGACCGCTGAGCGCTTCGTCCCCGATCCGTTGGGGGCTGACGGTGGGCGCGTCTACCGCAGTGGTGACCTGACCCGTGCCCGTACGGATGGTTTGATGGATTATCTGGGCCGTATTGACCATCAGGTGAAGGTGCGCGGTTTCCGTATCGAGCTGGGCGAGATCGAGGCTTGCCTGTTGCAGGACGATCAGGTCCGTGAGGCCGTGGTACTGGCCATCGACGGTGTCGGTGGTGCGCAACTGGTGGCCTATGTGGTGGCTGGCACAGCGGTAACGGACGAAGAGGCGGTGCGCACAGCCCTGAAGGCCGCGCTCAAGGCTCGTTTGCCGGATTACATGGTGCCGGCGCATATCGTGCTGCTGGAGCGCCTGCCGGTGACGCCTAACGGCAAGCTGGACCGCAAGGGCCTGCCCAAGCCTGATATCAGTCAGATGCAGCAAGCCTATGTGGCGCCGCAGAGCGAGGTGCAACAGCAGATGGCGGCCATCTGGGCCGAAGTGCTCAAGCTGGAGAGGGTTGGCCTGAACGACAGCTTCTTCGAGCTTGGCGGGCACTCGTTGCTGGCCACCCAGGTGATGCTGCGTGTGCGTGAGCAACTGGGTGTCTCGATGGCGCTGCGCGACCTGTTCGATCACCCGCAATTGAGTGATTTCTGCCAGCTCGCCGAGCAGAAAGATAACCAGGATGCGCCTTTACAGGATGAACTGGCTAAATCCCTGGAGGCCCTTAAACGTCTTACTGCAGAGGAAATTGACGAGCTGATTTCGTAGGAGATACATCAGTGCAAGAGCTACTCGACTCCGTAAAGTCGCTATCTGGTAAACAACGCAAGGCCCTGGCGGCCTTGCTTAAAAAACAGAAAGTGAATCTGTATGGGGTCACTCCCATCTTCAAGCGGGAGCCGGACGAGCAGCCCTTGCTCTCTTACGCCCAACAACGCCAGTGGCTCTTGTGGCAACTGGAGCCTGAAAGCTCGGCCTACAACATTGCAACGGCCCTGAGTTTCAACGGGATTCTGGACCTTGAGGCCTTGCAACACAGCTTTCAGGCACTGATTGCCCGGCATGAGACGTTGCGCACGACTTTTGAGATGGACGGTGAAAAGCCGATCCAGGTGATTCATCCCGATCTGCCTTTCAGTATCGATGTCGAAAGGCTTGAGTCTGCGGAGGATTCGCTTGTCCAGGCGCGGGTCGAGCAAGAAATGGCGCGTCCCTTCGATCTACTCAATGGACCGCTGCTGCGGGTAAGACTGCTGCAACGGTCCATCGAGGAGCATGTGTTGGTGCTGACGTTGCACCATATCGTCTCCGATGGCTGGTCGATGCCGATCATGGTCGATGAACTGGTGCAGTTGTACGTGGGGTACAGCCGCGGACAAGCGGCCAGTCTGCCGGACATGCCGATCCAGTACGCCGACTATGCGATCTGGCAGCGTCACTGGATGGAGGCCGGTGAACAGGAACGGCAACTGGCTTACTGGCAGGCTCAGCTGGGAGGCGAGCAACCGGTGCTGGAATTGCCGCTCGATCATTCGCGTCCTGTGGTCAGAAGCTATACAGGCGACAACCTGGGCATTGAGCTGCCAACTGATCTGGTTCGGGCGCTCAAGCAATTGGCTCAAGGTCAGGGCGTCACGCTGTTCATGCTGTTGCTGGCCTCGTTTCAGATGCTGCTGCAGCGTTATTCCGGGCAAAACGACATCCGCGTCGGTGTACCGATTGCCAACCGTACGCGGGTCGAGACCGAGCAACTGATCGGCTTCTTCGTCAATACCCAGGTGCTCAAGGCCGAGTTCGATCTGCACTTGAGCTTCAACGATCTGTTGCAGCAGGTCAGGCAGACGGTGCTCGATGCCCAGGCGCATCAGGATCTGCCATTCCAGCAACTGGTGGAGGCGCTGCATCCCGAGCGTAGCCTGAGTCATAACCCGCTGTTCCAGGTGATGTACAACCACCAGACTCAAGTCAAAGGCAAGGGCATTGCGCTGCCAGGGCTTGAGTTGCAACCGCTGGAGTACGACAACCACACGGCCCAGTTCGATTTGAGCCTGGACACCTTTGAATCCGAAACCGGGTTATGGGCCTCGCTGACCTTTGCGACAGAACTGTTTGATCGGCAGACCATCGAGCGGATGGGGCGGCACTGGGTCAATTTGCTGCAAGGTGTTGTGCGTCAACCACAGCAGCGGATTGTCGAGGTGCAATTGCTGGATACGGCTGAGTATCAGCAGATTGTGCATGACTGGAACCGCACTGAAGCCAGTTACCCGAGCGAGCTGTGTATTCATCAACTGATCGAGCAGCAGGTCGAGAGAACGCCTCAGGCACCGGCTTTGATGTTTGGCGAGCAGTCATTGAGCTACGCCGAGCTGAACCAGCAAGCCAATCGCCTGGCGAACAAGCTGCGCGAGCTGGGCGTAGGTCCGGACGTGCTGGTAGGCCTGGCGGTAGAGCGCAGCCTGGAGATGGTGGTCGGCCTGCTGGCCATCCTCAAGGCCGGTGGCGCCTATGTGCCGCTGGACCCTGAGTATCCGCAGGACCGCCTGGCGTACATGGTTGAAGACAGTGGCATCCGCTTGCTGCTGACGCAGGCGCATGTGCAAGGACAACTGCCGGTGTTGGAAGGCGGCGTGCAGACGGTGATCCTGGAGGCCGGTCCTGACTGGCTGGCGGATTACAGCGATGCCAACCCGGTCAACCTCACTCGACCTGAAAACCTGGCCTATGTGATCTATACCTCGGGCTCGACCGGCAAGCCCAAGGGTACGCTGTTGCCGCATCACAACGTTTTGCGCCTGTTCCAGGCCACCGATGAAAATTTCCACTTCA
>NZ_BAAILM010000100.1:0-249 GCF_054589175.1 Pseudomonas sp. 3A(2025) | reverse complement strand
TCCGTTACTCTTTGGGAGGAGACCGCCCCAGTCAAACTACCCACCATACACTGTCCTCGATCCGGATAACGGACCTGAGTTAGAACCTCAAAGTTGCCAGGGTGGTATTTCAAGGATGGCTCCATGCAGACTGGCGTCCACACTTCATAGCCTCCCACCTATCCTACACAAGCAAATTCAAAGTCCAGTGCAAAGCTATAGTAAAGGTTCACGGGGTCTTTCCGTCTAGCCGCGGATACACTGCATCTT
>NZ_BAAILM010000099.1:52284-53498 GCF_054589175.1 Pseudomonas sp. 3A(2025) | reverse complement strand
TGGCGCCGTTGAGTTGCAGGTCGCCGGCCTGGGCAATCAGGCTGCCGCCAGTGTTGTTGGTTTCAAGGCTGGTGGCGTTCAGGCTGCCGGCGCTTTGTACGGTGCCGGCGCTGTTGTTCAGGCTGGCGACATTGAGGCTCAGCGTGCTGCCGCTGGCGGCGATCACGCCCTGGTTGCTGTTGTCCAGGCTGGCGCTGGCCAGCGTCATCACGCCTTTGCTGCTCAGCCGACCGCTCTGGTTGTTGACCTGCGCGGTGCCTTGCAATTGCAGGTCGCCGCCGCTGACCACATCGCCATTGCGGTTAGTCAGGCTGTCGCTGAGGTTGAGATTGAGCACGCCGTTGCTGACCACCGTACCCGCACTGTTGTCCAGGCGCGCGGCCTTGATATTGACGCTTTCAAGCCCCGACAGCAGGCCGCCGAGGTTGTCGAGCGTGCTGGCGTCGAGGGTCAGCGCGGTGCCGCTGGCGATCTGTCCGCTGGTGCGGTTATCCAGTTTTTGCGTGGCGGTGACGTTCACCGCGTTGCTGGCGGCAAGGGTACCGGTGTTGACCACCGTGCGCGCCTTGGCGGTAACAGTGCCGGTGGTGTTGCGCGTGTTGTCGGGGTTGATGCCGGCCTGTACGTTGCCACGGTTGTTGAGTTGATCGGCTTGCAGGGTCATGGCCTGGGCGGCGACCAGTTGCTGGCCATTGTCGAGTTTGCCACTGGCCTCAAGATTCAGTTGGCCACCGGCGTAGGCAGGGCCGGTCACGGTAATGTCGCGGGCCTTGGCGGCGATGTTGCCGCTGGCGGCGCTTTGGCCGAGGGTCAACTGGCCGTTGGCGTCGATCTGGATATCGCCACCACTGGCGGCCAGGTCGCCGGCCAGCCTGACGCCGACGCCGGCTTCGGTGCCCACCAGTTTGACCGCGCCGGCGTACATGCCGCCCAGCGCCGAGCTGTCGATGGCCAGCTCCGGTTTGGCGCTGCCGTCGTCGGGCAGCGCGGTGGCGGCCAGGGTCTGGGCGTCGACGTCGTTGCGCCCGGCGACGATGTTGAGTTTCTTCGCGTGCAACTGGGCGTTGATTTTCGCGCTGCGGGTGATGATGTCGAACTGATCGACATTGGTCGCATTCAGCCCGGCGCCGTCGATGCTGACGCTGCCGCCCTGCACGTTGAAGCGTTGCAACTGGCCGCTGGCGTCGATCACCGGTTTGCCGGTGGTCAGGGTC
>NZ_BAAILM010000099.1:46324-52115 GCF_054589175.1 Pseudomonas sp. 3A(2025) | reverse complement strand
TGGCGACGATGACCCGCGCCGACTGCCCGGCGACTTCGGTGTAGCCGTTGAGCTGGCTGGCGTTGGCGCCGGTCACTTCGTTGAGGATGGTGCCCGCCGCCCGGCCTTGCAGGTTGGGGTTGCCGACCACGATGCCGCCCAGTTGCGTGCCCTGGGTCGGATTGGTGGCGTTGTTGAGGATCACGCCCTTGCTGTCGACGTTGTACTGCTGGAACTGGTTGTGCGACAGCCCGCTGCCGTTGGGGGCGGCGATGTTCACCACCGGCACGCCGTTGCCGGCCTGGCCGACCTGGGTCGCCGGATTGCTGGCGACGATGCCTTGGGCCTGTACCAGCAGGGGTTGCCAGAACAGCGCGTTGGCCAGAATCAGTGCCAGGCCGCGTTTGGGCATGCCCCAGAAACGATGAACATCCATGTAAAAACCTCGTGCAAACAGCTCCAGCGGGTGGCTGGACAGGCCGCCAAGCGCAAAATCAGGCCGCACGAAGTCGGCCATGTCCTTGACGTGGCAAGCGTGTGTAATCGATTAACGATGGCGCGAGGCGAGGGGCCCGCCCGCAGAGTAGGTTCGAGCGCTCTGAACGAGATGCATTTGTGTATCGAGCGTTTAAAAGACCGTATACGAGTTGAAAAATTCCTGGGCAAGGGCATAACCGTGAGCTGCGTCACAGTTTTTCGGCTTGGGGAGCAGCGTGTTTCGGCTGTAACGGTTAGCTGCCCGGCCGGCTTGTGCAACTTGCATCAAGCCTGAGAACGAAGTCACAAACCGGTGGTCTACACGCCGACCCACCACGGTGACTGCTATATAGTCGCCCCTTTCCTCTTGCTGTCGACGAGTGCCCCATGCTCAACAAAGGACTGTTTTTGGCTTGCGCGCTTGCGCTGCTCAGTGCCTGCGATTCTTCCTCCACCGGTAAGCCGGCGACGCCGCCCGCGCCCGCACAGGCGGCTGCGCCTGCGGCCGGTCAGCCGGCGAAACCGAAACCTGCAGTTGATCTGCCGGCCCTGGCCAAGCGCTATGAAGGCCGCGAACTGACGGTGGTGGATGTCTCGGAAATTCAGGTTGAGGGCGCCAGCACGCTGTCGGTCAGCGTCTCCGTGCCACTGGACCCTGAGCAGAAATTCGCTGAAAAGCTGCATCTGGTCGACAGCAAGACCGGCAAGGTCGATGGCGCCTGGGAGCTGTCGGATAACCTGATGGAGCTGCGCCTGCGCCATCTGGAACCGCAGCGCAAGCTGGTGCTGACCGTCGATGCCGGCCTGCAAGGCGTCAACAAAGCCAAACTGGCCGCCGAATTCAGCGCCCGCCTGGAAACCCGCGACCTGCAAGCCACGGTCGGTTTCTCCAGCCGCGGCAGCCTGTTGCCGACCCGTCTGGCCGAAGGCCTGCCGGTGATCGCGCTGAACGTCGACAAGGTCGATGTCGAGTTCTTTCGCATCAAGCCAGATCAGTTGCCGAACTTCCTCGCCAACTGGGAAGGTTCGTCGAGCATGTCGGCCTATAACTCCGAAGAACTGCTGCCACTGGCCGACCTGGTCTACGGCGGGCGCTTCGACTTGAATCCGGCACGCAATACCCGCGAAACCCTGCTGCTGCCGATTGCCGGCATCAAGCCGCTGCAACAGCCGGGTGTTTACCTGGCCGTGATGCGCGCCTCGGGCAAATACAGCTACACGCTGCCAGCCACCTTGTTCACCCTGAGTGACATCGGTTTGTCGGTGCACCGCTACAGCCAGCGTCTTGATGTGTTTACCCAGGCACTGGAAGGCGGCAAGGCGCTGAGTGACGTGAATGTCGATGTCTACGACCAGGAAGGCAAGGTCGTCGGCCAGGGCAAGACCGATGGCAAGGGCCATGCGCAACTGCCGCTGCCGGCCAAGGCGGCGCTGATTCTGGCGCACAAGGACGAACAGACCAGCCTGCTGCGCCTCAACAGCCCGGCGCTGGACCTGGCGGAGTTCGATATCTCCGGCCCGCAAGCCCACCCGCTGCAGTTCTTCATCTTTGGACCGCGCGACCTGTATCGCCCAGGCGAAACTGTGCTGCTCAACGGCCTGCTGCGCGATCAGGACGGCAAGGCGGTCAAGGCGCAGCCGATCAACGTTGAAGTGCGTCGCCCGGACGAGCAAGTCAGCCGCAAGTTTGTCTGGGAACCGGGCAGCAACGGTTTGTACCAGTACCAGCTGCAACTGGCCGACGAGGCCCCCACCGGTCGCTGGCAACTGGTCTACGACCTGGGCGACGGCAAGCCGCAACTGTATGAATTCAATGTCGAGGACTTCCTGCCCGAGCGCCTGGCGCTGGAACTCAAGGGCAGCGACACACCGATCTCGCCCGAGCAGAACCCGCAATTCGAAATCACCGGTCGTTACCTGTACGGTGCGCCGGCGTCGGGCAACAGCCTGACCGGCCAGCTGTATGTGCGGCCGCTGCGTGAGGCGGTGGAAAAACTGCCGGGTTATCAGTTCGGTTCGATCACCGAAGAAGACCTGAAGATGGACCGCGAGCTGGACGGCGCGACTCTGGACGCCAACGGCGAAGCGCTGCTCGATGTCGAGACCGAATGGGCCAAGGCACGCTCGCCGCTGAATGTGATCGTGCAGGTCAGCCTGCAGGAATCCGGCGGTCGCCCGATTACCCGTCGCGTGGTGCAGCCAGTCTGGCCGGCCGAGCAATTGCCGGGCGTGCGTGCGCTGTTCGGCACCAGCACCGGTGAAGACGAATACGACGACAGCGCCCGCCGCGGCGAAGCGCAGACCGATGGCGATGGCCCGGCCGAGTTCGAAATTCTGGTCGCCGACAGCGCCGGCAACAAGCTGGCCGCCGACAACGTCAAAGTGCGTCTGGTGCGCGAGCGCCGCGACTACTACTGGACCTTTTCGGACAGCGACGGCTGGAGCTACAACTTCAACGAGAAGTTTCTGAGCCTTAACGAAGAAACCGTCAGCATCAAGAAGGATTCGACCGTCAAGGTCAGCTTCCCGGTCGAGTGGGGCCCTTACCGTGTCGAGGTTGAAGACCCGAGCACCGGGCTGGTCAGCAGCCTGCGTTTCTGGGCCGGCTACCGCTGGCAGGACAACGCCGAAGGCGGCGCGGTACGTCCCGACCAGGTCAAGCTGGCGCTGGACAAACCGGCCTATGCCGATGGCGATACCGCTAAAGTGACCGTCACGCCACCCGCTGCCGGCAAGGGCTACCTGCTGGTCGAGTCCAGCGAAGGTCCGCTGTGGTGGCAGGAAATCGACGTGCCGGCCGAAGGCAAGTCGTTCGACATCCCGCTGGACAAACAATGGGCGCGCCACGACCTGTACGTCAGCGCGCTGGTGATTCGTCCGGGCGAACGCAAGGCCAATGTCACGCCAAAACGTGCCGTGGGCGTGCTGCACCTGCCGCTGGAACGTGGGCAGCGCAAGCTGGCACTGACCGTCACCGCGCCGGAGAAGATGCGTCCCAAGCAGCCGCTCAAGCTCAAGCTGACGGCGAAAAATGCCGATGGCAGCGTGCCTAAACAGGTACAGGTGCTGGTGTCGGCGGTGGACGTCGGCATTCTCAACATCACCCGCTACGCCACGCCTGATCCGTTCGCCAGCCTGTTCGGCCGCAAGGAATACGGCGCCGACCAGCTCGATATTTATGGTCAGTTGATCGAAGCCGGGCAGGGCCGTGTGGCCAGCCTGGCGTTCGGTGGCGATGCCTTGGCCAAGGGCGGCAAGCGTCCTGACACCAGCGTCACCATCGTCGCCCTGCAAAGCGCACCGGTGACCCTCAATGAACAGGGTGAAGGCGAAGTCAGCGTCGATATTCCAGACTTCAACGGTGAGTTGCGTCTGATGGCCCAGGCCTGGACCGACGAGCGCTATGGCATGGCCGAGGCGAAGACCGTGGTCGCAGCGCCGTTGATTGCCGAGTTGTCGACGCCGCGCTTCCTGGCCGGTGGTGACCAGACCAGCGTGGCGCTGGACCTGTCCAACCTGTCGGGCAAGCCACAGAAACTGGATGTGCAGCTGTTTGCCGAAGGGCAACTGAGCATTCCCGGTGGCGACCAGTTCAAGACCGTGCAGTTGAAAGAAGGCCAGCGCATCACCCTCAAGGTGCCGGTGCAGGCCCAGGGCGGTCTGGGGCAGGGCAAGCTGCGGGTGCAGGTCGATGGCCTGGTGCTGCCGGGCGAGAACCTGCCGCCGTTGTCGCGTGAATGGACCATCGGCGTGCGCCCGGCGTACCCGGCCATGCTGCGTCATTACCGTGCGGTACTGGAGCAGGGTCAGGACTGGAGCCTGCCGGAAGGCGCGCTGCAAGCCTTCGAGCCGGCCGGTCGTGAAGCGATGCTGTCGCTGTCGAGCCGTCCGCCGTTGAACCTTGGCGAGCAGATTCGGGCCCTCAAGGCCTACCCGTATGGTTGCCTGGAGCAGACCGCCAGCGGTCTGTACCCCTCGCTGTACGCCGATGCCGCGACCCTCAAGCGTCTGGGCCTGACCGGCGAGCCGGACGCCGAGCGCAAGCGCAAGGTGGAAATCGGCATCGAGCGCCTTCTGGGCATGCAGCGCTACAACGGCAGCTTTGGTCTGTGGGGCGCCGATGGCGATGAAGAATACTGGCTGACCGCGTACGTCACCGACTTCCTGCTGCGCGCACGCGATCAGGGCTTTGCGGTGCCGGCCGATGCCTTGAAAAAGGCCAACGAGCGCCTGATGCGTTACTTGCAGGAGCGTGGCCAGATCGAGGTCAGCTACAGCCAGAACGCCGAGCACACCCGCTTTGCCGTGCAGGCTTACGCAGGCCTGGTGCTGGCGCGCAGCCAACAGGCGCCGCTGGGCGCACTGCGTACCCTGTTCGAACGCCGCAGCGATGCCCGTTCCGGTCTGCCGCTGGTGCAACTGGCCATCGCGCTGGAAAAAATGGGCGACAAACCACGTGCCGAGCAGGCCCTGCAGGCAGGTCTGGCTGTCGGTCGCAAAGGTAACGAGTGGCTGGCCGACTACGGCAGCCCGCTGCGCGACCAGGCGCTGATCCTGGCCCTGCTGGAAGAGAACAACCTGGGTGGCGAAGCGCGCAACCAGCGCCTGTTCGACCTGGCCGATCAACTGGCGGCCAGCCGCTACCTGTCGACCCAGGAGAGCAATTCGCTGTTCCTGGCCGGTCGCCACTTGCTCGGCAAGCCGGAGAAGGACTGGACTGCGTTGCTGTCAGCCGGTGCGAACAGTCGTGATGTCAGCAATCGTCAGCCGGGCCTTAAACTCGACGGCCCGCTGCTGGCGTCGCCGCTGTCGTTGAGCAACCAGAGCGGCGAAACGCTGTACCAGCAACTGACCTTGTCCGGTTACCCGACCCAGGCCCCGGTGGCCGGGGGCGAGAACCTGAGCATTCGTCGCGAGTACCTGAGCCTTAACGGCCAGCCGCTGAACGTCGAAGCGCTGAAAACCGGGCAACTGGTGCTGGTGCACCTTGAAGTGGCTGCACGTCAGCGGGTGCCGGATGCATTGGTGGTCGACCTGCTGCCAGCGGGCCTGGAGCTGGAAAACCAGAACCTGGCACAAAGCGCTGCCAGCCTGGAAGACGCCAGCGAGTCGGTGAAAAGCTTCCGCGAATCAATGGAAAGCGCCGGCATCAAGCACCAGGAATACCGTGGCGACCGTTATGTCGCGGCCCTGGACATCAGCGGCAGCACGCGCCCGACGCACCTGCTGTACCTGGCCCGTGCGGTCACCCCAGGCGTGTACCGCGTACCGCCACCGCAGGTCGAGTCGATGTACCGGCCGAACTGGCAGGCCTTGGGTGAGACGCCGGCGCAGA
>NZ_BAAILM010000099.1:0-46218 GCF_054589175.1 Pseudomonas sp. 3A(2025) | reverse complement strand
GCGCGGTGTCCCAGACACCGCGCCGTCCTTGATCCCATAGGTCTGTGTTTTTAGCTGATAATCCAGCTCAGCAACCATAATCCCAGCGCCAGCCAGATGATGCCCAGCACGATAGAGGCGCGCATGAAGGCGCGAATCGCGGCGTACAGCAGCATCAGGCCGACGATCAGGGCCAGGATGCTGATCAGTGAGGTGTCCATGCCCAGCGCGCGGGACAAACCATCGACAAAGTTGCCACCGGCATGAGCCAGCAGATTGAACAACCACGCCAGCCCGTCGACCACAAAGCGGATCACCGACCCGATCGCCTGGCCCAGCCACTCAAAGAAGCCTTCTACTTGCATGTAATCATCCTGCCTGAAAGAGATGTCTGTTGGCTTTGGCCATCGGCCAGCCATTGCGGTTCCCTGTGCCGGGAAGCGTATTTGCCATGAACCTGCGTGCACGTAAATGGCTACGCCTGGCGCTGCTGATCATTGTCGTGCCGCCGGCCTTGCTGTGGCTGGCCGACCGCCTGTGGCCGTTGCCGCTGCCGGCGGACGATCTGGCCCGGGTGGTGCTGGCCGAGGATGGTACGCCCTTGTGGCGCTTTGCCGATAGCGACGGGGTGTGGCGCTACCCGGTGAGCAGCGAACAGGTGTCGCCGTATTACCTGCAAGCGCTGCTGACCTACGAAGACCGCTGGTTCTACAGCCATCCTGGGGTTAATCCGCTGGCATTGGCGCGGGCCACCTGGCAGAACCTCAGCGGGGCACGTGTGGTGTCGGGCGGCAGCACGCTGTCGATGCAGGTGGCGCGCCTGCTCGACCCGCACTCGCGCACGCTGCCGGGCAAGTTGCGTCAGTTGTGGCGCACCCTGCAACTGGAATGGCACCTGTCGAAAGACCAGATTCTGGAGCTGTACCTCAACCGTGCGCCGTTTGGCGGTACGTTGCAGGGCGTGGCGGCGGCCAGTTGGGCCTACCTGGGCAAGTCGCCGTCGCAGATGACCCGCTCTGAAGCGGCGCTGCTTGCCGTGTTGCCCCAGGCGCCCAGTCGGCTACGCCCTGATCGCCACCCGGAGCGTGCGCAACTGGCCCGCGACAAGGTGCTGCGGCGCATGGCCGAGTTTGGCGTGTGGCCACAAGGCAGTGTCGATGAAGCCCTGCAAGAGCCTTTGCTGCTGGCGCCGCGTCAGGAGCCGACTCTGGCGCCGTTGCTGGCCCGGCGTTTGAACCGGCCGGGTAGCCCGCCGCTGATCCGCACCACGCTGGACGCCAGCCTGCAACGGCGCATGGAAGACCTGCTGCTGGGTTGGCGCGCCCGGCTGCCGGAACGCACCTCGGCGGCGATTCTGATCGTCGAGGCCGAAACCATGGCGGTGCGCGCCTATGTGGGCTCGGTGGACATCAACGACACCAAGCGCTTTGGTCACGTCGACATGATCAGCGCGGTGCGCTCGCCGGGTTCGACGCTCAAGCCGTTTCTGTACGGCATGGCGATGGACGCCGGGCTGATTCATTCCGAGTCGCTGCTGCAGGATGTGCCACGCCGTTATGGCGACTATCGCCCCGGTAACTTTTCCGCAGGGTTCGGCGGTGCGATCGCGGCCAGCTCGGCGCTGTCGATGTCGCTCAACCTGCCGGCGGTGCAGTTGCTGGAAGTCTACGGACCCAAGCGCTTTGCCGCCGAACTGCGCAATGGCGGCCTGCCGCTGATTCTGCCGCCGCTGGCCGAACCGAATCTGGCGTTGATTCTGGGCGGTGCCGGTGCGCGCTTGCAGGACCTGGTCACCGGTTACAGCGCGCTGGCGCGGGGCGGGGTAAGCGCCGATGTGCGCCTGCAACCGCAGGATGTGCTGCGCGAGCGGCGCATGCTCTCGCCCGGTGCTGCGTGGATTATCCGGCGCATTCTCAGCGGCCAGTCGCGCCCGGACCTCGACCCGCACGCCGAACTGGTACAGCGCCCGCAACTGGCCTGGAAGACCGGTACCAGTTATGGCTTTCGCGATGCCTGGGCAATTGGCGTCGGGCCGCGCTTTCTGGTCGGCGTGTGGATCGGCCGGCCGGACGGCACGCCGGTGCCGGGCCAGTTCGGCCTGGCCTCGGCGGCGCCGCTGATGCTGCAAGTGCATGATGTGCTGGCCAACCGCGACAGCCAGCGCGGTATCGCCAGCCCCGTGGCGCCGGTGCCGATGAACGTTGGCGTGGCCGCGATCTGCTGGCCGCTTGGCCAGCCGCTGAGCAAGAGCGACCCCAACTGCCGGCGCCAGCGCTTTGCCTGGACCCTGGACGGCACCACGCCGCCGACCTTGCAGGCGGGCGATCAGCCTTTGGGGCTGGGGCTTTTGGAAAAGATCTGGGTCAACGAAGCGGGCTTGCGTGTCGATGCTGGCTGCCCGGGCGCGGTATCGCGGGATGTCGCCTTGTGGCCGGCACCGCTGGAGCCGTGGCTGGCCCGCGCCGAGCGCCGCGATGCGCGGCTGCCGGCCATCGACCCGAGCTGCCCGCCGCACAACTTGAGCCTGGCCACGCCGCTGAGCATCGTCGGGGTGCGCGAGGGCGATAACCTGCGGTTGCCAGCCGGCAGCCGTCAGGCCTTGAACCTCAAGTTATCGGCCTTGGGCGGCAGCGGCAGACGCTGGTGGTTTATCGATGGCGTACCGGCCGCCGACACCGATAATCAGGAACACTTCAGCACCAGCCTGAACCGCCTTGGCCGCTATCAATTGAGCGTGCTCGATGAAAGCGGGCAGACGGCACAGGTGACGTTCAATGTGACGGAGTGAGGAAGGGGGATCAGTGCCCGACCTGGAAAATCTTCGGTTCCGGGAACAGGTTATTGAGGGTTTCCAGCAACCGCACGTGATAGATCGGCTTGCGGAACAGGTCGAGCACCTGCAAGCGCAGCAGGTCGCTGACATCATCCATGTCGGCATGGCCCGAGGTGACGATCACCGGCAAGTGCTGTCGCGAGGTGTGTTCGCGCAGGCGCTTGATCAGCTGGATGCCGCTTTCTTCGGGCATGCGCAGGTCGGTGATGACCAGCGCAATGTCCGGATGCTGGGTGAGCACCTGCAGGGCCTGCTTGACGGAGGACGCAGTGAAGCAGCAGAAACCCTCACCTTCGAGCAGCTCTGCCAGCTCTTCATTGGCGTCCTCTTCGTCGTCAACCAGCAGCAGTTGTTGGCGGGTGGGCTGGACGGCCATAGGGATACCTGTGTTGTTGATAGCGATCCAGAATCCTACCTCATTCTGGGGGGCGCGTATCAAGTGACAGCAGTCCCTTTCAAGGCGACCAGAACATCGTTGAGGGTGGCCTTCACCGCGTTACCCAGTGGCGTCACGAACAGAACAATGACCACCGCCACCATCGCCGCAATCAGCACATATTCAATGGCGGAAGCTGCCTCTTTGTCCTTGAAAAAACTCTCGATGCGCAACTGGGTGCGTACGAACAATTGTGTGAGTGACATGGTCGTTCTCCTTGCACCCTTTCAAGGCGCAGACAATCACGGAAGGGGGCATGAATCTTCCTTGCCACTACAGCATTGTCCGGCCAACCACTTCCTTCAATCGTAATAAAGCATTAGTCATAAAGTGATAGACGCCGTCGGCTGCCTGTTTTACGGGGCGGCGCCTTGTGCCTGCCTTTAGATGAAGGCGATTTGCACACGCAATAATGGCGTTTTCGAATGGGTGAACTACATTCCTATATCAAAATGAAGGGAAGAAAAGCACAGCGCCATGCGTGAACGCGAGGTTCAGCGGTCTCGGGGTTGTGTGTCGTGACAGAGGGAGAGTCGTCATGAGCAGTCGCGCCACCTTGATCCTGGCATTGGTCTTTTTGCTGGGCGCGATCCTTGTCGGCTATCTCGGCGTTACGTTAAGTAGTTCGCCCACCCCGCCACCCGTTCCGGTTGAGCCCGTTGTACAAGCACCAGCCCCTGTGACTGCAGCACCGGTGGCCGAAAAAGCCGAAGATGCCCTGCGCCAGAACGTACTGGTGCTGGCTCACGACTTGCCGGCCTATACCGCGATCAAGGCCGAAGACCTGACGGTCGAGCGGCTCAAGGTCGCGCCGCCCGGCAGCTTTACCGCGCTGGATCAGGCGGTAGGGCGCAGCACCTGGCGCAGTCTGGCTGCTGGCACCTGGCTCAATGAAAGCAGCTTCGAGGCCGGTGGCAGCCTGGCGCGGATGATTCGCCCTGACGAACGGGCACTGGCCGTGGCGGTGGACGAGGTGGCCAGCGCGGCCGGGCACCTCAATCCGGGTGACTATGTCGACGTGCTGCTGTACTTGCCTCAGGACACCGAAAACTCCCAGCGCTCGACCCAGGTTGTGGTGCCGGCCTTGCGGGTCTTGAGCATTGGTGAACTGCTCGGCCCGACGCTGGACGGCAGCCCGGCCCAGGCGCTCAGTAGTGAGGAGCGACTCAAGCAGGAGCAACGCCGCGCCACGGCCCGCACCGTGGTGCTGGCGGTGCCGGAGCCATTGCTCGGTCGCCTGATGCTGGCCACCCAGAATGGCGTACTGCGCCTGGCGGTGCGCAGCGCCGAAGAGAAACACCTGCAGGACTATTGGGCCGCCGAGGCCGGCAGCCGCGATGTGGCCCTGCGCCTGGACACCACCGGGCGCAGCCTGGTGCGCTTTACTCAACTGACCCTCGCCAGCCCCGCCAGCAAAGCCGCTTCACCTGCCGCACCGAAGCCGGTCGAGGTGATTCGCGGCAACCTGCCCGGGCAACAGACGCCCTGATTAAAGCCAAGGATTGCCGTCGATGAATGTTCGTTTCCTTTCTATAACTGTAGCGCTGGCCGGGGCCTGGGTACCGATGGGCTATGCCGCCGCCCCGGCGGGATGCTCGACCCAGAGCGCTGTGCCCGCCGTGCTGGAGGTCGATCAGGGCACGCAGCGCGACATCCGTCCGGGGGTTGCGATTACCCGCGTGGCAGTCGGCGACCCGCGGATTGCCGACGTGCAGGTCACCGGCAATCAGGGCGTGCTGCTCACCGGCATGGCGCCCGGCGCGACCAGCCTGATGCTGTGGACCCACTGCTCACCGGCACCGCAGCAGAGCATGGTTTTCGTACGTGGCAAGGCCACCGCCGCGATGACCGAGGCGGCGCGTTTGCCGGCCGGGGTCGATCCATTACCCAGCCAGGTGCAGACCGATATCCGTTTCGTCGAAGTCAGTCGTAGCAAGCTCAAGGAAGCCAGCACCTCGATTTTTGGCACGGGCTCGAACAACTCGTTGTTTGGCTCGCCGGGCACCGTTTCGGGCATCAGCGCTACGCCGGGTCTGGTGCCATCGGTCCTCGGTGAAGCGAGCGGCGGCGTAGCGCCCGTATTGCCTGGGGCGGCGATGATTCCGTTGAACAACAACATGTTCAACATTGCCTGGGGCGGTGGCAGCAGCAAGGTACTGGGCGTCATCAATGCCATGGAAAACAGCGGTTTCGCCTATACCCTGGCGCGGCCCAGCCTGGTGGCCCTGAGCGGGCAGAGCGCAAGCTTTCTGGCCGGCGGCGAATTTCCGGTGCCGGTGCCCAACGCCGAAGGCAGCGGTATTTCTATCGAATACAAGGAATACGGTGTACGCCTGACCCTGACGCCTACCGTGGTCGGGGCGAACCGCATTCTGCTCAAGGTCGCCCCGGAGGTCAGCGAGCTGGATTTCAGTGCCGGGATTACCATTTCCGGTACCACGGTGCCGGCCTTGAACGTGCGGCGTACCGACACCAGCATTGCCCTGGCCGATGGTGAGAGCTTTGTGGTCAGCGGCCTGATCAGTTCCAGCAACAGCTCGCAGGTGGGCAAGTTTCCGGGGCTTGGCGATATTCCGATTCTGGGCGCGTTTTTTCGTAATTCACAGATCAACCGTGAAGAGCGCGAGCTGTTGATGATCGTGACCCCGCATCTGGTCCGGCCACTGGCCCGCGATGCGCAACTGCCGTCGTTGCCGGGTGAGGGGCTGCGCAACTACGACCCGAGCTTCTTGCGCATGTACTTTCTCGAAAAAGGCGATTTCGATCGGCGTAGCGGGTTATCGCAATGAGCCAGAGCCTGAGTCAGACCTTTCTGGCGATTACCCGCAGCGCCGCCGATCTTGAGTGGCTGCAAGGTGCGCTGGGTTCGCTGGGCCAGGTGGTCAGCGCCGGCACCGGCAGTCTCGATGACTTGCTGGCACTGGTCGATGTGACTTTCGCCAGCGTGGTGTTCATCGGCCTGGACCGTGATCATCTGATGACCCAGAGCGCGCTGATCGAAGGTGCACTGGAGGCCAAGCCGATGCTGGCCATCGTCGCTCTGGGCGATGGTATGGATAACCAGTTGGTGCTCAACGCCATGCGCGCCGGTGCCCGCGACTTTGTCGCCTACGGTTCGCGCTCCAGCGAAGTGGCGGGGCTGGTGCGGCGCTTGAGCAAGCGCCTGCCCGCGGTTGCGCCCAACCCCAACATGAGTGGCCTGTCGGTGCTGTATGGCGTGCAGTGCGATGGCGATGGCGCGTTGATTTCCAGCCATCTGGCGCTGGTGGTGCAAAAGACCCTGCCGCGTACGCTGTTGCTGGACCTGGGCCTGCCGCGTGGCGACAGCCTGGCCTTGCTGGGGCTTGAGTCGACGTTCAGTTTTGGCGATGCCTTGCGTCATCTGCGCAGGCTCGATGCCACCCTGATCGACAGCGCCTTTACCGTCGCGCCCAGCGGGCTGCGCATTCTGGCCTACACCGAGGCCGACGATAACCTGGAGCATTCCAGCGCCGCCGAGCTGTACATGCTGCTCAGTGCGCTGCGCCAGCATTTCGAGCACGTGATCATCAACCTGGTCGGCCAGCCCGACAGCGAAGCGCTGCGCACGCTGGTCAGCCATTGCGACCAATTGGTGTGGTACACCGACCAGAGCGTGCTGGAGTGCCGACGCAATCTGGCGATTCTCAACCTGTGGCGCGACAAGGGCATGAAACTGTCGCACGCCGTCTTGCTGGTGGACCGTTACCTGCGGGCGGTAGCGCCCAATTCCGACACCGTGGGCAAGACCTTTGGTCTGCCGGTGGCCTCGGTGCTGCCGCTCAACCCCGAGTTGCGCCTCAATGCCAAGAACCAGGGCGTGACCCTGTTCGATCTGGCGCCGCGCGAGGCCTTGTCTTCAGGGCTGCGCCAGTTGGGTGAGCACTTGGTGCGCCACAGCGGCGCGGCAGAAAAACCCACTGAAAGCTGGTTCAGCCGGCTGCGGAGAAACCGCTGATGCCCGACAGACCTTTTGGCGCCTCTTCACGCGCCCAGCACGCCGCCGACGATGCGCAAGGCCTCAAGCTGGTGCTGCACCGCTACATCATCGACGGTATCGAAGAAAACGGCCGCAACCTGCTCGAAGGCTCGCGCCCGGCACTGGCGCAGTTCGTCATCGACAAGGTGGCCGAGTATGTCGCCCGGCTGCGCCTGGCCATCTCGCGCTATGAGATGGAGCGGCTGGCCGAAGAACTGGTCGATGAGCTGACCGGCTTCGGTCCGCTGGAAGTGCTGCTGCGCGATACCTCCGTCACCGAGATTCTGGTCAACGGGCCCAGCAAGGTCTTTGTCGAACGTGACGGGGTGCTGCACCACACCGACCTGCGTTTTATCGACTCGCATCACGTCGAGCGGGTCATGCAGCGCATTCTGGCGCCGATGGGCCGGCGCCTGGACGAGTCTTCGCCGATGGTTGATGCGCGCCTGCCCGATGGCAGCCGGGTCAACGCGATCATTCCGCCGATTGCCCTGGACGGGCCGTGCCTGTCGATTCGTAAGTTTCGCAAGGACATGCTCAAGAGCACCGACCTTGTCGCGACCCAGACCATCGATCTGTCGATTTTCGAGTTTTTTCAGGAGGCGGTGGGCAAGCGCTGCAACATCCTGATCAGCGGCGGTACCGGCACGGGTAAGACCACCATGCTCAACGTGCTCAGCCAGTTGATCGACACCCATCAACGGCTGGTGACCATCGAAGACGTTGCCGAGTTGCAACTGAGCCACCCGCATGTGGTACGTCTGGAAACCCGCCCGCCCAATGCTGAGGGTCATGGTGAAGTACGCTCCAGCGACCTGATCCGCAACGCCCTGCGGATGCGCCCGGACCGCATTATCCTCGGCGAGATTCGCGGCGTCGAAGTGCTCGATGTACTGACCGCGATGAACACCGGCCACGATGGCTCGATGAGTACCGTGCACGCCAACAACGCTCAGGATGCCTTGCTGCGTCTGGAGACGCTGGTCGGCCTGACCGGCCGGCAAATCGCCGAGAAGACCCTGCGGCAGATGATTTGTGCGGCGCTGGACGTGATCATTCAGTTGACCCGCCTGCCCGACGGCCGCCGTTGCGTCAGTGAAGTGGTCGAGGTGGTGGGCATGCGCGACGACATCTATGTGACCAACACGTTGTTCCGCCTGGACCGGCGCACCGGCTTCGGCTTTCATCGCGAGGCCATGCATGCGGCAGGCGACAAGCTGCGGCCGATGTATTGAGGAGGCACCAGGATGAAGGTGATCTGGATTCTGGCACTGATCTTCATCCTGTTGCTGGGTATGGCCGGGTATCTGTTTTATGTAAGCCTCAATCGCGGTGCCAGCGAGCGGATCATGCAGCGCCTGAATCAGGGCCAGGTGACGCCGAGCACCACCAAGCCCGGATTGCAGCGTCTGGAGCGGGCGTTTTTGCGCGCAGGAATGGGCCGCCCCACCGACCGGCTGGGGCTGGCACTGACGGTGTGGGCGCTGGCGGCGCTGCTGGGCTATTTGCTGGGCGGCGTGTTTGGGTTGATCGGTGCCGTGCTGGGCGCGCCGCTGTTGCTGCGCCTGTATGTGTCGTGGCGCTATCGCAAGCGGGTGCGGCGCATGATTGAACAATTGCCGCAAATGCTCGACCACAGTGTGCGCAGTCTCAAGTCCGGGCGGACCCTGGCCGATGCGGTGCTGCATGGCATCGAGGCCGCCGATCAACCGCTGCGCGACGGCATGGGGCGTATCGAGCGCAACGTGCAACTGGGGGTGAGCCTGCCGGATGCCGCGCAGGACTTTGCCGAGCTGTACGAGCGCGACGAGTTTCACATGTTTGCCCTGGGGCTGCGGGTCAACCACCGCTATGGCGGCAATGCCAGCGAATTGATGGAAAGCCTGATCAAGCTGATTCGCGAGCGTGACCAGATGGCTCGCCAGTTAAGCGCGATGACCGGTGAAACGCGCATGACCGCCGTGGTACTGGCCTCGCTGCCGCTGGCCATGGTCGGTTACTTTCTGCTGACCAACCCCAACTACCTGATGCACATGTGGGACGACGACGGTGGCAAGACCCTGATGCTGGCAGCCTTCGGTTTTCAGGCGGCGGGTTGCCTGGCCCTGTGGCGCATGATGCGGAGTATCTGACATGGTCCTGCTGATGGTGAGTGTGCTGATGTTTTTGATGGCGATGGCACTGCTGTTGTCGAACATCGCCAGCCAGCGGCGCAATGAACGCTTGGTGGCCCAGCGCCTGAAAGGCCAGGTGGTACGTGAAAGCCGCATCGGCAGCTGGCTGCGCCTGCTGGGTGACACCCGTCTGGGGCATCGGGTGATCAGCATGGACAGCGAAACCCAGGACCTGCTCAACCGGGTCGGCTGGCGCCGGGCGAGCAAGCGCTCGCTGTTTGCGGCGTGTCAGATCGGGGTGCCGATCGGGCTGTTGGGCGTGACGCTGGCGGTGCAGTTTCTGTTCTACAAGGATATCGAGCAGCCGATCGTGGCGCCGATGTTTGCCGTGGGGCTGGGCTATATTTTGCCCAAGCGTATCCTGGCCGCCGCTGCCAAATACCGCCAGAAGCAGGTGGTGGTCGAGATTTCGACGTTTATTCCGTTGCTGCGCATCCTGTTCGAATCCGGGATGGCGGTGGAGCAGGCACTGCGCGTACTGAGCAATGAAGGCAAGGATTTGCTGCCGGTGCTGTCCGAAGAAATCCGCCTGATTCTGATACGGGTCGACTCCGGGCTGGAGCTGGGAGAAGAGTTGCGCAAAACCTCAGGGTTGCTGGCGGTGGACGAGTTCAGCGACACCTGTGTGATCCTCAATCAATTGATCCACCAGGGTGGTGGTGCGCTGCGCTCGTTGCTGGCGCTCAAGCAATTGATCGACGACCGGCGCCTGACGCGTCTGCAAGAGTACATTTCCAAACTGTCGGCGAAGATGTCGGTGGTGATGATGCTGTTTCTGTTTCCGGCGCTGCTGATCGTGTTGGCGGGGCCGGGTTTTATTGCCCTGAGCCATGCGCTGGGGAGCAAGTGATGCAGATCGCTCAAGATTATATTGGCCTCGTAGGAGCGGCTTTAGCCGCGAATGTACAAGGAAAGACAACGCATGAAGGCAGTGATCGCAGCATGTGCACTTTTGATGCTGGGCGGGTGCGCCACAGGCGGCCAGACCGCCTGGTTGCCGGGCGGGCAGTCCAGTCAGGGCGATTGCCCCAAGCTGACGTCCGATCAGGAATTTACCCTGAACATGGCGCAGAACATGGCTGACGAAGGCCGCCTGCACGCCAGCCTGGCCAACCTCGAAACCCTGCCGGGGGACCTGGGCGAGGTGCGCCTGCGCAAGGCGCGCATCTGGCGCCTGCTCGGCAGCGGCGAGGCCGAACCCTTGTACAGCAGCCTGCTCGGCACCTGCCGCGCCGCCGAAGGCGAGCATGGCCTGGGTCAGTTGGCGGCAGCCCGTGGCGATTACAGCAAGGCCCAACAGTACTTGCTGCGTGCCTCGAAACTGGCGCCCACTGACGAGAAGATTCGCAACGACCTGGGCATTGCCTACCTGAACCTGATGAAAACCGATGAGGCTCGCTTTCAGTTTTTGACCGCGCTTGAGCTCAAGCCCGGCGACACCCTGCCGGCGCAGAATCTGGTCACCCTGCTGATTTATGAAGACAACTGGCAACGCGCCGCCGAATTGACCACGCGCGCAGGACTGACACCGCGTCAGGTCAGCGAGGCGCAACAACGCGCCGCGCAATTGAAAACACCGGCCAGCCGTACCCCACGAGGAGCGACCCCATGAAACCTGTAGTGCTTGCCGGGCTCTGGGGGCTCGGCTTTTGCGGCGCGGCCTGGGCTATCGAGCCCGGACCCTCAGCACCAACCCAGGCGCAGACCGAGGCCTGGTTGCAGCTACAGGTGCGCGGCGATGCCGCGAGCAAGGTGGTGCAGACCCCAACCCCGAGCGAGCAGGAACAGAGCCTGCAACGCTGGCTGGACAGCTACAAACATCCTATTCCGGAGTTTTATGATCAGGAGTCGGGAGGGAAGATGGGCTCGGGCAAGTAACGGGCATGAAGCGTGATTGCAGCTGTGGTCCACAGGAGCGGCTTGCACCGCCCCTCAATGCGCCGTCGTCTGCCGGCGTGCCGCACCGCTGCCCAATGCAAGAGCAAGCTGCGTGCGGTTGTGCATGTGGGTCTGGCGCAGCACTTGCGAGACATACAGTTTGACGGTGTTTTCGGTGATGCCCAGTTCGCAGGCGATCTGGTAGTTGGTCTGGCCCTTGCCGACCAGCCGGGCAACGTCCATCTGCCGGGGCGACAGGTCGGCAAACAGCGCCGGGACTTCAGCCTCGACGTCGTCCTGTTCGATGTCATTGGCCGATGGCTGCACGCCGCGTGGGCGGGCCTTGTCCAGGTCCTGATAAAGATCGTCGATGGAGGCCGCCAGGTATTGCAGCTTCTCATTGAGCACGCCCAGTTGCTGCATGCTGCGCTGGCGCTCCTGCAGGGCGACTTCCTGACGTTGCAGGCCTTCAAGCAGTTCTTCGAGGTCGACCGGCTTCTGGTAATAGTCGGAGATGCCGGCGCGTAGCGCGCGGATCACGTCCTTTTTCTCTGCGCGACCGGTGAGCATGATGGCTTCGAACAGGTGCTGCTTGCCGCCGATCAGCTTCATCGCCTCGACCAGCTCGATGCCGTTCATGCCGGGCATGTCCAGGTCGCAGAGCACCAGCCCGATGTCGGGCTGGTCACGAAACTGCTCGATAGCCTCACGGCTATTGGTGCACTGCACGCAGATATAGCCACTGTTCTCAAGAAACTCACTGAGTTCTTCGACGATCAGCGGTTGATCATCGACTACCAGAACCTTTACTGCCGAATACTTGGTCACACGCGACTCCCTGGCGACTTGTCCCTGATCCCGGCCAGCCGTAAGCGCACTGCGTGGCAGAGCGCTGCGAACCTGGCGGGTATGCAATAAACCTAGACGCACTTGCTGACTCTGTACATAAAAATGCAGCGCGATTCAGACTAATGGATGCAAACCGCTACCAGTAGCAACCCCGCAAACAGCAACGGCGAGAAGGGAAATTTTTCTGTCATATCGGGGTTCATGGCCGCATAGCGTTGGGCAAACATTTGACCGGCATGGCGAAACAGTGGACGGCGAATCAGCAGCCAGAGGACGGCGGCCATACCGGCGCCAATAAAAGTGCCCAGCAGGTACAGGCTGTTGCTGGCCAGCGCCAGTGCAGCCAGCAATTTGACGTCACCGGCGCCCAGGCGCCCCATCGCATAACCGGGCAGGGTCATGGCCAGGGCCAGCAGCAGCGCCCAGCCGCCTTGGGCGGCGGTGTCACCCAGCCAGGTCTGGCCGCTGTACAGCAACCACACTAACGCCGCGATAAAACCGCCGAGAGTCAGCCCGTTGGAAATCTGTTTATGCCGTGCATCCTGTTCGGCGCAGATCGCGAACCAGGTGAGTAGGAAAAGTAATTTCATTGCGTAAAAAACGTCCTGTTTTTCTGAAAGAACCTATGCTCATTGCAGGAGCATTGTCAGGGTAGACGTCGACATGCGTGCCAACCAATTATCTGGGTCACGCCGCCAGAAAGGCGCCGCTGCGATTGAGTTCGCCGCCGTATTCGTGATCTTTTTTGGCGTTTTCTATGCAATGGTCAGCTATAGCCTGCCGCTGTTGATGATGCAGTCATTCAATGCCGCCGCCAGCGAGGCGGTGCGTCGCAGTGTGGCGTTGAGTCCGGCGATTGGCACTGCCAACTACGCCACCCAGGTGGTCACCCAGGCAAAAAGCACGGTGCTGAGCCAGCTGGACTGGATGCCGGCGTCGCTGAAGTTCAACGCGAGCTATATCAAGGTGACCTTTACCAGTGGTCTGCTGACCGTTGCCATCGACTATCCCAAGACCGAGCTGGTCAAAGTGCTCCCCGTGCTGACCCTGCCATTCATCGGCGAGGTGCCACAGCTGCCCACTAACCTGTCTGCCCAAGCGAGTCTCCAACTTGTCCCTTGAAAAAAGCCGTTTGAGCCGTTGGTTGGGGCGCTCGGAGGCGCCTGCCAGCGCGCCGTCTGTACCGTTGAGCGCGGAGCCTGAAGCGATCGGCGCCGACCTGTACCTGCTGCTCGACGAAGAAGGACGCCTGCAAAGCCTGAGTCCGTTATTGCTCAACCGTCTGGGTCTGATTGGCAGCACGGTGGTCAACCAGCGCCTGATGAGCCTGCTGCTGCCCAACAGCGCGCTGGTGATCGAGGGCGTGCCGCAGGACTGGATGGGGCACATGCTCGACCTGGACTTTCGCAGCAACGACGGCCACACGCTGCATGCCCGGGGCTGGGTGCAGCACCACGGCAAGGGCTGGCTGTTGCAACTGCTCGACATCAGCGACCTGATGGAGGAGGCCAGCGCTGCACGCATTCGCCAGCAATGCTTGCGTTTTGCCGGGACCATGGCCGAGAAAGTCCGCGTGTGCAGCACCGAGCGGCTGGCCACGGTGGTCACCGAGCAACTTCAGGAACTGGCGCAGATGTGGCGCATTCCGTGTGTGGCGCTGGCGTTGCCCGAGGCCAGCGGCGTTGGCTGGCGGGTCTACAGCCAGTACAGCGCGCACACTGCGCCCGAGCTGTGGCAGGTGGGCCAGCGGCTGGGCACCGAGTTTGACCGGCTGGACGTCAATGTCGCTCATGCCTTGCACTTTGCCGGGCACAGCGAGTTGTCGCCGTTGCAGGGCATGTTTGGCAACGCCGATGGTTTTTTATTGGCGCACAGCCGCGACAGTGTGGCCCGCGCCTGGCTGATGTTTGGCTTCTACGATGCACAGCAGCAAGCCCCGGACCTGGGCGAGCGCGAATGGCTGAACCTGTGTTCGGCGCTGGCGGGCCCTGTGTTGTTTCGCTTGTCCGAGCAGCATAACCGCCACCATGTCGAGCGCCTGGCGGTGTTGCAGGACCTGCTCGGCACCGGCTGGTGGGAACTGCTGCCGGGCAGCGACGAGATTCTGATGGCGCCGCAACTGGCGCGCAGCCTGCGCCTGAGTGACCGCGTCGAGCGCCTGTCGCGGCAGGACTGGCTGGCGCTGATTCACCCCGCCGACCGCCAGGAGCTGTCGAGCCGACTGGTGCAACTGCGCGATAAAGGCACGCCGATGCTGCTGTGCGTGCGTCTGGCGCAGGCCGATGCGGCGCAGGACACGGTCTGGTTGCGCATTCAGGGCCAGGCACTGATCAGCGGTCAGGTGCAGCGGGTGCTGGGCTTCATGCTCGATGTCAGCGACATCAAGAACCAGGAAACCGAGGCGGCGGCCGCGCATGCCCGGTTGGGTAACCTGATCGCCAGTTCGCCGGCGGTCATCTATGTGCAGCGCTACGACCAGGGCAATCTGGAGCCGACGTTTTTCAGCGACAGCCTGACCCCGTTACTGGGCTGGACCCTGGCCGACTGCATCGACGGGCAACTGGCCGACTACATTCACCCCGAGGACCACGATGTGTGGTTCGAGCGCAATCGTCAGTTATTGCGTGAAGGACTGGTCAGCCGCCGTTACCGCTTGCGCGACAAGGACGGCCGTTATCACTGGCTGCTGGATGAAGCGCGGCTGCTGCGCGATGACCTGGGCATGCCGGTCGAGGCCGTCGGCCTGTGGCTGGATGTCACCGATGCCACCCTGGCCGCCGAGCGTGTGCGCGAAAGTGAGGAGCGCTACCGGATTCTGGTCGAGGACTCACCGGCGATGATCTGCCGCTACACCCCGGACCTGGCGCTGATCTTCGGCAACCGCCCGCTGGCGACCTACCTGGAGTGCGACCCGCAGCAACTGCCCGGTATCAATCTGGGCGACTGGTTCAGCGACGAGCAACGCGCCGACTTTGTCCAGCGCATTGCCCAACTGACTCCCGAATCGCCGATGAGCACCGCCGAGGTGTGTCTCGAACTGCCGGGCCGCGAGCATGCCTGGTGGGTGTGGGCCGACCGCGGCGTGTTCGACGCCGACGGCACGCTGGTCGAAATCCAGGCCGTGGGGCGCGACAACACCGATGTGCGCCGCTCGCGCATGCAGCTCAACCAGAGCGCGAAAATGGCCACGCTGGGCGAAATGGCCACCGGCCTTGCCCACGAAATCAATCAGCCGCTGAACGTGATGCGCATGGCGGTGATCAACGTGCTCAAGCGTCTGGAGCGCGGCAATGTCGATGTCGAGTACATCACCGAAAAGCTCAACCGCATCGACAGCCAGGTGCAGCGCGCCGCGCGGGTGGTCGACCACATGCGCGTGTTTGGCCGGCGTTCGGAAATCCAGGAACAGGTGTTTGACCTGAACGACGCCATCGAGGGCACGATGGCCATGCTCAACGAGGGCATGAAAGGCAAGGGCGTGCAGGTGCACGTCAGTGAGCGTGGTGCGCCGGTGCAGGTGCGCGGGCATGGCGATCAACTGGAACAGGTGCTGATCAACCTGATGGTCAACGCCCGCGACGCGATGCTCTCGCGCAAGGAAACCACCCATCCTGACCTTGAGCCCTGCATCAACGTGCAGGTACAGCAGGACAGCGACACGGTGTCGATCACTGTGCAGGACAACGGCGGCGGCATCGATCCACGCTTGATGGAGCGTATTTTCGAGCCGTTCTTTACCACCAAGCCGGTGGGCGTCGGGACCGGGCTTGGGCTGTCGGTCAGTTACGGGATCATCGAGCAAATGAGCGGCAAGCTGAGTGTCAGCAATGTCGATGAAGGCGCGCAATTCAAGATCGCCTTGCCGGTGGTCAAGGGCTCATAAATCCTAGATCACCAGCGTCGCCTGGCCGATATTGCAACTGAGGTTGGCGCCGACATCGGCAGGGTTGAGTGTCAGGCCCAGACTATTGAGCAACGGGTCGACCAGTGAGGTCAGTAGCGGCTTGACGACCTTGCCGATGATTTCCGTGTTGACCAGTGCAAGCACCTGATTGAACAAGCTGCCGGTAGCGCTGATCAGGTTGCCCAGTACGTTATTGACGATGGGCTTGTAGACCTGCACCTGGACCCCGGACACGACCCCGTCGAGCACGGTGCTGGGCAGTACCGAGGCCACATTGTTGAGGTAATAGGGCGGCTGGCCGATTTCCGGCAGGTTGGGTGAGGTGAAAGTGCTGTTGGTGCTGGCGGCCGTGCCGACAATGGCATTGTTCAGCGTGCCGAAACTGAGCCCCAGGCCGCCACCGACATAGGGTGTGCGTGCGGAGCAGGTGCCCAGCAAGCCCAGCAGGATGCTGCATTTCTTGGTGCCGATATCGACGATTGGCAGCGGCAGGGCGACGACCGCCGCCGGATCGGTGCTGGCCGGAAAGGCCGCTGCGCTGTCGATCAGACCCAGGCGAGCACTGAGCAGCGTGGCGGTGGTGCGTACGCTTAACGACTTGTTGGTGTTGCTGGTGCAGCTGTAACCGGTCACATAGCTCTCGGCAGCGGCCAGTGCCAGACTCAAGTCTATCCGCGGGCCCTGGCTGGTAGAGCTGCTTGAAGTCAGGAACTTGATGTCGGTCACTGTGCACGGGCTGGCCAGCAAGCAAGACAAACCGCCGACCAGTTTGACAAGGTTCAGGCTCAGGGCGCCGTTCAGGACCGGCGTCAGGTTGTTGACCAGATCGGTCACAGCCGACAGCGGTGGCCCATTGAGCAACGTATCCAGAATCGGCAGGTTGATCGAAATCAGTGCCCGCGTCTGCGCGGTGCGCACATAGATACGATTCGGGTCATTGAGTACCGGGATGCTCGGGTTGACCTTGCTAGGGTCGCCGATGGCCGACAGCTGTGGCGGTTCGATCACCTGAATGCGTGTGGTGATCGTGGCCAGCGGGGCCAGGTTGATCTGTGCAGACGTGGCGATGCCGTTTTTCTTGTTCGCCACCTGAGCGAGGGTTTGCAACAGGTCGACCAGACGCAGTTGCGTGGTCAGCCCGCTAATATCGGTGCCGCTCTGCACCTTGACCAGATCGCCGAGGGTGATGGTCGCACTGCCGATGGAGGCCTGTAGCGCTTGCAGGCCCAGGATCGTGACGGCGGTGTTCGCGGTACTGTTGGTTTGCAGCAGGTTGATCGTGCTTTGAATCAATTGGTTGAGCGTGACGTTGGTCGCCAGCAACTGGTTGTAATCCAGCGCTGTCAGGTTGAGGTCTAGCTTGAGCCGGTCCAGGTAGCTGAGCAGGTTCAGATTGGTGTTTATCAGGCCGTCCCAACTGGCCGCGCTGAGGTTGAGGCTGCCACCCAGCAGGTTACTGAAGATCAGGTTCAGCAAGGCAGAGTTGGCACTGGTGATCTCTGCCGCAACGCTACGAATGCTCAATTGCGCCAGCGGCGGCGCGGCGGCGGCCACTGCCGTGGCGCTCAAGGTAATGGTGGTCGACTGCGGTCCGCCGCTGAACAGCGACGCGATGCCGGCGGCAATGCTGCGCTGAACGGGGTGCGAAACCACCACCTGAACGGCCTGGGTGCTGGTCGAATTGCTGACGAAGGTGCGCCGGTTGTCGGCGGCATTCACGCTCAGGGTGCCGCAGGTGACGGTAATGGTGCGGTCATCGACATCGGGCGGGAAGCCGTTGCGGGTCGCGCTTTGGCGGGCAAATGTCGACGCGCTGTTGCCGCTGGCGCAGTTACCCTTGAGGGTCGCCGCCTCCAGCGCCGACATGTCGGCAACCCGTTGCAACGAGCGCTTTTCCAGATACAGCCGCCCGCTGTCGACCACCGTGACCATGAACAGCATGGCCAGGCCCAGGGTCAGGGCTGCCATCAGACCAATTGCGCCTCGCTGCCTTGCGGGCGGCGCAATATCACGTTTCAGGGGAGACATCGGCACTCCTTTGGCTCACTCACCTGCCTGTCGGGAGTGTAGTAAAGGCGCAAGGCCCTCGCTGGCAACGGGCCATTCAATTGGATGGGTGGTCATGGGTTTACCAATTGCGCCGCAACCGCTATAAAAGACGCTCAGGCGCAACATGTTGTTGTGCCCTCTGGCGATATCCCGGGAGGATGCCATGTCACCGTTAAACGTATAACCCTGCCGATAGACCCCACCGTCACACCCTCGCTCGACACCCTCGAACATCGCTGGTCCCGCCGCTGGCTCGAAGAAGGCACTTACGCCTTTGATCGCCGCGCACCGCGTGAAGCGGTTTACTCCATCGATACCCCGCCGCCCACTGCTTCCGGCTCTTTGCATGTCGGGCATGTGTTCAGTTACACCCACACCGATATCATTGCGCGCTTTCAACGCATGCGCGGCAAGGCCGTGTTCTATCCCATGGGCTGGGACGATAACGGCCTGCCTACGGAACGCCGGGTCGAGAATTACTACGGCGTGCGCTGCGACCCCGATGCGGCCTGGCAGGCCGATTTCCAGCCGCCGGATACAGTGCCTGCGCGGCGCGGGGATTTTGCGCCGATCAGCCGGCGCAATTTTATCGCGCTGTGCCACCAACTGACCGCCATCGACGAGCAGGCTTTCCGGGCGTTGTTCGTGCAGTTAGGGCTGTCGGTTGACTGGAGCCTGACCTACGCGACCATCGATGAACGTTCACAGCGGGTCAGCCAGCGTGCCTTGCTGCGCAATTATCAGCGCGGGGAGTTGTACAGCCAGCAGGCGCCTTGTTTGTGGGATGTCACCTACCAGACGGCGGTGGCCCAGGCAGAGCTGGAAGACCGCGAGGTCGCCGGCGTCTGGCATGACCTGCACTTTACCGCCGGCGATGGCGCGCCGTTGAGCATCGCCACCACCCGGCCCGAGCTGCTGGCGGCTTGCGTGGCCTTGGTTGCGCACCCGGACGACGCGCGTTATCAGGCGCGTTTCGGCCAGCGGCTGCGCTCGCCGCTGTTCGACGTCGACGTGCCGCTGCTGGCCCATGCACTGGCCGACCCGGATAAAGGTACCGGGCTGGTGATGGTCTGCACCTTTGGCGATTTGAACGACGTACTGTGGTGGCGCGAGCTGCAATTGCCGACGCGTTCGATCATCGGCCGCGACGGGCGCTTGCTGAGCGAAACGCCGGACTGGCTGAGTTCACCTGCCAGCCGTGAAGCCTGGACAGCGCTGGCCGGCTTGTCGCTGAACGCGGCGCGCAAGCGCTTGCTGCCGCTGTTGCAGGCCTGTGGCGGGATAAGCGGCGAGCCACGGCCGATGCGGCATGCGGTGAAGTTCTTCGAGAAGGGCGACCAGCCGCTGGAGATCGTTGCCACCCGCCAGTGGTATTTGCGCAATGGCGGGCGCAGCGCCGATTTGCGTGAACAATTGCTGGCGCGTGGCCGGGCGCTGGACTGGCATCCACCGTTCATGCGCAGCCGCTACGAACACTGGGTTGGCGGGCTGAATGGCGACTGGTTGATCAGCCGCCAGCGCATCTTCGGCGTGCCGCTGCCGCTGTGGTATCGCCTGGACGCACAGGGCGAGGCGGATTACAGCGCGCCAATTCTGCCCGATGAAGCCGACTTGCCGATCGATCCGACCCTCGATACGCCGCCCGGTTATCAGCCTGAGCAGCGCGGTCAGGCGCTGGGCTTTATCGGTGAGCGCGACATCATGGATACCTGGGCCACCAGTTCGCTGACCCCGCAGATTGCCTCTGGCTGGGAAGAGGCCGACAGCCTGTTCGCTCAGGTCTGGCCTATGGATTTGCGCCCGCAAGGCCACGACATCATCCGCACCTGGCTGTTTTCGACGTTGGTGCGCAGCCATTTCGAGCACAGCGCTGCGCCGTGGCGGCACGTGGCGTTGTCGGGCTGGATCCTTGATCCGGACCGCAAGAAGATGTCCAAGTCCAAAGGCAACGTGGTCACCCCACAAGCCTTGCTGGATCAGTACGGCAGCGATGGCGTGCGTTACTGGGCGGCGCTCGGTCGGCCGGGCAGCGATACGGCTTTTGAAGAGCAACAGATGAAGATCGGCCGGCGCCTGGCACTCAAGCTGGTCAACCTGTCGAAATTCGTACTGGGGCTGCCGGGTGATCCGGATGGGTGTGTCGACCAGCCGCTGGACCTGGCCATGTTGCAACGGCTTGGCGCGGTGACGCTGGCCGCCACCACGGCGCTGGAGGGTTATGACTACAGCACTGCGCTGACCCGCATCGAAGGATTTTTCTGGTGGTTTTGCGATGACTACGTCGAACTGGTCAAGCGTCGCGCCTATCGGCCCGAGGAGCATTCGGCGAGGAATGCGCTGGCCAAAGCACTGAGTATCGTGCAGCGGTTGTTTGCGCCGTTCATGCCGTTTGCGTGTGAGGAGGTCTGGCGCTGCTGGCAGCCAGAATCGGTGCATCGGGCCGGCTGGCCGCAGGGCCAGGCCGCCGACGATTTTGTCGAACCGATGCTCGACGGCGTGAGCGCGGTACTGGCGGCGATTCGCAAGGCCAAGTCGGATGCGAAATTGTCGATGAAGGCGGCGGTTGAGCGGGTCGAGGTGATTGATCAGCCCGCGATGCTGGAATGGCTGGTGCAAGCGCAGGAGGATCTGCGCGAAGCCGGTCAGGTTGACGCACTGCTCATGAGCGAAGGCCCGCAACGTACGGTGCGGGTCTGGCTGCAGGCATGATGTAGCAGGTACGCGCTGCGCTTAGCGTGGCGGGTACTGCTCCAGAATCTTCGCCACGGTATTGCGCACCGCTGTCTCGCGCGCAGCCGGGTCAGCCTGGTTCTGGTCGAGAATCCGCTCGGTGCTGCCGCGCCAGACCAGCTTGCCGTCCTTGCCGTCGAACAGGTCGATCTGCAGGGTGGTGACTTTATAGTCGACGCTGCGGGTTTCACTGGCCATCGGCCCGCCCCAATAGCCATAACCGCCCCACGGACCCCAGCCACCACCGTAGTTGGTGCTGACCAGTTGCTGGCGATCTTCGACGATCAGCCAGGCCTGCACCTTGAGATCGACCGGGGCGCCCTTGGCTGCCTGGCGCAGGCCACGCTGTTCGAGTTGCTGGTTGATCGAATCACGAATGCGCTGTTCGGTCAGGTCGCTTTTGAGCCGCGGGTCGGCCGGCTGGTACTGCACGCCGGGCTCTTGCCAGCTCCAGTTGCGGTAACCGGCGAAGTCGCGACGGGCATCGAAGTCACGGTTGACGTTACTGCTCTGGCAGGCGCCGAGCAGCACGGTAAAAGACAACACGGCAAGACGAAGATACATGGCAGTTTCTCCAGGGAATTAGGACGGAGGATACGCCGTCAGTGCCTGTTGCACAGCCTGGCGCAATGCCTGGCTGCGGGTGGCCTGGTCGTTGCCGCTGGGCGCTTCGGCGCTGGCGCTCCAGACCGGCTGGCCGGTGCGCGCATCGAACAGTTGAATGTTGACCACCAGCACTTGCTCTTGATACGTGCGTGTTATGGGCACCGTCGCGTAACCGCCATAACCGCGGTGATAGCCGCCATAGCCCATGCCGCCGGAATAATAAGGGTCGTTGTAGTCTTCGCGCACCTGACGCAGGCGGGTTTCGAGCCGGCTGCCGGCTTGCACATAAAGGTCGGCACCGGCTGTACGCGACGGGCGCAGGCCGCGCTGGTCGAGCCCGTTGCTGATCGCCTCGCTGATCTGTGCAGGATCCACCCAGGCAGAGCCGGTTGGCGGTCGGTCGTCCAGCCAGCGCCAACTGCGGTACTGGGCGTAGTCGCGCGGCGCTGCCGGGTAGGCGCTCAGGTCGATGGCCTGCGCGGCTTGCGGCGGGGCCGGTGGCAAGGGGCTGGAGACCGCACGGTATGGGTTTTCGCTCTGACAGGCGCTGATGGCCAAGGCCATGGCCAGCACGGCGAGCCGAGGGTTTACCTTGATGTTCATGCGCGGTCTCCGGTGTGGTTTACACGGGGCGGCAGATCCAGTGCAGATAACGACCCAGCCCTGCAAAGGCCGGGTGCCGGCGATGGCTCAGTTCCATTTCCAGCAGTTGCTCGAGTTCGGCGCGCTTCTGGAAATCGATCGGCATGTAGTCGTGGAACACTCTCACGCCGCTTTGAGTTTCGACCCGCCATTGCGCGCCGAGTTGCGTGGCCATTTCTCGCGGGTCCAGAGGTTCTTGCGGGGTGAGGCTCTGTTTCTCGCCGGCCAGGCTGTCGCCGCGCAGTTTGCGAAAGTGGCCCTTGAGCAGGTTGCGGTACACCAGCGCATCACGGTTGTAAAACGCCAGCGACAACCAGCCCTCGGGACGGGTCAGTCGATGCAGCACCGGCAGGATGGTGTACGGCTCGGCCAGCCATTCCAGCACGGCGTGGCACAGAACCAGGTCGTAAGGTTCGTGCAGCAGGTCAGGCAATTGCTGCCAGGGTGCCTGGATGAACGTCGCCGACTGGCCGGCCTCGCTAAAACGCTGGCGCGCGCCTTCAAGCATCGGCGCGGCGGGTTCGGCGAGGGTCACTTGATGGCCAAGGCTGGCCAGCCACAGCGACATATGGCCCAGGCCCGCGCCGATGTCCAGGACCCGCAACGGGCGCGCGGGCAAGGCTTCGGTCAGGTCGGCCTGTAATACCGCCAGACGGATCGCGCCCTTGGCGCCACCATAGATTTTCTCGGCAAAGCGGGTGGCAAGTTGATCGAAATGCCGGTCGCTGCCGGTGATGTCCAGATCGGTCATTTGGCAAACCTGCGTTCGCTGTCGGCCAGCTTGCTGCGCACCACCTCGTTCATGTCCAGCCCCAGCTCGCTGCACAGCAACAGCAGGTACAACACGATGTCGCCAACTTCCTGGCCGGCATGCGCGAGTTTTTCGGGCGGCAACTGGCGCGACTGGTCTTCGCTCAGCCACTGGAAGATTTCCACCAGTTCGGACATTTCGACACTGGCGGCCATGGCCAGGTTTTTCGGGCTGTGAAACTGCTTCCAGTCGTTGTTATCGCGGATACGGTGCAGGCGGGCGGTAAGTTCTTCGAGGTTCATCAATGGTCTCCTGAGGGCGCATAGCTTCAGGTGCAATGGCCGGACAGGCAAGTGGCGCAGGCATATTTGCCTGCGCCGCCAGGGCCAATATCCGACCGACCGAGTACGTGTCTGCGTTTTTCAGCGTGGAGCCGCACCGCCGAGAAACAGGTCCACGGCATTGGTTACCATCTCCTCGATTTGCGCCAGGGTCACCGGTTGTGGTGCTTGCTGGAACAAACGCTCATCGGGTTCGGCAGTCAGCAGCGAAAGAAACTGCTTTGCCCGGACTCTTGGATTGGCATTGTGCAGTTCGCCGTTTTGCATGGCGCGGGTGATATGCGCGCTCAGCGCATCAATGCATTGGCTGGGGCCTGACTGGTGAAACAGAACACCGATTTCCGAGCGCCCGGATTCCGCCAGAACCATGCGGTACACCCGTATAGCGGTCGAATCATTAAGGATGATCATCAGCATCCTTCGGCCGAACTGCAGCAACTGCTCCTTCAAGCTAACGTGCTCCGTTGCGGTGGCCACCAGTCCAGAGACGGCGTCGTTCAGGTGGGCTGTGGCATACATTTCCACCACGGCAACGAACAGCTCCTCCTTGGACGGAAAATAGCCGTATAGCGTGGCTTTGGACCCACCCAAGCGTTTTGAGACCTCGTTCATCGAGGTGCCTTCGTATCCCAGTTCAAGAAATACGCTGGCAGCGGTTTCTACAATGGCAGCACGTCGAGCAGCGGTACGAATCTTCATTTTTCTCCAAAACTATACTCGGGTGTACATTTTCGATTGACGCATGGCAGCCAACCGTCTAAAACTATACGGGCTGGTACAGTTCTGGTGGATGCCGTGCACCATTGTAGACGATGACTCGCCGATTACTTGAGGGCAGCCATGCTCCTGACGGGACCTGAATGAATCAGGTGTCAGATAATCCCTTATTGCTGAGGCTGCTTAAAGTGCTGTCTGCGCCAGTGCCTGGCGTTGATTTAATTGGCGTTCAAAAAGGGTCGTCGGTTGATGGGTAATCAAGGGCTGAATGTTGTATCGGCGAATCCGTAAAATCAAATCAACCGATTGAATTGGAGCGTTCTGCATGCGTTGCCTCGAATCTATAAAGCTGATTGGACTTTTACTCTTGAGTAGTGTGATTGTCGGTTGTGCCAGCCAGGAACCGTTTCCGTACACGGGGATTGAGTCGTCGCGTGAAATGCGCCTGAATGAAAAAGACACCACCGGCCGTATTCCCTTTAACTACACGGCGGCCGTTAACTGGGATAACTATGATCAGGTCATACTTGAACCTGTGGTGATCTACGCTGGGCCCGATGCGCAGTTTTCCGGGCTGGAGCGCAACGATAAAGTAACGCTGGCCAATGACATGACGGGCAGGTTTTCGGACGCACTGGGCCAGCATTTTCGATTGACTGCGAGGTCTGCGCGCGGGACCCTCAGAATCCGCCTTACTTTGACCGGGGCCGAGGCCACGGTGGCCGGCTTGTCAACCTTCTCTCGTTTCGATATCGGTATGGGCTCCTATAACCTCGTTCAAGCGGTGCGTGACCGTAAAGGCACATTTACCGGTTCTGTCAGTTATGCAGTTGAGATTTTTGATGCTTCTACCTCACAGCTACTGGAGTCTTATGTCACCCGTCAATATCCGAAGGTATATGACATAGGTGCAACTTTCGGGCGCTTGTCAGCGGCGCAAGTCGGTATTTCCAGAGGCGCTGATGCGTTGGTTTATAGTTTGCTCTCACATTGATTTAGGGTGACTGTTTTTAAATGAATCCTTTGGGTTGTGTCATTTTTAATTCGGGTTCAACAAGTGCTTACCGGGTGAATAGGATGAAAAAACGACTGCTTCTTATATGGCTGTTGCCGATGACGTTGCTCGGCGCTTGTGCCCCACACAGTGATTTCGAGCGCAGGGGTTATAGCCAGGATTCGCGGATGCGAGAAATGCAACGCCAGCGGGAAATCGATCAGGTGCGCGAGCGGGAACGCGATCGGGAAATGGAGCGCGAGCGCGATGTTGATCGCATTCGCCAGCTGGAGCGTGACAGGGACCGTGAACGTCAGCCCTGGTAACAGGCGAATATCGGCGGCACGGTTGCAACAGGGCCAAGACAATGGCTCGCCAGGCTACCAGGCCGCCGCTCTGGTCGTTATCCCTCGATCGGTTTCCATTCCCCGGTCATGTGCTCGATGCCCGCTTCATGGCCGTCGACCCTGAACTGGCCATGCGATCCCGCCGCACTGGCCGACAGGGTCACGCTGCCGGGCAAGCGCACCGGCTTGTGAAACTGCACGGCAATCTCGACGTTCGAGGCGGGCAGGTGATCGGCCAGTGCCGCCAGGGTGCGGGCCTTGAGCCACATGCCGTGGGCGATGGCGGTAGGGAAGCCGAACAGCTTGGCGCTGGGTGCACTCAGGTGAATCGGGTTGTAGTCGCCGGACACCTTGGCGTACTGCCGGCCAATGGCGGCAGGAGTCTCCCAGCGAGTGACCTCGCTCAGCGGCAGCGGCGAGGGTTCGAAGTCGCCGCCTATGGCACCGTCGAGTTTGACGTTTTTGCACAAAAAGGTGCTGTGTTCTTCCCACAGCAGGCCCACACCGTCGTCGATCTGCGTGACCAGGTTAAAGGTCGCGCCCTTGGCGTGTGCTTGCAGGTCGGTGGCCTGCACGCTGACATAGACCTTGCTTACTCCGCCGAGCGGGCGATGGATGCTGATACGGTTGGCCAGATGCACCAGGCCCAGCAGCGGAAAGGGAAAGTCTGGCGCGGTCATCAACTGCATTTGTAGCGGGAAGGCCAGCACGTGCAAGTAGGTGGGCGGCAGCAGGCTGCTCTCGGCAAAACCGCACACCTCGCGGTAGACGGCGAGTTTGCCGGCGTCTACGTCAAGCCAGCTGCGCAGGCCCAGGTCCGGCAGTTGCGTGCCACTGACCTTGCGCCGCAGAGCGGCCTGGATAAACAGGTTGGGCAACGGTTGCAGGCTTTCGAGGTATCGCCAGTGAGCAGTCATCTTGCATGTCCTCCTTGTACGGGTTGGGGGCTTCAGGCCCCAATGACACTTTGTCCACACACGCGCAGCACCTGGCCGCTGACCGCACCGCTGCCCGGCTGGCCGAGCCAGGCCACCGCTTCTGCGACGTCCTGCGGCAAGCCGCCCTGGCCCAGCGAGCTCATGCGTCGCCCGGCTTCGCGCAGGGCAAAGGGCATGTGTTCGGTCATGCGGGTCTCGATAAAGCCCGGCGCCACGGCATTGATGCTGATGCCGCGTGTCTTCAGGGCTGGCGCCATGGCCCGTGCATAGCCAATCAGCCCGGCCTTGCTGGTGGTGTAGTTGGTTTGCCCGCGATTACCGGCAAGACCGCTGATCGAGGCCATCAGCACGATGCTGGCGCCGTCGTGCAGGGTGCCGCTGTCGAGCAGCGCCTGGGTGAGTTTTTGCGGCGCATCGAGGTTGATGTTCAGCACCGCGTCCCATAAATCCGGGGTCATGTTGGCCAGGGTCTTGTCGCGGGTGATGCCGGCGTTGTGCACCAGAATGTCCAGGCCGTCGGGCAGGTGTTCCTGCAATTGGGCGGCGGCATCGTCGGCAGTGATGTCCAGCGCCAGCGCCTGGCCACCCAGGCGTGAGGCAAGGGCTTCGAGGTCGGCGCGGGCCTGCGGCACATCCAGCAGGATGACCTTGGCGCCGTCGCGGGCCAGGGTTTCGGCAATCGATGCACCAATGCCCCGGGCGCTGCCGGTGACCAGTGCCCGGCGCCCGCTCAAGGGCCGGCTCCAGTCCTGCACCTGGCCGCTGGAGGCGCTCAGGTGCAGCACCTGGCCGGAAATGAACGCACTCTTGGGCGACAGGAAAAAGCGCAGTGCGCCTTCGAGCTGATTTTCGGCGCCGGTATCGACACGCAGCAATTGCACGGTGGCACCGTCGCGCACTTCCTTGGCCAGCGAGCGGCTGAAACCTTCGATGGCTTGCTGGGTGCTGGCGGCCAGCGGGTCGTCGAGGGTATCCGGGGCCAGGCCGAGAATGACGATGCGCGCACTGCGTTCAAGGTGGCGCAGCAACGGCTTGAAGAAGTCGCGCAACTGCACCAGGTGTTCGTTGCGTTGCAACTGGCTTGCGTCGAACACCACCGCTTTCAGACGCGGGCTTTGTTCGGCGACCCAAGGGCTGGCGCCAGACACATCGCTGCCGAGCGTGTATTGCGCATCGGTCAGCCGCGCGGCAAACGACCGGACCTGATCGGCCAGGGGGCCGGCACTGATCAGCAGGGCACCTTCGATGGGGCGCAGGCGTCCTGCCTGCCAGCGTTCCAGACGCGTCGGGGTCGGCAGGCCCACGGCTTTCACCAGCCGACGGCCCATGTCGGAATTGGCGAAATTGATATAACGGTCGGACGACATGGAACACTCTCCTTGAGTCGGGGTTCAAAGCAGTGGACCACAGGGGTGCGACATTTGTTCGTGTCTGGGCTGTACTGTTCGTCCTGTGCCGGACTTATCCACAGCACGACTTATCCATAGGCCTCCAAGCGCTTGCGCAATCCTTGAAAAAAGGGAGTTTTTCCATGAATCAGCCACGTCGTGTCGCCATTATCGGCGGTAATCGCATCCCGTTTGCCCGCTCCAATGGCGCGTATGCGACGGCCAGTAATCAGGACATGCTCACCGCCGCACTGGAAGGGCTGATCGAGCGCTACAACCTGCACGGCCAGCGTCTGGGCGAAGTGGTCGCGGGGGCGGTACTCAAGCATTCGCGCGATTTCAACCTGACCCGCGAGTGCGTGCTCGGCTCGCGGCTGTCGGCGCAAACGCCGGCCTACGACCTGCAACAGGCGTGCGGCACCGGGCTTGAAGCGGCGTTGCTGGTGGCCAACAAGATTGCGCTGGGGCAGATCGAATGCGGCATCGCAGGCGGTGTGGACACCACCTCGGATGCGCCGATTGGGGTCAATGAAGGGCTGCGTAATATCCTGCTACAGGTTAATCGCAGCAAATCCACCGGCGACAAGCTCAAGGCGCTGCTTCAGGTACGCCCGCACCACCTCAAGCCCGAGTTGCCACGTAATGGCGAGCCGCGCACCGGCCTGTCGATGGGCCAGCATTGTGAGCTGATGGCGCAGACCTGGGGTATCGAGCGCGAGGCCCAGGACCGCCTGGCGCTGGAGAGCCATGTGAAGATGGCTGCCGCCTACGCCGAAGGCTGGCACGATGACTTGCTGACGCCGTTTCGCGGCCTGACCCGCGACAACAACCTGCGCAGTGACCTGACTCTGGACAAACTGTCGAGTCTGAAACCGGCGTTCGAGCGCAGTGCCAAGGGCACGTTGACGCCCGGTAACTCGACGCCGCTGACCGATGGCGCCTCCCTGGTGCTGCTGGCCAGTGAAGACTGGGCCAAGGCGCGTGGCCTGCCGATTCTGGCGTACTGGCGCGACGGCGAAGCGGCGGCGGTGGATTTCGTGCGCGGCGAAGAAGGCTTGTTGATGGCGCCTGTTTATGCGGTACCGCGCCTGCTGGCGCGCAATGGCCTGAGCCTGCAGGATTTCGATTACTACGAGATTCACGAAGCCTTTGCCGCGCAAGTGCTGTGCACCCTGAAGGCCTGGCAAGACCCGGACTATTGCCGCAGCCGCCTGGGCCTCGATGCGCCATTGGGCAGCATCGATCTGAACAAGCTGAACGTCAAAGGCAGTTCGCTGGCGGCCGGGCATCCGTTTGCGGCCACCGGGGGTCGGATCGTCGCCAACCTGGCCAAATTGCTGGAGGTGGCAGGCCAGGGGCGCGGGCTGATTTCGATCTGCGCCGCCGGCGGGCAGGGCGTGACGGCGATTCTGGAGCGCTGAGCCTGATAGCAATAGGTTGGGGCGGTGGGCATAATCGGGGCGCTGCGGCGACACGGCGCGCACCGACTGGCTGGCTGACAGGTAGAACATGGGACTCATCATCGCGGTACTGGTCTTTCTCACTCTGGTGGGCATCGCGCTTTATCTGTTCGATAAAGGCGCCAGGACTCGCTGGCTGCAACCACACATCGGCCTGCTGCTGATCGGTTTGTTGATTGCCGGCATGGGCTGGCTGATGGGCCTGTTGTCGGCTGAAATCGAAGGCTGGTTCATGCTGGTGGCCAAGGCGGTGATAGCACTGGCCGGTGTGATGCTGTGCCTGCGCCTGATCAAACGGATCGCCAAGCGTTTCATCTTCAGGGATTAAAAGGTCAGAGATTGAAAGGGCGCCATTCGATCACCGTGGACAATCACTTCAAGTTTCTGACACTGCCCAAGGCCACGGGCAACGTCGCCAATATCTTCATTCACGGCTATTCGGCCGGGCACGATCTGGATGACCGGCGCCTGCTGGCCAACAGCATCCCCGGCGAGTTGCGCCAGAGCGTCAATGTGCTGGCCTTCTGGCCGTCGAGTCATTTTGCGCAACTGGATAACCGTTCTCGCGGGCTGTTGATGGCTGCCGCCCGTTTTCATCCGCTGGCTGCGGCGGCCGCGCTGGCGGGCGACCGGGCACTGCATTTTGCCCGCATCCGTGCGCGTGCCGAGGCGATGGGCAAGGTCTTGCTCACGCAACTGGCGCAGTACCTGGCCGAGCATCATCCTGAAATCACCCGTATCAACCTGATCGGTCATTCGCTGGGCGGGCGGCTATTGGTCAGTGCGCTCCGGCAACTGGGCTCCGAGGCTGACGGCGGGCTGAGCGTTGGCGATGTGCTGTTGATGGGGGCGGCGGTGCGTGTGGAGGCCGACGAGGCGGCGTGCTTGCGGCCGAAAATCCACGGGCGGCTGATCAATGCCTACTCACGCGACGATCAGATTTTGTTGCTCAATCTGGGCGAGCGCAGCCTGGGACGCACGGTGGTCGAGCATTTCGATAACGTGTGCATGCAGGGTTTTGGCCACAACCATTACTGGAAGCGCCTGGGTGAAGTGTTGGTGGCTTGCGAGTTCAGTGGCTTTCGCGAGCCGATGGCGGGGAGTGAGCTGCTGCGCGCTGTCGATCTGGACCCGGTGTTGCAGGACGCTTACCTGCACAGCGTGCTGGAGCGCTCGCCGGACTATCTGCTGGATGCGGCGATCAAACACCTGAGCCGCAGCCGCTGGACGCGCCTGAAGGATTCGGATGCCGATAGAACCTATGCCTTCGTGCGCGAGTTCCAGTTGGTGGGAGGGCATTTTCTGCTCAATGCCGCGCGCCGGCGTGGGGTTTCTTATACGCGGGTGTTGAATATGCTGGCCCGCCAGTACGGTCTGGACGAGGCGCTGCATCAGTGCGCTTCGGTGATAGAGGTCGAGGCCTTGTTGCTGCGCAGTTTCTTTCGGCATGCCTTTGTCGATGAGCACCCGGTGGTGCAGGCCCTGGTTCAGGCGCCGCGAGCGATTGTTCGGGCCATGCCGTGGGCGGTGTATGCCGGGCATGTCGATGCTCTGGCCGAGCGCCTGACCGTGGCGACGTCGCTCAAGAGTGCCGCGGCGGGCAAGGTCCCGGTGCAGCGTCTGGTAGCGCGGCTGGGCAGTGCGCTGCGACCGGGTTATTCGGCGTTGATTCCCACGGTCGCCATCGTTTTTTATGCGCGGGTGATGCTCGATGACGAAGGATTGATGTAGGCCGTATTCAGGCGGCGCGGGCCTCTTCCAGGGCGGCGGCGGACAGCGTGCGTTTGTGCTGGCTGGCGTAGTTTTCCGCGATCACCGAGCAGACGATCAATTGCAACGGGTGGTAGATCATGATCGGCAGCAGGATCAGGCCCATGGCCGGGTGGCCGTTGAAAATGATCGCCGCCATTGGCGCACCGGCGGCCAGGGATTTCTTGGTGGCACAGAATACCGCCGCGACTTTGTCGGCATGGTCGAGTTTCAGGACACGCGCCGTCGAGGTGGTCAGCAGCAGAATCACCGCCAGCAAAATCGCGCTGCCGATAATCGCCGCGACGATCACGCCGTTGCCCTGGTCTTGCCACAACCCCGAGAGCATCGAGTTGCAGAAGGCCGCGTAGACCAACAGCAGGATCACCAGCTTGTCGATGATGTTGGTGAATTTCTTGTAGCGGGCGAAGAGCTTGCCCAATACCGGGCGCAGCAACTGGCCGAGGATCAGCGGCAGCAACAGGATGGTGCACAGGTCCAGCAAGGTATCGCCCAGATCGATGCCGCCTGTGCCCGACCCCATTTCCAGGCTCATCAGCCACGGCGTGATGAAAATCCCCAGTACGCTGGACAGGCTGGCATTGAGAATCGCCGCCGGCACGTTGCCGCCTGCGCTGCCGGTCAGGGCCACCGAGGACGAAATGGTCGACGGCAGGGCGCACAGGTACAGGAAACCGAGCATCAGCATGGCCGGCAGGTGCGTGCCCAGCAGCCGGTCGCAGGCCAGCCAGATCAGCGGGAAGACCAGGAAAGTGAAGGCCTGGATCATCACGTGCAGGCGCCAGTTTTTCAGGCCTTTGGCAATCTGTTCGCTGGACAGGTGGATGCCGTGCAGGAAGAACACGATGAACACGCCGGCGTTGATCAGGTATTCGGCATGCAGCGTGCCGCCCTTGCCGCCGAAGTGCGGGAAGAAATACGCGAGGATCGTCATCAGCACCATGCCGCACAGGAACCAGTCGGTGACGACGCGCTTGAGGTGTTTGAGAGCTTGCATGAGCCGGATCTTTGTAAAAGGGAATGTCGGCAGGCTACTCTGATGCACTTCTGCCGTCTTGCGACATAAGGCCATTAGATGCCGAGTAACGGACAACTTGCCGACCCTGCGCCACGTGGGCAGCGGCGCATTCCAGAGCTTACGGATTTGCCGCGCCCGTTGTATGCACGGGTCGAAAGCCTGGGCGCGGGCTCGTGGACCGCGCCGCACAGCCATGACTGGGTGCAGTTTTCGTATGCCATCAGCGGCGTGTTGGGCGTGCACACCAGCGAGGGCAGTTTCTTCGCGCCGCCGCAGTGGGGCGTATGGATTCCGGCCGGGCTGGAACACCAGGTGCTGACCTCGATGCAGGCCGAAATGCGCAGCCTGTATGTGCGCAGCCGCGATTGTGAATGGGCGCCTTCACGTTGCCGGGTGCTGGAAGTCACGCCACTGGCGCGTGAGCTCATCAAGCGCTTCTGCCAGTTACCGGCCACTTATCCTGAACAAAACAGTGCCGAGGCGCGGCTGGTGCAGGTGTTGCTCGATCAGTTGGAGAACCTGCCAGAGGTCGGTTTCAGCCTGCCGCTGCCACGTCATGCGCGGTTATTGGCGCTGTGCAACGAGCTGATTGCCGAGCCGAGCCTGACGGTCAGCCTGCAGGAATGGGCAGCGCGGCTGGGAATGTCGGAAAAAACCCTGATGCGTTTGTTTCAGCGTGAGACCGGCTTGAGCTTTCGTGGCTGGCGTCAGCGCGCCCGCTTGCTGGCCTCGCTGGGGGCGTTGCACAACGGCGCCAGTGTTACCCAAGCCGCGCTGCAAAGCGGCTATGACTCGACTTCAGCGTTTATTGCAGCCTTCAAGATTCTGTTCGGCTTTACCCCCGGCGAGTTGTTTCGGCATGGATGAAACTGGCGTGAAAGCTGCTACTCCAAGGCTTGCTACACGCCTTGATCTTCACCGGGCGTCAAACCCGCCACTGCTCCCTCTACTCGCATGTAGAAGATTGCCGTATAACGGCGGTACCGCGTATCAGGCAAAGGACCCACACTGAAAGCCGATGAAAACTCCAAAACGCATTGAACCCCTGATCGAAGACGGTCTGGTCGACGAGGTGCTGCGTCCGCTGATGAGCGGTAAAGAGGCAGCTGTATATGTGGTGCGCTGCGGCAAGGAACTGCGCTGTGCCAAGGTCTATAAGGAGGCCAACAAACGAAGTTTCCGCCAGGCGGCGGAGTATCAGGAAGGACGCAAGGTGCGCAACAGCCGACAGGCGCGCGCCATGGCCAAGGGCACCAAGTACGGCCGCAAAGAGGCCGAAGAAGCCTGGCAGAACGCCGAAGTGGCCGCGCTGTTCAAGCTGGCCAGCGCCGGTGTACGTGTGCCGACGCCGTACGACTTTCTCGACGGCGTGCTGTTGATGGAAATGATCACCGACGGCTATGGCGATGCTGCGCCACGGCTTAATGACGTAACGCTGGAGCCTGATCAGGCGCGTGAATACCACGCCTTTCTGATCAAACAGATCGTGCTGATGCTCTGCGCAGGTTTAGTGCACGGTGACCTCTCGGAATTCAACGTGCTGCTGGCGCCCGATGGTCCGGTGATCATCGACCTGCCGCAGGCCGTGGATGCGGCGGGCAACAACCATGCGTTCAACATGCTGGAGCGCGATGTCGGCAACATGGCCAGCTACTTCGGCCGCTTTGCGCCGGAGCTGTTGCAAACCCGTTATGCCCGCGAGATGTGGTCGCACTACGAGGCCGCCACGTTAACGCCTGCCACCGAGCTGACCGGTGTGTTCGCGGACGACGATCACAGCGCCGATGTGTTTGGTGTGATGCGCGAAATCGAAGCCGCGCAACGCGACGAAGCCCGCCGCCAGGCTGCCCGCGCAGCGGCTGAAACGACGGCCGAGCCGGTTGACGAAGAACCGACGCCGCCCTGGATGCGCTAGGGTTTAGCGGGTTTTTGCACAACAGCCACCCGACTCCAGGTCCTTGAGGATCGGGCAGTCGGGGCGCTGGTCGCCCTGGCAGTGCTCGATCAGGTCGCTCAGGGTGTCGCGCAGGCTGGCCATCTCGATGATCTTGCGCTCCAGTTCTTCTACATGCCGCTGCGCCAGTGCCTTGACGTCGGCGCTGGCGCGGCCGCGATCCTGCCACAGGGTCAGCAGCTTGCCGGCTTCTTCCAGTGAAAACCCCAGGTCCCTCGAACGCTTGATAAAGCTCAGGGTGTGCAGGTCTTGCGCGCTGTAGCGACGATAACCGCTGTCGCTGCGGTGCGCCGGTTGCAGCAGGCCGATGGATTCGTAGTAACGGATCATCTTGGCGCTCAGGCCGCTGCGTTGTGCCGCTTCACCGATATTCATGGCGTATCCACCGGGTCTTTGGGCTTCCAGGCCTTGAGCAGCAAGGCATTGCTGACCACGCTGACGCTCGACAGGGCCATGGCTGCACCGGCCAGTACCGGGTTGAGGTAGCCCAGCGCCGCCAGTGGCAGGCCGATCAGGTTATAGACGAAGGCCCAGAACAGGTTCTGGCGAATCTTCGCGTAGGTCTTGCGGCTGATCTCCAGTGCGGCGGGCACCAGACGCGGGTCGCCGCGCATCAGGGTAATGCCGGACGCCTGCATGGCCACGTCGGTACCGCCGCCCATGGCGATGCCGACATCGGCGGCGGCCAGCGCCGGTGCATCGTTGAGGCCGTCGCCGACCATCGCCACCACCCGGTTGCGCTTGAGGCCGCTGACAATCGTGGCCTTGTCGGCCGGCAGCACCTGCGCATGCACCTCGAAGATGCCCAGTGCCTTGGCCACTGCCTGGGCGCTGCCCTGATTGTCGCCGGTCAACAGGTGGCTGGTAATGCCGCGCTGGGTCAATTGCTGCACCGCTTCCAGGGCGCCGGGCTTGACGGTGTCGCCAAACGCGAACAGGCCGATCACGCCCGGCTCCGGAGCCAGTTCGACCAGCCAGGAGATGGTGCGGCCTTCGGCTTCCCAGGTCTGCGCAGACTCTGCCAGCTCGGCCATCGCCAGATTGTTTTCGTCCAGCAGGCGGCGATTGCCCAGCGCCAGTTGCCGGCCTTGCACGGTGGCGGCGATGCCGCGGCCGGGCAGGGCGTGGCTGTGTTCGGGCACTGCAAGGGTCAATTGCCATTGCGCACAGACATCGAGCACCGCCTTGGCCAGAGGGTGTTCGCTGCCGCGTTGCAGGGTGCCAGCCCATTGCAGCAGTTGCTCTTCGTTGACCCGTGCGGCGCTCATGTTGGTGATGCGCGGGGTGCCGCTGGTCAAGGTGCCGGTCTTGTCGAAGACCACCACGTCGATCTGGTGGGCGCGCTCCAGCGCTTCGGCGTCCTTAATCAGGATGCCGTGGCGGGCGGCCACGCCGGTGCCGGCCATGATCGCTGCCGGCGTGGCCAGGCCCAGCGCGCAGGGGCAGGCGATGACCAGCACGGCAACGGCATTGAGCAGCGCGACTTCCAGGCCTGCGCCTGCGTACATCCAGCCGGCCAGGGTCAGCAGGGCGATCACCAGCACCGCCGGCACAAACACCTGGCTGACTTTGTCTACCAGACGCTGGATCGGCGCCTTGCCGGCTTGCGCGTCTTCGACCAGGCGAATGATGCGCGCCAACACCGTCTCGGCGCCTAAAGCGGTGGCCCGCACCAGCAGGCGGCCTTCACCGTTGATGGCGCCGCCGACCACGGCGTCGCCCGGATGCTTGGGCACCGGCAGACTTTCGCCACTGATAAGGGCCTCATCGGCATGGCTGCGACCTTCGATGACCTGGCCGTCCACCGGAAAGCGCTCGCCGGGGCGCACCACCACCACGTCGTCGATGCGCAGGGCACTGATCGCGACGTCGTGCTCCTGACCATCGATCACTTGCCAGGCGCGTTCCGGGCGCAGGGCTTCCAGGCCGCGCAGGGCACTGGCGGTCTGGCGTTTGGCGCGGCTTTCAAGGTGTTTGCCGAGCAAGACCAGGGCGATGACCATGGCCGAGGCTTCGAAATACAGGTGCGGCGTAATACCGGGGGCGGCGCTGATCCAGGCGTAGACGCTCAGACCGTAACCGGCGCTGGTGCCCAGTGCGACCAGCAGGTCCATATTGCCGGCGCCTGCGCGTACGGCTTTCCAGGCGGCGACATAAAAGCGCGCACCGAGAATGAACTGGACGGGCGTGGCCAGCGCGAACTGCAACCAGGCCGGCAGCATGGTGTGGATGCCCAGCGGGGCGAGCAGCATCGGGATTACCAGCGGCAAGGCCAGTGCCAACGCCAGCAGTACCGCCCAGCGCTCATGGTGGTTCTGCCGAGCGCGGGTGTGTTGCTCTTGAGGCGTGGCGCCCGGCGGGGCCAGGCTGGCGTCATAACCGGCGCGGCTGACCGCCGCGACAAGGGTTTGCGGATCAAGGTCCGGACGGGCCTGGACATGCGCGCGTTCATTGGCCAGGTTGACCGTCACACTGTCGACCCCTGGCACCTTGGCCAGGGCTCGCTCGACTCTGCCGGCACAACTGGCGCAGGTCATGCCGCCAATCGGCAGGTCGAAGACGATGGGTTCTTGCATTGTGTTCACTCCCTGAAGGCTCAATGCCTGCAAGGATCAACCTTGACCCAGGGGCAAGGTCAAGGCAATCAATAATTCAGGTCGGCGCGTTTGAGGTAAAGACCATTGAGACTGGCCGCAATGCGGTACTTGAGGATGTCGCCGGCATGGACCTTGATGCGCGTGCTGCTTTGCGCTTCCATGCCCGCTGCGCAGCCGGGAACGGCGCCGGGCAGGCGGGTCAGGCGCACATTCACATCGCCAGGCGGCAGGTTGAACGACACCGATTGTTCCTGAAAGACGCGGCCTGCCAGTTGGTCCTGGACGTAGATGCCGATTTCGCATGAGCTGCCGATTTCGAGGCGCTCGCGGGAAATGATCAGGATGCCGTATTCCTGCTCGGCCTGGACGCCGGGGGCTGCTGCCAGAAGACCGAGGATGCCCAATAGGCTCAAAGCTGACCGACGCATCGCGGGTACTCCTGTGGAAAACGATGATGGCCAAGCTTGGCCCAGTGCCGGCCCGAATGCCAGCCCGGCAGCGACACGCGAAACTTGACCTTGCCCCGATGGCAAGGTTGAGACTGTGTTCAACACCACTCAACGAGGTTATCGATATGCACGTTTTCAAGGTTCAAGGCATGACCTGCGGCCATTGCGTCCGGGCGGTTACCAACGTGATTCATGGCGAAGACCCGCAGGCCCGGGTCGAGGTCGATCTGCCCGGCAAGCAGGTGAAGGTCGAGAGTGCGCTGGCGGCGCAGCGGATCATCGAACTGATCAGCGAAGAGGGCTATCAGGTTCAATCCTGAATGCCTTGTTCAGTGCGGGGTAGCGGTAATATTTCGCTGCCCTGGCAGTCATCCATGGGCAAGCCGGGTAGACTAGCGTAATGCTTAGCTTGCTTACGGATACCCGATGAATCCTCGCATTATCCTCATTCTTGGCGCCCTGAGTGCCTTCGCCCCGTTGGCCATCGATTTTTACCTGCCGGGTTTTCCGGCGATGGCCATTGCTTTTGGTACCGACGAAAAACACGTGCAGTTGACCCTGGCGTCGTATTTTCTCGGGCTGTCGATCGGGCAGTTGCTCTATGGCCCGGCGGCCGACCGCTTTGGCCGGCGCAAACCGCTGCTGGTGGGCGTCAGTCTGTTTTCCCTGGCGTCGCTGGCCTGTGCGTTTGCGCCCAACCTGGAATGGCTGATCGCTGCGCGGTTCGTTCAGGCGTTGGGGGGATGCGCGGGCATGGTGGTGTCTCGGGCCATCGTCAGTGACACGTGCGATGCGGTCGGTTCTGCCAAGGTATTTTCGCAACTGATGCTGGTCATGGGCCTGGCGCCGATCCTGGCACCGATGCTTGGCGGGGTGATGGTCAACGCCTACGGCTGGCAGTCGATCTTCCTGGCGTTGACGCTGTTCAGCGGTGCCTGCCTGATCGCGGTCACCCGTGGTTTGCCGGAAAGCCTGAGCGTCGACAAGCGTGCGCCGTTAAGTGGTGCTCTCAAGCAATATTTCAGTTTGCTCGGCGACCGGGTGTTTATCGGTTATGCGCTGAGCGGTGGCATCGCCATGGCTGGGATGTTTTCCTACATCGCCGGCTCGCCGTTCGTGTTCATCAAGCTGTACGGCGTGCCGGCCGAGCATTACGGCTGGCTGTTCGGCATGAACGCGGCAGGCTTCATTCTGGTGGCGCAAGTCAATGCACGCTTGTTGCGTCGTTTCGGCCCGGCCTGGCTGTTGTCGCGGGGCATTCTGGTGTACCTCGCGGCAGCCTTGACGGTGCTGTGCATCAGCCTGCTGCGCACTGAACAGCTGTGGCCGTTGCTGGTGCCGCTGTTCGTGTGCCTGGCCAGCCTGGGGTGCATCATCCCCAATGCCTCGGCCTGCGCCATGAACGGCCAGGGTCGCCGCGCCGGCAGCGCTTCGGCCTTGCTCGGTTGCCTGCAATTCAGCGTGGCAGCCGGTGCGTCGAGCCTGGTGGGCGTGTTGCACGACGGCACCGCAACACCGATGACCCTGGTGATCAGCCTGTGCGCCGCCGTGGCGGTGACCGTGTCGATCTATACCGCGCGCCAGGTTGCCCGGCGCGAGGCGCAGAAAACAGCTGCTTAAAAGCCTTCGAGCACAATCTTGCCCTTGGCCTTGCCGCTTTCGAGCAGGGCATGGGCACGGCGCAGATTGTCGGCATTGATACTGCCGAAGTGTTCGCCGAAAGTGGTTTTCAGTGTGCCGGCATCGATCAGTCGAGCGACGCGGTCGAGCAGGTTGTGCTGTTCGATCATGTCCTCAGTCTGGAACATGGAGCGGGTGTACATGAACTCCCAGTGCAGCGACAGGCTTTTGCGCTTGAGCAGTTTGATGTCAAGGTGCTCCGGGTCATCGATCAGTGCCAGCTTGCCCTGCGGCTTGAGCGCTTCGACCAGTTGTGCCAGGTGCTGGTCGGTGTGGGTCAGGCTGGCGACATGGGTCACGTTGGCCACGCCGATGCGTTGCAGCTCTTCAACCAGCGGCTTGCTGTGATCGATCACCTCATGAGCGCCCAGCTCGCGCACCCAAGCGGCGGTTTCTGGTCGTGAGGCCGTGCCGATCACTTTCAGCGAGGTCAACTGCCGGGCCAGTTGGGTGAGGATCGAGCCCACCCCGCCGGCGGCACCGACGATCAACAGGGTTTGCTCCTCTTGCGCTGCGCCCTGGGCAACTTGCAGCCGTTCGAACAGCAGTTCCCAGGCCGTGATCGCGGTCAGTGGCAGGGCGGCGGCATGGGCAAAGCTGAGCGAGGCCGGCATGTGCCCGACGATGCGTTCGTCGACCACATGCAGCTCGCTATTGCCACCGGCGCGGGTCAGGTCACCGGCATAAAACACCTTGTCGCCCGGCTGGAACAGCGTGACTTCGCTGCCCACCGCCTTGACCACCCCGGCCACATCCCAGCCCAGCACCTTGGCGGCGCCGTCCTGAGGCGCGACATTGCGGCGAATCTTGGTGTCCACCGGGTTGACCGAGATGGCTTTGACTTCCACCAACAGATCGCGCGGACCGGCGACCGGTTCAGGCAACTGAATGTCTTGCAGGGCGTTGGCGTCGTCGATGAGCAGCGGCTGATAGTAAGCGATGGCTTTCATGGTGAATCCTTGGGGGATTGATCGATGGGTGAATCATTGCCTATTTCCGGTCAGGGTAAAACCGGCTAAAACCGCAGTCTCTTTCAATATTATTTTGATAATCGAGGGCTGCATGCTGCGTTTTGACGATTTGCAGTTGTTTGTCAGGGCGGCCGATCTGGGCAGCTTGTCGGCCGCCGCGCGAGCGATGGACCTGTCGGCGGCGGTCGCCAGTGCGGCGCTCAAGCGTATCGAGCAGCAGTTGGGCGTGCGTTTGCTGGCGCGTTCGACCCGTAGCCTGAGATTGACGGCCGAGGGCGAAGGTTTTCTGCAATATGCCCGCGCAGCGCTCAGCAGCCTGGAGGAAGGCAAGCGTTTGCTGGCAGGGCGTCAGGATCAATGCAGCGGTGTGTTACTGCTTTCGGCACCTTCGGATTTTGGCCGCAATGTGCTGTTGCCGTGGCTGGATGACTTCCAGCAGCAACATCCTTTACTGAGTGTGCGCTTGCTGCTGGGCGACGGTATTACCGACCTGTTTCGCCAGCCGGTGGATGTCGCGCTGCGCTATGGCGAGCCTGAGGATTCCAGCCTGGTGGCATTGCCGGTGGCGGCGGACAACCGGCGGGTGCTGTGTGCGGCGCCTGCGTACCTGGCCCGGCATGGCGAGCCACAACAGGTCGAACAACTGGCGCAACACAATTGCCTGTTGTACCGGCTTGGCGAGCGGGCTCATGACCATTGGTGTTTTCAGGATGGCAAGCGCGAAGTCAGCCTGACCGTGCGCGGCGACCGTTTCAGCGATGATGCCGATGTGGTGCGGCGCTGGGCGGTGGCCGGTGCCGGGGTGGCCTATAAGTCGTGGCTGGATGTGGCCGCCGATGTGCGCGCCGGACGGCTCAAGGTGTTGATGCCCGAGCTGCTGGGTGAATGGGCGCCCTTGAATCTGCTGTGCACCCACCGCGTGCAGTTGAGCCGGCCGGTCAATTTGCTGTTGGCTATGCTGCGGCAGCGATGCGCCGAGTGGGGGGCGCAGGCTGGCGAAATCTCCTACGGCAATTTCGGAAAATAGCAGGGGTAAAGACTGCTTTTAGCTGCGAAGTGTCAACATGAACATAATGGCTACCGTGCTGGCAGGCACCACGTCGATGATGGCCGTTATCCCGGTCCCTGGGGATGCATGCCGGGCCTATAATCCCGAACCTGGGAGGGATCGCGCTGTAGTCCGGGGACGGCAGGCGATGGATGAATGTTTCGACAGGGAGTGAATAAATGGATTACGCACCTAGCATCAGCCAGATAGCGTCATTGCTGGCCGATCCCAAGCGCAGCGCAATGCTCTGGGCTTTGATGGACGGCGCTGCGCGGCCTGCCGATGAGTTGGCCTTGCAGGCGGGATTGTCGACCGCTTCTGCGGGTGCGCACTTGGCGCGTCTGGCGGCGGGCGGTTTGCTCAAGCAGGAAACCCGTGGGCGCAAGCGGTTTTTCCGTCTGGCCGCGCCGGAAATCGGTGTGGCGGTGCAAGCCTTGGCCAGTGCTTCGCAAATCAGCGCCGAACACGTCAGTCGCCGTCTGGCGCAGCCCTTGCCGCTTTTACCGTTACGTCGTGCTCGGGTGTGCTGCGACCACCTGGGTGGCGAACTGGCCGCTGAGCTGTACCAGCGTTTGCTGGGCGACGGCTGGATCGCCCAGCAGGAACAGCGCATAGAAGTCACCAGCAAGGGCATGGCCAAGTTCGCCGAGCGCGGCATTTATGTGCCGGCCCTGGCCCAGCGCGAACGTGAAACCGTCTGCACGTGCCCCGCCTGTAGCGAACGCAGCCCGCATCTGGGCGGCGCGCTGGGGGCGGGGCTGTTGCAGTTGTTCATCCAGATGGGCTGGCTGCGGACGACCGAAGAGTCCAACACGTTGCAGATCTCGTCCAATGGTCAGCGCGAGATCAGCAAGATTGCGTCAGCCGCGTAGCATCAGGGTTTGACCAGACGCGCATCCAGGCTGTTCTGGGCCAGGCGTCTGGCCTGGTCTTCGGTCATGCCCAGGTGGGTATGCAGGGCGTGGAAGTTTTCCGTCACATAGCCGCCGAAGTACGCCGGGTCGTCGGAGTTGACGGTGACCTTCACGCCGCGCTCGAGCATGTCGAGAATGTTGTGCTGGCTCATGTCGTCGAACACGCACAGTTTGGTGTTGGACAGCGGGCAGACGGTCAGCGGGATTTGCTCGTCGATGATGCGCTGCATCAGGCGCTCGTCTTCGATGGCGCGCACGCCGTGGTCGATCCGCTGGATCTTGAGCAGGTCCAGCGCCTCCCAGATGTATTCGGGCGGGCCTTCTTCGCCGGCGTGGGCGACGGTCAGGAAGCCTTCGTTACGGGCGCGGTCGAACACGCGCTGGAACTTGCCTGGCGGATGGCCCATTTCCGAGCTGTCGAGGCCGACGGCGACGAACGCATCACGAAACGGCAGGGCCTGATCGAGCGTCTGCTCGGCCTGCTCTTCGCTGAGGTGGCGCAAAAAGCTCAGGATCAGGCCGCTACCGATGCCCAGTTGGGTCTTGCCGTCTTTCAGCGCCTGGGTGATACCGGCCAGCACCACTTCGAACGGGATGCCGCGATCGGTGTGGGTCTGCGGGTCGAAGAACGGTTCGGTATGAATCACGTTCTGCGCCTTGCAGCGCAGCAGGTAGGCCCAGGTCAGGTCGTAGAAGTCCTGCTCGGTGCGCAGTACATCGGCGCCCTGGTAGTAGAGGTCGAGAAATTCCTGCAGGTTGTTGAAGGCATAAGCCTGGCGCAGGGCGTCGACGCTGTTCCACGGCAGGGCAATCTTGTTGCGCTCGGCCAGGGCGAACAGCAGTTCAGGCTCCAGCGAGCCTTCGAGGTGCAGGTGCAGTTCTGCCTTGGGCAGGGCGTTCAACCAGTCGTACATGGATTCTTCTCATCAGGTGCAATAGCCGGGCATTTTACAGGTGGCAAAGGGCTTGCGGGATGAAAGCTGACCAAATGGTCTATGCGTATCTGTTGGATGCTTTGAAACCTTTTGACACATTGGCAGCTCTGAGACTGCACGCAAGGTTGCGTGATTCAGCGGACAGGCACATGGGCTCGATATTCAGGCAAGAAAAACTCCTTCTCCTGGCGATTGTCGCTGCGGTGGCCGCTTATGCACTGGAGCACGCGTTGCTCGGCAACGGTCGCACCGTGGCGTTGATCGCAGGACTGGCGCTGGTGGGCTTCATCGTCTGCGCCTCGATGCGGGTGGCGCATCACGCCGAGGTGCTGGCTGAAAAGGTCGGCGACCCGTACGGCACGATGATTCTGACCTTGTCGGCGGTGCTGGTAGAGGTGGTGATTCTGGCCATCATGATGAGCAACGAACCTTCACCGACGCTGGTGCGCGACACTATTTATGCCGCCGTGATGCTCGACATCAACGGCATTCTGGGCCTGGCGGCATTGATGGGCGGGCTCAAGCATGGCGAGCAGTCGTATAACGACAGTTCGGCGCGTACTTATAGCGTGATGATCCTGACGGCGATGGGCGTGTCGATGGTGGTGCCCGAGTTCATTCCCGAGGGCGACTGGAAGCTGTACTCGGCCTTCACCATTGGTGCAATGGTGGTGCTGTATGCGTTGTTCCTGCGCATGCAGGTCGGGCCGCACAGTTACTTTTTCAGTTACAACTACCCGGAAAAGAAACAGCGCCACGGTGCTGCGCAAGACCATGGCGCGGCGGGCAACCTGACCCGTTCGATTGCGACGCTGGTGGCCGGTGTGGTGGTGATCGGCGCGCTGGCCGAGGTGATGGCCAAGACTCTGGACCTCGGGCTGGAGGGCAGCGGCGCGCCACCGGTGATGACCGCCGTGCTGGTGGCGGCCATCTCGGCAGCACCGGAGATTCTGACGGCCTTGCGAGCGGCGCTGGCCAATCGCATGCAGGCGGTGGTCAACATCGCTTTGGGCGCGTCGTTGTCCACCGTGATTCTGACTGTGCCGGTGATGGAGGCCATGGCGCTGTACAGCGATCAGCCGTTCCAGATGGCCATGACCCCGGTGCAGACGGTGATGGTGTTCATCACGCTGCTGGTCTGCGCGATCAACCTGAATGACGGGCAGACCAACGCGATCGAGGGCATGACGCATTTCGTGTTGTTCGCGACCTTTATCATGCTCTCGTGCCTGGGGCTGTGAACGACCGATTTACCAGACGATGCTTTCGCCTTTGTAATTGATGAAGTGGTGACCGCCTTTGCCGGCGTAGGCATTGAGCTGTTGCACAAGGCCGGTGGTGCTGGTCAGCACGTCAATCTCGGCGTTTTCACCGCCCATGTCAGTCTTGACCCAGCCCGGGTGCAGCGACAATACGGTTGGCCGTGGCTCGGGCAGGCGGGTGACGAAGGTATTGGTCATGGAGTTGAGGGCCGCCTTGCTGGCTTTATACAGGCCCATGGTGTCGCCGTCCGGACAGGCGACGCTACCCAGCACTGAACTCATGAAGGCCACGATGCCAGTGTTTGCCCGCACCTGGCCCACCAGGTATTCAGCCAGGCGGATGGGCGCGACGGCGTTGGTCAGGAACAATTGACCCAGTTCGGCAGCAGTCGATTGTGCTGCACTCTGATGCTGGGCGCCCAGCACGCCGGCGTTGATGAACAGCACATCGAATGCCTCGCCCTTGAGTTTCTGGATCAGGACCTGCACCGAGGCATTGTCATCGATGTCGAGGGTTTCGATGTGCACGCCGCCAATGGCCTTCAAGGCATCGGCTTTTTGCGGGTCACGTACGGTGGCGATGACTTTCCAGTTCTGTTCGGTCAAGCGCTGGACCAGCCCCAGGCCCAGACCGCGAGAGGCGCCGATGATCAACGCAGTTTTTTCGGCAGACATGGAAAACTCCTTTTTCTGTGGATAGTTGTCGCGTCGGGTGTCGACAGTGCGGCCTTGCAGCCTACTTCAGGCGCATGCCTGTGGATACAGTGTTTGAAAGCAGGCTGCGTTCAATGTCTCAGCTAATTGAGCAAATAATGATCAGTGCTCTGCAAGGCCCGGTTCGTATGGCTTACAGCGCGGTATGCTCAGGTTATCCACAGTCGGGTGCACAGTAGATGTGGGCAATTGCTCGCTCATGGTTGGTCGGGTGCGTGCAGCATGATCCGGCCACGGCTCAGGTCGGCCAGCTGCCGGCGCAGGGTGTCGAGGTGTTCCGGGCCTACGGCGATCGACAGCTGCACGCCATTGGCGGTGAAAGTTTCTTCTTCTATAAGGCCGTTGAGTTCAGCCAGCCGTAGTTTGACCAGGGCCAGTTCGCTGAAGCTGCATTCGAGGTTGAACGGCTGGCGATTGATCAGAGCAATGCGTTCGGCCTGCTGCAGGCATTTGTTTGCACCGCCACCGTAGGCTCGGGCCAGGCCGCCGGTGCCCAGTTGAATGCCGCCGTACCAGCGAATCACCAGCACCACCACCTGATCGAAATCTTGTGCTTCGATGGCGGCCAGGATCGGCCGGCCGGCTGTGCCGCCGGGCTCGCCGTCGTCATTGCTGCGGTACTGGCCGCCGAGTTTCCAGGCCCAGCAGTTGTGAGTGGCGTCCAGGTCGCTGTGCTGTTCTATAAAGGCTTGTGCTTCGGCGGGGCTGTTGATGGGGCCGGCGAAGGTGATGAAGCGGCTTTTGCGGATGTCTTCGCGAAATTCACAAAAGCCGGCGAGGGTAGAAGGCATGCGCTGTGTCCGACCGGTTACGGGATGCGCATATTACAAGGTCGGTGGCGTCAAGCCGCAACCCTTGAGGATGATCCTGATCAGGTTATCGGCGGCCTGATCCATGTCCTGGCGGGTCAGGCGGTTGCGGCCGGTAACGCGGCAGATCTGGTTGGCGAAGTCGGCGTAATGCTGGGTACTGCCCCAGAGCAGGAAGATCAGGTTGACCGGATCGACCGGGTCCATCTTGCCAGCATCTATCCAGGCCTGGAACACAGCGGCACGTTCGCGGAACCACTGGCGGTAATCCTGGTTGAAGTGCTGGTTCATGCATTCGCCGCCGCTGATGATCTCCATGGCGAAGATTCGCGAAGCTTGCGGCTGGCGTCGCGAGAACTCCATTTTGGCACGTATGTAGGTTGCCAGGGCGGTGGCCGGATCGTCATCCACTGCCAGGTTATTAAAGGTGTTGTCCCACTGCTCGATGATGTCGTTGAGCAGGGCGATGTACAGCCCCTGCTTGTTGGTGAAGTAATAATGCAGATTGGCTTTGGGCAGGCCGGCTTTCAGGGCAATGGCATTCATGCTGGTGCCCTTGAATCCGTGCCGGGCAAACTCGTCTTCGGCAGCCTTGAGGATAAGCAGCTGGTTCTTCTGCCGAATGCGGCTGGCGGGCTTGTTCAAGGATGTGCTGTGCGCAGGGGCTTCGAGGGGCATGGGGCACTTCCGCAGATCAGGGTTACGAGGGTTGCTGTGCGTTGCACTGATAACGCACCCGTGGGAATCCGACAAGAACTATTGGTAAATTTGTCCGACAATATCTACAGCGTGATCTACACTCCTTCTCTCTATATAGAAGAAGTGCAGTTTACGGGCGGTTAGGGCGTTAATTTCACAATATTGAAATTAAGTGTTGACGCCCCGTCTCAGCGCTCTATAATGCGCACCATTCCCGCCGCGGAAGAAACTGAAAACTCCTTGAAGATCAACGAGTTAGAAGCGAAAACGGCGAGGGAATAGTGCAGGCCTCCGGGCCCGGCGGTGAAAAAAGGCAGTTGACAGTCACTTCGGTTGCTGTATTATTCGCCTCCCGCTGACGAGTTGATCGAAAGATCGCTCGGCA
>NZ_BAAILM010000098.1:0-379 GCF_054589175.1 Pseudomonas sp. 3A(2025) | reverse complement strand
CGACCTGAAAACCTGGCCTATGTGATCTATACCTCGGGCTCGACCGGCAAGCCCAAGGGTACGCTGTTGCCGCATCACAACGTTTTGCGCCTGTTCCAGGCCACCGATGAAAATTTCCACTTCAATGACCAGGACGTCTGGACGGTCTTCCACTCCTACGCCTTCGACTTCTCGGTGTGGGAGCTGTATGGCGCGCTGTTGTACGGCGGCAAGGCGGTCATCGTGCCGAAGGATGTTGCACGTTCGCCGCAGAGCTTCCATGCCCTGCTGTGCCGCGAGCAGGTGACCGTACTCAACCAGACACCGTCGGCGTTCAAGCAGTTGATCCCGGTGGCCTGCGACAGCACTGAATCGTTGGCGCTGCGTTATGTCGTGTTCG
>NZ_BAAILM010000097.1:0-249 GCF_054589175.1 Pseudomonas sp. 3A(2025) | reverse complement strand
CTCCAAGGCTAAATACTACTGACTGACCGATAGTGAACCAGTACCGTGAGGGAAAGGCGAAAAGAACCCCGGAGAGGGGAGTGAAATAGATCCTGAAACCGTATGCGTACAAGCAGTGGGAGCCTACTTTGTTGGGTGACTGCGTACCTTTTGTATAATGGGTCAGCGACTTATATTCAGTGGCGAGCTTAACCGAATAGGGGAGGCGTAGCGAAAGCGAGTCTTAATAGGGCGACAGTCGCTGGGTAT
>NZ_BAAILM010000096.1:0-275 GCF_054589175.1 Pseudomonas sp. 3A(2025) | reverse complement strand
GCGTTGTAACGGCTGCCTTGTGCGGAATACTGCTCGTTGAAAGCGCGGGCCAGGCTTTGCCAGCCGCTGTCGTTGCGGGTGCGGCTGGAGACGAAGATGCGGTCGGTCTGGGTGTCGTTGGTGATCAGGCCGACGTTGTTGAGGTTGTCGACGCGGGCGCTCAAGGCGCCACCGGCGGCCACGGTGCTGCTGCTGTTGAGGAAGTCGCCGCCGATCAGGTTCAGGTTGGCGCCGGCGGTGATGCTGGAAGCCGCGCTGGCTTGGGTGACGGCGAG
>NZ_BAAILM010000095.1:466370-467041 GCF_054589175.1 Pseudomonas sp. 3A(2025) | reverse complement strand
TGGCGCCGTTGAGTTGCAGGTCGCCGGCCTGGGCAATCAGGCTGCCGCCAGTGTTGTTGGTTTCAAGGCTGGTGGCGTTCAGGCTGCCGGCGCTTTGTACGGTGCCGGCGCTGTTGTTCAGGCTAGCGGCGTTGAGGCTCAGCGCGCTGCCGCTGGCGACGATCACGCCTTGGTTGCTGTTGTCCAGGCTGGCGCTGGCCAGCGTCATCGCGCCTTTGCTGCTCAGCCGGCCGCTCTGGTTGTTGACCTGCGCGGTGCCTTGCAATTGCAGGTCGCCGCCGCTGACCACATCGCCATTGCGGTTAGTCAGGCTGTCGCTGAGGTTGAGATTGAGCACGCCGTTGCTGACCACCGTACCCGCGCTGTTGTCCAGGCGCGCGGCCTTGATGTTGACGCTTTCAAGCCCCGACAGCAGGCCGCCGAGGTTGTCGAGCGTGCTGGCGTCGAGGGTCAGCGCGGTGCCGCTGGCGATCTGTCCGCTGGTGCGGTTATCCAGTTTTTGCGTGGCGGTGATGTTCACCGCGTTGCTGGCGGCAAGGGTACCGGTGTTGACCACCGTACGCGCCTTGGCGGTAACAGTGCCGGTGGTGTTGCGCGTGTTGTCGGGGTTGATGCCGGCCTGTACGTTGCCACGGTTGTTCAGTTGATCGGCTTGCAGGGTCACGTTTTGC
>NZ_BAAILM010000095.1:333625-466236 GCF_054589175.1 Pseudomonas sp. 3A(2025) | reverse complement strand
TTTGCCACTGGCCTCAAGATTCAGTTGGCCACCGGCGTAGGCAGGGCCGGTCACGGTAATGTCGCGGGCCTTGGCGGCGATGTTGCCGCTGGCGGCGCTTTGGCCGAGGGTCAACTGGCCGTTGACGTCGATCTGGATATCGCCACCACTGGCGGCCAGGTCGCCGGCCAGCCTGACGCCGACGCCGGCTTCGGTGCCCACCAGTTTGACCGCGCCGGCGTACATGCCGCCCAGCGCCGAGCTGTCGATGGCCAGTTCCGGTTTGGCGCTGCCGTCGTCGGGCAGCGCGGTGGCGGCCAGGGTCTGGGCATCGACGTCGTTGCGCCCGGCGACGATGTTGAGTTTCTTCGCGTGCAACTGGGCGTTGATTTTCGCGCTGCGGGTGATGATGTCGAACTGATCGACATTGGTCGCATTCAGCCCGGCGCCGTCGATGCTGATGCTGCCACCCTGCACGTTGAAGCGCTGCAACTGGCCGCTGGCATCGATCACCGGTTTGCCGGTGGTCAGGGTTACTTGCGGGGTGTTGATGAAGCCGCAACCGTTGCAGCTGATGCCGTGCGGGTTGGCGACGATGACCCGCGCCGACTGCCCGGCGACTTCGGTGTAGCCGTTGAGCTGGCTGGCGTTGGCGCCGGTCACTTCGTTGAGGATGGTGCCCGCCGCCCGGCCTTGCAGGTTGGGGTTGCCAACCACGATGCCGCCCAGTTGCGTGCCCTGGGTCGGATTGGTGGCGTTGTTGAGGATCACGCCCTTGCTGTCGACGTTGTACTGCTGAAACTGGTTATGCGACAGCCCGCTGCCGTTGGGGGCGGCGATGTTCACCACCGGCACGCCGTTGCCGGCCTGGCCGACCTGGGTCGCCGGATTGCTGGCGACGATGCCTTGGGCCTGTACCAGCAGGGGTTGCCAGAACAGCGCGTTGGCCAGAATCAGTGCCAGGCCGCGTTTGGGCATGCCCCAGAAACGATGAACATCCATGTGAAACCTCAAAACGATGTAATTACAGGAACAGGTCGAGACTGAAATAGATCGGCGTTTCGCGCTCGATCACGTCGGGACGTTCAAGGGAATGGGCGAAGGTCACCGAGGCAGCGGCGTGCTGGCCTCGGGCATACAGTTCCAGCGAGTGGCTGGACAGGCGGCCGTGTTCTTCGCCGTTGTAGCGGTTGTTGCGGATCACGCCCTGGTCGTAGCCAATCGCCGCGCCGTATTCGACGAAGGCCGGGCGCATCCAGTCCAGCGTCACCGGGCGGGCCAGGCGCAGTTCGTTGCGCCAGTAGCCGCCGCTGTCGCCGGCCAGAAACTGGTCCTTGTAGCCGCGCACCGAGGATGAGCCACCGAGGCTCAGGCGCTGCGGGCTGAACAGCGGGTCTTCGCTGCGTTGCCCGGTGGCCAGGCTGGTGAAGGTCAACTGCTCGCCGCCCAGCTGGAACGGGTGCAGGTAGCTCAAGGTGCCGGTGTATTTGCGGTAGCGCGCGTCGGGTTCGCCGGGGCCTGGGTGATGGCGGCCTTGCGCATCCAGCGCGCCGATGCCCTGCTGCACGCCCAGGTCGAGGTTGACGAACGCCGAGCCCACGCGCCGGCCGTGGTTGATGCCGAACTGCGCTTCAGTAATGCGGTTGCTGCTCAGCGCCAGCTTGCTGTCTTCGACATAGTTGTTGGTGCGCACATGGGCAAGACCCACGTTGAGCGCGGTCTTGCTCAGCGCATCGCGATGCACCACGCGCTCGGCACGAAACTGGTGGTTCTGGCTGTCGCCGTCCTGCTTGAAGGTAAAACCATCGCCCTGGCCGCGCGCGCGATATTCGCTTTCGCTGTACAGGTAGCTGAAGGTCCACCAGCCCAGCGGCAAGTTGTAGGCCAGCACGCCGTTGCGCGAGGTTTTCTGGTGATCGCTGATCGCGTCATGCCCGCCGCGCAGGCTGAGCTGATCGGCCAGGCCCAGCGGGCTGTCCCACTCAAGGCCGGCATTCCATTGCTGCTCGCCGGTGCTGCGCTGGCCGTCGTTGTTGCGCGACAACGAGACGCGCCAGGGTTTGAGCGCGGTGTTGTTGACCACCACGTCGCTGCCGCCGACCTGCTGGCCGGGGGTCAGCTCCAGCCGCGCCTGTTTCGAGGGCAGGCGGTTGAGCTGGTCGACCATTTGTTCCAGCTCGCGCAGGTTGACCACCTCGCCTTCCTTGCCCGGAAAGGTCATGGCCAGCTCCCGCGCCGACAGGTCGCTGCCGGCCTCGCTGCGCAGTTTTTCCAGCTTGCCTTCGATGACCAGAATCTGCAGATCGCCCTTCGACAAATCCTGCTGCGGCAGGTACGCGCGGGTGGTCACCAGGCCTTTGTCGAGGTAGCGGTTGGTAATGGCCTTGAGCAGTTCATTGAGTTGCGTAACGCCCAGGCATTGGCCTTGGTACGGCGCGATCAGGCGCTGGCGTTCGGCCTCGGACAATGAGTCGGCGCCCTTGAGTTCGATGTGCTTGATGTCGAAGCAGCGCGTGTCGACCGGCGCGGCAGGCGCCTGCGGGGTGGCCTGTTTGCCGGGCAAGTCCTTGAGTTCTTCAAGGCGTCGGCGCTGTTCTTGTAGAAGGCGGTCCTGGCGGTCGCGGATCAAGTCCTGCTCGCCGGGCGTGGCTGCCATGACGGGTGAAACAGCACCCAGGCTCAAAATCAGGCCGCACAGAGTCGGCCATGTCCGTGACGTGGCAAGCATGTGTAATCCATTAGCGATGGCGCGAGGCGTGCAATCCGCCTGCTGAGTGAGTTCAGAAAGGTCTGAACGAGATGCGTTTGTGTATCCAGCGTGTAAAAGACCACTTACAAACAGGAAAATTCCCACACGCAGCCCTGGCTGTGAGCTGTGTCACAGTTTTTATCCAGCGCACTTACCAAAGAACGTGGGCTATTCTCGGCGCATGACTCTATTCCCCAGCCTCATCGATCTGCCCCGCCAGTTACGCCATCCCGCCGTCCGCGATCTGGCCTGGGTGATCATCGCTCCGCCCATGCTGGCACACACGCCCTGGCCGCAGCGCCATCCCTTGAGCGCCAGCGACTGGGTGCAGGCGCCGCAGCAACTGGCCGGTTTTCTTGCGAATCTGGACCGCGACCCGGGCCTGCTGGAGCAGTGGCTGGCGCAGGCGACCACGCACCGGCTGGGCCGCTATTACGAGCATCTTTGGCAGTTTGCAATTGAGCAGGCTCCGGGCGTCGAGATCATTGCCGCCAACCTGCCGATCCGCCTGGAGGGCCACACGCTGGGCGAGCTGGACCTGTTGCTGCGTGATCGCGATGGCGTGCATCACGTCGAGCTGGCGATCAAGCTGTATCTGGGACCGCAGGACGGTGACGGCAGCGACCCGGCCAACTGGCTGGGGCCGGGCTCCAACGACCGCCTGGACCGAAAACTGGCGCGTTTGACTGAGCACCAGTTGCCGATGTCGGCACGCCCGCAAAGCCGCGCCTGCCTGAACGAACTGGGCATCGACGGGTTCAGTGCCGAGCTGTGGCTGGGCGGTTATCTGCTGTACCCGTGGCCCGGTGAAGCGCAGCCACCGAGGGGGGCGCACGCGCAACACTTGCAGGGTCGCTGGTTGCATCAACGCGACTGGCCGGCGTTTATCGCCCAGAGCCTACCGGGCTGCTGGCAGCCCTTGCCACGCCAGGCCTGGCTGGCGCCGGCACGTTATGAACAGGCCTGGCGTGCAGAACAGATGCACATCTGGCTCGAACAGCTCGACCCGCTGGCGCCGGCGCAGTTACTGGTGCGTCTGGAACAACAGGCCGCTGGCGACTGGCACGAGGCCGAGCGGCTGTTTCTGGTATCGGATGCCTGGCCGGCGCTGGTGGATACCAGTCGCCGGGGCGTGCCTGTGCCGGACTCGCAGGAGCTGCCGGGCGGCGATCCGCTTTAGCTGCGAACCGCGTCGCCATCGTTCCCGACTGAAGTCGGTCCTACCGTCCTACGGTCTTGCGCACGGGTTATTTCTTCATGCATGGCAGTGCCTGCGCCGGTGGACACCACGCGCCGGGGCGTGCCTGTGCCGGACTCGTAGGAGCTGCCGGGCGGCGATCCGCTTTAGCTGCGAACCGCGTCGCCACCGTTCCCGACTGAAGTCGGTCCTACGATCCTACCGTCCTACGGTCCTACGGTCCTGCGTACGGGTTATTTCTTCATGCGCGGCAGCAGGACGGTCAGGATGCCCAGCAGCGGCAGGAACGAGCACAGGTGATACACGTAGTTGATGCCGTGGCTGTCGGCCAGTAACCCAAGGGTGGCCGCGCCGATGCCGCTCAGGCCGAACATCAGGCCGAAGAAGATCCCGGCGATCATGCCGACGTTGCCCGGCACCAGTTCCTGCGCGTAGACCACGATGGCCGAGAACGCCGAGGCCAGGATAAAGCCGATGATCACGCTCAGCACGCTGGTCCAGAACAGGTCGGCATACGGCAGCGCCAGGGTGAACGGCGCGGCACCGAGGATCGAGAACCAGATGACCGCCTTGCGGCCGATCTTGTCGCCGATCGGGCCACCGAAGAAAGTCCCCGCCGCCACCGCCCCCAGGAACAGGAACAGATGCAACTGCGAGCTGCGCACCGACAGGTCGAATTTCTCGATCAGGTAGAAGGTGTAATAGCTGGTCAGGCTGGTCATGTACCAGAACTTGGAGAAGATCAGCAGCGCCAGGATCACCAGCGAAAAGATCACCTGCCGGCGCGACAAGCCATGGGTCGCGGCCTGCCCGGATTTCAGTTTGAACAGAGTCAAGTGCGCTTTGTACCAGCGACTAATGGCCCACAGCAGGCCCAGCGCCAGCAGCGCAATGACGCCGATGAGGGCGACATTACCCTGGCCGAACGGAATGATGATCGCCGCCGCCAGCAACGGGCCGATAGCCGTGCCGGTGTTGCCGCCGACCTGAAAGGTCGACTGCGCCAGGCCAAACCTGCCGCCTGACGCCAGCCGGGCAATGCGCGACGCTTCGGGGTGGAAGGTCGACGAGCCAATGCCGATCAATGCCGAAGCAAGGAGGATCATCTCGAAGCTGCCAGCCATCGACATCATCACGATGCCAATCAGGGTACACACCGAGCCCAGCGGCAATACCAGCGGGTTGGGATGGCGGTCGGTGTAATAACCAACCCAGGGTTGGAGCAGCGAGGCGGTGATCTGGAACGTCATGGTGATCATGCCGATCTGCGCAAAGCTCAGGTCATAGCTGGCCTTGAGCATGGGATAGATGGACGGCAGGATCGCCTGGATCAGGTCATTGATAAGGTGAGCCAGGGCCACGGCGCCAATGATGCGCATGACCAGCGGGCTGGATTGAGGGGCCGTCGAAGCCGCCGCAGGGGCGGATTGGGCACTGAGCGACATGAGGAATCATCCTGAAATCAAGTGGCAGAAGCCCTTGAAGGGATGATTACAAGATGTGTCATTCACTCCAGAGGCGCGTCAATGTGCCATTTTTCGGTGCAGGGACGCCATGTTTTCTTGCCGTTTTTGCGACAGGGCCGTCGGCTGCACAGCCCTGTCGGTGTCGTTTGTAGACAGTGTCACGCGATAGAACTCGCCACCGGCTGTTTGTCCATCGACGGCACGTCGTGTAGCGAAATGCGTGAGGTTTCCGGCAGTGCCAGGCCGCCGATCAGCGCCAGCAGCGCGACGGCCACCAGATAGAACGCCGGCGCCAGGTTGCTGCCGGTGGTCGAAATCAGCCAGGTGGCCACCAGCGGCGCGGTGCCGCCAAACAGGGTGTAGGCCATGTTGTAGGTGATCGCCGAGGCGGTGTAGCGCGTGCGGGTCGGGAACACTTCCGACAGCAGCGCGGCGGTAACCACGCCGCTGAGCACGGCGCCAATGGCGAGCAGCATCACGCCCAGCACGGAGGCGGCGAACGAGCCGGAACTAGCCATCAGGAATGACGGCAATACGGCCACGATCAATAGCGCGCAGGTGGTGACGATGGTCTTGCGCCGCCCCACCTTGTCGGAGAAGGCGCCGGCCAGCGGGCAGATGGCGGCGGCGAACAGCAAGGCAATGAGCGCCACCAGCAAGGACGTGGCGCGGCTCAGGCCGCCGGCGACTTGCAGGTAGGTCGCAAAGTAGGTGGTGAAGGTATAGAACGACAGCGCCGTCAGCGACACGAAAGCGCCCAGACAGAGCATGGGCCGGCCGTGGTGCAACAAGGTTTCCTTCAAGGGCGAATGCGCCACTGCATGTTCGTCGCTGACCGCCTGGAAGGCCGGGGTTTCATCCAGTTGCCAGCGCAGGTAAAGGCCGATCAGGCCCATGGGCGCGGCGATCAGGAACGGCAGGCGCCAGCCCCAACTGGCCATGACCTCGGCCGATAACGAGGCTTCCAGCACATAGGCAAACACGGCGGCGCAGGCGAAGGCGGAGAAGGTCGAGACCGGCAGGAAGCTGCCATACCAGGCGCGCTTGTCGTTCGGCGCATGCTCCATGACATAAGCGCAGGCGCCGGCATATTCACCGCCGGCAGAAAAGCCTTGGGCGCAGCGAATCAGGGTCAGCAGGATGGGCGCCATCACGCCGATGCTGGCGTAGGTCGGCAACACGCCAATCAGAGTGGTGGCGCCGGCCATCAACAGGATGGTCATGGCCAGGGTGCGCTTGCGGCCGATGCGGTCGCCGAGCATGCCGAAGAAAATGCCGCCCAGCGGCCGGAAGGCGAAGGCCACGGCGAACACGGCAAAGGTTTTCAACAGCGCTACGCTGGGGTCGCCGCTGGGGAAGAACAGCAAGGCGATGGTGGTGGCCAGAAAGCCGTAGACGGCAAAGTCGAACCACTCGACGAAGTTGCCGATGGCAGCCGCGACGATGACTTTTCTCAGGGTGGCAGGATCGACCTGCTCGACAGCGGTGGTTGTCATGCGGACCTCGGCGGGATAATCGGGACTGAATCGATTATCCGCAGGCTGTCGGGCCTGCCTCGCTCTGAAAGGGGCATCGACGTATCCGAGGCCGACATTGTTTGCCACGCAGCAGAGCGTTTTACCCGTTCAAGGCGCGGCGGCCTTGCAGGCCGCCGGTGTGGACGAAGATCAGCCGTGTACCGGGTGCGAAGCGGTCCTGGACAACGGCATCGTGCAGCGCCAGCAGGGCTTTGCCGGTGTACAGCGGCTCCAGCGGCACGCCGCTGTGTGCCTCGCTGTCCTGGATGAACGCCAGCAAGCGGGCATCGGTTCTGGCAAAGCCGCCACGGCTGGCATCCAGCAGTTCATAGCCGTGATCGGGCTGCTCAACAAGGGCTGCGACGTTACCGGCCACGCCGTGATCGTCCGGCACGGCCAGTGCGCCGTAAACCGGGTGCGCGCCAGCCTCGGCGCGGACCAGCCCGGCCAGGGTGGTGCCGGTGCCGGCGGCCAGCCACCAGCCGTGGTAATCGTCCCAGCCCAGCGCGGCCAATTGCTTGCGAGCCTGCCTGACGATGTCCGCACAGCCGACCGTGCCGGCCAGTCCGCCACCACCTTCGGCAATCGGGTACAGGTCCGGGTATTGCGCCTGCCAGGGTTGCCAGAAACCGGCCTGATGGCGCTCGCGGTAGCCGGCATAACCCAGCCAGTGCAGTTGCATGCCGAACGCCTGAAGATCCTGCACCGTGGGCGTTTGCTGCGCATGGCCGCGCAGCAGGCCGACGGTCGGGAAACCGAAGCGCTTACCCGCAGCCGCCATCGCGTGCAGGTGGTTGGAGTGCGCGCCACCCAGACTGATCAGGCCTGTCGCGCCCTGCTTTAATCCGATCTGCAAATGCTCGCGCAGCTTGAACCACTTGTTGCCGCTGATCAGCGGGTCGATCAGGTCCAGACGCAGGATCGCCACCTCGACCCCGGCCTGTTGCAACCAGGGCAGGGTCAAGGGTTGCAACGGGGCCTGGGGCTGCCAGGTCAGGGCGGTGTGGATCATGAATAGGCCGGTCAGTCGCAAGGCCGCTGAGTTTACAACGCGGCCGCCATTCGTGAACCCTGATCGATGGCGCGCTTGGCGTCCAGTTCGCTGGCGACATCGGCGCCACCGATCAGGTGCACGCTTTGCCCGCCTTCGACCAGCGCGTCATGCAGCTCGCGCAGCGGGTCCTGGCCTGCGCAGATGACGATGTTGTCCACCGCCAGCACCTGAGGCTCGCCCTCGCCGATGCGAATATGCAGGCCGGCATCGTCGATGTGCAGGTATTGCACGCCGCTGAGCATCTGCACCTGACGGTTTTTCAGGCCGGTGCGGTGAATCCAGCCGGTGGTCTTGCCCAGCCCGTCGCCGACCTTGGACGCCTTGCGCTGCATGAGAAACACTTCACGGGCCGGCGCTTCGACTTCGGGCGTGATACCGGTCACGCCGCCACGTGCCTGCAGGTGCGTATCGATGCCCCACTCCTTCCAGAATGCCTCGCGGTTCAGGCTGGTCGAGGTGCCTTGATGGACGAGAAACTCCGAAACGTCGAAACCGATGCCGCCCGCGCCGATCACCGCCACCCGCTGCCCGACCGGACGGTGCTGGCCGATCACTTCCAGGTAGCTCAGCACCTTGGGATGTTCGATGCCTGGAATCGCAGGCTTTCGTGGGGTAATGCCAGTGGCCAGCAACACCTCATCAAAGCCTTGCGCCAGCAGGTCCTGCGCCGTCACGCGGGTATTGAGGCGGACATCCACGCCGCTGCTTTGCAGCAGGCGGCCGAAATAGCGCAGGGTTTCAAAGAACTCTTCCTTGCCCGGAATCTGCTTGGCGATATTGAACTGGCCGCCGATCTCGCTGGCTGACTCGAACAGCGTGACCTGATGCCCACGCCCCGCCGCCACGGTGGCAGCGGCCAGCCCGGCAGGGCCGGCACCGACCACAGCAATGCGCCTGGGCTGCGCGGTGGGCACGTAGTTGAGTTCGGTTTCATGGCAGGCACGCGGGTTGACCAGGCAACTGGTCAGCTTGCCGGCAAAGATATGGTCCAGGCAGGCCTGGTTGCAGCCGATGCAGGTGTTGATGTCGGCGGCGCGCCCGGCAGCGGCCTTGTTGATGAACTCCGGGTCGGCCAGAAACGGTCGGGCCATGGAGACCATGTCGGCATCGCCTTCACTGAGGATCTGCTCGGCGACTTCTGGCGTGTTGATGCGGTTGGTGGTGATCAACGGAATGCTCACCGCGCCCTTGAGGTGCGCGGTGACTTTGCTGAAGGCGGCGCGCGGCACTTTGGTGGCGATGGTCGGAATGCGCGCTTCATGCCAGCCGATACCGGTGTTGATCAGGGTGGCGCCGACGCGCTCGACCGCTTGGGCCAGCAGCACGATTTCGTCCCAGTCGCTGCCGCCTTCGACCAGATCGAGCATCGACAAGCGATAGATGATGATGAAGTCCGGCCCCGTCGCCTCGCGCACCCGGCGCACGATTTCCACCGGCAGGCGCATGCGGTTTTCATAACTGCCGCCCCAGCGGTCGGTGCGCTGGTTGGTGCGCGCAGCCAGGAACTGATTGATGAAGTAGCCTTCGGACCCCATGATTTCGACGCCGTCGTAGCCGGCCTCACGCGCCAGGCTGGCGCAGGTGACGAAATCGCTGATCTGTTTTTCGATGCCCTCCTCGTCCAGCTCGCGTGGCTTGAACGGGTTGATCGGCGCCTGAATGGCGCTGGGCGCGATCAGCTTGGGGCTGTAGGCGTAGCGCCCGGTGTGCAAAATCTGCATGCAGATCTTGCTGCCGGCCGCATGCACCGCATCGGTGACGATTCGATGCTGGGCCGCTTCTTCGGAACTGGTCAGCTTGGCCGCGCCTTTGTAGGTCACGCCCTCTTCGTTAGGGGCGATGCCGCCGGTCACGATCAGGCCGACGCCGCCACGGGCGCGCTCGGCAAAGTAGGCGGCCATGCGCTCGAAACCACCGGGCTTTTCTTCCAGGCCCGTGTGCATCGAGCCCATCAGGGCGCGGTTGCGCAAGGTGGTAAACCCCAGGTCCAGCGGGGCGAGCAGGTGCGGGTAGGCGGCGGTGCTCATGGTCAGGCTCCAACGAGATCATCACGGAAAGGGTCGGGAGTCTCTAATGGCTCCCTTATCACTATGCTGCTCACAGTAAAGAGCAAGATCACGGCGCTCAATGACCGAAACTGACAACTCACTGATCCTTGTGCGCAACCGGGCTTGGCAAGCCGCCAGCCGCGCCCTACCCTAGTCGACAACTTTCCAACGCCCGTGGCTGGCCTTTATGCGTAAATTTTTCGGTCTCAGCCTTGCGCTGCTGGTCGCCGCCTTGCTGGCCAGCTATGGCGTGTGGACCACCCAGCGGCCCATGGGCCATTACCTGTCGGACCTGCGCATTCAACTGGCAGCCAACGAAGGCCAGCCCGCAGGGCGCGGTAATCTGCTGGGTATCGAGGCCGAGCTGTACCCCACCGATTATCAGGACCTGGACCGCCTGCACCGCAAGCTGGCCGCCTGGTTGCAACAGGCCTGCGATCAGGGTTTGCTCAACGACAAGACGCTGGTGGTGCTGCCCGAACACATCGGCACCTGGCTGGTGGCGGCTGGCGAGAAAAACCAGTTTTACCAGGCCGACAACATCAACACGGCGATGGAGTGGCTGGCCTGGAGCAACCCGCTGCAGTTTGCCCGCGCCCTGTTGCAGGCCGAGGGCCGGCAGCGGCTGGCCGATACGGCCCTGCGCATGAAGGCGCGGCGCATGGCCCGTGATTATCAACAGGTGTTTGGCGGCCTGGCGCGCGAGTTTTCGGTGACGCTGGTCGCCGGTTCCATCGTGCTGCCCGAGCCGCATATCGAAGAGGGCCGGCTGAAAACCGGCACCGGGCCGCTATACAACGTCAGCGTGGTGTTCGGCGCCGACGGCCAGCCGCTGGGTCAGCCGCAACGCCAGACAGCCCCCGACACCCATCAGCGCCGCTACATTCAGGGCGCGGACCCTGCCGACCTGCAGGTGTTCGACACCCCGGCCGGGCGACTGGGCGTGCTGATCGGCAGCGACAGCTGGTATGCACGCAACTATGCGCGCCTGAACACCCAGGCCGCCGAACTGATCGCGGTGCCGGCCTTTGCCCCCGATCGCCAGCGCTGGAACCAGCCCTGGCGGGCGCGCAAAGACGTCGACCTGCCAGCGGGCAGCCTCAGCGAAGGCCAGGCCTGGCAACACCTGACCCTCACCGGGCAGGCGCCGGGCAGCACGGCAAGGGCCGGCATCAGCGTGTTCATGCATGGCCAGTTCTGGGACCAGAGCAGCTTTGGCGAGAGCTTTACCCATGTGCACAAGCGCCCGTTGCCTGTGCAGTCTGCCGCGCAGCAGGTCGAACAGCGCAGCGGTGGCGGCGCGCGCATGATCAATCTGTGGTTATGAACAGCCACCGTCCGACCCTGCGCCTGGGCGATCTGTCGGTGGGTTTTATCCACAGCCTGAGCGATGCGGTGCGCAGTTACGGCCATGACCCGGCGCCGCTGCTCGAACAGTACGGCTTGAGCGCCACGCGCCTGAGTCAGGCCGGCGGGCGCTTGTCTATTGCGCGCTATATGCACTTGGGGCATGCGGCAATCGAGCTGACCGGACAGCCTGGGCTTGGGTTGCGCATGGGCAGGCTCAGCCATCTGGGCCAGATCGGGCTGGCCGGGGTTACGGCGGCACAGGCGCCGACAGTGCGCGAGGCGGCGCGGACCTTGCTGCGTTTCGAGCCGCTGTACGGCTCCAACTACCGCGGCCAGTCGAGCTTTCATGAAGACGCCGACGGCGCCTGGCTGCAGTTCTATTCCATCAGCCCGTATAACGCCTATAACCGCTTTGTCGTCGACTCGTTGCTCAGCGGCTGGCTGACGCAGTTATCCGCCGTGGCCGACCAGCCGATTCTGGCCCAGCGCATCGAAATCGAATTTGCGCCCCCCGACTACGGCGCCGACTATGCCGCACTTAGCGAACAGCCCATCGCCTTTGAGGCCGCAACCAATCGGCTGCGCCTGGACCATGCACATCTGGCATTGCGCAACCCGGCGTATTGCCCCAGTACATTCGAGCACTTGCGGCAGTTGTGCGAGCAGGAACTGGAACGCCTGACGCGCACGCGCAGCCTGCGCGAACGCATCATCGGCCTGCTGGGGCCGCTGCTGAATGGGGGACGCGAACCGGATCTTGAAGAAGTGGCGGCGCGGCTGACACTGCCGACCTGGACCTTGCGGCGCAAGCTGGCCGATGAAGGCACGCGTTTTCGGGATATTCTCAATGACACGCGGCGTGATCTGGCGATGACGTATATCCGCGATACTGAATTGGCGTTCGGCGAGATCGCCTACCTGCTGGGGTTTGCCTCGGCAGAGGCCTTTCAACGCGCCTTCAAACGCTGGAGCGGGCAGACTCCCGGGGAGTTTCGCCGCCACCAGCGCCAAAGCGCTCGCTGATCACAGCTCTGTCGCGTCGTCGGCAGGTTCCACCGGGTCGAGTTCAAAGGCGCGGTATTCGAGCAGTTCTTCCTGGTATTCGTCCATGTTGCTAGCCCTCTTGGCTTGATTCAGTGAGTCGCCCTCATTCTTTCGGGCGTTGGGTGTACTGACCGCTTGCTTGACATTAAGGTTCACATGTGAAGAAAAAATGTCACTGGCATTAAGATACGAGCCGGTCTACCCATAATTTAGCGGCAATTTAGCGGCTGCCCCGCACCACCCCGGTGCATCAACTGCCATTACGTGCATTCATGGATCAACTGGCCATTACGCTCTTGACTCACAAGCCCGTAGCGCAATACCCTCGCTGCCATGTACACATCCAAGCAAAACCTCGGCCAGATTATTATTACCGTCATTCCAGTCATGGCGGGTTAGCCGACGTTTGCAAAAAAACCCGCCCTGGAGGCGGGTTTTTACTGTCTCCCGGGCTTGAATGTTTGAACCAGGAGCCAGCGCTGCGATGAGCCACGTACAACCCGATCTGCTTAACCACTACGCCCGCAAGATCCTCACCTCCCGCGTTTACGACATCGCCATCGAAACCCCGCTGCAGGGCGCACGCCAGTTGTCCGAGCGCCTGGGCAATCAGGTGCTGCTCAAGCGTGAAGACCTGCAACCGGTGTTCTCTTTCAAGATCCGGGGCGCGTACAACAAGCTGGCGCAACTGAGTGCCGAAGAACTGGCGCGCGGCGTGGTCACCGCCTCTGCCGGCAACCACGCCCAGGGCCTGGCGCTGGCCGCCCGCGAGCTGGGCATCAAGGCCACCATCGTCATGCCCAAGACCACGCCAGAGATCAAGGTCGAAGGCGTGCGTTCGCGGGGTGCACAGGTGGTGTTGCATGGCGACTCCTTTCCCGAAGCGCTGGCACATTCACTGAAACTGGTCGACGAACAGGGTCTGGTCTATATCCACCCCTACGACGACCCGGACACCATCGCCGGCCAGGGCACGGTGGCGATGGAAATCCTCCGTCAGCAGCCGGGGCAACTGGATGCGATCTTTGTCCCGGTCGGTGGCGGCGGCCTGATCGCCGGCATTGCTGCCTACGTTAAATACCTGCGCCCGGAGATCAAGGTCATCGGCGTCGAGCCGGACGACTCCAACTGTTTGCAGGCCGCGATGGCGGCCGGCGAGCGCGTGGTGCTCAGCCAGGTCGGGTTGTTTGCCGATGGCGTGGCGGTGGCGCAGATCGGCCAGCACACCTTTGAGGTGTGCCGCCATTACGTGGATGAAGTGATCACCGTCAGCAGCGATGAGATCTGCGCCGCAATCAAGGACATCTACGACGACACCCGCTCGATCACCGAACCTGCCGGGGCCTTGGGTGTGGCGGGGATCAAGAAATACGTCGAGCAACGCGGCGTGCAGGGTCAGACCCTGGTGGCCATCGATTCCGGCGCCAACGTCAACTTCGACCGCTTGCGCCATGTCGCCGAGCGCGCCGAGCTGGGCGAAGGCCGCGAAGCGATCATCGCGGTGACCATTCCCGAGCGGCCGGGCAGCTTCAAGGCCTTTTGCGAAGCCATCGGCAAACGGCAGATCACCGAATTCAACTACCGCTACCACAGCGACCGCGAAGCGCACATTTTCGTTGGGGTGCAGACTCACCCGGACCGCGACCCGCGCCATGCGTTGATCGCCAGCCTGAGCGAACAGGGCTTTCCGGTGATCGACCTGACCGATAACGAACTGGCCAAGCTGCATATCCGCCACATGGTCGGCGGCCATTCGGAGCGGGTCAGCGATGAGCTGGTGCTGCGTTTCGAGTTCCCGGAGCGGCCGGGGGCGCTGTTCAACTTCCTCAACAAGCTCGGCGGGCGCTGGACCATCTCGATGTTCCACTACCGCAACCATGGTGCGGCCGACGGCCGAGTCGTGGCCGGGCTGGTGGTGCCCGAAGACGAGCACGATCTGGTCAAGGACACGTTGCAGGAGATTGGCTACCCGTACTGGGACGAGACGCATAACCCGGCATACCGCTTGTTTTTGGGCTAAAGATTTTTCGCACCTGTAAACGCGGCGGCGGTCCATGAAGATATCCCCTCCAGGACCTTCTTCATGCCCGACGCCATCGCCGCCGAACAGCTACCCAGCGACCTGCATTACGTCGACGACAGCCAGCCCGGTTTCAGCCGGAAAGTCCTGCGTGGCAAGTTTGCCTATTTCGATCTGGACGGCCAGCGCATCCGCGACAAGGCCGAGATCGCCCGGATCAATGCGCTGGTCATTCCCCCCGCCTACACCGACGTCTGGATTTGCGCCGACCCGCGTGGCCATTTGCAGGCCACCGGCCGCGATGCGCGTGGGCGCAAGCAGTACCGCTACCACGCACGCTGGCGCGAGATTCGCGACGAGGACAAGTACACGCGCATGATGGCCTTCGGCTCGGCCCTGCCCAAGGTGCGCAAGCAACTTGAAGCACAGATGGGCGCGCCCGGCATGGGCCGTGACAAGGTCATCGCGGCGGTGGTGATGTTGCTGGACGCGACGCTGATCCGCATCGGCAACTCGCGCTATGCCCGCGACAACCGTTCGTTCGGCCTGACCACGCTGCGTAACAAGCACGTGGACATCAAGGGTAGCGAGATTCTGTTTCAGTTTCGCGGCAAGAGTGGCGTCGAGCACCAGATCAGCATCAAGGACAGGCGCATGGCGCGGATCATCAAGCGCTGCATGGAGCTGCCGGGGCAGAACCTGTTTCAGTATCTGGACGAAGATGGCCAGCGTCACGGCATTACCTCATCGGACGTCAATGCCTACCTGCACAGCCTGACCGGCGCCGATTTCACCGCCAAGGATTACCGCACCTGGGCCGGCAGCGTGATGGCGCTGACGACCTTGCGCAAACTGGACTGGGAACCGGAGGCCGACGCGAAAAAGCACATCGTCGAGATGGTCAAGAACGTCGCCAAAGAGCTGGGCAACACACCGGCGGTGTGCCGCAAGTGCTATATCCACCCGGCGGTGCTCGAAGGTTTCGTGCTGGGCGAGCTGGCAAAACTGCCGCGCTCGCGTAAACGTCAGGGTTTGAGCGCCGAAGAAGTCGCGCTGACGGCGTTTTTACAGCAATTGCATGCGCAGAGCACGACGCAAAAACCCTAGCACTTACGGGATCGGCATGGCCTGAATCGGCTCCGCCGGTGGCTGCGTGGACGGGGCGGACAGTGGCTCTATGGTCGGTTGCTCAGTGGCAGGTTGCTCTTCTATCGCCGGCTGGTCCGTAGCGGGCTGAACGGGCTGGCTTGGCTCACCGGCAGGCATCTCAAAGGTTTCGAACTTGATCGACTCCGACTCTGCGGGCGCTGCCTGCGGCTCACTGCCGACGGCCGTTGCGGGCGATTCAGTGACCGGCTCGGCAACCACCGCCGGCACTGCCGCTGGGGCTGACAATGCAGCCGGCGCGACGGGGGCCGGTGCAGGTGCTGCCGTCGGCGCTGGAGCGACTTCTGGTACGCCCATGTCGGCCTTGGGTTTTTCGACGATATGCGCCGCCTGCTTGACCTCGGCCGGCAGGAAGTTTTCGACCAGGCCAAAAAAACGCTCGTAGAACTTGTCCGAGGCCACGGTTTCGCTGGCGACCTTGACCATCGAGTCGTCGGTGGAACCGATCGGCATCGACACCGAACCCAGCACGCCGACGCCCAGGCTGGCCGAGGTGTTGGTTTTCTTCAGCGCGTAGCGATCCTGCAGGGCGTTGGCGAACATGCTTGACGTGCCAGGACGGGTGTCGTCGGCACAGACCACGTTGAAGCTGATCTCGATATGGGTATCGCCGGTCTGCTGGAAGCTCTTGCGCCCGCTGATCATTTTCGGGTCGTTGCTGGTAATGATGTAGCCCTGGCTAAGCAGCGCCCGACGCGCCGCTTCGCAGGACGCCACGTCGCTGGCCGGGTAACTGCGCGAAAAAGTACCGGCATCGTCGAAATGCTCGTGATCGTAAATCGCCTGCTTCTTGGTGGAAGTGCAGCCTGCGGCCAGCAGCAAGGCGGCCACCCAGCATGCTGTGCGCACATTCAGAAAATTGAACATCGAGAATCCCGGGCAAAGTAGCGGCAAGACAGCCGCGACAAGACGACAACGAAAAGAGGCGACAAGTCTGCAACAAGGCAGACAAGGGATCAACGCAGAGTTGACATCGATAACGATACATTTTCTGTTTCAATTGTCCGCCCGGCAGTCATCGGGTGTTACTCGGCGCTTCACCCTGGTGCAGATCACGGCTACCCTTGCAGACCGCCGCGCCCGTGAACGCCCAGCAGACGATTCGGAACCCACAGTCACAATGGACATCTCCTCGATTCATTCCACACCCGCCCCCAGCCAGGAATCCGGCAAGGAACAGACCGCCGGCGGGCGTGTACAGGTCATTGACCGCTCCGTCGTGCTGCTGCGCACGCTGGCCGGCCTCAAGCATGGCGCCAGCGCGCTGGACCTGGCGCGCCTGACCGGTATCGACCGCACCACCATTCATCGATTGCTCAAGACCCTGACGTACTGGAGCCTGATCGAGTCGCAGCACGGCACTTACCGTCTGGGCCCGGAATGCCTGGTGTATTCGACGGCGTACCTGAACCGCCTGAACCTGCGCAAGATCGCCCTGCCTTATGCCATCGAATTGCAACGCGTGACCGGTGACCGGCAGGCCATTGTGTCGGTGTCGATTCCGGTGGGCGATCAGGTGGTGTTGATCGAGCGCATGTGGACGCCCATTACGCCGCTGAACGTGATCGTCGACTTGGCCGACCATTTCCCTCTCGACGGCAGCCCGAGCGGCCGCGCCATCCTGGCGACCTACAGCCCGGCCAGCGCCATCGCCCTGTTGGGCCTGGAACGTCACGCCAAAGCGCTGCCGGCGCTGGAGACGATTGTGCAGCAGGATCACTTTGCCTTCGGCCACAACGAGTTCAAGCCCGGCCTGTCATCGCTGGCCTACCCGATCCGCCCCAACGGCGGCCCCGCGATTGGCGCGCTGGTCGTGGCGGGTCTCGACATGGAAAGCGAAATCCACACCCAATCGGCTCTGGCCAGCCACGTACGCCGCGCCTGCGACGGGATTGCGGCGCAGTTGGGAGATGTGTAAACAAAGTGGATCCATTACCGGGCATGGACTTCGAGAATGACCGGCCGCATAATCATCAAAAATGATGCAAAAATGAATCAACTTTGATGAGAGACCGCACTATGAGAACCACGGTGACCATCGACGATGCACTCTACAAACGTGCGCTTGAAGTCGCAGATCCTGACATGGATAAAGCTGATCTTTTTCGAGAGGCAATACAGACGTTTGTCCGGGTACAAGCCGCAAAGCGTCTAGCTGCTTTGGGTTCTAGCGCTCCTTCCATGGAAGAAATACCGCGGCGTAACGCTGAGACCAGTCGATGAATGTTTTAGTCGACACTTCGGTATGGGTGAGTCATTTCCGAGACAGAGATGAGCACTTGATCGCGCTTTTACAACAAGATCGTGTGCTGATTCATCCAATGATTCTGGGGGAGATAGCGTGTGGTACTCCCCCAGAAAGAGTGAACACACTGGCGGATCTTTCCAGTCTCAGATACAGCCAGCAGCCTACTCTGGATGAGGTCATGACCTTTGTAGAACAACGTAAGCTCTACGGCATGGGCTGCGGACTGGTCGATATGGTTTTATTAGCCTCGGCAATGATGACCCACTCATTGCTTTGGACACACGATAAACGTCTTGCCCGCCTCGCTACAGCGCTGGAGATAGCCCATTTGGCTCGTTAATGCGAGTGATCTCCTACAGGTCCACCCCCAGCATTTCGAGCAGGCGCTTTTTCTGTACTTTGCCGTAATGCGAGCGTGGCAGTTCTTCCAGAAACCAGATCCGGCGCGGCACTTTGAAGCGTGACAGCCGCGCGCGGCAATGTTCGATCAGCGCCTCGCAGTCCAGCGTGCCGCCTTCGCCGAGCACCACCACTGCGCACACCTGCTCGCCCCATTCCAGGTCCGCCAGACCAAACACATGGGCATCGCTGACCTGCGCATGTTCCAGCAGGCTTTGCTCGACTTCCCCGGGCTGCACCGATTTGCCGCCGCTGCGAATGATGTCCTTGCAGCGGCCCTGTACCACCAGCAAACCGTCCGGGCGGATGCGACCCAGATCGCCGCTGCGCAGCCAGCCGTTGTCTAGCACCTGAGCGCTGAGGTCGGGCTGCTGCCAGTAGCCGGCCATGAGTTGCGGGCCCGCGATGAAGATTTCGCCTGTGCCTTGCTCATCCGGCCGGTCGATGCGCACGGCACTGGAAAACACCGACCGTCCTACCAGACCTTCCGCCGACTCGCCGCCCGCCCGCACTTGGGCCATCTGCGCTGCCGACAAGTAGCAACTCCACGGTGCTTCGGTCATGCCGTACAACACGCTAAGGCGGTCGCCAAACACACCGCAGGCGCCGTCGAGCACTTCGCTGGCCAGGGCGGCGGCGCCGATGTCGAGGGTCTTGAATCGCGGCAAGGCGGCGGCCTGCGTGCCGGCTTCACGCAGCAACCGCAGCAACTGGGTCGGCACCAGCGAGCTGAATGCCGCCTCGTGCTGCTGCAATTGCCTGATAAAGGTCGCCGCCTCGAAACGCCCGCCCAGCACCACGTGCCCGCCGCTGAGCAGATGCCCAAGCACCGCGACAGCGGCGATCGGCCACAGCGGCCGCACATTGAGCAATACGTCACCGGGCACCGCGCCACGGGCCATGACGATGTTCTGCAGCACCGCGCACAGGCTGGCATGCCGATGCATGACCGCCTTGGGCACGCCGGTGGTGCCGCCGGTGTAGTTCAGCGACGCCAGCGAATCGGCAGGCCGGGGCGGGCGTGGCGCCGCTGCAACGTCCGCTGCTGCAACGTCCGCCACTGCGATGAAGTTTTCCAGCGCCTCACACTGCACACCGGCCTGACGCAGCGGTTCGATCAGCGCTTGGTGCTGGCAGGAATACAGCAGCAACGCGGCCTGGGCATCGCGCACCTGCGCCAGCAACTCTTCAACCAACAAGGCCGGGTCCAGCGGTACGCGCACCCGGCCGTTGGCCATGCAGCCATAGTCGGCGAGCAGGTAGTCGATACTGGCCTCGGCCAGCAACGCCACCCGCGCACCGGTTGGAATATTGCGCTGTTCAAGGGTCAGGCCGAACGCACTCAATGTCTGATCGAGCTCGGCAAAGGTCAGGCGGCGCGCGCTGGCCGGCTCATGCAGGGCGATGTGCTCGGGCCACTTGCAGGCGGCCTGGTGCAGCAGTGTGCTGATGTCCATGCTCACCACCCGCTCAGGACGATGCGTCCGTTGACCTGTCGTGACTCCAGCAGCGCATGCGCCTGGGCCACTTCGGTAAACGGCAGTACCCGGTCGATCAAGGGCCGCACGTGACCGGCGGCGATCAGCGCCAGCGCGGTGCGCAGTTCTTCCAGTGTCGCGCTGCCCGAGCCCTGGATTTTCAGGCGCCGACCGATCAACAGGCCGGGCGCAATGGGCACGGCACTTGGGGCGACATTGCCCAGCACCACCACGCGCCCGCCGAGGGTCATGCTGCGCAGGGTTTCGCCCAGCGTAGAGCCGAGGTTTTCCATGGCCACATCGACGCCACGCTTGCCGGTCAGTTGCCAGACCTGCGCACTGTAATCGCCCCTGCTGACCACCACGTCATGGGCACCGAGCGCCTGCAGAAACTCGCGCTTGTCGGCGCTGCCGGTCACAGCGATGACCCGCGCACCCAAGGCCCGCGCCAGTTGCACCTGATGCGCACCAAGGCCGCCGCTGGCGCCGTTGATCAGCACGGTTTCGCCGGGCTTGAGCACCGCCTCGCCATGCAGTGCGCGCACACTGGTGGCAATCGGGCACGAGGCCAGCGCCGCCTGGGTGTAGTCAAGGCCGTCGGGCAATTCGACCGCCGATATCGCCGGCACGCGCAGGTATTGGGCGTAGGCGCCTTCGGTGTCGACCGAGGGCAAACCCAGGGCGCGGCACAAATCCTGGCGGCCGCGCAGGCATTGCCGGCATTGGCCGCAGAAACGCCGCTGGTAGATCACCACCCGCGCGCCGATGGCCAGGTTCGACACATCGGCGCCGACCTCGACCACTTCGCCGGCCACTTCATGGCCGAGCACTACGCCGGTGTGTGCACCGGGCAATTGTCCGGCGCGGTGGAGTAAATCGTGGTGGCAGACGCCGGCGGCGTGGACCTTGACCAGCACCTCGCCACGGCCTGCCTGTGGGGTGGGCACTTCTTCGACTTGCAGCTGCTCCGGGCCACCGAAGCCTTTCAGAACGATCGCTTTCATCATTTATAACCGTTAGTAACCATCTAATAATATGTTCATATAACAAACATGTTGTTTGCATTGTGCACATCTATTAAGTTTTCCCCACTTCGACGCTGACCTCAAGAGGCAATGCGTCTTTCTTTTGAAATGGGCGAAATCGGTTCATGACAGTCGAGTATCAGAAGCTGGGCGAAGGCGTCCTGCTGGTCACCCTCAACCGCCCCGAGCGCCTGAATGCGCTGAACAGCCAGACCAAGGCCGAGCTGGGTCAGGTGTGGCAGCGTGCCGAGGACGATGATGAAGTACGCGTGATCGTGCTGCGCGGTGCAGGCGAACGGGCGTTTTGTGCCGGTTCCGACCTCAAGGAAATCCAGGCCACCGGGCAGACCGCCAGCAGCGAAGTGCTCGCCCGCGCGCTGCCCGGTGTCGGCAACGCGCTGCGCAAGCCGGTGATTGCCGCCTTGCACGGCCACACTCTGGGGCTGGGCATCAGCCTGGCGATCCATTGCGATTTTCGTATTGCCCGGCATGACACGCAGTTCAGCTTTCCGGAAGTGCGCCACGGCATGCTGTCGGGCTTCAGCGCCATCACCCTGCCCGCCCTGATCGGCGAAGCGGCGGCGCTGGACATCATGCTCAGCGCCCGGCCGTTCGATGCCGCCCACGCCTTGAGCCTGGGGCTGGTCAACGAGGTAGTCGACGATCCTTTTGCCCGCGCATTTGAGCTGGCCGCGCAACTGGCCGCCCATGACCCCAAGGCCGTCGCCTGGACCAAGACACTGTTGCTCGCCGAACGCAATGAACGCCTGAAACGCCACCTGGCGCTGGTCGACGAAGCGCGCATCGACGTGATGCTCGACCGCTAGACACGAAAAACCATAACCAGATCTGCCCACACTTTTTCGCCCCACCAGTACTGTCAGGCACACCCACCACCAGGAATGGAAGCGGCGCTTCATTTGGAGCCTCAGCATGTTTCGCCCTTGCAGACCGTTTCGCCCCCGTCTCAGCCTGTTGACCGTCAGTATTCTGGGCCTGTGCACGGCGCCGTTGGCGCTGGCCGCCGATGAGCAGGACACCGCCCTGCAAACCGTGGTGGTCACTGGCGCCCGCGACAGCGGCCGCACGGTGGCCGAGAGCCTGGCGCCGATCGATGTGATCAGCGGCGAAGCGCTGGCGCGCTCCGGCAAGCAGAACCTGCGTGATGCACTGGCTGCCAGCGTGCCGTCGTACACCAACGCGGCAGGCTTTACCGGCGGCACCGGTCTGGCGGTGAAGTCGGCGACCTTGCGTGGCCTGGGCGGTAACCATGTGCTGGTGCTGGTCAACGGCAAGCGCCGGCACAACACTTCGCTGATCTTCGTGCAGACCGCCGCGACCTCCAGCGGCCAGTCGCCGGCCGACCTGGATTTGATTCCGGTCAGCGCCGTGGACCACATCGAAGTGCTGCGCGACGGCGCCGCCGCGCAGTACGGCTCGGATGCGATTGCCGGGGTGATCAACATCATTCTCAAGGGCAACGACCATGGCGGCAGCGCCAGCGCGTTGTATGGTCAGTACCGTGAGCGGGTCGGCGGCAAGGGCAACTTCGGCGCACGCGGCCAGGGGCAGATCAATCAGGGCTTTGCCTTGCCCAACGACGGTTTCTTCAGCCTGAGCGCCGACATCGGCATTCAGGAAAGCTCCAACGTCGCCGGTGCCGTGCCGGATTCGACGCGCATCTATTTCCCGCAGAACGGCCAGGCCGACCCACGGGAAACCAGCGAAAGCCGCTATCGCCAGCAGCTCGGCCAGCCGCGCTCGCAGACCTACAACCTGGGCTACAACGCCGAGTTGCCGCTCAACGACGATGTCACCCTGTACTCGTTCTCGACCGTCAGCCACCGCAATTCCACCAGTTGGGGCACCTACCGCACCGCTAACTCGCCGCAGAACATCGTCTCGGTGTACCCGGAAGGCTTCGCGCCGCGCTTTGTCGTCGAAGAAGACGATTTCCAGAGCGTGATCGGTGTGCGCAATGACAACCTGCTGGGCTGGAAATGGGACCTGAGCAGCAGTTATGGCCGCAACGACGCCAACATCCGCAACGAGCGCTCGCTGAACCCGTCGTTCGGTGCCGACAGCCCGCGCAATATGGACGGCGGCCATCTGATCGCCAGCCAGTGGACCAACAACCTCGACCTGACCCGCAGCTTCGACACTGGCTTGTTTGCCAAGCCGCTGAACGTGGCAACCGGTCTGGAGTTTCGCCGCGACGGTTTCGAAATCGAAGCCGGCGATTACGCCTCCTATGGCGATGGCGGCTATGTGTTCCCGGTCGGCCATCCGCTGGCCGGCCAGCGCCCCAACCCCGGCGCACCGGGCCTGGCCGGTTTCACCCCGCAGGATGCGCATAACTATTCACGCACCAACACCGCCGCTTATGTCGACCTCAACCAGAGCCTGACCGAAAAATGGGATGTCAGCCTGGCCGGGCGCTTCGAGCATTACAGCGACTTTGGCGACACCACTAGCGGCAAGCTGTCGACCCGTTATGCCTTTACCCCGCAGTTCGCGGTGCGCGGCACGGTCAGCAATGGCTTCCGTGCACCGTCGTTGCAGCAGGAAAACTATTCGTCGTCGCTGACCGCCTGGCGCGCCAACAGCTTTACCGGCCAGTTGGAGCAGAACACCACCCGTTATGTGACCGTCGACGACGCCGCCGGGCGTGCGCTGGGCGCGAAAAAACTCGACCCTGAGCGCTCGCTGAACTACAGCCTGGGCTTTGTCGCCACCCCGACCGACAACCTCAATGTCACCGTCGACCTGTACCAGATCGACATCAAGGACCGCATCCTGCAGACCAGTAACCTGCAAGGCACCGCCGTGTCCAACGTGCTGGCCAGCCAAGGGCTGAACCCCAACCAGATCGTCTCGTACTTCGGCAACCTGGCCGACACCCGCACCCGCGGCATCGACCTGGTCGCCGACTATCGCTACGACCTCGGCCAGTACGGCAAGACCCAATGGACGCTGCTGAGCAACCAGAGCCTGCAGACTATCGAGAAGGTCAAGGAGCCTGCCGCGCTGGCCGGCACCGGTGTCAGCGCCGTGGGCCGCGACCGTCAAGGCAACCTGACCACCGCCTACCCGAAAAACGTCACCTCGCTGAACCTGGCCTGGCAACTGGGCGACTTCGACGTGAATCTCAAGGGCACGCGCTATTCCAAAGTCGTCGGTCAAAACCAGATTTCCGAGAGCCGCGACGAGAAGATCCGTGCCGCCTTCATCACCGACCTGAGCCTGGGCTATTACCTGACCGATTCGGTGAAGCTGACCGTGGGCGGCGAGAACATCTTTGACCGCCGGCCGCAGCAACTGAATGCCGAGGCCAAGCGCTTCTACTTCTTCCCCACTGACAACCCGACCTACAGCTGGTATTCGCCGTACGGCCTGGAAGGTGCGTACTACTTCGCCAAAGTCGACGTGAGCTGGTGATCGCATGAGCCATTCAAACGCTACGCCAGCCGCGCATGGGCTGACCGGAGAAAGCCAAGGGTTCGATCAGGCGCTGTACCGCAAGCTGGCCTGGCGGATCATGCCGTTCCTGTTCCTGTGCTTTGTGCTCAATTGGCTGGACCGGGTGAACATCAGCTTTGCCCACTTGCAGTTCAAGACTGACCTGAACATCAGCGACGCGACCTTCGGCATCATTGTCGGCGTGTTCTCCATCGGCTATCTGCTGTTCGAGATTCCCAGCAACCTGTTGCTGGAAAAGATCGGCGCCAAGAAAACCATGATGCGCATCATGGTGCTCTGGGGACTGGTGACCATCGCCACCGCCTTTGCGCAGACGCCGATGCAGTTTTATGTGCTGCGCATTCTGCTGGGTGCCGCCGAAGCCGGGTTCTTTCCCGGTGTAATCCTGTACCTGACCTACTGGTTTCCGGCCAGTTACCGGGCACGCATCACCTCGCGCTTCATCATGGCGATTGCCGTGTGCGGGATCATCGGCGGGCCGTTGTCGACCTGGATCATGGGCCACTTTGCCGGCGTGGGCGGCTTTACCGGCTGGCAATGGCTGTTCGTGGTCACCGGTATTCCGCCGGTGATGGCGGGTTTGTTCGCCTGGTACTGGCTGGACGACAAACCGGCCACGGCCAAATGGCTTACCCCGGATGAAAAACAGCGCATCGAACAGGCACTGGCCAATGAGCGGCTCAATCGCAAACCCGGCGGCCACCAGCGTTTCGTCGAGGCGCTGAAGGACCGCAAGGTGTGGTTCATCACCCTGGCCTACTGCCTGACCATCATGTGCACCGGCAACGTCACCAATATCTGGGCGCCGTCGATCATTCGCGATTCGGGCGTGGCCAGCCTCAGCCAGTTGGGTCTGTTCTCGGCCCTGCCATATGTGGTCGGGGTCTGCGTGATGTTGCTCGCCTGCCATCACTCCGACCTGCGTCAGGAGCGCCGCTGGCACTTTGCAGTGGGCGGCCTGGTGGCGGCCAGCGCCATGTTGATCTTGCCCAATTTTCTGTTCAGCCCGTGGACGGCGATCAGCGTGCTGACCTTGATGACCAGCGGCTATCTGGTGGCCACGGCGGTGTTCTGGACCATTCCGACCTATTACCTGTCGGATCAGGCCAAAGCTGCAGGGCTGGCGATGGTCAATTGCTGCGGGCAGATCAGCAGCCTGCTGACGCCGATCATGATCGGCTCGATCAAGACCCATACCGGCAGCATCAGCCTGGCGCTGTACATCGTCGCGGGTCTGGTGACCTGTGGCGCCCTGATTCTGTTGTTCGGTGTCCCGCGCCAGGCGCTGCGTGACGCCTCCCCCGATGCCTGATTGTCAGATGGAAGAAGTAATGACCGATTACGTAGCACTGGCCGAACAACTGGCCGCCCGGATTCAACCCGGCGCCGCCGAGCGCGATGCCGGCAGAATCCTGCCCTTTGCCCAGCTCGACCTGATTCGCGAGTCCGGGCTGGGCGCAGCGCGGGTGCCAAAAGAGCTGGGCGGCGGCGATGTCGATCAGCTTCAGGTGGCGCAGATTTTCATGATCCTGGCCAAGGCCGACCCCAGCGTCGCCCAGGCGCTGTTTCCGCATTTCGCCACGGTCGAACACCTGCGCCTGATCGCCAACGAGCGCCAGCAGCGCGAATACCTCGGCGCCTTTGCCGAACGCAAATTGTCCTCGGGCGCGATTGCCGAGCGCAGTGGCGTGTTTCGTGGCGAGATTCATACCCGGCTGGAGCGTCACGGCGATCAGTTTGTACTCAATGGCAGCAAGTTCTACAGCACCGGCTGCCTGTTCGCCGACCTGCTGAAAATCCAGGCCGTGGATGAAGACGGCAATGCGGTGTACGTGATGCTGCCGGCCGGCACGCCGGGCGTGACCTTGCTCGACGACTGGGACGGCATGGGCCAGCGCGTTACTGCCAGCGGCAGCACGTTGCTGGAAAATGTGCAGGTGCATCCCGATCAGGTCATTCCACTGGCGCAGTGGTATCAGCGGCGTAATTACATCGGCGCCAGCGCGCAGTTGATTCATTGCGCGCTGGATGTCGGCATCGGCCTGGCCGCGCTGGACGATGCCATCGCCTGGGCGCGCAATGGCTCGCGTCCGGTGCGTGAAAGCGGTGTCGATAAAGCCAGCAACGATCCGTACATCCTGCACACCATCGGTGACTTATCGGCAAGCATTCATGGCGCGCAGGCGCTGGTCGAGAAAGCCGCAGGCCTAGTGCAGAAAGCTGCCACCGCGCAATTGCAAGGCCTGGCCGAAGGCGAAGCGCTGGACGCCATTCTGGCCCGCGCCTCGATCAGCGTCGCCGAAGCCAAGATCGCCTCGACCCGTGCGGCCCTGCATGTCTGCGAGCGGCTGTATGAAGTGGGTGGCGCGGCAACCACGCAAACCCGGCACAACTTCGACCGCCACTGGCGCAACGCCCGCACCCACACCACTCACGATTCACTGGCCTACAAATACAAGGCCATCGGGGACTATCTGCTCAATGGCAACTATCCGCCTATCGCCTTCACGTACTGACTTGATCGGCGCGGCACTGCTGCTAGCCCTGAGCATGGGCCAGGCGCAGGCCGCTGCCTTCGACACTGCAGCCGATCCCTGGGCCGACCTGCCCGCGCAGGTCAGCCAGCTTTTACCGGGGATCATCGAGCTGCGCCATGCCATTCATCAGCACCCGGAACTGGGCAACCGTGAGTTCGACACCCGCCAGCGCATCGCCCAACGCCTGCGCGAACTGGGGCTGGAGGTGCAGACCGGGGTGGCGCACACCGGCGTGGTCGGTATTCTCAAGGGCGGCAAGCCGGGCCCGGTGGTCGCAATCCGCGCCGAACTCGATGCGCTGCCGCTGAACGAGAACACCGGCCTGCCGTACGCCTCGACCGTGCGCGCCAAGGACATCGGTAACGACCTGCGCACCCGCGGCAAAGACATCGGCGTGATGCACGCCTGTGGCCATGACGCGCACATGGCGATGGCCATCGGCGTGGCTGAAGTGCTGGCCGCGCACCGCGATGAATTGCCGGGCACGCTGAAGCTGATTTTCCAGCCCGCCGAGGAAGGCCCGCCACTGGGCGAAGAAGGCGGCGCGGCGCTGATGATCAAGCAAGGCGTTTTGCAGGCACCCAAGCCTGAGGTGATCTTCGGTATTCATGTCACCGCCGGCACCGCTGGCACCTTCACCCTGAGCAAGGCGCGCACCACGGCCTCGGCCGACACCTTTGTCGCGCACATCACCGGGCGCCAGACCCATGCCGCCTTTCCATGGACCGGCATCGACCCGGTGCCGGTCGCCGCCCAGGTGATCCTGGCCTGGCAGACCATTCCCAGCCGCCAGTCGAACCTCAGCGTGCTGCCGGCGCCGGTGATTTCAGTGGGGCGTATCGAAGGCGGCGACCGGCACAACATCATCCCGGCCGAGGTGCGCCTGGAAGGCTCGATACGCACCGTCAGCGACGAACAGCGCGAGGATGTGCTCAAGCGCATGAGCAATACCGCACAGGGCATCGCGCAAGCGTCGGGAGCAACGGCGAAAGTCGAGGTCCTGCCCGGCGGCTACCGCTCGGGCTACAACGACACCGCCTTGGTCGAGCGCATGCTGCCGGTGCTGCAACAGCTATCGACCACACCGGTGAAGATCGATAACGGCACGTACGGTGCGGATGATTTTGCCGAGTATGCACGGCAAATCCCGGGGATCTTCATGCGCATGGGCGTGACGCCCAAGGCACTCGAAGGCCAGACCGTGTGGCCGACGCACTCACCAGGCTTTCAGGTCGATGACCCGAGCCTGGCGGTGGGGATCAAAGCGCTAAGCCTGATGACCTTGCGCTATATGCGTCACGAGGGTTTGTAAAAGACGGGCAATCAGGCACCACGCCCCATCATGCTCGCTGCTTGCTCCGTCGCCTCGGTGGTTCGGGTGGCCAGTTTGCGCACTTCATCGGCGACCACGGCAAAACCACGCCCGGCCTCTCCTGCGCGCGCCGCTTCGATGGCCGCATTGAGCGCCAGAAGGTTGGTCTGGCTGGCGATGCTCTGGATGGTGCCGACGATCTGCGTCAACTGGGTGATATTCTGTTCCAGGTTTCGCTGATGCTCGGCTTCGTTTTCACGCAGTGCCTCCTGCTCATGTTGCAGGTTCACATCCACCAGGGCACCGACGACACGCAAGGGCGCACCACTGGCGTCACGGCGAGTCTGGCCGCGCGCCCTGAACCAGCGGTATTCACCGGTTTTCATTTTCAGACGGTACTCGATATCGAAGGGCGTCTTGCCCGTGCGGTCATTCAAATGCGCACCGAAGGCCGTCAGGCTGCGTTCCTTGTCATCGGGGTGCAGTCGGGATGCCCAACTGTCCAGAACATCCGGAAACTCCTGGACCGTTTCAAAGCCCAGTAGCCGACGAAACTGGGGCGACCACCAGAAGGGGTTTTTCGGGTTGACCGGGTCACCCGCGATCACCTCCATATCCCACAAGCCGTCAGACAGCATCTCGCGGGCGAGCTCGAAGCGGGTGATGATCACGTCATGTTCAAGGTCGCGCTCGAGTTCATCGTGAATGTCACGCAGCGACCCGGCGACTCTCAGGGGCAAGCCTCTGGCGTCGCGCAAGGTTTCACCCTGTGCATAGAACCACCGGTAAGAGCCGTCTTTCATCGCCAGCCGGTTGCGCACCTTATAAGGCGTATGACCCGATTTGTCGTTGAGGTGCCTGGCAAATGCATCCAGTGTGGCCTGCTTGTCCTGCGGGTGCAGACGGTCGGCCCAACTGGCCAGCACGTTGGGAAAATCGCGTTCGTCAGTGAAGCCCAGCAGGTTGCGCAATTGTTGCGACCACCAGAAGCGGTTTTTCGGGTTGACCGGGTCACCGGCAACCACCTCCATGTCCCAAAGCCCTTCGCTGGACGCTCGGTTGACCAGGTCAAAGCGCGTTTCATAGGCGGCTGCAGAAGCCGCTGCCTCGGCGAGAAGACTGCGCGCCGCTTCCAGTTCCTGCTCCAGTTGATCGATACGTTGCTGCTCGGTACGACTTCTTGCGTCGAGGGTCGTCCAGGCGTCGTTGACGGCAGCCGCCGCCGCACAGCCCTGAACGTCCGGCCTGGCGCCTTGAGAAATGGAAGACAACAATTGCTCAAGCGCACGCCTGTCACGGCGAAAACCAAAAAGATGGAGCATGGAGAACTCACTCGATAAAGGTAATGGGCCTCATCCATGGCACTTTGCCAACTATATAGTTCAGCCCATCACCTGTAGTACACATTTTGCTACAGCGCCGACGGACGTGGATTTAACAGGCCTTCAGGCTTGATTAAAAAAAGCGCCGCCGTTAAACAGGGCACCTATAAGACCCGTGCGCCATGGAGGCCCCAGACAAACGCTTATGTCAGACACTACTGTTTCCCGAAACCGCCGCGCCCCCAAGGGCGAAAAACGCCGTGAAGAAATACTGGTTGCCGCCCTCGGGCTTTTCTCACTGGAAGGTTATGCCGGTGCGTCGATTGCGCGCATCGCCGATCTGGTCGGCATCTCTGTCGCCGGCGTGCTGCACCACTTCCCCAACAAGGCCGCGCTACTGATGGCCGTGCTGGCGCGCCGGGACGAGGTCAATCAGAACGTCGCCGACACGCTGCAGAGCGAACCGACTCTTGAGGGTTTCGTTGAAGGGCTGCAACAGATCAACCGGTCGAACGCCACAGCACCCGGTGTCGTTCGCGCGTTCAGTATTCTCAATGCCGAGAGCCTGGTGGAGTCGCATCCGGCCTGGGAGTGGTTCCAATCGCGTTACCGGATGATTCATCAAAGAATGCGCGCCCGGCTGGATAACCTCGTGGCGGCGGGGGAAGTGCGGGGGGATGTGGACCTGGACCTGATCATCCAGCAGGTGCTGGCGATGATGGACGGGCTGCAACTGCAATGGCTGCGCTTTCCGGAAACCGTCGACCTGGTCGCCAGCTTTGAAAGCTACATGGCCCAGGTCAGACGGGATATACAGGTGTAAAGCCGGGGGATCCGCGACAACCGAATCGCCCCGGCAAGGGTGATCAGTACTCGGTGTTGCCGTCGTAGTCGGCGTTACCGTTACTGTCGTCGATGTTTTCGTCCTGATTGAACACGCCGCCGGTCTTGACCGCCGGCAGCGTGGCCTTGACCGAGTTCAGCGCCGAGCGTGGCAGCGGGTTGCTGGTGGTGGTCGACAGTTCCTGGCGGAACGAGTTGACCAGCTTGGCATTGAGACGAATATCGTCGGAAGCCGCGCCCACGCTGATGTTGAAGGTGTCGGCATCGACGACCCACTGCTTGCTGGTGTCGTCGTAGTAAGCCAGCGAGCGGTCGTTGAGCTCGATGGTCACGTGACGGGTTTCACCCGGTTTCAGGAACACCTTCTTGTAGCCCTTGAGCTCTTTGACGGCACGCTCGACTTTCGGGTTCTGCTGGCCCACATACAGCTCGGCGACTTCGGAGCCGGCGCGCTGGCCGCTGTTGGTCAGGTCGAACGACACCTTGATCGGCGTGTTGCCCACGGCAACGCCCGGCGTGACCTGGATGTTGTTGTAGCTGAAGCGGGTGTAGGACAGACCATGGCCGAAGGCGAACAACGGCTTGGTGCCGGTCTTGTCGTAACCGCGATAGCCGAGCATCGTCAGGTCGTTCTTGTAGCTGATTTCCTTGAGCGTGCGGGTGTTATCGAAGTTCGGGAAGTCCGCGTACAACGGGTTGTCTTCGATGTTGCGCTCGATACTGATCGGCAGTTTGCCCGACGGGTTGACCTTGCCAAACAGAATCTCGGCCAGTGCCTGACCGCCGTTCTGGCCTGGATAGAAGGCGTGCAACGCCGCCGGAACCTGATCGATCCAGTCGCTCATTTTCAAAGCCGTGCCGCCGTGCAGGGTCACGATGGTGTTGGGGTTGGCCTTGGCGATGTTCTGGATCAGCTCGTTCTGATACTCGGGCAGGTCGAAGCTGTGGTCGAAACCTTCGCCTTCGTATTCGTTGCTGTTGCCCACCGCGACCACCACGGCGTCGTAGTTCGACAAATCGGTTGGTGCTGTCAGCGAAGCCCAGGCCATCTGCACACCGACCAGCCCGCCCATTGTCGACAGGTAACCGTCGCGGCGCGAGTATTCAAGCTTGACGTCGTACGCCTTGCCTGCTTCCAGCTTGATCTTGCCCGACACTGGAATCGTCGGCGGAATGCTCTTGTTGGTGATGTTCTCGCCATCGCCATTGTCGATGACCTTCTGGCCGTTGACCCACAAGCGCACGGCGCCGTCGGCACGCACCTTGAAAACCTGCTCGCCACCGGTGACCGGCGTCATCTGGCCGCTCCAGCGAATCGAGGTGTTGGCGGTGTCGCCATCGCTTGGCAGATCGTCGGTGGACCAGTCCATATTGACGTGGGTGTCGATACGGGTGGCCGAGGCATCGCCGGACCAGTTGGCGTTGGTGAAGAACTCGGTTTTCAGGCCGGCAACGTTGTTGCCCTTGCTGTCGGTGGTCGTCCACTTGGAGGCAGCAGGGTCCAGCGACAGGCCATCGAGAAACTCGACCTTGGCGCCTGGCGCCATCTGTTGCAGGCCACTCAGCTCGCTGATGTAGTGCGTGGCATCGACGTGGGCACTGCCAAAACCGGTGGGTGGCGCGTACTTGGCCAGATCACCGACCACGGCGATGCGCTTGACCCTGGCCTTGTCCAGCGGCAGCACGTCGTTCTGGTTCTTCAGCAGCACGATACCTTCACGGGCGATGTTCAGCGCAACCTTGTTGCTGGTCGCGCTGTTCATGTTGTGGGCGGTCAACGGGGCGATTTTGTCGAACTGGTACAGGTAGATGTTCTTGAGGATGCGGCGGACCTTGTCATCGATGGTCGCCATGTCCAGCTCGCCACTGTCCAGGTACGGCTTGAGCACCTTGCTGTTCATCTGGCCGCCCATCATGTCCAGGTCGGTGCCGGCCTTGGCGGCAGGCAGACCATTGACGATGGCGTTGTAATCGCTTTGTACCAGGCCCTTGAAGCCCCATTCCTTCTTGAGAATGTTGGCGATCAGGTGCTCGCTCTCGCAGGCGTACTCGCCGTTCACCTTCTGGAACGCACACATCATCATCGCGACCGTGCCGTTCTTGGTCGCCGACTCGAAAGGCGGCAGCGTCATCTCGCGCAGCACACGCTCGGGCATGACCTGATTGAGGATGAAGCGGTTGGTTTCCTGATCGTTGCCCGCATAGTGCTTGGCTTCGGCCCAGACACGGCGCTGCTGGATACCGTTGATCACCGCAGGACCGAGGCTGGCGCCCAGGAAGGGATCTTCACCGGAGAGGTATTCGAAGGCACGGCCGCTCCACGGCATGCGATACAGGTTCATGCCGGGGCCGGTGACGAACTGATAGCCGCCGGTCGCGGTGTCGTAGCCCAGCGCGCGGCCGAAATCGAGGGCGCGACGCGGGTTGAAAGTGGCCGCCAGGTTCGGACCGGACGGATAGACCACGCCTGGATCATTGCCTTCGCTGGTGTAGCGGATGCCCGCGCCGCCGTCGGCGCCGTGGATCTGCGGCACACCGTACTGAGACAACGGCTTGACGTCCCAGCCGCCGATGCCGCCGATGTAGGCCAGTTTTTCTTCCTGGGTCATCTTCGCCAGGGTGTTCTCTGCCGCCTTGTCGGCGCGCACCTCTCTGGCGGCCAGTTGTTCCTGGGTGGTCGCCGCGTTGGCATGACCGATTGCCAGGCTCAACAGAGCCAATGCACCAAACGTTCTACGGGTTCGCATAGATAAAAACACTCCTGATATCGCCTGCGCGCAATGGTCGCAGTTGACACGCCACACGCCTTTTATTCCGGGCAATAGTTCGCCTATACCGGTGCTTCATAATGAAACAGCGGACGAATAAAAATGACGCGCCTGCAAGCAAAGAACCTGGGCGATATAACTACTTAAATAAACTACTGGCACTACGCCAGTTAAATACGCGGTGGATTCCCGCGACATTTAAATTAAGACAATTGTTTTCAGTTGAAGTCAAACGAAATATAACAGTCATGAAACACATGGAAATTTTTTGACACACTCAGTGAACCTTGGCTAAACCTATAGGTCTGTAGGTTTAACAATTTTTACCAAACCTGCATCGATCCCCTGTGAAAAATCGGGCTATCCGAGGCCTTAAGCACGTGTCAACGCCCTTCTGCAGAGCGATGCCATCATTTCAACATTGTTAAAAAACTGGAGATTCATCATATGAAATTGCCACTAGTTGGTACGATTGCCGCCCTGACCCTGACGTTCGCCGCGACAACTATGGCGGCCGAGTCCGACACAAAAGAAACAGTATCCGGCGCACCTGACTCCACAGTCATGACCCAGGCCAAAAAAGTAAAGACCGAGAAAAAACAGCACAAGCAAGTTCAAGCCGACGAAAACACTCGTGGTCGCCCAACGAATAAAACCGCCACACCGTCCAACTAACAACCTGCACTAAAAAAGCGCCTTCGCTCCGGCGACTCATTAACACCACGTCGTGCCCTACTTTGAATCCTATTCACCTCCAACAACTGGCCACTCACTCGACGCAGGCACTGTGTGCCTGGCTGCTGGCCAATGCCGGACTGAAAACAGGTGATCTGGATCGGGCACGGCGCCTGGCGCAAGAGTCGCCGGGCAGTTCGCTGACCGAGTTGCTCACCCGCCTGGGCCTGGTCTCGGAACTGGACCTGGCCAAGGCGTGGGCATCGACGCTGGAGACGCCGCTGCTGGTCGCCGACGCGGTACCCATTCCCGGCGATGCCCTGCCCGTCCTCAGCGAGCGCTTCCTGCGTCACCACCGATTGTTGCCCATCGGCAAACATGCCGACGGCATCCACGTGCTGGCGGCCAATCCGGGTAATAGCTATGCGCTGGAAGCGATTCGCTATGCATGCCAGTTGCCGGTGTACCTGTCGGTTGGGCCGGCCAGTGAAGTCGACGGTCTCATCGAGCGCTTCTACGGCCAGGGCCGCTCGGCCATGGGCTCGCTGATCGAAACGATGGACGACCACAGCGGCGCCGAAGAAGACATCGAGCACCTGAAAGACCTGGCCTCGGAGGCGCCGGTCATCCGCCTGGTCAACCTGATTTTGCAACGCGCCGTCGAACAACGCGCGTCGGACATTCATATCGAACCCTTCGAAAGCCAGCTCAAGGTGCGCTACCGCATCGATGGGGTGCTGCACGAGGCGGAAGCGCCGCCCTCCAGCTCTTCGGCGGCGATCATCTCGCGCCTGAAAATCATGGCGCGGCTGGACATCGCCGAGCGCCGATTGCCGCAGGATGGGCGGATCATGCTGCGCATCCAGGGCAAGGAACTGGATCTGCGCGTGAGCACGGTGCCCACCAGTTTTGGCGAGTCGGTGGTCATGCGCCTGCTCGATCGCCAGACCGTGAGTTTTGATTTCCCCAGCCTGGGCATGGACGGCGAGCGCCTGCAGAATTTTCTCGATGTGCTGGAAAACCCCCACGGCATTCTGTTGGTAACCGGCCCCACCGGCTCGGGCAAGACCACCACCCTGTACACCGCGTTGTCACGCCTGAACACCGCTGAACGCAAGATCATCACGGTGGAAGATCCGGTGGAGTACCAGCTTGAAGGCATCAACCAGATTCAGGTCAAGCCTTCGATTGGCCTGGACTTCGCCGGCGCCCTGCGTTCTATCGTGCGCCAGGACCCGGACGTGATCATGATCGGCGAGATGCGCGACCTGGAAACCTGCCGGATCGCCATTCAATCCTCGCTCACCGGGCACCTGGTGCTGTCGACCCTGCACACCAACAGCGCGGCGGCGAGTATCACCCGCCTGCTGGACATGGGCGTCGAAAGCTACCTGATTGCCTCGACCGTCAAAGGCATTCTGGCGCAGCGGCTGGTGCGCCGGCTTGATCCTGTGACGCGCATCGCATTCGAGGTGCCCGCCGAGCTGATCGCCGAACACGGCCTGGACCGCTTTACCGAGCAGCGGCCGATCATGCTGTACCAACCCGCCAGCGAGTTGCCGGGCGGCGGTTATCACGGCCGCAGCGCAATCACCGAATTGCTGGTGATGAACGAAGAACTGCGCACCCTGCTGATGCGCCAGGCCGATGCCGCGACGCTGGAAGCCGCCGCCCGACGTGGCGGACTGCGCACGCTGTATGAAGAAGGCCTGCGCCAGGCCGTCGCGGGCGTGACCTCGCTTGAAGAGGTGCTGCGCGTCACGCGCGGCGATTGATCATGGCGCATTTCAAATACCGTGCGCTGGACGCCGATGGCGTCGCGCAGAACGGCACGCTGGAAGCGCCGGACCATAATGCCGCAGTGGCGATCGTGCAAAAGCGCGGCCTGTTGCTGCTCAGCCTGGAAGCAGGATCGACCAGCGGCCTGGGCGCCGCCCTGCGCCGTCATGCGCTGAACGGTGCCGCGCTGGTCAGCTTTACCCAGCAACTGGCGACACTGATTGGCGCCGGCCAGCCGCTGGAGCGCGCGTTAGGCACATTACTGCGCCAAAGCCACGACCCCAGGCGCCAGGCACTGATCGAGCGCATTCGTGAGCAGGTCAAGGCCGGCAAGCCGTTGAGTCAGGCCCTGGAAGAAGAGCACGGCCAGTTCTCGAGCCTGTACATCAGCATGGTCCGCGCAGGCGAAGCCGGCGGCTCGCTGGAGAACACCCTGCACCAGCTCTGTGAATACCTTGAGCGCAGCCAGAAGCTGCGCGGCGAAGTCATCAATGCCTTGATCTACCCGATCTTTCTGGTGGTTGGAGTACTCGGTTCGCTGGCGTTGCTGCTGGCGTACGTGGTGCCGCAATTCGTGCCGATCTTTCGCGATCTGGGCGTGCCCATTCCGCTGATCACCCAGGCGATTCTCGGCCTCGGTGAGTTTTTGAGTGCTTACGGCCTGCTGCTGTTGGCCGCCCTCGTTGCATTGATCTGGGGCGTTGCCGTCTTGCGCCGCGACCCGCAGCGACGCCAGCAACACGACCGGCGCCTGCTCTCGATGAAAGTCATCGGCCCGCTGCTGCAACGTATCGAAGCGGCGCGCCTGGCGCGAACCCTGGGCACGCTGCTGAGCAACGGCGTTGCGCTGCTGCAGGCCATGAACATCGTACGCCAGGTGTGCGGCAACCACGCGCTGCGCGCCCAGGTCGAGCAAGCCACCGAGCGGGTCAAGGGCGGCGGCACGCTGGCGCACGCGTTCGGCGAACAACCGCTGCTGCCGGAGCTTGCACTGCAAATGATCGAGGTCGGCGAACAGGCCGGCAACCTCGACAGCATGCTGCTCAAGGTCGCCGACGTTTTCGATGTCGAGGCCAAGCGCGGCATCGACCGCATGCTCGCCGCCCTGGTGCCCAGCCTGACCGTGGTCATGGCGGTGATGGTGGCGGTAATCATGCTCGCCATCATGCTGCCGCTGATGAGCCTGACCAGTAACATTTAGAGGAAACATCCCAATGAAAACCCTTAAGTCGGCCCGTCGTCAGGGCGGTTTTACCCTGCTGGAAATGCTCGCGGTCATCGTCTTGCTCGGCATCGTCGCCACCATCGTTGTGCGTCAGGTCGGCGGCAATGTCGACAAGGGCAAGTACGGCGCCGGCAAGGCGCAACTGGCCAGCCTGAGCATGAAGATCGAAAGCTACGGCCTGGATGTCGGCTCGCCGCCTGCCAACCTGCAGCAACTGGTGGCCAAGCCTGCGAACGCCACCGGCTGGGCAGGCCCGTACGCCAAGCAGTCCGACCTCAAAGACCCGTTTGGCCACGCCTTCGGTTATCGCTACCCCGGCGAGCATGGCAGCTTTGACCTGATCTTCTTCGGCCAGGACGGTCAGGCCGGTGGCGACGGCTACAAAGCCGACATCGGTAACTGGGAATAACATGCGCGCCCTGCCCCGCGCCCGCGGCTTCACCCTGTTCGAACTGCTGGTGGTGATCGTGTTGATCGGCATCAGCGTCGGCCTGGTGGGCTATGGCGTGGGCAAAGGCCTGCACAGTGCCAGCGAGCGGCGCGCCCTGGGCGAAGTGGTCCAGGCCCTGCGCGCAGCACGGGTGCAGGCCATCGTCACCGGGCAACCGGCGCGCACGCAGTTTGATTTGAACAGCGGCCGCTTTCAGGGACCGTTGCAAAAAGCCCGGCAGTTGCCCCGCGACATGCACGTACAACTGCAAACCGCTGATGGCCTGGGTTCGGCGTTCGAGTTCTATCCGGACGGTGGCGCCAGCGGCGGCCATCTGTTGCTGACGCGTAACGACAAACGCTGGCGGGTCGACATCAATTGGCTCACCGGCAACGTTCAGTTGCGCACGCTCAATTGAAGCGTAAGCGCGGTTTCACCTTGCTGGAAATGCTCGCCGCCCTGGCGGTATTGGCGGTGTGCAGCAGTGTGCTGGTGGTGGCGTTCGGGCACAGCGCGCGGGCGCTGCAACAGGCTCAACGCAGTGACCGGCTGAGCCTGGCGGCACGCTCGCTGATGGATGAGGCCAGCGCCGAGCGCTTGCGGCCAGGGCTGACCGAAGGCCGGTGGTCGGGTCTGGACTGGCGACTGAACATCAGCGCGTTACCGGCGGGCAATGCTTCGGTCAATGCATGGCGGCTGGATCTGCAGGTCAGCGACGGCTCGCGCACAGCGCATTACAGCGGCCTGCAACTGCGCAGTGCCGGTTCAGGTGCCGGGGCTGAGCAATGAAACTTCAGTCGCGCGGGTTCACTTTGCTGGAAGTGTTGGTGGTGCTGAGCCTGCTGGGCGTGCTGCTGATGTTGATCGCCGGCGCCATTACCGGCGCCAACCGCGCGATGGCCAAGGCCGAGCGCTACAGCACACGACTGGACGAGGTGCGCTCGACACAGAACTTTTTACGCAACGCCCTCGGCCAGAGCTTGCCCCTGGCGGCCGGCACACCCGGCGACAAACAGCCGCCGGTGTTTGTCGGTGAGCCACAAAGCCTGAGTTTTTACGCGCCATTGATGGCCAGCCTGGGCGGCGGTTTGTACCGCTACAGCGTGACGCTGGCGGCGGGTGAGCGCTTGCAGGTCAGCCTGCAACGCCTGCAAGAGCAAGGCCTGTTGCCTGTCGGCGAACCGCAGGTGCTGCTGTATCAGGTGCGCAGCGTGCGTTTCAGCTATCGCGGGATCTCGCCACAGGGCGCCGCCAGCGACTGGCTGGATCACTGGCCGTGGCCGGGGCGCCTGCCGGAGAGCGTGCGCATCGATGCGCAACTGGCAGGCCCCGTGCCCTGGCCGCGGCAAAGCATCGACCTGCGCCTGGATCTGTCTGGCGAGGCGCAAGCGTTATGAGCAAGCAACGCGGGGTCGCGCTGCTGCTGGTGCTGTGGGTCCTGGCGTTGCTGGGAACGCTGCTGGCCGGGCTGATTGGCTGGGTGCACCTGCAAAATCGCCAGGCGCTGTGGCAGCGCCAGCATACGCAAGCGGTACTCGCCGCCGAAGCCGGTGTCGGCATGGCGGTGCTGGCGCAACTGGACCGCGACCCACAGCGGCGCTGGAAGGCCGACGGCCAGCCGCACGCACTGCGTTTCGATGAGGCCACGTTGCAGGTCAGCCTGAACAGTGAGGCTGGCAAGCTCGATGTCAACGCAGCCCCAGTGGCGTCGTTCGACCGGCTGCTGCAGGCGTGCGGCGCATCGGCCGGGCGAGCCGGGCAACTGGCGCAGACGCTGGAGCGCCGCCGGGGCGGCAACCCGGCACCGCTACGGGTGATCGAGGAGGTGCGCGAGTTACCGGGCATGGATCAGGCGCTTTACCGCTGCGCCAGTGCGCACCTGACGATGTGGAGCGGGTTGCCCGCGCCGGATGCGCGCCTGGCCTCGCCCTGGCTGCGCCGGGCATTGAACCTGGCTCAAACCGGTACGGCTGGAAGCACCGGCACGGCGGACGACGCAGGATCAGTCATCACCGTACACAGCCAGGCAACGTTGCCGGGCGGTTTTACCACGACGCTGAGCGTCACCCTGTTACTGAACCCATTGAAGGAGGGTGTCAGGCCTTACCGGGTCCTGCGCTGGCAAGAATGAAGCATTTATTTTCCAGACGGCTTGGCCCGCTGCAGTCCAGGGTTCACAGCCAGTGGCGCGACAGCCGCGCCCAACAGCTGTGGCACGCATGGCTGCACGAACTGCAAAACATGTTGCCGGCGGCAGCACGAGCGCGCCTGCTGCCCCAGGTGCGCGAACGCCTGATCGACTGGCCACTGCGAGGCGATAGCCCGCCGCACGCCGATGAGCGCCTGATTCTGGTATTGCCGGCCAGCATGGTCCTGGCACAAACGCTGTCGCTGCCGATGGCGGCGTTGCGCGACCTGCACAACGTCATCGGTTTCGAGCTCGACAAGCACACGCCCTACCCCCGCGATCAGATGCACTACGTGGCCCGCGTGATCGGCAAAGAAGGCATGCAGGCACAGGTGCTGCTGGTGGCGATCCTGAGCGAGCGTCTGCAACCGGCCATCGATGAATGCAAGGCGCAGGGATTGGCGCTGCACGGCGTCGACAGCCGCGACGCGCAGGGCGCCCGACTGGGCGTCGACCTGTTGCCCGCCGAACAGAAACCGCCGCGCATCGGCGGTGCGCGTCTGCCCCGCTACCTGGCGCTGGCGTGCTGTGCGCTGGTATTCGCCTGCATGGCGCTGTGGCTGGATGCGCGCACGGCCATGGTCGACGCCATGCAACAGCACGTCGATGAGCAACGCAGCCAGGTGCAGCAGGTTCAGAACCTGCGCCGCGAATTGATCAACACCCAAGGGGCAGCGCGTTACCTCGCGCAACAGAAAGCCGCACAGCCGACGCTGTCCAGCCTGCTGGTCGACCTCACCGGTTGTCTGGGCGCCGACACCTGGGTCGAACAACTGGAGATCGCCGAGGGCGGCGCGGTTTCCATTGCCGGGCAAAGCGCCAGGGCCAGCGCCCTGATCACCCGCATGAAGGACTGCAAGACCCTGCAGGACGCGCAGTTCCAGGGAATCATCCAGCCCGACGCAGACACCGGCAAAGAGCGTTTTTCGCTGCGCGCCCAGTTACGCAAGGAGACCACCGATGCGCCGTGAATTGACTCAACGAGAACGTCGTGGTGCCGCACTGATCGTGCTGGCGCTGGTGCTATGGGCGGCGTGGTGGTTGCTGGTGCAGAGCTGGTTTCTCGATCCCTTGAGCGCTCTGCAAGAACAAGCCGACAGCCTGCGTGCGCAGCAACAGCGCTACGCCGGGGTCCTTGCGCAACGAGACAGTCTCGAACAGCAATTGCAGGCCGCGCGGCGCGACCCTTCGAGCCGCACCAGTCTGTTGCCGGGTGAAGACCCCAGCGCTGTCGCCGCTGATCTGATGCAGCGCAGCCTCGACATGGTCAAGGCCCACGCCAGTCAGGGCCCGGGCTGCCAGGTCACCCAGCGCATGCCGATCACTGAACAGCGCGACAGCGCAGAACCCTATCGTCAGGTGAAAGTCAGCCTGACACTGGAGTGCGCGATGGAGCCTCTGGCCAAACTGCTGCACGACGTCGAATACGGCCAGCCGTTTCTCTATATCGACAACCTGACCCTGCGGCGCGCAACGTCAGCCCCGGCCAGCGGTGGCGCGGGACGGCTGCAGGTCCACCTGTTGCTGCGCGGCTATCTGCAACAGGCGCCCGCGCCTCGACCGGGGAGCCTGAAGCATGAGGCTTGACACACTGACCCTCGCGCTGCTGGCGAGCACGGCGCTGCTGAGCGCTGCGGCCGTCAGTCTGGCGCTGGGCAGCGGACAATCCGTGGACTGGCTACCCGCGGGCCCGCCGCGTGAAGTGGCGCCTGCCGAGGCGCTGCAACCGACCCAGCCGTTGCCGCCTCAGGCCCTGGCGTTGACCTGGCAGCAGTCGATGTTCAGCCCCGACCGCAAGCCCGACCTTGCCACCGGCAAGGCGCAAGCTTCGTCTCTGGACGGCATCAGCCTCAGCGGCGTGATCATCGATGGCCAGGCCCAATGGGTGCTGCTGCGCATGCCGGACAAACGCCACCTGAAGCTTGCCGTCGGCAGCAGCCTCGATAACGGCTGGACGCTCACCGGCGCCACGCCACAGCAAGCCACCTTCACGCATCAGGGCCAGACCCGCGAGTTGCGCCTGCCCCTGCTGCGCCTTCCACCGCCTTCGAAAACTCCCCTCATTACCCTTCCAGACGTACCCACACCATGAACAATCGCTACCTTGAGTTTCCCCGTTTGCGCAGCCCTCTTATCTGCCTGGCCACCGCCGTGGCACTGGCCGGTTGCGCCACCGCACCGGAGCGTTTCGAAAACGACCCGGCATTGATGCAGGAAGCACTCGATGGCACCGGTTCACAACGCCCGCCACAGACCGAGGCAGCCCCGCTGCCCGCGCAGGCTAACGCACCTGCCGCAGCGCCCAGGGGCCAGCAGATCATTCGCGGCAACCAGACCTTCGTGCACGGGCCGGGTGCGCAGCAGCCGGCATCGGGCGCGAAACCGTCGGCAGAAGCCAGCGGCGATATCGTGTTCAATTTCAGTAACCAGCCGATCGAGGCGGTGATCAACAGTGTGATGGGCGACCTGTTGCACGAAAACTACAGCATCAACGAGGGCGTCAAGGGCGATGTCAGCTTCTCGACCTCAAAGCCGGTGAACAAGCAGCAGGCGTTATCGATCCTCGAAACCCTGTTGTCCTGGACCGACAACGCGATGATCAAGCAGGGTGACCGCTATGTGATCCTGCCGGCCAACCAGGCGGTGGCGGGCAAGCTGGTGCCTGAAATGCCGGTGGCGCGGCCGTCGAGCGGGTTGTCGGCGCGGCTGTTTCCGCTGCACTACATCTCGGCCACCGAGATGCAGAAACTGCTCAAACCCTTCGCTCGTGACAACGCCTTTCTGCTGGTCGATCCTGCGCGCAACGTGTTGAGCCTGGCCGGTACGCCGGATGAACTGGCCAACTATCAGGACACCATCGATACCTTCGACGTGGACTGGCTCAAGGGCATGTCGATTGGCGTCTATGGCTTGCAACGCGCCACCGTGGGCGAGTTGATGCCTGAACTGCAGAAGATCTTCGGCCCCGACAGTGGCATGCCACTGGCCGGCATGGTGCGGTTCATGCCCATCGAACGAACCAACTCGGTGGTGGCGATCTCGTCGCAACCGCAGTACCTCAGTGAGGTGGGTGACTGGATTCACACCATTGACGAGGGCGGCGGCAACGAACCGCAGATGTACGTGTACGACGTTCGCAACATGAAGGCCACTGACCTGGCCAAGTACCTGCGGCAGATCTACGGCAACGGCCAGATCAAGGATGACAGCGCCGCCAAGGTCGCCCCCGGCTTGCGCACCCGCTCGCTGTCTTCGCTCAATGGCAGCGGTAACGGTAACGGTAGCGCTGGCGGCATGGGGCTGGGCAGCAGCGGCAGCAATGCCGGCATGCAGACCGACAGGCAGCAGAATGAGGAAGATGGCCTTGGCGAAGAACCTGAAGACGACAGCGGCAGCAACATGGGCAGTGACAGCGCCGAGGGCAGCGACAGCGAGATGGCCAGCCCCGAGTCCGGCGCCAGCAAGCGCCTGGATGACAGCACGCGTATCACCGCGCAAAAAAGCAGCAACCAGTTATTGATCCGCACCCGCCCCGCGCAATGGGCCGAGATCGAGTCGGCGATCAAGCGCCTGGACAATGCGCCGATGCAGGTGCAGATCGAAACCCGGATTCTGGAGGTCAACCTCAACGGAGAACTGGATCTGGGGGTGCAATGGTATCTGGGCCGCCTGGCCGGCAACTCCGCCAGCACCACGGTCGCCAACGCCTCGGGCAGCCAGGGAGCGCTGGGTGGCGGAGGCGCTGGGCTGGGTGCCGCTGATTCGCTGTTCTATTCCTTTGTCAGCAGCAACCTGCAATTCGCCCTGCACGCCCTGGAAACCAGCGGCCGCACACAAGTGCTGTCGGCACCGTCGCTGGTGGTCATGAACAACCAGCAGGCGCAGATTCAGGTGGGCGACAACATTCCTATCAGCCAGACCACGGTCAACACCAATGTCTCCGACACCACGCTGAGCAGTGTCGAATACGTGCAGACCGGGGTGATCCTCGATGTGGTGCCGCGGATCAATCCGGGCGGTCTTGTGTACATGGACATTCAGCAGCAGGTCAGCGATGCGGACAACACCCAGGCAGCGGACAATAACGGCAACCCGCGCATCTCGACCCGCTCGGTCTCCACTCAAGTGGCGGTGCAAAGCGGCCAGACCGTTTTGCTCGGCGGGCTGATCAAGCAGGACAATGCCGACAGCGTTGCAGCGGTGCCCTACCTGGGACGCGTGCCAGGGCTGCGCTGGTTGTTTGGCAATACCAGTAAAAGCAAAAAGCGCACAGAGCTGATCGTGCTGATCACTCCAAGGGTGGTCACCAACAACAGTCAGGCGCGACAGGTGACCGATGATTACCGGCAACAACTGCAACTGATCAAACCGGCGAAGTAAGCGGCGGGAGCGCTGATCCACCAGGGCAGATGGAGTTGCCCTGACAGTGAGGCAAAATTCAGGCAATAAAAAAGCCACCCTGAGGTGGCTTTTTTATTTGCTTCAAGGAGTTCAAGGCCTTGAAGCCATGTATGGCGCAGCGGACGGGACTCGAACCCGCGACCCCCGGCGTGACAGGCCGGTATTCTAACCGACTGAACTACCGCTGCGTATCGCTTGTGTAACTCTTTTAATCGACCTGAAACAAACCTTCGGTAGTTTGTTTCACTGCCTGATTGAACAACCCTTGGGCTTTTCAATCGCAGACCCGGCGAACCCGGTCTGGATAATATGGCGCAGCGGACGGGACTCGAACCCGCGACCCCCGGCGTGACAGGCCGGTATTCTAACCGACTGAACTACCGCTGCGCATTCAGGACTTTCACCCTGGTTTTGACACTTTGAAAGCCCTCGTGAAACAGCCTTCAAACTCAACGATGGTGGGTGATGACGGGATCGAACCGCCGACCCTCTGCTTGTAAGGCAGATGCTCTCCCGGCTGAGCTAATCACCCTTTGCTTCGCTGAGGCCGCGAAATTTACGCACCTGACGAACCTAAGTCAATACCCTCATTGAAGTTTTTTTCAATCAGGGTAAAAGCAGCGCGCTTTTACTTGCAGCTATTCACTTGCAGCTTGCAGCTATTCTACGTAAATCATCTTGCGGCTCATGCCGCCGTCAACCACAAACTCTTGGCCTGTCACGAAACCGGAATTACGCGATAACAGCCAGGCGACCATGGCGGCTACGTCTTCGACTGTCCCCACTCTGCCGACCGGGTGTTGCGCGTGGTCGGCATCCGCCAGTGGTTCGGCACGCCTTACCGAAGGATCACGGGCGTCGATCCAGCCGGGGCATACAGCATTGACGCGAATTTCCGGGCCCAGGCTGATGGCCAGGGCATGGGTCAGGGCCAGCAGGCCGCCCTTGCTCGCCGCATAAGCCTCTGTATCGGGCTCGGACTGGTGAGCGCGGGTCGAGGTCAGGTTGACGATGCCACCGCCGTGAGCACGCAGGTAAGGCGCACAGTGCTTGGCCAGCAGCATGGGGCCGCTGAGATTGACCCCCAGCACCCGGTTCCAGTGCTCCAGACTCAGGCTTTCGAGTGTGCCGTTGTGCGCCTCGGACACCGCCGCGTTGCACACCAGCGCATCCAGCCGCCCGAACTGGCGCAGCACCTGAGCCACACCACCGACCACCTGGCTTTCGCTGGCCACGTCCATGGAAATGAACAAGGCGTTCTCGCCCAGGCTTTCGGCGACTTTGGCCCCGCGAATGCGATCCACATCGGTCAGCACCACCTGCCAGCCTTCGCTGATCAGCCAGGCCGCGATGCCCAGGCCGATGCCGCGAGCGGCACCGGTTACCAGGGCTACGCGGCCGTTGCTGTGGCTGTGCACCGGCAGCGACCAGTCACTCACAGTGCTGCCAGCCCGCGTGCCATGTCCGCTTGCAGGTCAGTCACATCTTCCAGACCGACCGCCAGACGGATCAGGCTGTCGCTGATACCCGCCGACGCACGCTCTTGCGGCGACAAGCGGCCGTGGGAGGTGGTGGCCGGATGGGTGATGGTAGTTTTGCTGTCGCCCAGGTTGGCGGTGATCGACACCAGCCGCGTGGCGTCGATGAAGCGCCAGGCGCCCTCTTTGCCACCCTTGACCTCGAAACTCACTACCGCACCGAAGCCTTTTTGCTGGCGCTGGGCCAGGTCATGCTGCGGATGGCTCTTGAGGCCGGCGTAATGCACCTTCTCGATGCCGTCCTGCTGTTCCAGCCACTCGGCCACCGCCTGAGCATTGGCGCAATGAGCACGCATGCGCAGGCTGAGGGTTTCCAGGCCCTTGAGGAAGATCCAGGCGTTGAACGGGCTCAGGGTCGGGCCTGCGGTGCGCAGAAAGCCCACCACTTCTTTCATCTGTTCGCTGCGACCGGCAACCACACCGCCCATGCAACGGCCCTGGCCGTCGATGAACTTGGTAGCCGAGTGCACGACCACATCGGCGCCCAGTTTCAGCGGCTGTTGCAGCGCCGGAGTGCAGAAGCAGTTGTCGACCACCAGCATCGCGCCCTTGGCGTGAGCGATTTCAGCCAGTGCAGAGATATCGACCAGTTCGGCCAGCGGGTTGGACGGCGATTCGACGAACAACAGCTTGGTGTTGCTCTTGATCGCCGCGTCCCAGCCGGCCAGTTCGGCCAGCGGTACGTAGTCGACTTCAATGCCGAAGCGTTTGAAATACTTCTCGAACAGGCTGATGGTCGAACCGAACACGCTGCGCGACACCAGCACATGGTCGCCGGCGCTGCACAGGCTCATCACCACCGACAGAATGGCGGCCATGCCGGTGGCCGTGGCCACCGCTTGCTCGGCGCCTTCAAGCGCGGCAATGCGCTCTTCGAAGGCGCGCACGGTCGGGTTGGTGTAGCGCGAGTAGACGTTGCCCGGCACTTCGCCCGCGAAACGCGCGGCGGCATCGGCCGCCGTGCGGAACACGTAGCTGGAGGTGAAGAACATCGGATCGCCGTGCTCGCCTTCCGGCGTGCGGTGCTGACCGGCGCGCACGGCCAGTGTGTCGAAGCCTACGCCTTCGAGATCACTGTCCAGGCGCCCTGCATCCCATTGCTCAGACATGCACGTATTCCTTGTACCAATCAGTTGTTGTACAGATCGATGATCGCACTCACCGCCTGGGTCTTGACCTTGGCAGCGTCGTTACGCGCATCTTCGATGCGGTTCAGGTAGTGCTCGTCGATGTCGCCGGTGACGTACTTGCCGTCGAAAACCGAGCAGTCGAAGTTGTCGATCTTGATCTTCTTGCTGCCGCTGACCGCTTCGATCAGGTCGCTGAGATCCTGATAGACCAGCCAGTCGGCGCCGATCAGGTCGGCCACTTCCTGGGTGCTGCGGTTGTGGGCGATCAGTTCGTGAGCACTCGGCATGTCGATGCCGTAGACGTTCGGGTAGCGTACAGCCGGGGCCGCCGAGCAGAAATACACGTTCTTGGCGCCGGCTTCGCGGGCCATCTGAATGATCTGCTTGCAGGTGGTGCCGCGCACGATCGAGTCGTCGACCAGCATCACGTTCTTGCCACGGAACTCAAGCTCGATGGCGTTGAGCTTCTGGCGCACGGATTTTTTCCGTGCCGCCTGGCCCGGCATGATGAAGGTACGGCCGATGTAACGGTTCTTGACGAAGCCTTCGCGGAACTTGACGCCCAGGTGGTTGGCCAGTTCCAGTGCGGCGGTGCGGCTGGTGTCCGGAATCGGGATGACCACATCGATGTCGTGCTCGGGACGCTCGCGACGGATCTTGTCGGCCAGGCGCTCGCCCATGCGCAGACGCGCCTTGTACACCGAAATACCGTCGATGATCGAGTCCGGACGCGCCAGGTAGACGTGTTCGAAAATGCACGGTGCGTATTTTGGATCGGGTGCGCACTGACGGGTATAGAGCTTGCCGTCGTCAGTGATGTACACCGCCTCCCCTGGCGCCAGGTCACGGATCAGGGTGAAGCCCAATACATCCAGGGCCACGCTTTCGGAGGCGATCATGTACTCGACGCCTTCGTCGGTGTGACGCTGGCCGAACACGATCGGGCGGATCGCGTCCGGGTCACGGAAGCCGACGATGCCATAGCCGGTGATCATCGCCACGACGGCGTAGCCACCACGGCAACGTTTGTGCACGTCGGTCACGGCCGCGAAGATGTCTTCTTCGGTCGGCTGCAGCTTGCCGCGCACGGCCAGCTCATGGGCGAACACGTTGAGCAGCACTTCCGAATCGGAATTGGTGTTGACGTGGCGCAGGTCAGACTCGTAGATCTCCTTGGCCAACTGCACGACGTTGGTCAGGTTGCCGTTGTGCGCCAACGTGATGCCGTAAGGCGAGTTGACGTAGAACGGCTGGGCTTCGGCCGAAGTCGAACTGCCCGCTGTTGGATAGCGCACATGACCGATGCCCATGTGCCCGACCAGACGCTGCATATGGCGCTGCTGGAACACATCGCGCACCAATCCGTTGTCTTTGCGCAGGAACAACCGGCCATCATGGCTGGTCACGATACCGGCAGCATCCTGGCCGCGATGCTGGAGGACGGTGAGCGCGTCATACAGCGCCTGATTGACATTCGACTTACCGACGATTCCGACGATGCCACACATGCGACACAACCCCTACTTAGTGGAACTGGATTTACCGAGCACGTCCTGAGCCATTTCCGGCGACAGTACCTGCTCCTTGAACGGTAGATCGGCAGGAATGCCGATACCGCTGGTTGACCACTGACTCGTCATCCCCAGAACGAGGTTTTTCGACCAGTCAGCGACCATGAGAAATTGCGGAAGCAGACGCGATTGCTGCCACCATTGATCCTGTTGCACCGGCCCCAGGCTCAGCAGCCCGACCGCGATGACAACCAGCAGGCCGCCGCGCGCCGCGCCGAAGACCATGCCCAGAAAACGATCGGTCCCGGACAGGCCGGTGACGCGAATCAGTTCGCCGATGAGAAAATTGACCATTGCGCCCACCAGCAGGGTGGCGACGAAAAGAATGATGCAACTGGCAATGACACGCGCTGAAGGCGTCGTAATGTAGTCAGCCAGGTGATGGGCCAGCCCCGCGCCGAACATCCAGGCGACCGCACCTGCAATGATCCAGGTCAGCAGCGACAGGGCCTCCTTGACGAAGCCACGCTTGAGACTGATCAAAGCGGAGATGGCGACAATCGCAAGGATCGCCCAGTCAACCGGAGTAAGTGCCACGTTGCAGCCTGCAGACGGATAAGGCGGCGCATTTTAGCAGAGCGGCCGCCCCTCGGTAAGCGGCGATTATCGGCGTAGAGCTTTTTCTCGAAAACCCAGGCTATCAACCGCGCTCAGGCTGGAAGCGCACGACGATACCCTTGAGCTTTTGCTGCTTGTCGAGCTGGTCGCGCAGACGCTCAGCCTCGGCGCGCTCGATCAGCGGTCCGACGAATACCCGGTTTACACCGTCAGCGGTGCGGATATAAGCGTTGTAACCCTGGGTGCGCAGGGTTTTCTGCAGGTTGTCGGCATTGGCCCGGTTGGACAGACTGGCCAATTGCACCGACCAGCTTACCGACAGGCCGTTGGCATCAACACCACTGGGGGTCGCAGGTTTTGCAGGCGCTACGGCGGCGGTAGCCGGCGCAGGCTTGGGCGCGGGCGCCGCAGGTTTAGGCGCGGGCGCTGCGGGCGCACTGGCAACGGGGGCCGAAGGCTGCACAGGTGCCGTGGGTGCAGGCGTGATGGGCATTGCCGGTGGCGCGTTGCCGGTCGGCGCCTGATCGACCAGTACCTGCTGCTGCTCAGGGACCGGAACCGGCTCTATCTGTACCGGCTGAACGACCGGTTCCTGTGGCGCCGCCGGGGCATCGACCTGCACCGAGCGGGCATCGTCCTGGCGAGTAAACAGCATCGGCAGAAAAATCACCGCCAAAGCGATCAATACCAGCGCACCGACCATCCGCTGCTTGTAAGCCTTATCCAGAAACGCCATGTGCAGCTTCCTCAATCCTCAATCGGTATGCCGGGCCAACCATTCCAGAGCCTCGGCAACACAATAAAAAGACCCGAACAACAGGATCTCGTCATCAGTTGTCGCCAGCGCACACTGCGCTTGCAGTGCCTGCGCGACGTCCTGATAAGACGTCACACTCGCGCCAAGGTTCTGCAGGGCCGACTGCAATTGCTCAACCGGTCGAGTACGCGGTGTCGGCAAGGGCGCTACAGCCCAGTGCCGGACACTGTCCAACAGCTCGCTCACAACGCCTTCGAGGTCTTTGTCCGACAGCAGGCCGAACACCGCCAGACGCCTGGCAGCCAGCGGACGCTGGGCCATGCGCTGCGCCAGAAAATGCGCGGCCTGGGGGTTATGGCCGACGTCGAGCAACAGCGTGAGGGTTTTGCCCTGCCAGCGGAATACCCGCCGGTCCAGTCGACCGACGATGCGGGTACCGCTCAGCGCCTGGCTCAGTTGATCGGCCTGCCAGGGCAAGTCAAGCTGAGCATAGGCTTGCAATGCCAGGGCTGCGTTTTCCATCGGCAGGTCGAGCAACGGCAAATCGCGCAGTTCAAGCGCCTGCCCTGCGCGGTTGCTTCCTTGCCAATGCCAGGCGTGCGCTTCGATACTCAGGTCGAAATCGCGACCGCGCAGCGACAACGGGCAATCCAGCTCGGCAGCACGGGCCAGCAAAGGCGCTGGCGGATCGAGATCGCCACACAGCGCGGGAATACCGGCACGAAAGATTCCGGCCTTTTCAAAGGCCACCGACTCGCGGGTATCACCCAGCCAGTCAGCATGGTCCAGACCGATACTGGTGACCAGCGCCAGATCGGCATCGATCAGATTGACCGCATCCAGACGTCCACCCAGACCCACCTCAAGCACCACGGCATCCAGTTGCGCCTGCTCGAACAGCCAGAACGCCGCCAGGGTACCCATCTCGAAATAGGTCAGGGTGATATCGCCGCGCGCCGCCTCGACGGCGCTGAAGGCTTCGCACAACCGAGCATCGCTGGCCTGCTCGCCCTGCACCTGGACACGCTCGTTGTAGCGCAGCAGGTGCGGCGAACTATAGACGCCAACCTTGAGCCCCTGAGCCTGCAACAAGGCCGCCAGGAAGGCGCAGGTCGAGCCCTTGCCGTTGGTGCCGGTCACGGTGATCACCCGTGGCGCCGGCCGGGTCAGGCCCAACTGACTGGCGACTTGCCGCGAGCGGTCCAGGCCCATGTCGATGGCCGACGGGTGCAGTTGCTCCAGGTAGGCGAGCCAGTCGCTCAGCGTGCGCGAGGTCATACGGTGGCCAGGTCCGGCTCTGCAACCACGGCTTCAAACACCGGCTTTGGCGTCTTTGGCGACGGCAAGCCAAGCAGTTGCGCCAGCAGCGTGGCCAGACGCACGCGCAGTTCCTGACGCGGAATGATCATGTCGATGGCACCGTGCTCGATCAGGAACTCGCTGCGCTGGAAGCCTTCTGGCAGCTTCTCGCGAACGGTCTGCTCGATCACGCGAGGGCCGGCGAAACCGACCAGCGCCTTGGGTTCGGCGATGATCACATCACCCAGCATCGCCAGACTGGCAGAAACGCCACCGTAGACAGGGTCGGTCAGCACGGAAATGAACGGAATGCCCTCTTCGCGCAGACGCGCCAGTGCAGCCGAGGTCTTGGCCATCTGCATCAGCGAGATCAGCGCCTCTTGCATGCGCGCGCCGCCGGAGGCCGAGAAGCAGATCATCGGGCAGCGATGCTCGAGTGCATAGTTGGCTGCACGCACGAAACGTTCGCCGACGATGGCGCCCATCGAGCCGCCCATGAACGAGAACTCGAACGCCGAGACCACCACAGGGATGTCCAGCAGGGTGCCGCTCATGGAGATCAGCGCGTCTTTTTCGCCGGTCTGCTTCTGGGCGGCGGTCAGACGGTCCTTGTACTTCTTGCCGTCACGAAATTTCAGGCGGTCCACAGGTTCCAGGTCGACGCCCAGCTCATTGCGGCCTTCGGCATCCAGGAAAATATTGATGCGCTGGCGTGCGCCGATGCGCATGTGGTGATCGCACTTGGGGCAGACGTCCAGGGTCTTTTCCAGTTCGGGGCGATACAGCACCGCTTCGCAGGATGGACACTTGTGCCACAGACCCTCGGGAACCGAGCTCTTCTTGACCTCGGAACGCATGATCGAAGGGATCAGTTTGTCTACCAACCAATTGCTCATGCTTTGCTTCTCCAGTACCGGTTAGGTTCCCGCACCGGACGCCAGTGCGTCGGGTGCATACCCTTGACTAAATTCGTAATAATGGACGGCGGCCCGCTGGCAACCGTCACATCAGGCTCCGTGCACTGCTTTCATGAATGCACGAATCTTGCCGTGATCTTTTATGCCCTTGTGCAGCTCGACCCCGCCACTGACATCCACGGCATAAGGCTGCACCTGGGCAATGGCCTGTGCCACGTTGTCCGGGTTCAGCCCGCCCGCCAGGATCACCGGCTTTGGCAGATTCCCGGGGATCAGGCTCCAGTCGAAGGTTTCGCCGGTGCCGCCCGGCACACCGGGCACATAGGCATCGAGCAACAGACCACTGGCCCTGGCATACACCCCGCAGGCCGCCGCTATGTCGTCGCCCGGCTTGACCCGCAGCGCCTTGATGAATGGCCGGTGGTAACCCTCGCAATCCTCGGGGGCTTCATCGCCATGGAACTGCAACAGGTCCAGTGCCACGGCCTCCAGCGTCTCGTTGAGTTCGCAGCGGCTGGCGTTGACGAACAATCCGACCGTGGTGACGAACGGTGGCAAGGCGGCAATGATCGCCCGCGCCTGCAACACACTGACCGCACGCGGACTGGGTGGATAGAACACAAAGCCAATGGCATCTGCCCCCGCCTCGACGGCGGCCAGCGCATCTTCTATGCGGGTAATCCCGCAGATCTTGCTTCGAACGGCTGACATGTTGCGAAACCTCAGTCCTTTCGGAAAGCCCCGGATGTTAACAAATGCTGTTGCAGGCGTCAGCCGGCAAGGTCTGCAAAGCCTGTAAGAAAGTGCGGACCGATGTAACGTTCCGGCAACTCGAACTCATCGCGGTACTCGACCTGCACCAGATACAGCCCGAACGGGTGCGCAGTCACGCCACCATTGCGCCGCACCCGGCTTTGCAAGACTTCTTCGGCCCATTGCGGCGCACGCTCACCGGTGCCGATGGTCATCAGCACGCCGGCAATGTTGCGCACCATGTGATGCAGGAAGGCATTGGCACGCACATCAATGACAATCATCTTGCCGTGCCGGGTCACACGCAGGTGATGCATTTGCTTGATGGGGGATTTGGCCTGGCACTGGCCGGCGCGAAACGCACTGAAATCGTGAGTACCTACCAGGTATTGCGCGGCCTCTTGCATGCGCTCGACATCCAGCGGCCGGTAGTTCCAGGTGACTTCCTGGCCCATGTGCGCCGGACGAATCTGATCGTTGTAGATCACATAGCGGTAACGCCGGGCGATAGCCTTGAAGCGCGCATGAAAATGCGCCGGCATGGCCCGCGCCCAGGTCACGCTGACATCGTGTGGCAGGCTGGCATTAGTGCCCATGACCCAGGCTTTTTCGGAGCGTTCCACCGTGGTGTCGAAATGCACCACCTGGCCGCAGGCATGCACACCCGAATCGGTGCGCCCGGCGCACTGCAACGAGACAGGCGTCGCCGCCACTTTGCCCAAGGCATTTTCAAGGACTTCCTGCACGGTCATCGCACTGCTGAGCTGACGCTGCCAGCCGTTATAGCGCGAGCCTTTGTATTCGACGCCCAGCGCAATGCGGTAAACGCCCTCGGCGGCCGTTTCGGCAGCCGGGTTATCTATGTTCGCCAAGGAAATACAGCCTGCGGGGTTACGAAGAGGGCGGCCATTATACGGCGGTGGAAAAAAGACGCCAGCAAGGGCGGGTCAGCCATTGCGGCCAACCCGCCAGAACATCACTCAGGCGATGCTCGCCAGCAGCTCACGGGCTTCGCTCTTCTGCCCTTCGTCGCCTTCGTCGACCACTTCACCAAGGATGTCGCGCGCACCTTCTGCGTCACCCATGTCGATGTAGGCGCGCGCCAGATCGAGCTTGGTGGCAGCCTCGTCAGTGCCCGAAAGGAAGTCGAACTCAGGCTCGTCGTCGAATGCCGACATATCGTTGCTGGTGAAAGCCTGCTCTTCGAGCGGCGGGCTTTCCAGGCTTTGCGACAGGCGATCGAGTTCGGCATTGACGTCGTCGATCTCGGACGCGAACGCCTCGCTGGCATGCTCGGTTTCGATCTCGTCGGCCAGCGACAGGTCGAAATCTTCAGGCAGTTCCAGATCGACACTGGCCTTTTCAGGCTCGCTCTCGCCCAGGTCCAGCGGGTCTTCACCCAGGCCGACCAGGAAGTCGTCCTCGGTACTGAGCACCGGATCTTCATCGGCAAGGTCCAGATCGAAGTCGGACAAATCGTCAGGCTCAGGACTCGTTGCAGACAGCGGCTCGGCAATCACCGGCTCATCAACACTGCTCAGCGAATCATCCAGCAGCAGACCGTCCAGATCATCGACAGTGACCACCTCATCGGCAGGCGCGGCCTCAAGCGCATCCAGACTCAGATCGAAATCGTTGTCCAGCGAATCGACTTCAGGCTCAGGCTCGACAGCCGGTGCCTGCTCAGGCTCGTCGTCGGCCAGCAACTCTTCCAGGTACTTGGCATCCAGCTCGGTCGACAGCGCAGCCGTGGTGGCGGCAACCGCCGCTGCTGCAGCGACGGCGGCGACCGGGGCGGCGGTGTCGGCCGCTTTAGGCTCAGGCGCTGGCGGCACGATGACAGGGGCTATTACCGGCGCCGGACCGGCCTCAGCTTGAAGCTTTCCCGCCGCCACCAACTTTCGTTCATGAGCCGCGAACGCCTTGTGGTTGCCTTGCTCGGCGTAAATCTCCATCAGCTTCAGGCGCAGATCGTCACGCTGCGGCTCTTCCTTGACCGACTCTTCAAGCAGCTCGACGGCCTGATTCATACGGCCATAGGCAATGTGGATCTCGGCCTGCACCAACGGATCGGTCGGACGCTCGCGAGAGGCATTGGCGGCGGCGGCGGCAACGGCCGCCGGCGCCATCTTGTAGCTGGGCGACACTTCCAGACCGTCGAAGCCGTCGGCCGGCGCATTCAGGTCCATGTCGGCAGCAAACTGAGAATCTTCGGCCAGCACCCGCGCCATGCGCTTGTGCTTCTCTTCTTCGGCCTTGGCATTGCGACGACGCGCCAGGAACAACAGCAGCAAAGCCAGAATGAGCAAGGCAGCGCCACCGATCAGCCCCAGCATGACCGGGTTGTCGAGTACCGCCTTGAGCGGGTCGGACGCAGGCTCTTCGGCCGTCACAGGTTCGACGGCCAGCGGCTGGTCAGCAGGTGGCGTGGCAACCTGAGCCGCAGCCAGAGCGTCTTCCGGGGCAATTTCGCCGGCCGGCTTGATCGGCGTGCCGGCGGCATCGACTGCCGTGGCTGGCAACGCTGGACTGGCTGGCGCAGGCTCGGCAGTGCCCGCCTGCATTTTGGCCAGTTGATCGTTCTTGAGGGTCATCAAGCGTTGCAGCTTGTCGAGCTGGCTCTGCAGGTCGCTCATGCGGCTTTGCAGCTCGGCGTTATCGCGGCGCGTGGTGTCCAGTGCTTCCTGAGTGACGGCCAGCTTGTTGGCCAGATCGCCGTCAGCGGCAGCGCCTTTCTGTGCAGACGCGGCACTGGCTGCGACCAGGCTGAGATTATCCCTGGCTTCGACCTGAGCAGGCGCTGCGCCTGCGCTGGCGCGACGGGTGGCATCGACCTGACGTGTACCGGCCGGCGTGCGACGACCTTCGCGCCAGGCACGATATTGCTGGGCCACTTCGGCCACGGCCTGGCTTTGCGACAATGAGGTAGTTTGTTGAGCCGTCGGCAGGCGCAGTACCTGGCCTTTTTTCAAGCGGTTGATATTGCCGTCGATAAAAGCGTCCGGGTTCAGCGCCTGGATGGCCAGCATGGTCTGCTGGATGGTGCCGCCATTGCGCACCTTCGCAGCGATTTCCCACAAGGTATCGTTGTTGGAGGTGACATACTGGGCAGACTTGTCAGCGGCCGGCGCCGGCAACGGCGCGTCGACAGGCTTGGCGGTCGCAGGCGCTGCAGGCGCAGGCGCGGTCACTGCAGGGGTCACCGCCGGCAATTGGGCAGGCGCAGCAACAGGCGCCGGTGCCGGCGTTGGTGCAGGCGCTGCATTTTCGGCAAACTTGGGCGGGTCAAGCAGCAGGCTGTATTCACGTTGCGCGCGACCATTGGGCCACAGCACCTGCACCAGGAACTTCACATACGGGTCACGCACCGGCTTGCTGGAGGTGATGCGCAGGACACTTTTACCGCCGGGATTAATCACCGGAGTGAACGTCAGGTCGCTGAGAAAGGCCTGCCGGGTAACCCCTGCCTGTGCGAAATCGGCGGTGGTGCCAAGACTGGGCACCAGTTGCGAGGCGTTGATGCCCCTGGCATCGGTCAGCTCGATTTCAGCCAGCAGCGGCTGGTTCAGGGTCGACTTGACCGACAACTCACCGAGCCCCAAAGCGTGCGCCATCCCCGATGACAGCGCCGAAGCCGCAGCTATTGCTACTACCAGTTTACGAACCTGAACCATAGCCCATCCCTTGTCAAATATTCCCCGAAGCTGAAGAACTTAGTTCCGCAATGGGTCTAAAGCATGCTGTTGCTAGAGTATTTCTGCAAATTGTTGCCAAGTATCTTTTACACATGGTCTTTTATCAACAATTCACCCAACTGCACAGCATTCAACGCCGCACCTTTTCGCGCATTATCGGACACAAGCCACAGACTGAGCTGACGCGGATCGTCGATCGAGCCACGCACCCGGCCGACATACACCACATCCTGACCGACCGCATCGCCCACCGGCGTAGGATAATCCCCCGCCTCGACCCGCTCGATTCCAGGTGCCGTGTCGAGCCGCTGGTTGATAGCCTGCACATCGACATCCTGAGCACTTTGCAGCGAGACACTGAAACTGTCGCCAAAAAACACCGGCACCTGAATGCACGTCACCGCGACCTTGAGTAAAGGCAGATCCAGCAATTGGCGCAACTCCAGCACCAGACGTTTTTCCAGCGTTACATGCCCGTTATCATCGGGGCTACCCACCTGGGCCAGCACATTGAAAGCCACCTGCCGATCAAAGAAGCGGGGCTCCAGCGGACGGACATTGAGCAGTTCGGCGGTCTGGCGCGCCAGTTCGCTGACCCCTTCGCGCCCCAATGTCGAGACGGCAAGACACGCCGTTACATCGACACGCTGGATGTCCAGCAGGTCACGCAAAGGTGCCAGCGCCAACGCCAGAGCGGTCGCCGACGGACTCGGGCTGGACACCAATCGGGCAGCAGACGACGCGGCCAGGCGTGCCGCGTTGATTTCCGGCACCACATGGGGTGCCTGCTCGCCAGGGAAAGCACCCGACAGATCGATGACCGAGCAACCGGCTTGCAGCGCGCGCGGCACGAAGCTCAAGCTGACGGCGGGACCTGCGGCAAAGAATGCCAGGCGCACGCGGGAAAAATCGAAGGCATCGACTTCACGCACCCGCACGTTCTTGCCGCGAAAAGCCAGCGAACTGCCGGCAGACTCGGCACTGGCCAGCAGGTGCAGGTCACCCACCGGAAAGTCGCGCTCTTCAAGAATCTGGACGATGGTTTCGCCGACAGTACCGGTGGCGCCGATCACGGCAATGGCAATGGACTGGCTCATGCAAAAACCTCAGGAAAAACAGGGAGCGGCACTTTACGCGTGCAATCCTTGTCAGGCAAACGAGCTCAAGGCTCAAGGCCTATACGGAAGAACGCGCCCTTGCTCCAGACACCCAGCCAGCGCTGCCCGTCGAGTTCACGCGGCACCGCCAGTTCGACCAGTTGGTAGAACACATTGCGATGAATCAAGGCCTCAAGATTGTCGCGCACATGCACATAAGGTGCAGGCTCTTGCGTCAGCGGGTCGATGTGCACACGCAAAGGATGATCGGGGCCGACCTCGACCTGCTCTTCGACATGGGTCTCAAGGCGCAGGACTTGTGTGTCGCCCTCGCCCGACACTTGCAAGGTCACGGCCACGAACGGCGCGTCGTCAACCTTGATGCCGACCTTTTCTACCGGCGTGACCAGAAAATAATCGTCGCCGTCGCGGCGAATGATGCGCGAGAACAGCCGCACCATCGGCTTGCGGCCGATGGGCGACCCCAGGTAGTACCAGGTGCCGTCGCGGGCAATGCGCATGTCGATATCACCGCAAAATGCCGGATTCCACTGGTGCACCGGGGCCGGTGCGCCGCTTTTTGGAATCTGCGCCAGCAGATCGTCAACCTTGCCTGACTCGCTCATCGCTCAAATCCTAACGGGAAAGCCCCAACAGACTACGAGCGTAGTCCTCAAGAGGCGGGCCGAGCAAATCTTCAGGGCGATTATCGTAAAGCGTCAGCAATCCGCCGCGGCTGCGAATGCGCGCACTGTCGATCAGGTAGCGAGTACTGGTTTCGATCAACATCAACTGAATGACGCCACTGTCGATGCCCAGCCGGTCCACCGCCTCTTCGTCAGCCCATTGATCATAGGTGCCGATCCGGTCGTCAGCCCTGGCAAAGCGGGTGTACAGCAGGTAGTGCGCGCCCGCACTGCGCGCCTCGGTCAAGGCATCGTCCAGCCCCAGCGGGCCACGGGCCCTACGCACCATGGGGAAGAATTCGGCAAAGTTATTGAACGCCTCTTCGGCCACCACGTTAGGGCGTGGGTAGGCTTTGCCGGGTGGCACAAAGGCGCCCTGGGCGATATAGATGAACGAATCTGGCTGCAGGCGAAAGTTGCCGGTGCGCCGGGTTTGGCTGTGATCGAGCAGGCCGGCGTCGCTGAACTGCTCACGTACGCCCTCCCCCATATCACTGACTTTCATGCAACCGCCCAGCGCCACAAGCGCCAGCAGCAAGACCAGGCTACGCATCATGTTCCTCCCAGAGGCCGGTGACGAAAAACCGGCGAATGGTCGCCAGATGCAGCTTCCGCGCCATTTCCGCTCGCATGAAGAGCCGTTGTTTATTTGTCGGCCGAATCCAGGGCAGGCTCCGGCGGATGATCCGTATCACGCTTGCGCTTGTTGCCCATGCGCACACCGATGTCCATCAGAAACTGGAAAAAGCCTTCCTGATCTTCGAGCACGTTGCTCCAGAACGGCGAGTGATACAGCGCCACCGCGCCATGCACCAGCGCCCAGGCGGCACAATAGTGAAAATACGGCGGCACATCTTCCAGCTTGCCTTCGTTGATACGCCCCTTGATCAGCAGGGTCAGGTGCTCGAAGTTGGAAGCGCGGATACGGTGCAGCTCTTCGACCATCTCGGGCACCTGATTGCCTTTGACGACCTTCTCTTCAAGGCGGTCGAACAGTCGGTAGCGCTGCGGATCACGCATACGAAACTCGAAATAGGCACGCGACAGCGCTTCCTTGTCCTTGTCGACATCGGCCGAGTGCAGCAGCTCGTTCAGGTCGCGCTCGTAATCGAGCATCAGGCGCAGATAAATCTCGGCCTTGGACTTGAAGTGCTTGTAGATGGTCCCTTTACCGATCCCTACAGCATCGGCAATCATTTCAACGGTGACGCTGTCTTCGCCCTGTTCCAGAAACAACTTCAGCGCAGTATCAAGAATTTCCTGCTCACGGCGGCGAAATTCACGGACCTTTCGAGGTTCTTTTTGCATATTGAGTAGATCTGCAGGGCTCAAATCGAAGCCGCGTATTATGCCTGTCTGGCGCGAAATTGCACGGACAAGCTATCCCTGTACCGGCCCGATAACAAGCAAGCCCGGACACCCGGCCGATCAGTGCTCAAAAGCCGGCGATACGCCGCCGATGAACTCCATATAGCCGGTGACCACCACATAAACGGCAAAATAGGCAAAGATCAGCGCCGAGGCGATATACGACCACTTGAGCATACGCTCGCCGAGCAAACGGCCACCCTGATGAGCCAGCGCGCACAACGCGAATGACCAGCACAGCCCGGCGACGAAAAAACCGCTCAAAAAAGCCGACGCACTGCCCAGGTCTGCGCCTTGCCGGGCAATGATCGCCCCACCGACAGCGGCAAACCACAAAATGGCGGTCGGCGACGACATAGCCAGAAAGATACCGCGAAAGAACAAGGTGCTATTGCTGTCGTTGGCCGGGCGCTCCTGGGTTTGCAAGACCGCTGTGGCCGACATGGCGCTCATGATCATTTTGAAGCAGAACCAGCTCAGCACCGCCGTGCCGCCCAGCCACAGCACATAGCGCACCGTCTCATACTGCAGCAATACGGCCATGCCGGTCATCGCCAGTACGGCATAGGCCAGATCGCCGAAACAGGTGCCGATGCCCAGCCACAAGCCTTTGGAAAAGCCACGCTGCATCGCCAGGGTCATCATGGCGATATTGGCCAGGCCAATATCCAGGCATAACGACAGGCTGAGCAGAAAGCCGTTGGAAAACTCCATTTTTCATCGCCTCACAAGACAGGAAAGAGCCGATGAGCGGCGCACAGACCATTCATCACGCTCTGAATTCGCGGTTTAGTATTCCAAAACTGTTTAAAAAATGATCAAAATCGACTGGACGCTACTGCATCCTCATCAATACTTAAAACGTTGGCGTGCATTCCCCCAAGTGTCGCGCCAGTAAAGGCACTCATGGATGACCTGCCTTTGTTTTACTCCTAATGGTCTTGGACCCGGATTCACCCCCCAGAACCCGGGTTTCTTTTTGCGCGCGATTTAACCCCGCAAGTGGGCAAGCGGGAACAGACGGGCGAAGTTGGCCGTGGTCTGCTCGGCAAAGCGCTCATAGGACTCGCCACGCAGCATGGCCAGAAATTCGGCCACTTCGCGCACGTATTGCGGCAGGTTGGGCTTGCCGCGATACGGAATCGGCGCCAGGTAGGGCGAGTCGGTCTCGACCAGCAGCCGATCGGCCGGCACCTGACGTGCAACGTCGCGCAGGGCATCGGCATTGCGGAAGGTCACGATCCCGGACAATGAAATATAAAAGCCCAGATCCAGTGCAGCCCTGGCCATGTCCCAGTCTTCGGTAAAGCAATGCAGCACGCCGGCCTGCGGCAGAGCTGCCTCGCGCAGCAGATCAAGGGTGTCGCTGCGCGCTGCCCGGGTGTGCACGATCACCGGCTTGCCGGTGACCTGGGCTGCCTGCAAGTGCAGACGAAACGAAGCCTGCTGCAACTCGGCAGCCTCGGGTTCGTAGTGATAGTCCAGGCCGGTTTCACCGATGGCCACCACGCGCGGGTGGTCCAGTTCGGTCAGCAGCCATTCAAGGGCAGGCGCCTCGCCCGGGGTCAGGTCCAGCGGGTGGATACCGACCGAGCAGTCGATGTCGTCATAGCGCTGCGCAAGGTCTTTGACCACGGCGGCGTTGTCGGCGCTGACGCCAATACACAGGAAATGACCGACACCTCTGGCGCGCGCAGCGTCGAGCGCCGCATCGAGCGACCCCGCGTGCGAGGTCAAATCGAGGCGGTCAAGGTGACAATGGGAATCTACAAGCATGGCAAGCACACAACTACATCGTATGGGTGGGACGGTCGGACTTGAGGGCGCCGGCCAGATGGGTTTCGATCAGGTTACGCGCGGTATTGTCGCCGTCGCTGAATTGCACGCCGACGCCGGCAGCGCGGTTGCCCTGCCCGCCTTTGGGCGTGATCCAGATCACGCGCCCGGCGACCGGGACCTTTTCCGGCTCGTCCATCAGGTTGAGCAACATGAACACTTCATCGCCCAGCTTGTAGTTCTTGCCGGTCGGAATGAACAAACCGCCGTTCTTGACGAACGGCATGTAGGCGGCATACAGCACAGACTTGTCCTTGATGGTCAACGACAAAATGCCGTTACGCGGACCTGGACTGATCGGCAAGCTCATTGCAGCTCCTCGAAATAACGTTCAACGCAGTCTACGCCTGTCCTGGCAGACCTGCCCACTGCACCAGCAAGGCTTCAAGCAACAGCACGCGGTTAAGGTTGGCTTTGCCCATGACTTTCTGGCGCTGCGCCAATACCCAGTCCTGAATAGCCAACACCTTGCTGCGTGCCGACTTTTGAGCAAGATACTGCACCACCTTGCGCATGTCGTGCAGGCCCAGGCCGTCTTCGTCCTGGGTCATCTGATAACGCAACATCAGGTGCGACCAGTCGCAGAACCAGTCGAACAGCAACAGCAGCGGCACGTCTTTCCAGGCTTCGGCCAACTGAGTGGGCGATTGCTGTTGCTTGAGCAGTTTCTTGACGCCGTCGACCACCAGCGCACGCTGTTCACTGACGCCCTGGGCATGCAGCTTGACCGCCAGCAGCGGCGACCCGGCCGCCAGGGTCAGCAGTTCGCCGCGCAGCGCCTCGCTGACATCCGGCAGTGCAGCGCCCAGCCAGTCAAGGCTCATGCGCTCGCCCGGCAAAGGGCACGCCTGCTGCACACAACGACTCTTGATGGTCGGCAACAAACGGCTGGGCTGGTGGCTGACCAACAGCAATACGGTATTGCCCGAGGGCTCTTCGAGGCTTTTCAGCAGGGCATTGGCCGCATTGATGTTCATTGCCTCGACCGGCTCGATGAGCACCACCTTGCGCCCGCCCATTTGCGCGGTCTGCACCACGAAGCTGACCAGGTCACGCACCTGATCGACCTTGATCGGCTTGTCGGCCTCTTCAGGCTCAAGAATGTAGTTGTCCGGGTGACTGCCCGCCGCCAGTAACAGGCAAGACTTGCACTGTCCGCAGGCATTCAGGCTCTCGGGCCGCTGGCACAGCAACAGCGCCATCAGCCGCTCGGCCAGCGCGCGCTTGCCGATGCCGGCCGGGCCGTGCAACAGATAGGCATGTGCATGCTGAGGGCGACCGGCCAACTGCTTCCATAGAGCGTCCTGCCAGGGGAAGGCCTCAGCCACGGCAGCGTTCCAGCAAGGCAGGCAGCAGGGCATCTAGCGATTGCTGGACCTGCTCCAGCGACTGCGAGGCATCGATCAACTGGTAGCGTGCCGGCTCGGCATGGGCGCGCTGCAAATAGGTGCTGCGCACCGCATCGAAAAACGCCCGGCCTTCTTGCTCGAAGCGATCCAGCCGACCACGCGCCGCCGCACGCGACAGACCGATTTCCACCGGCAAGTCGAAGACCAGCGTCAGGTCAGGACGCAGCTCGCCCTGGACGAACTGCTCCAGGATAGCAATGCGCTCGTGCGACAGCCCGCGCCCGCCGCCCTGGTAGGCGTAAGTGGCATCGGTGAAGCGATCACACAAAACCACCGCACCCTGCGCCAGCGCCGGACGAATGACCTGGGCAATGTGCTGGGCACGGGCGGCGAACACCAGCAGCAACTCGGCATCGCTGCTCATGCTTTCATCGCTGGGTGCCAGCAGGATCTCGCGAATGCGCTCGGCCAGCGGCGTGCCACCAGGCTCGCGGGTCAGCACCACGTCGATGTCATGGGCGCGCAACTGCGCCGCCAGGTATTCGCGATTGGTGCTTTTGCCGGCGCCTTCCGGGCCTTCGAGAGTGATAAACAGGCCAGTCACAGGAAATCCTTGAAGGTCATTGCGCAACCGGCTCGTCACCGGGCGCTTGCCCAGCCTCGGCAGGGTCGGCTGGCGCAGGGGTTGAGTCGGTGGCCGGCGCAGTCAACGGCGCCGGACTTGAACGGTAATCGGCGCGGCGCTTGATCTGATACTCGCGCACTGCCGCATTGTGCTCGTCCAGGTTGGCCGAAAACACATGGCTGCCATCGCCCTTGGCAACGAAATACAGGCTGCGCCCGGCCACCGGATGCAGGGCAGCATTGATCGCTTCGCGACCGGCCAGGGCAATCGGCGTCGGCGGTAAGCCGGCAATGACGTAGGTGTTGTAGGGCGTAGGCTCTTTGAGGTGGGCGCGGGTGATCTTGCCGTTGTAGCGCTCACCCATGCCGTAGATCACGGTCGGGTCGGTCTGCAGCAGCATGCCCACTTGCAGACGACGCACGAAAACCCCGGCGATCTGGCCACGCTCCTGAGGCACACCGGTTTCTTTCTCGACCAGTGACGCCATGATCAAGGCCTGGTACGGATCGACATACGGCAAGTCTGGCGCACGGTCGCGCCATTCATCGTCCAGCACATCCTCCAGACGCTTGTAGGCTTGCTTGAGCAGTTCGGCATCGCTCATGCCGCGAACATAGCGATAGGTGTCGGGGAAGAATCGACCTTCGGGCACGATGCCCGGATAGCCAAGCCGCGCCATCAGCTCGCTGTCGCTGAGGCCCTGCAGGGTTTGTTCAAGCTTTTCCTGACGTGCCAGCGCTGCACGCACCTGACGGAAATTCCAGCCTTCGACTAGCGTCACGCTGTACTGCACGACTTCTTTGCGCTTCCAGACACCGAACAGGTCCTGCACGCTCATGCCCGGTGTCATGCGGTACTCACCGCTGTGCAACGGCTGGCCGGACAGGTTGAAGCGCCAGTACAGGCGCAGCCAGAACGCGCCATCAATGACACCATCGCCTTGCAGGCGATTGAGGACACCCGATGGCGTAGAGCCATTTGGTACATCCAGTAAACGCTCCTCGGCAACCTTCAAGGGTTGATGCAAGGCCTGGTGTTGTTCCCAGAGCGCATAGCCGAGCCCCAGCACAACCAGAACCACGGCAGTTTCCAGCAACACCAATAATTTTCGGATCACGAATCAGTTACCCAGAAGCATGCACGCAATAGCCTGCAGTTTACGGGTGAGCGGCCCGACCGGCCAGTTCAACTGTGCGTACCCACGCACCGGCCAGATGCCATACACGCTATTGCACACAAAGAGTTCGTCCGACTGCTCAAGGTCGGACATCGACACATCGCGGATTTCGACAGCAATCCCCAGTGTTTGTGCCTGAGCGAGGATTTCTTCGCGCATCACGCCAGCCACGCCACAGCGGCTCAAATCCGCAGTGAGCAATACGCCGTTACGAATCAGGAACAGATTGCTGTACACCCCTTCGACCGGGCGCCCCGACATGTCGCGCATCAGCCCTTCGGCATAATCCGGGTCGCGCCATTCGGCACGGGCCAGCACCTGCTCCAGGCGATTGAGATGTTTGAGGCCAGCCAGCAGCGGCTGCTCGGCCAGGCGTGTCTGGCACTCGAACAGGCGCACACCCTGCTGGTAATGCCCGGCTGGGTAAACCGGTGCCGACGAACCCTGGAGTATGCGCCGGGGTGCTGCATCGAGTGCCGGGGCATAACCGCGCTGGCTGTCGCCACGGGTCAGAATCAGCTTCATGACCCCTTCGCCCAGTTGTGCAGCGAAGCGGGTCATTTCATCGCCGATCAGCGGCAGGTCCACGTCGATGGCCAGCCGCTGGCAGGCGTTGTCGAGGCGTTGCAGATGACGCTCGAACAACAAGGGGCGGCCCGCTTTCACGGCGATGGTCTCGAAAAGGCCATCGCCGTACGCCAGACCCCGGTTGCTCAGCGACAGTGTGTCCGCCGGGCAACCGTCGATCCAGGCCGGCATCACTCGTTGAACCGGCGGAACACCAGCGAGCCGTTGGTACCACCAAAGCCAAAGGAGTTGGACAATACGACATCGATCGGCATACGCCGGGCTTCATGGGCAACGAAGTCCAGGTCACAGCCTTCGTCAGGCTGGTCGAGGTTGATGGTCGGCGGGGCCACTTGATCGAGCAGGGCCAGCACGCTGAAAATCGCCTCGACGGCGCCTGCAGCACCCAGCAAGTGGCCGGTCATCGACTTGGTCGAACTGACTGCCAGCGTGTAGGCGTGCTCGCCGAACACGCTCTTGATCGCCTGGGCTTCAGCGAGGTCGCCGGCCGGGGTCGAGGTGCCATGGGCGTTGATGTACTGCACCTGCTCGGGATTGATCCGGGCATCGCGCAAGGCATTGGCGATACAACGGGCAGCGCCTGCGCCATTGTCGGGCGGCGAGGTCATGTGAAACGCATCGCCGCTCATGCCGAAGCCGACCAGTTCGGCCAGGATGGTGGCGCCACGCGCCTTGGCATGCTCAAGCTCTTCGAGGACCAGCGCACCGGAACCGTCGGACAGTACGAAACCGTCGCGATCCTTGTCCCAGGGACGACTGGCACGCGCAGGCTCGTCATTGCGGGTCGACAACGCACGTGCTGCGCCGAAACCGCCCATGCCCAGACCGCACGCGGCCATTTCGGCACCGCCGGCAATCATCACATCGGCTTCGCCATAGGCAATGTTGCGCGCCGCCATGCCAATGCAATGGGTACCGGTGGTACACGCCGTGGAAATGGCGTAGTTGGGCCCCTGTGCACCCAGATGGATAGACAGGAAACCGGAAATCATATTGATGATCGAGCCTGGCACAAAAAACGGAGAAATCCGTCCCGGCCCCTGCTCGTGCAGCAGACGGCTGCTGCTCTCGATGTTGGTCAGACCGCCAATGCCAGAACCCATGGCAACGCCGATGCGCTCACGATTGGCATCGGTCACTTCAAGCCCTGCGTTACGCACAGCCTGAAAACTGGCCGCCAGGCCATACTGGATAAAGAGGTCGACCCGCCGCGCCTCTTTGGGCGCCAGGTATTGAGTGACGTCAAAATCCTTCACCGAACCACCGAAGCGAGTGGTGAAAGCCGACAGGTCAGTGTGCTTGATAAGATCAATGCCACTGCGGCCTGCCAGAATGCCTTGCCAACTGCTGGGTACATCATTGCCCAGTGGCGATATCATTCCCATCCCGGTGACCACGACGCGTCTACGCGACACAGGACTCTCCTTCTCTCTCGTTGGCGAAACATCTTCATCGTTTTAAAGAAAAAACCGCACGCCGGTAAAAGCAGTGCGGTTTTCCCATGACAGCAGGCAGCGATTACGAAAAATCAGCCTTGGTGGGCGTTTACGTAGTCGATGGCAGCCTGAACGGTGGTGATCTTTTCCGCTTCTTCGTCAGGGATTTCGGTCTCGAATTCCTCTTCCAGAGCCATGACCAGCTCAACGGTATCCAGGGAGTCAGCACCCAGGTCTTCAACAAAAGACGATGCATTTTTTACTTCGTCTTCTTTGACGCCAAGTTGCTCGGCAACGATTTTCTTGACGCGCTCTTCGATGGTGCTCATACCTAGTTTTAACTCCTAGTGGAAATGTTCAGGCATCTGGCCAGAGGGTAAGTGTATAGAAGAGGTTTTGGGCTTTTCAAGCTTATCGCACCCCTACGACTCCCCGCCGACCCTGTACCCCTTGAAAGATTGCAGCTTTATAACGGATTTTAGACAGCTCGTATTACATTTTTTTGAAACGAACAGTCGCCATCAGCTCACATGTACATCCCGCCGTTCACCGGGATTGTAGCCCCGGTCACATAGCCTGCACCCTCGGACGCCAAAAATGCCACTACGTTGGCGATTTCCTGCGCTTGCCCCAGACGCCCCAGAGGAATCTGGGTCAGCAAGGCTTCACGCTGGGCATCAGGCAGCTCGCGAGTCATGTCCGTGTCGATAAAGCCTGGCGCGACCGCGTTCACGGTCACAGCACGCGAACCGAGCTCACGCGCCAAAGCACGGCTGAAACCTTCAAGGCCAGCCTTCGCGGAAGCGTAGTTTACTTGACCGGCGTTGCCCATGGCACCGACTACCGAGCCAATATTGATGATTCGGCCCCAGCGCGCCTTGGTCATGCCACGCAAAACGCCCTTGGACAGGCGGTACAGACTGGTCAGGTTGGTGTTGATGACGTCATGCCATTCGTCGTCTTTCATGCGCATCATCAGATTATCGCGTGTGATGCCGGCATTATTGACCAAGATCGCAGGAGCACCAACGCGCGCCTGAATGGTCGCCAGCACCGCTTCGACGGACTCGGCGCTGCAAACGTCCAGCGCCAGGCCAAAACCTTCGACGCCGTTTTCCTTGAGGGTCGCAGTGATGCGCTCTGCACCCGCTTCGGATGTCGCGGTACCGACAACCACGGCACCGTTGCGCCCCAGCTCCAGAGCGATGGCCTGGCCAATCCCACGGCTCGCGCCGGTCACCAGTGCAACTTTACCTTGCAGACTCATGCAGATTTCTCCTTGTTCAAGCCAGTGCCGCACGCGCGGCAGCAAAGGCATCGGGGGTATCCAGGTTGTAGGTCACTACGCCATCGGCGCAGCGCTTGTTCAGGCCGGCGAGCACTTTGCCCGGGCCACACTCGACCAATTGGGTCACACCGAGACCTGCCAGGCACTGAATGGACTCGACCCAGCGCACTGGCTTGTACAGCTGCTCAAGCAGATCGCGCTTGAGGATCGCCAGATCAGTCACGGCGGCGGCGCTGACGTTCTGCACCAGCGCAATGCCCGGCGCTTGCCACTCGATAGCTTCGACCGATTCGGCAAACCGCTCGGCTGCCGGACGCATCAACTCACAGTGCGACGGCACGCTGACCGGCAGTGGCAGCGCACGCTTGGCGCCACGCGCCTTGCACAGCTCGATGGCGCGCTTGACGGCCTCGGCACTGCCGGCAATGACGACCTGGCCTGGCGAGTTGAAATTCACCGCACTGACCACTTCGCCTTGCGCCGCTTCAGCACAGGCAGCAATCACGTCGGCATCGCTCAGACCGAGAATCGCAGCCATACCGCCCTGCCCGGCCGGCACGGCCTCCTGCATCAACTGACCGCGACGCTCGACCAGCCTGACGGCATCTTCCAGCGTCAGGCTTTGCGAGGCCACCAGGGCACTGTATTCGCCCAGACTGTGACCGGCGACATACGCAGGCACCGCGCCGCCCTCGGCCAGCCACACATGCCACAGGGCAATGGAGGCTGTGAGAATGGCCGGCTGGGTCTTGTCGGTCTGGTTGAGCAGCTCGACCGGACCTTCCTGAACCAGCTTCCACAGATCGTAGTTCAGCGCTTCGGACGCCTGCTCGAAAGTATCGAGGATCAACGGATGTTGCGCGCCTTGTTCGGCAAGCATGCCGAGCGATTGCGATCCTTGACCCGGAAAGACGAATGCGAGGGATGCAGACATGTAACAGGCCCCTGAGTGATTATCTTTGAAATGAGCCGCCGGCGTGGCCGACGGCATGATGCAAGTCTTCACGACCAAATTGACACAACTGAACGTTTGGATGATCCGCTCGCGGGCAGCGTCACATTTGCGCACGCCCCTGCAATAGCGTTTCAAGCCGCCCGCGCAGGCGTTGCGGCAGATTTTCCTGAACCTGCACCACCGCGCGCTGAATCGCGCTTTGCAGGCCTTCGACACCGGCAGCACCGTGGCTTTTGACCACGATGCCTTGCAGGCCCAGCAAACTGGCGCCGTTGTGTCGCGCAGGCGCAAGGTCGCTTTGCAGGCGCTTGAGCAACGGCAAAGCCACGACCCCCGCCAGCTTGCCAAGCACACCTTGCGTGAACAAGGTTTCAATTCTGCCAGCAATCATGGTCACCAGTCCTTCACTGGACTTGAGCAAGACATTGCCGACAAAACCGTCGCACACCACGACATCCGCCTCGCCACGGTACAGGCCGTCACCTTCGACAAAACCAATGTAGTTGAGCCCTGACGCCGCGTGCAGCAAGGTTGCCGCCTGACGCACCTGCTGGTTGCCCTTGATGTCTTCGGTACCGACATTGAGCAGCGCGACTTTTGGTCGCGGCACACCCAGCACTTCGGCGGCCACAGCACCCATGACCGCGAACTGGTACAGGTTTTCGGCACTGCAATCGACGTTTGCACCCAGGTCCAGCAACTGGCAATAGCCATTACGGGTCGGAATCGCCGCCACCATGGCTGGCCGGTCGATTCCCGGCAGGGTCTTGAGGACGAAACGCGACAGCGCCATCAATGCTCCGGTATTGCCGGCACTGACGCACGCTTGCGCCTGACCGCCAGCCACCAGCCCAAGCGCCACACGCATCGAAGAATCAGGTTTGCCACGCAAGGCCTGTGAAGGCTTCTCATCCATGGTGATGACTTCGCTGGCATGCACAACGTGCAGGCGCGTACGGTCCACACCCTGCTGGCGGGCGATCAGTTCTTCAAGAAGGGGGGCTTGGCCGACGAGGACCAGGTGCAGCGAGGGGTTTGCAGTCAGGCAGGCGAGGCTTGCCTTTACAATGCTGCGGGGACCGAAGTCCCCGCCCATTGCGTCGATCGCGATGATCGGAGCGGACAAGAAATTACTCGTCAGCGCCCTTGTCGATCACTTTGCGGCCACGGTATACGCCTTCTGGCGATACGTGGTGACGCAGGTGAACTTCACCGGTGGTTTTCTCAACCGACAGAGCGCTGGCCTCGAGGGCGTCGTGCGAACGGCGCATGTCGCGGGCAGAGCGGGATTTTTTGTTCTGCTGAACAGCCATAATTGATTAACTCCTAAACGTTTGGGTCACGCTTTAACTGCGCCAATACACTGAACGGGTTGGACCGTGTTACCTCGTCCACGCTCGGTTCGGGCTCATCGAGACCCGCCGGTTGCTGGCATTCTTCCGGTTGATGAGCCGGCACGATGGGCAAGGCAAGCAGAAGCTCTTCCTCGATCAGTGCCAGCAGATCCAAAGGATCTTCGCCCAGTTCCAGTACGTCATAACCTTTCGGCAACGACTGGGTATTCGCACCCTCCTTCACCACGATGTAGGTACATTCGCTTTGGATCGGCAGGGTGACCAGCTCAAGACAACGCTGGCAAACCATTTTGACCGGGACCTGCAACTGGGTGTGGAAAACCACCGACCGGCGCTCATCTCGCTCGAAAATGAATTTCGCTTGTACCGTGCCGACATTGTCGGCCAACGGGTCGCACAGCCTCTCCAGATCGGCCAGCTGCACATACCCTTCAAGGGAAGTACCGCGATCAGCCAATTTGCGAGGGTCAACGTGAGGTGGAATCTGGTCATTCAACATAGGCGCAGCATTCTAGGGATCACCCCTTGGCATGTCAAAGGAAATTCAGGCCTGTCACCGAGTACCGGCTCTGATTAGAATTCATCGTTCAATCCGTGGAGAACCGCATGCCATCCCTGCTTCTTGCCTCCAGCTCGCCTTACCGGCGCCAATTGCTTGCCCGTTTGCGCCTGCCGTTCACCTGCAGCTCGCCCGACATCGACGAAAGCCACAGGCCCGGCGAGAGCGCCATCGAACTGGTACAGCGCCTGGCACAAGAGAAAGCCCAGGCCCTGGCTGACAGCCATCCCGACCACCTGATCATCGGCTCCGATCAGGTCGCGGTACTGGGCGAGCAGATCCTCGGCAAGCCGCACACGTTCGAGCGCGCCCTGGCGCAACTGTCGGCCGCCAGCGGCAGGCAGGTCACGTTTCTGACCGGTCTGGCACTGCTGAACAGCCGCACCGGCCAGTGCCAGGTCGACTATGTGCCATTCAGCGTAAAACTTCGCGAGCTCGACAACGCCACACTGGAGCGCTACCTGCACGCCGAACAACCCTACGACTGCGCCGGCAGCTTCAAGGCCGAAGGCCTGGGCGTCAGCCTGTTTCAGAGCACCGAAGGTACGGACGCCACCAGTCTGATCGGCCTGCCCTTGATTCGACTGGTGGACATGCTGATAAAGGAAGGCGTCAACCTTCCCTGAAATCAGCGCAAGGTGGGTCCGGTGAAACCGGCCCACATCGCCAGACGCTCGGCAATGCTGGTGCCCAGCTTCTTGGAGAACCGGTCAAACGGCGACTCCTGAATCGTGTAGTCGACGATATCCTTGGCACCGATCACCTCACGAGCCACATAGCTGGAGCTGCCCAGCCCATCGACCAGCCCCAGCCCGACAGCCTGCTCGCCGGTCCACACCAGACCGGAGAACAGCTCGGGATGCTCCTTGTCCTTCAGACGATCACCACGCCCCTGCTTCACGCTGGCAATGAACTGGCGATGCGTGGTGGCCAGCACTTCTTGCCAGAATTGAGTTTCGTCAGCCTTCTGCGGCTGGAACGGATCGAGAAACGCCTTGTGCTCGCCCGAGGTGTAGGTACGCCGGTCGACACCGAGCTTTTCCATGACCCCGACAAAGCCGAAGCCCGCCGCCGTGACCCCGATAGAACCGACAAGGCTGGCCTTGTCGGCGTAAATCTGATCGGCCGCACTGGCAATGTAGTAAGCCCCCGAAGCGCCCAGGTCGGAAATTACCGCATAGACCTTGATGGCCGGCTTCTCGGCACGCAAACGACGAATCTCGTCGTACACATAACCCGACTGCACAGGGCTGCCGCCTGGACTGTTGATGCGCAGGATCACGCCACGAGTCTTGCTGTCTTCGAAAGCCGCTCGCAGGCTGCCGACGATGTTGTCGGCACTGGCCGACTCCTTGTCGGCGATCATGCCCTGAATTTCGACCAGCGCCGTATGATCGCCTTTACTCGACGCTTTCTTGTCGCCAAACAAAGGCACAAACAGCAGCAAGGCCGTGAACAGATAGGCAAACGTCAGAAACTTGAAAAAAATACCCCAGCGCCGGCTTCGACGCTGCTCCTGAACACTTGCCAGCAGGGTTTTCTCCAGCAACTTCCAGCTCTTGGCATCTTCCGGCGCCGCGTCTTTTTCCAGCGACGGCGCCTTCCATTGGTCAGACATAGCTCATTCACCCCACCTGCGAAAACTAATTACCACGTCCATCCAGCCAGGTACGCAGCTCGGAAAAATGCTCGATAGCCAACCGCGGCCCGTATTCGCGCAGCGAGTCCAGCGATTGCGCACCATAACCCACCGCCACCGAATCCATACCGGCATTGCGTGCCATCAACAGATCGAACGAAGCGTCACCAATCATCAGCGAGCGCTCGGGCGCAACATCACAATGCGCCATGATCTGGTGCAGCATCAACGGATCAGGCTTGCTGGCCGTCTCGTCGACAGCCCGGGTGATATCGAAATACTCAAGCCAGCCATGCGCCCCCAGCACCCGATCCAGCCCGCGCCGAGCCTTGCCGGTCGCGACCGCCAGACGGTAGCCCTGCTCACGAAACACCTGCATCGACTCCAGCACACCGTCGAACAGCGGTGAAGCCACCTGATCCATGGCCATATAGCTGTCGGCATAGCGCTGGCGAAAATCCAGCAGTGCATTGGGGGAAATATCCGGGTACAGCGTACGAATGGCCTCAGGAAGCCCCAGACCGATGATGCCCTTGATCGCCGCATCATCACGCACCGGCATGTCGCCAGTGATAGCGGCTGCGCGCATGGACTCAACGATACGGCCGATGGAGTCGGCCAGGGTGCCGTCCCAGTCGAAGATCAGCAGGTCATAGTCACGGCGCACTCAAACGCTCCACGGTCTTGGCCCACACCTCATCGACGGGAGCCTGCAATTGAAGAGAGCCACCATCGGGCAGCGGCACATTGAGCATGTAGGCATGCAAAAACAGCCGCTTGCCGCCCAGGTCGCGAATCTCGCGGGTGAAATCCTCGTCACCGTATTTGGAGTCACCGGCAATCGCGTGCCCGGCATGCAGGGTGTGCACACGAATCTGGTGAGTACGACCGGTGACCGGCCTGGCCTCGACCATGGTGGCAAAATCACCGAAACGACGCAGCACCTTGAACAGCGTCAAGGCTTCCTTACCCTCGTCGTTGACTTCGACCATGCGCTCGCCCGAACGCAAGTTGCTCTTGAGCAACGGCGCCCGCACCTGCTTGCAACTGGCCGGCCAGTTGCCGCGCACCAGCGCCATGTAGCGCTTGTCGACGCCATCGCCGCGCAAGGCCTCGTGCAGATGGCGGAGCATGCTGCGCTTCTTGGCAATCATCAGCAGGCCGGAAGTGTCGCGATCCAGACGATGGACCAGCTCCAGCTCCTTGGCATCGGGGCGTAACTGGCGAAACGCCTCGATGACGCCAAAGCTCAGGCCGCTGCCGCCATGCACGGCGATGCCGGCAGGCTTGTTGATCACGATCAGCCCTTTATCTTCATGGACAATCGACGCTTCCAGGCGCTGCAACAACGCCTGCGCCACCGGCACTGGCTCGTCGCGCTCAGGCACCCGCACCGGCGGAATGCGCACGATGTCGCCCGCCTGCAATTTGTACTCGGGCTTGGTCCGCCCCTTGTTCACCCGCACTTCGCCTTTGCGCACGATGCGGTAGATCAAGGTCTTGGGCACGCCCTTGAGGTACGTGATCAGGAAGTTATCAATACGTTGGCCGGCAAGTTCCGGGGCAACCTCGACCAGCTGGATGCCGGGGGTTGGGGGGGCAATATTCGTCATGCCGCGAATGATAACAATTTTTTATGGATTTGAAGCACTTAATGATTGCTGCTATAGTCGCGAACGCCGCCAAAAGCGGCCGGACAGCGGACAAACGGTTGACAACCGGCCCTGACCAACGCAATTCACAGGGCGGGAGGCCGCCCTGCAAGGCTTAGGTGACAACAAAGCCCCCTGGAAATGTAACGAGCGCAGGTGACATGAGGCCTGTAATACGCCGGATCGCTGAGTCAACACTCGCCTTCCCGAGCGAAGAACCCACGGCCAGTTCACAAGGTGCAGTCGCTTCCGGGCGCTTTGAGCGAAGCCTTACGAACTACGCCTCGAGCCATGATGCGCGACCTTCCACGGGAAGATCGCGGTAAATGCCAACCCGCTGCGGATTCTGCGCGCGGCAGCACCCGAATTATCAGGGATACGTGTAGGGCGGAGATGCACGACCATCGGACTGTGTAGCAACAACGCTGTTCAAAGACGCTTCATCTCGTCCGCTACCGATGGCCGATTCCTCCTCCTGATCAAGCTTTTGCTGACTGGGTGTCTTATGTCACCACAGCAAACAGGAAACGTCGCCGCGACTTTCCGGCCCTGTTGGCCGGGATCCTCGCCAGAAACTGGAGCGCTTCGGCACTCCTGACGTGCTCTGACACCGACCGTGAGAAGTCGTGTGTGCCGAACGCCGTTTCCGGCAGCCCGGAAACCGACGGTACTACATGAAAAGAATGCTGATTAACGCAACTCAACCCGAAGAGTTGCGTGTTGCCCTGGTAGACGGCCAGCGCCTCTACGATCTGGACATCGAGTCCGGTGCACGCGAGCAGAAAAAGGCCAACATCTATAAGGGCCGCATCACTCGCATCGAACCCAGCCTTGAGGCCGCCTTTGTCGACTTCGGCTCCGAGCGCCACGGCTTTCTGCCCCTAAAAGAAATTTCCCGCGAATACTTCAAGAAAAACCCTGAAGGCCGGGTCAACATCAAGGACGTCCTGAGCGAAGGCCAGGAAGTCATCGTTCAGGTCGAAAAAGAAGAACGTGGCAACAAGGGCGCCGCCCTGACCACCTTCATCAGCCTGGCCGGCCGTTACCTGGTGCTGATGCCCAACAACCCGCGTGCCGGCGGCATCTCGCGCCGTATCGAAGGCGAAGAGCGCAACGAACTGCGCGAAGCCCTCAACGGCCTGATCGCTCCGGCCGACATGGGCCTGATCGTGCGCACTGCGGGCCTTGGCCGCAGCAGCGAAGAAATGCAGTGGGACCTCGATTACCTGCTGCAACTGTGGACCGCCATCAAAGAAGCCTCGCTGGATCGCTCTGCGCCGTTCCTGATCTATCAGGAAAGCAACGTGATCATCCGCGCGATTCGCGATTACCTGCGCCAGGACATCGGCGAAGTGCTGATCGACAGCATCGAGGCCCAGGAAGAAGCCCTGACCTTCATCCGCCAGGTCATGCCGCAGTACGCCAGCAAGATCAAACTGTACGAAGACAGCGTGCCGCTGTTCAACCGCTTCCAGATCGAAAGCCAGATCGAAACCGCCTTCCAGCGCGTGGTCGAACTGCCGTCCGGCGGCTCGATCGTGATCGACCCGACCGAAGCCCTGGTGTCGATCGACATCAACTCGGCGCGCGCCACCAAAGGCAGCGACATCGAAGAAACCGCCCTGCAGACCAACCTGGAAGCGGCCGAAGAAATCGCCCGCCAACTGCGTCTGCGTGACATTGGCGGCCTGATCGTCATCGACTTCATCGACATGACGCCGGCCAAGAACCAGCGCGCCGTCGAAGAAAAAGTCCGCGAATGCCTCGAAGCCGACCGCGCCCGCGTTCAGGTCGGCCGTATCTCGCGCTTCGGCCTGCTGGAAATGTCCCGTCAGCGCCTGCGTCCTTCGCTGGGTGAAAGCAGCGGTATCGTCTGCCCACGCTGCAACGGCACCGGCATCATCCGTGACGTCGAATCGCTGTCGCTGGCCATTTTGCGCCTGATCGAAGAAGAAGCCCTGAAAGACCGCACCGCCGAAGTCCGCGCCCAGGTGCCGATTCCGGTTGCAGCCTTCCTGCTCAACGAAAAACGTAACTCGATCACCAAGATCGAACTGCGTACCCGCGCCCGCATCGTCATCCTGCCGACCGATCACCTCGAAACGCCGCACTTCGAAGTGCAGCGCCTGCGTGACGACAACCCGGACGCCAACATCAACACCAGCTACGAAATCGCTGCAGCCGCCGCTGAAGTCGAAGACGTCGTGCCGCAGGTCAGCGCCACCCGCACCCTGGTTCGCCAGGAAGCTGCGGTCAAGACCGCACCGGCTCGTGCCAACGCTCCGGTTCCTGCCGAAGAAGCAGCACCGGCTCCGGTCGCCGCACCGGTACCGGCGCACGAACCCAGCCTGTTCAAGGGCCTGGTGAAGTCGCTGGTCAGCCTGTTCGCCACCAGCAAGCCTGAACCTGTCGCTCCGGTCGCTGCCGAAAAACCGGCCAGCACCGAGCGCCCGGCGCGCAACGACGAACGCCGTAATGGCCGTCAGCAGAGCCGTGGTCGCAACAACCGTCGCGACGAAGAGCGCAAACCACGCGAAGAACGCGCCGAACGCGCTCCACGCGAAGAGCGTGCGCCTCGCGAAGAACGTGCTCCGCGTGAAGAGCGAGCCCCACGCGAAGAACGTGCACCGCGCGAAGAGCGCGCACCTCGTGAAGAACGCGCACCACGCGAACCTCGCGAAGACACTGCACCGCGTGAAGAACGTCCGGCCCGCGCCCCGCGCGAAGAGCGCAACTCTCGTGATCGCAAACCGCGCGAAGAGCGTGTGCGTGAACTGCGCGAGCCGCTGGATGCCGCCCCTGTAGCTGCAGCTCTGGCAGCCAGCACGGTAGAGGCACCCGCCGCCGATACACCGGCCGTACGTGAAGAACGCCCGGAGCGCGCGCCACGCGAAGAGCGCCAGCCACGTGCGCCGCGTGAAGAGCGTCAACCACGCGTCGAGCAGGACACTGCTGCAGGTGAAGAAGAAGCACTGAACGCTGAAGACCAGGCGCACGACGACCAACAGGATGGCAACGACGGCGATCGCCCTCGTCGTCGCTCCCGTGGCCAGCGTCGTCGCAGCAACCGTCGCGAGCGTCAACGCGATGCCAACGGCAACATCATCGAAGGCAGCGAAGAAGCTGGCAACGATGAACACAGCGACGCCGTGGCCGCCGGCCTGGTCGTTACAGCAGCCGTTGCAGGCGGCGTGCTCAGCGCCCCGGCCGAAGCCGATGCCAATCAGCAAGCCGAACGCGCCAGCGAAACCCCTGCCCAGGCCATCGAGCCTGCTGCACAAGTGGTTGCCAACGCCCCTGAAGCCGTAGCACCTGCCACCGCAGACGCTCCAGCCGAAACCGTTGAAGCACCTGCTGTCGAGACGATTACCAGCGAAGTCCCTGCTGCACCTGCCGCACAAACAGCTCCGGCTGTCGTTGAAGCCCCGGCTGTCGAAAGCACCGAGCCTGTACCTGCAAGCCCGGCCGCTCCAGAAGTCGAACTGGCCAGCGAGGCACCGGCACCGATCGTCATCGCCGACGACCAGCCAGCAGCACGCTTTACACCGACACCAGAGCCAACGCCACACGTTGAAGCTCCGGTCGAGGCGGTAGCAGAAACTGACGCTCCGGCAACCGAGTCTGCCGAGCTGAGCGTACCTGTCGCCCAGGCAGAGCCTGAAGCGACTGAGGCACCGGCCGTCATCGCCGAAGCGCCGGTGGTTGAATCGCCGATCGTTGAAGCCCCGGCAGTTGAAGCACCGGTTGTCGAGGCGCCCGTCGTTGAAGCGCCAGTCGTGCAAGCGCCGGCTGTCGAAGCGCCTGCAGCCCCCGTAGCTGTAGAAGTACCGGCCCTGCCGGTCAGCAGTTCGGGCCGCGCCCCTAATGACCCACGTGAAGTGCGTCGCCGCAAGCGCGAAGAAGAAGAGCGTCGTCGTCTCGAGGCCGAAAACCAGGCAGCCCCAGCGGCACCGGTCGAGGCACCTGCCGTAGAAGCTCCTGTCGTTGAAAATGCGGCAATCGAAGCACCAGCCGTAGAACCGCTGGTTGTAACCGAAGCAGCACCTGCTCAGAGCACCACTGAGGAAAAGGTCGAACAGACCGCACCTCAGCAGGCCCTGACTGAGGAAGACAGCCGCGAAAGCAAACCGCTGGTCTGATCGTCCCGATAAAAAAGCCCCGCCTGTGTAAGCAGGCGGGGCTTTTTTTGTCTGTGATTCATGGCCATAGCCTCAACGAGAGAATCACCATGCCCATTGCTTTAAAAGGCTTCACTGAAACCGATGTGCCGGACCAGTCTGGCAAATGCTTTATGGTCACTGGCGCCAATACCGGATTGGGCTATCAGATCACCCGCGCACTGGCTGCACGTGGCGCACGTGTCTTGCTTGCCTGCCGCGACCAGGCCAAGGCCGAACAAGCAATCCAGCGTATCAAGGCCATCCACCCGCAGGCTGATCTGACGTATATCGCGCTGGACCTTGCCGATCTATCCAGCCTCCAGGCAACAGCCACAAAAGTGGCCACTGAACCCCGCCTCGATGGGCTTATCAATAACGCCGGCGTGATGACGCCGCCCTTGATGCGCACCCGACAGGGTTTTGAGCTGCAGCTCGGCGTCAATCACCTGGGCACGTTTGCCCTGACTGCCCTGTTGCTGCCAAAGCTGAGCGAAACCCCAGGCTCACGCATCGTGACGACCTCAAGCATCGCGCACCGGGGCGCCAGCATCGACTGGAACGATCTGAATGCCGAAAAAAGCTATAACCGGATGACACGCTATGGCGCCAGCAAGCTGGCCAATGCACTGTTCTTTTTCGAGCTGGACCGACGCCTGCGCGCGGCACACTCAAATGTCACGGCACTGGGTTGTCATCCAGGCATCGCCGCTACGGAACTGGGACGCTTCATGGGCCCCATGCAGTTCTTCGGCCCGCTGGTCAGGTGGTTTCTCAACACCGCAGAAAAAGGCGCCTTGCCGGCGCTGCAAGCCGCCACCGGTGCGGTAACGCCTGGCGCTTATTACGGACCGACCGGTTTGGGTGAGGCAAGAGGTGTTTCAGGCGAAGCGTCACGCTCGGCGAAGGCGCAAGACCCCGCACTCGCACGACGACTCTGGGATGAGTCGATTGCCATGACCGGCATCGACCCCGGCTTGCCACCTGCCGATCAAGCCGCGCGGGCTTAATACAGGTTGGGCTCCATCTCCAGGCTGACCCCGAAACGCTCGACGATATCGGCCTGGATACGCTGCGCCAGATTCAACAGTTGCACGCCAGTGGCCGCGCCATAGTTGACCAGCACCAGCGCCTGTAACCGATGCACGCCCGCATCGCCCTCGCGAAAGCCCTTCCAGCCGGCCTGCTCGATCAACCAGCCTGCCGCCAGCTTCACCTGGCCATCGGCCTGTGGATAAGCCACCAGTTGCGGATAACGCAGCTTGAGGGCATCGGCCTGCTCAGCAGAAACCTGCGGATTCTTGAAGAAACTGCCGGCATTGCCCAATACGGCAGGATCGGGAAGCTTCTCGCTACGAATAGAACAGATCGCCCGACTGACATCCAGTGGCGTCGGCTGGTCGATGCCCAGCTCACTCAGGCGCTGACGTACCGGACCATATTCAAGGTGCAGATGAGCCTCGCGGCTCAAGGTAAAGCGCACCCGCAAGATGATCCAGCGCCCGGGATTGCGCTTGAAGACGCTGTCGCGATAGCCGAACCGGCACTGCTGCAAAGAAAACGCGTGCAGTTCACCGGTTTCACGCTCCAGCGCGATCAGGCTGTGGAACACATCCTTGATCTCGACCCCGTACGCACCGATGTTCTGCATCGGTGCTGCACCGACCGTGCCGGGGATCAGGCTGAGGTTTTCCAGCCCCGCCAGCCCCATCTGCAAGCAAGTCTGCACAAACGGATGCCAAGGCTCGCCAGCCTCGGCCTCGACCACGACCTGCTGCGGCCCATCGCTGACTATGCGCACACCACGACTGGCCATGCGCAACACCAGCGCCTGCACATCAGCGCTCAGCAACAGGTTGCTGCCCCCACCGATCACCAGCAACGGCACCTGCAACTCACGGGCCCGGGCCAGCGCCTGGCGCACCTGATCGTCGTCATGAGCTTCCGCGAACAGCTGCGCCTGCACATCAACGGCAAAACTGTTGAACGGTTTGAGAGACACCGCCGGGCGCACGTCAAGACTCATCAGCCCTCCAGCAAGCGCCGCACGCGCTCCAGGTCTTCAGGGGTGTCCACACCGGCCGGCGGTGCTTCGACAGCGTCGGCCACGTGAATACGCACGCCGTGCCAGAGTGCTCGCAACTGCTCCAGAGACTCGGTGTTTTCCAGCCAGCATGGTCCCCACGCGACAAAGTCATGCAGAAAGCCCGCACGGTACGCATAGATACCGATGTGCCGACGATACGGTACGCCTTGCGGCAGTACATCGCGGCTGGCCGCCAGTGCATCGCGCGCCCAGGGCAGCGGCGCACGACTGAACGTCAGGGCCAGGCCGTTGATGTCGGTCGCCACCTTGACCACATTGGGATTGAACAGGCTGGCAACGTCTTCAATCGGCTCGGACAGGGTAGAAATACCGGCTTCAGGGTGCGCCGCCAGGTTGGCCGCGACCTGATCGATAAGTGCTGGCGGAATCAATGGCTCGTCACCTTGCACGTTGACCACGATCGCATCTGCCGCCAGGCCCAGCTTGCCGGCCACTTCGGCCAGACGGTCAGTGCCGGAATTGTGATCCTCACGGGTCAGCAAGACTTCGGCACCAAAGCCTTGGCAGGCCTCGGCGATACGCGCGTCATCGGTGGCCACGACCACCCGCTCGGCACTGCTTTTGCGAGCTTGCTCCCAGACATGCTGAACCATCGGCTTGCCGGCAATGGTCTTGAGCGGTTTACCGGGAAAACGGCTGGAGCCGAAACGGGCCGGAATGACGACGGTAAAGGACGCTGTCATTTTTCCAGACGCTCCTCGGCAGTCAGGGTACGTGCCTCGCTTTCGAGCATCACCGGGATGCCGTCACGAATCGGGTAGGCCAGGCCTGCGCCCTTGCTGATCAACTCGGTCTTGTCGGCGCTGAGTTTAAGAGGTCCCTTGCAGATCGGGCAGGCGAGGATGTCGAGCAGTTTGGTATCCATGGAAGATCCCGTCATTTAATAAGATGTGCCAGCTGCTCATCGAACCAGCTGACGAATGCCGTGGAGGGCTTGGCGTCCACGGCCAGATACCACCAGTCTTCGGCGGCGAAGGACCGGCATTTCACCGCATCCTTCTCGGTCATGACCAACGGCAGCGCAGGTGTAAAGCTCAGTACCTGCGCATCGAATACAGCATGGTCGGCGAAGGCATGCGCCACAGGCCGCCAGTCTAGCCCTTCAAGGGTGTTGAAGAAACGTTGCGGGTTGCCGATACCGGCCACCGCATGCAGCGCTTGCCCCGGTGGGAAATGCTCCACGCCGACCCGTTGACCGGTGCGCAGATTGACCAGCGCCGAAGGCTTGAGGGTAAAGGCAAAGCCATCCTCACGATCGGCCTGGGCACCGTTATAAAGCAGCGCATCGACGCTTTGCAGGCGCTCGACCGGCTCACGCAGGGGGCCGGCCGGCAAACAGCGGCGATTGCCCAACCCGCGCGCGGCGTCGATCAGTACCAGTTCCAGATCACGGGCCAGGCGGTAATGCTGCATGCCGTCGTCGGAAAGGATCAGGTCCAGAGGTTCAGTGTCGAGCAGCGCCTGCACGGCGCGCCCGCGATCCGGGTCGATCACCAGCGGCACGCCGGTGCGCTGCACGATCAGCAAAGGTTCGTCACCGGCCTCGGCAGCGCTTTGTTCAGCACGCACCCGCCACGGAAAACTCGGCGGCTTGGCGCCGTAACCGCGGCTGACCACACCAACCCTCAGGCCCCGCGCACGACAGTGCTCGATCAACCACAGGATCAACGGCGTCTTGCCGGTGCCGCCAACGGTAATGTTACCCACCACCACGACGGGCACTGCCGCCTTGTAGATCGTCCCCTCACCGGCCAGAAAGCGCGCCCGCCTGGCATTGACCACTCGGCGATACAGACACTCCAGCGGCCGCAACAGCGTCAGCGCCGGATGCCCGCCATACCAGGCGGCAAGCAGACGGCCGGAAAGCGTCATCAGTTAGCCGCCATCAATTAGCTGAAGCGGCCTGAACGGTCGTCATGCGCAAATGGCTGAACCCCAGCTTGCCGGCCGCATCCATGGCCGTGACCACCGCTTGATGTGGGGTCTTGCCATCGGCACTGATCGACAGTGGCAGGCTGGTGTCACCGGCCGACTCACGCTGCAGGGCATCGATCAGGCTGGCCAGATCGTTGCTGGGCAGCAACTGGTTGTTCACCGAAAAGATCCCGTCGGCATTGATCGCGATGTCCACCTGCTTGCGCGCAGCGTCATCGTTCGAGGCCCCGGTCACCGCCTGTGGCAGGTCGACACGCAGTTGAGTCTCACGGGTAAACGTGGTGGTCAGAATGAAGAACAGCAACAGGATGAACACCACATCGATCAACGCCACCAGATTGATGTCGATGATGTCGCGCTGTTTGCGGCGACGGAACTTCACTTTCTCTTGCCCCCGGTCTTGGCCAGCGACTTGAGATCGACCGGCGCATCGACCAGGTCGACTTCGCGATCACCCTGCACCACTTCAACCAGACGAATAGCCTGTTGCTCCATACCGACCACCAGTTCGTCGACCCGGCCTTGCAGGAAGCGATGGAAGAAAATCGTCGGGATAGCGACCATCAGGCCCGAAGCGGTACAGATCAGCGCCTTGGAAATACCGCCGGCCAGGACCACGGCGTTGCCGGCGGTGCCTGTCGCGTTGAACGAGGCGAAGATGTCGATCATGCCCAGCACGGTACCCAGCAAACCGAGCAGCGGCGCCATGGCACCGATCGACCCCAGCGCACTCAGGTAGCGCTCCAGTTCATGGATAACGCGTGCGGCCGCCTCTTCGATGCTCTCCTTCATGATCTCGCGACCATGTTTGGAGTTGGCCAGGCCCGCTGCAAGGATTTCACCCAGCGGCGAGTCGGCGCGCAACTGCTTGAGTTTTTCGCCGTCGAGTTTATTTTCCTGAATCCATTGCCACACCTGTCCCAGCAGATGCGGCGGAGTGATCCGGCTGCTGCGCAGCGTCCAGAGGCGCTCGATAATGATGCCGGCTGCGACGATCGAACTCAAAATGATCGGCAGCATCATCCAGCCGCCGGATTTGACCAGTTCCCACACAGTGCCGTCCCCCCCTGAAAAATTGGCGCCACTCTAACACGACCGATGTCAGGTATCGACGTATCAGTCTCGCCACCAGCGCCGCTGCGCGCGCGCGGCCTCTGGCTGGCCGAAAGTCCCCAGGCGCAAACCGATTGCCCCTGCTTCTGCACTGTCGTACATGACAATCCCCAGCGCCTTGTAACGCGCCTTTACCACAGGGTGCGGGTGGCCAAAATTGTTGTGCCTGCCACGGGAAACCAGCACGCCTTCGGGGGCAACACGCTCCAGCAACCGCCGTGAAGATGAAGTACGACTGCCATGGTGTGGCGCCTGTAACCAATGCGCCTGTAGCTCAAAGTCGGCCGTCAGCAGGGCACGCTCGGCACCTGACTCGATATCACCGGTGAGCAACAACCGCTCACCGCTCGCCTCGACACTCAGCACACATGAAGACTCGTTGCTGCTGCGGGCATCGTCCCAGCGCCAGGTCGCGAAACTGACCCCGTTCCATTGCCAGCGCTCACCATTGCGACAAGGCCTTGCCGCCAATAACGGCGGCAAGGCCTCGGCTTCACCGCTCAGCACCTGCTTGACGGGTACGCCACGCTGAACCGCCAGCGCGCCACCGGCATGGTCGGCATGCGCATGACTGATCAGCATCAGGTCCAACTGACGCACCCCGGCTTTGCGCAGCACTGGCAACACCACTCGCTCGCCCAGATCGACCCCTGCCGCGGCAGGCCCTGCGTCATATAGAAGGCTGTGATCGCGGGTGCGCAACAGAATCGCCAGCCCTTGCCCGACATCCAGTTGCAACACTTCAACCTGCCCGTGCGGGATCTTCTCGGCCGGTGCAAACACGCACAACAGCAGCAACGGCCAGCCCAGCAGGCGCATGGGTAACCCCGTGGGCAACAATAACAGCAGCGCACCGAGCAGGCTCAAAGCCCAGGCCCACCACGGCAGGGTCGCCGGCAGCCAGGCCGGCGCCTGTACGGCCAGCCAGCCCAGAAACACGAACAACACCTGCAAGGCACCACCTGCCAGCCACAGCAAAGACTCGCCGACGCCGGGCAACGGCAATAGCAGCGTGCCCAGCAAAGCCAGCGGCAAAACGATCAGGCTGACCCAAGGCACCGCCAACAGGTTGGCGAACGGTCCACTGAGACTGACTGGCAGGTTCAGTGCCAGCAAGAAAGGCAACAAGCCAGTCGCGATCAGCCACTGCGCACGGGTCCAGGCCTGCCACCAGCGCCACCCGCCCAGCCGCCCGCCAAACGCCAGAATCAGCACGCCCACTGCCGCGAACGACAGCCAGAAGCCCGGTTGCAGGCTGGCCAGCGGCTCAAAGACCAGCACCAGATTGAGCGACACCAGCCACGGCCAGATCAGCCCCAGATGGCGAAAACGCAAACGCCACAACAGCACCATGGCGACCATCGCACAGGCGCGGCGCACCGGCACTTCAAACCCCGCCAGCAGCCCATACCCCAATGCCGCCGCAAAGGCCAGGCCGCATGCCCACGGCAACCATGGCAAGGCACGCGGCCACAACCCCCAGCGAGCCAACGCGGCAATCAGGAAGTACACCGCGCCGGCCAGCAACCCCACATGCTGGCCCGAGATCACCAGCAGATGTACGGTGCCGGTCTCTTGCAGTACCTGCCAGTCGTCGCTCGACAACCCGGCACCATCGCCGAGCACCAACGCCGCCAGCCCGCCCTCACGGCCCTGAGCGTCCACCGCCAGCAGCCGCTGACGAATAGCCTCACGCCAGGCCGAATGCCCCGGCGCCAATAACTGTCCGTCGACCACCGTGCCGCTCGCACCGATACGCCGCGCCAGCAGCCAGGCCTGGTAATCGAATGTACCGGGGTTGACCAGCCCGTCAGGGCGCCGCAGCTTGACCGCCAGGCGCCAACGCTCACCACTGCGCACCTGAGGCCCGCCATGCCAGCTCATCCGAATACGCTTTGGCAACCGCGCCCGCCGTGAATCGGCATCCTTGAGTTCGAAACGCATGACCCCGTCCCTGTCACTCGGCAGCCCAACCACCTCACCCTGCAACCATAGCGTCTGGCCATCGAGTCTAGGCAACAGCTGGTCATCCAGCGCCGATTGCGCCGACACGCACGCCCAGCTCAAACCCAGCAACCACATCGCCAGCGGGTAGGTACGCCAGGGCAACAGCATCAAGGCCAGCAACGGCATGAGCAGCAACAGCCAGACCGGCGGCAATGCCGGCAAGAAACGCAAGGTCAACAGACCCAGTGCAAGCGCGACCATCCCTGTGCGCATGAGCATTCCTCAAGACGGGAAAGCCGCACAGGATGGACCTCAAAAACGGGTGGCGCAGCGGCGGAGTGTTGCAGCGTTTTAGCGGCAAAAATCCCCTCGCTACACAGCCCTTTTCTTACAGCCCCTGAAGAAATGCCCTGCTTTTTTCTGCACGGTAAATGGCTAGCCTCGTGGGTCTTTGCTGCAACGACTGACAGGGACACACACATGCTCACCACCGACGGTCATTTCAGCCTGCTCCTCAAGGACTCAAGCCATGACTTTCAGGTGCTGTCTTTCGACGGCGAAGAAGCCATCAGCCAGCCTTACCGATTCAACGTCGAACTGGTCAGCGAACGCCCGCGACTGGACCTGCCATCACTGTTGCACCAACTGGCGTTCCTGACCTTCGAGCGCGACGGCGCAGGCATTCACGGCCAGATCCAGCACATCGTGCAAAAAGACAGTGGCAGACGCCTGGCCCACTACAGCCTGACACTCGTACCACGGCTGAGTTATCTGCAGCACCGGGTCAATCAACGCATCTTCCAGAAAAAGACCGTCCAGCAAATCATCGAGGCGGTTCTCAAGGAACACGGGCTGTTCAGTAACACGTGCCAGTTCAGGCTCGCAGGCCGCTATAAGGCGCGGGAATATTGCGTGCAGTACGCCGAAAGCGACCTGCACTTCATTCAGCGCCTGTGTGAAGAAGAAGGCCTGCATTACCACTTTGAACACAGCCGTGAGCAGCACACGCTGATCTTTGCCGACCACCAGAGCATGTTTCGCAAACTGGCCTTGCCCGTCCGTTACCACCCGCCCAGCGGCGCGCAGGCAGACGAAACCGTGATCCAGCAACTGAGCATGCGCCTGCAAGCACGCAGCAGCCGCGCCACTCGGCGCGACTACGACTTTCAGAAAGCCAGCCGGCAACTGGAATACAAGTCCCCCGCGGACCCGGCAATTGTTCAGCCAGACCTTGAGGACTACCGCTACCCCGGCGGTTTCAGCGGCGAAGAGCGCGGCAAGCCCTTGACCCAGCGCGCTCTGGAGCGCAGCCGTATCGATTATTGCCAGGTCGAAGGCAGTAGCGATCACCCGAAACTGCTCAGCGGCCATTTCATGACCCTGCGCGACCACCCGCGACAGGAATGGAACGCCGAATGGCTGTTGAATCGTGTCGAGCACCAGGGCAAGCAACCTCGGGTGCTGGAAGAAAACCTCACCCACATCGATGACCGCCACGGCTTCAGCCAGGGCTACCGCAACCGCTTCACCGCCACGCCTTGGGATACCTTCTTTCGCTCGGCACTGAACCACCCTCGACCCCGGATACTCGGCAGCCAGACCGCACGGGTAACAGGTCCGGCCAGCGAAGAGATTCATTGCGATCAATTCGGCCGAGTCAAAGTGCAGTTTCACTGGGACCGCCACGGTCAATACGACGCCGACAGCAGTTGCTGGCTGCGGGTGGCGTCCAACTGGGCGGGCGACACGCATGGCAGCGTCACCATTCCGCGCATCGGCATGGAAGTACTGGTGACCTTTCTGGAGGGCGATCCCGATCAGCCGGTGATCAGCGGCTGCTTTCCCAACAGCATCAACCCTGCGCCCTACCCGCTGCCAGCGAACAAGACCCGCAGCGTGTTTCGCAGCCGCAGCACGCCCAAAGGCACCGGCTACAACGAACTGCACATCGAAGACCGTACCGGTCAGGAGTTGATCTACCTGCACGCACAGCGCGATCTGGAACAGAAGGTCAACAACGACAGCCGCCTTGAAGTCGGCAAAGACCGGCTGGAGACCATCAAGGGCAATAGCATCAGCCAACTGGAAGGCGAAGCCCGGTGCACGGTAACGGCGGATCGCAAAACCCACTTGAAGGCTGACGATTACCTGCATATCGAGAGCAATAGTTACACCCGCGCAGGACAGGTGCTGGCCATCGAAGCGGGCCAGCAGGTCCACCTCAAATCGGGGGCCAACCTGATTATCGATGCCGGAGCCAGTATCACCCTCAAGGCTGGAGGCCAGCATCTGCAGATCAGCATGGCTGGCATTTTCAGCAGCAGCCCGATCCTTCCCGGCGGTCCGGCACTGGTCGGCATGCCTGCCTTGTCGGCGATACCGACCCCGCTAGCCGCCTTGCAGGCGCTGACCCTCACTATGCAAAAACAAGCCTTTCGCAGTGCCGCACAACAGGCAGCACCGGTGTGCGCGGTGTGCCAGAAACTCAGGGCGCCAGGAGCATGAGAAATACGTACCTGCTGCTCGACAGCGCGCAGATCGACGAGCTGCCGCAGTTCCTGCTGAGCCTTGGGCAATTCATGCCCTGCCATCCTCTTTACCTGACCACAGTCTATGCGGAACTGGCTGACTGCGGCCCGCTGCTGGTACCCGTTGTTCCGGGCAGCCAGTTGGCACTTTCGTTTATTCAGCGGTGGCGCATGCACGCCGGTATCTGGCTGGAAACCGATGCTCCGGAGCCGGCCTTGCTCGATCACTTGCGCAGCCTGGTGCATGTGAGCCTGGAAGGTAAGGTCACCGCGTTCTTTCGCTATCACGATCCACGTATCGCCCGGCTATGGCTGCAAGGCCTGCAACCCATCGAGCGTGATCGGGCCATGGGCCCGATCCAGTTGATCCGCTTGCCTGCCGAAGACGGCAGCGACCTGTCGATTGTCAGCAGCGGCCAGACACCAGGGCAGCGTTATGCGCACACGCCCTGGCTGCAGTTGAGCGCCGCCCAACTCGAACACCTCGGCCAGGCACAGCGCCAGCAATTCGACCGACACCTGATCGAGCATTGCCAACGGTATTTCCCCAGCGCCTTGCATGGGCTTGATAACGCTGCGCAACACGCGTGGGCACAGGCCTGCCAGCTCAGCGCCGGACGCCAGGGTTACAGCACGCAAGACGAAGTCACTCGCTGGGTCAGCCTGCATGTGCATTTGGGTGCGAACTTTCCGTATGAGTCCACCCATCAGGCCTATCGGAAGATTCTTGAAGCAGCAGGTCTGTCGCCCGCGCAACGGCTGGATGGCCTGTTAAGCGAACTGACCCTGCAACTGATTCATGACCAGGAGCCTCGCTCATGAGCATTGACGCAAATGAAACCGCCCTGATCAACCTCAGCAACGCCGACCGGGCGGCCAAAGCGCAGCCTCATTTAGACATCAACAGCCCGCTTGCCGCCTGCGCGGCCAGCCAGGACAAGATCTTTGTGGTGCCGGTGCGCTATGCCCTGGCCGAGCAGGCCGCCAGCCACCCGAGCTGCCAACCGGGCGTCCAGCCCAAAAGCCATTCGATGGCTGCACGCAGGTTGCGTACCGGCTTTCTCTACCTGTGGCAAGGCACCGGCCCCCTGCAACGTTACGGCGTGTGCGCCGAGGGCAAACTGGACCCCGAAGCGCTGGATGACGACGATACCCGGCTCCAGCGCGGCACCCAGACCGGTATCGCATTGAGCAAACACCAGCCGGCGTGGCTGATGTACACCGAGTACCCCCTCGATATGCCGCGCTGCCAAGAACTGGCACAACCCGCCATCCGGCAAAAACGCATGCGCCAGATTGACCTGCCGGAGGTGGCCAACCAGTTACAGGCTGACCACTGCCCGCCGCTGGAAGCCACCGAACAGGTCATCGCCGAACTGATGCCGGAAACCTACCACTGGGGCGTGGTCAGCGACCATCAACGCAACGGCGAAACCGAACGCCAGCAAGCCTATGACCTGCGTGAAAAGATGCTCGAAAACCCTACACCTGAAACCCTTCAGGCTTACACCGACGCCCTGTACTGGGTCGGTGAGCGCGACTATGTCATGTCCAAACACGCAGGCGCCGCCAAGGACCGCCCGCCTCCCGGCGACTGGAGTGCACACGACTGGCACGCCTTGCGCACCCGTGGCTGGTTGCAGTCGGCGAAGCAGGAGGCACAAGGGTTATGGGCGGTGTTCGCCTGCCTCGACGATGACCTGGGCGTACTGCGCGATATCGATCATGAACAGGACCATCTGGAAATCAGTCACCAGCAGTGGATTGGCGAGAACCAGATACGCCTGACGGTGGGCGGATTTGTGCGCAGTTTGTTGACCGAGGACGGGGCGGAGGTGGCGAATCTGGTCAATTACCGTTATGTAGAACGCAACCTCGGCCTCACGCCTGAACAAGGAGAGGTTCTTTTAGACATCAATGCACAAGCAGAACCGTTGCGTTTCGAAGAAGCCCGCCTTGCCAATGCTCAAACCGTACAGATGACCACCGAGGGCAAGCAGCAACTGGCCAATATTCGGGAACAGATCAGGCAGTTGCAATTACCGATGGCGAAATTCCTGCCTGTTGAGCTGCATAAAGACGTCGACAAAGAAGTCCGGCGCTATCGAAAGCAGAAAGATTACAACCAGAGAAAAGGCAAGTTCAGTGGCAGGATCGATGAAAATATCGACCTGCCCGCCATGAATAACTGGCTGGACGAAACCGCACCGGCCCACTACCAACGCGTCAAGGAACGTCATGAGCTGCTGTATGCCGACCGGGGTATTTTCCTGGCGCGTCATGACAGCGGCACGTGGTTTGTGAACTATGACGACGCCCACCACCGTGAGTGGCTGGACGATCTGGCAGAAGGCTGCCTAACCGCCCAATGCCTGTACAACCAGGGCGCCGAACAATATGCCGGCTATGTGCGCAGCAAGGATCCCGGAGCCTTGCGACAGTTGTTCTTCTCCTGGAGCCCGAGCCTGGAAGCCGCGCTCAACAGTGAAACGCGCCTGGGCGAAATAATGGCAGCGCTGAGCGACGAGAACCTGAGCAACACCCAGGCTGCCTTGTCCAAAGCACTGGGTGAAGCGGCCAACCCGGTGCTTGCGCATATGCGGGTCATGGCCGATGACAGTCGCTGGGTAACCATGGTCAACCGGCTTAGCCCGGCAGTACTGCTGCTGCGAAGCAAACTGGATCGTCTGAGCGAAAGCTGGGTAGGGATGATGGTCTTTGCGAGGACCAATGCGCAGATTGGTTTCAAATGGAGCAAGGACCAGAACTTCATGGTCTTTGAGGCCTTTGGCAAGGGAATTAAAGAACTGGAGCAATGGGCAAGAAGCACGGCCTTTGCTATCAGTAAAGGCAATACGGCTAACATTCTTAATAGCAAGGTTGTACAAAACAGCGGGGGCCTGACACCGCTGCTTGTGTTGGTGCTCAATACCTGGAATGCCAGTCGGTATGTCAATGACGCATCCATCGTCGAGAGGATGGGTGAACAACGCACCTATGATGTTATTTCTGCAGTGTTGTATACCGCTGCGGCGTTGATGGCGGTTGTGGATAACGTGGTACGAAAGGGGTACGGGCTATCGGAATACAGAGCCCTTTCCAGACAGATGCCCATCGCTCCATTATTTGGCGGCATCATAGGCCTTCTATCATTTGAGGCAGCAAGATACGAATTCAAGTCGATTCAAGAACAAATTGAAAGCTCACACAATTCAGTAGACCCTTGGCTGAAGCTCCGGAAAAACATAGTAGGCGGCCAAATGGCTGTTTATGCAGCCCAGGCAGCAGCAGGATTCGGTTTCACCATGGCCGCCATTACAGGCGTTATAACCCCCAGTGCCGCCATTGCTGGATTCACGATCGTGATGGCCTATTTATTCTGGGTTATCGCCTTTATGGGCGGGCTCTATCTGGTCGCCTGGTTCTTTCAAAAAACACCTTTGCAGAATTTCTTACATCATTGCTGCTGGTCCAGACAGAAAGCCGGCGACCTTTCACCCATCACCCTGAGCGCACAAAAAGACGAGATGGATGAGCTGCTCGTATTGCTTTACTCACCACGTGTCAATTTCAAGGAAAAATCCGAAAAACCTGACTCAGGCAAGATCCTTTACTTACAGGATGAACACTACGTCGAGGCTGTGAGCATTGACTTGCCAGGCGCACTGCCCAACAGCGTACGCCTGGATATCTCTTTGATAGGCGACCCTATTGACTATGAGTTGTGGATGGAACGACGACGCAAACCCGGGCTGCATACACCGCCGTACTTGATACGCGACATGGGGACTCACTGGCTTGAAAACAGCCATTGTGAATGGATCCCTCCAGATGAAGGCCAGGGCCTGCGTATCACTGGAGTATTTAAAAAAGTTGCCTATAAACTGGCCTCGCTACCCCAAAACGTCTCCATTCGAGTGAAATACAGCTCACCGCTCACCTCACTATTGCAAATAAACCGCTTTATTGGTGGCGAAGAGGGCTTGTCTTTTACCCTTACGCCCAAGGGCGGTGTCATCCCATTACGCAACGATGAGACACTTATCCTGAACAATGTAATAGAGCATCGATTAGGCGAACAACAATGTTCAAAATTCCTGCAACCCAAGGCTAAAAAATGAGCACGCCACCCGCAGGCTCCTTTAAAAAGACACTCGTCTCTCGAAAAGATTATCTGGCACCCCTCCCTCTGCCCACGGGGCAAAAGCCAAGTGACTGCCTTAATATCATATGGCGCAAAAATGATATATTTCTGGACATAAACAACTACAACATCGGCACGGCATCCGCACTGGCCTGGTTTCAAATAGTATCTTGTCTAGCACTTGCAATACCACTAAGCTACATAACCTCTTCTATAGCCTGGGAGATATTGTTGTTTGGCGCTGTCATGACCTGCATATCTGTTGTATTTTTGATCATTGGCCTGAGGCGCCCCACCCCTCTTCCCATGCGTTTCAATCGTCAACGCCGCGAAGCCTGTTTTCTGCACAAAAACGGCGAGTACCGGATCATCCCCTGGGAAAGCGTTGTAGCGACCATCACTGAGTTTTCGACCGTAACCCAAGGCGGACGTATCTCTCATGGCATGTTACTTATCAGCCTGGAAAATCCCGATACCGCCGATAAAAACCAGGACTTTGCGATGGTTTTCCCCTGCGGCGGCGGCAAACCTGCCATGGCGTTGTGGGAGTGCGTGCGCACGTATATGGAGGTGGGTCCCGATGCCGTAAGCGATCTCACCGCCAAGTTCGCCCGTACCAAGGGAGTCTGGGCCAGCTATCTGGACGATCTTCGCGACGCTGCCAAGCGTAAAGGCTGGTTCAGAACCCTGCTCCGGGAGGGTTTATTCGAATTGCTTATCTTCAATACATTACTGGCCGATCTGCTGGAACGCAAAAAGCTCTACCCACTTCCCGACCTCGACCACCCCGACATCATCGAATGGTCCAAACCCCTGCCCCGCGAACAATGGGCTAGCCCATCCCCCGAGTTTCAGGCTGCTCTGGCCAAGCTACACCCCAGCCAGAAATAACCAGAATTCCCCACCGGGCCAGCAGGCCCGGAGAGAAACCAACCATCAGTGGCGCATACCCCGCCCACTCACCAACAAGCGAATACAGAAAACATACAGCAGCACACTCGCCACTACCATGAACGCCAGCGCAATGCTGATGCGGATATCCGACACGCCCAGAATGCCGTAGCGGAAGGCGTTGACCATGTGCAGCACCGGGTTGGCCAGTGACACGGTCTGCCAGAACGGCGGCAGCAGGCTGATGGAGTAGAACACGCCGCCCAGGTAGGTCAGCGGAGTCAGGACGAAGGTCGGAATGATCGAGATATCGTCGAAGTTGCGCGCGAACACCGCGTTGACCAGGCCCAGCAGCGAGAAGATGGTCGCGGTCAGCAGCACCACGACGATAGTCACGCCCAGATGGTGCACTTGCAGGTCGGTAAAGAACATCGACAGCACGGTCACGATCACGCCGACCATCAGGCCGCGCAGTACGCCGCCCAGCACGTAGCCGATGAGGATGGTGTGCGGCGAGACCGGCGAGACCATCAGTTCTTCGATGGAATGCTGGAATTTGGCGCCGAAGAAGCTTGAGACCACGTTGCCGTAGGAGTTGGTGATGATCGACATCATGATCAGCCCCGGCACGATGTACTGCATGTAGCTGAAGCCGCCCATGTCGCCGATCTGCCGGCCGATCAGGTTACCGAAGATCACGAAGTACAGCACCATGGTAATCGCTGGCGGCAGCAGGGTTTGCGGCCAGATGCGGGTAAATCGTCGTACTTCGCGGTAGACGATGGTGTTCAGGGCCACCAGATTGGGGCGCAATTCGCCGGTTTGCTTGCTCATTGGGCTACCTTCTGCAGGTTCTTCTCGACCAGCGATACGAACAACTCCTCGAGTCGGTTGGCTTTGTTGCGCAGGCTCAGTACCTCGATCCCTTGCTGGGCCAGTTGGCTGAACAGCGCGGTGATGCCTACGTTTTTGTCGACCTGCACTTCAAGGGTGTGGTTGTCGATCAGCTTGCAGGGAAAGCCCGGCAGTTGCGGAGCAGCCGGATAGGATTGCTTGAGGTCGAGCACGAAGGTTTCTACCGTCAGGGTATTGAGCAATTGCTTCATGCCCATGTTCTGCACGATTTCACCGTGGTCGATGATGCCGATATTGCGGCACAGCTGTTCGGCCTCTTCCAGGTAATGGGTAGTGAGAATAATGGTGATGCCCTTCTGGTTCAGCTCGGTCAGAAAGGTCCACATCGAGCGGCGCAGTTCGATGTCCACGCCAGCAGTCGGCTCGTCGAGAATCAACAGGCGCGGCTCGTGCACCAGTGCGCGGGCGATCATCAAACGTCGCTTCATGCCGCCGGACAACGAACGCGAAGGCACATCGCGCTTGTCCCACAGCCCAAGCTGGGTCAGGTATTGCTCGGCACGTTCCCTGGCGACTTTGGCCGGAATTCCGTAGTAGCCCGCCTGGGTCACGACGATGTCGAAGGTCTTTTCGAACTGGTTGAAGTTGAATTCCTGCGGCACCACGCCGATCGAGCGCTTGAGCGCAGCCGGGTCGCGGTCCAGGTCATGGCCGAAAATACTGACCGTGCCACTGCTCTTGTTCACCAGCGTCGAAAGGATGCCGATGGTGGTGGATTTGCCGGCGCCGTTAGGGCCAAGCAAGGCGAAGAAGTCGCCTTCGGCCACTTCCAGATCAATGCCCTTGAGGGCCTGGAAACCGTTGCCGTAGGTCTTGGTGAGCTGTCGGATGGACAGGGCTGAACTCATAGCGGAAAACGCACCCATCTGAAGAATAAGGAAGGTCCATGGTGGCCTGATCGAACCATGTTCCTTGGCCAGGCCACTCAAGTACAGACACATTCATTAATAATAAGTATTAAACAGACACAAAAAAGCTCGACGAGCTGTAACCGGTCAAAATCAAGGCCTCAGGTCAGCGGCGTCATGACGGCTTTGCGATACGCCGGGCGAGCGCTCAGGCGCTCGTACCAGGCTTGCAGGTGCGGCAACGGCGCGCGCTCGATGGGCATTGCGAACCAGCCGTAGGCGAAGCAACCCAGCGGGATATCGCCCATGCCCAGTTCATCGCCGGACAGATAAGGCTGATGGGCCAATGCCGCATCGACGATGGCCCACAGCTCATTGAGTTCTTGCACGCCCCGGGCAATGGCCGCCTTGTCCTGTTGCTCAGCCGGGGTACGCACCAGCCCCCAGAACACTGGGCGAAACGGTGCGGCCAGGGTCGAACTGGCCCAGTCCATCCATTTATCGGCCTGTGCACGGGTTTGCGGGTCAGCCGGATAAAAGCCCGAATCTGCGCCATAACGGGCCGCCAGATAACGCACGATGGCGTTGGATTCCCAGAGGATGAATTCGCCGTCCTCGATCATCGGCACACGGCCGTTAGGATTCTTGGCGCGGTAATCGGGCTCGTCGACCAGGCCGAATTCACCCCCGGCATTCAACGACTGGTAAGGCACACCGACCTCTTCTGCGATCCACAGCGCTTTGCGCACATTGGTGGAATTCTGACGTCCCCAGATCTTGAGCATTGCGTTTTCCTCCTTGGCAGTTCGGGCAATCACGGCCTGCCAGTCTACCCTGTCAGGGTCGCAACTTCCTCGTTGCACGTACCCATAGCAACTTACAGAGACTCACAGGGTCACTATCGAGATTGCCCGCTATCGGGTATCCAGTCTTTGACAACGCCCTGAGCGTTGTCATCACGGAGGATTCTTTATGCTGTTGTTGTGGATTGCAGGACTGGTGGCCGGCATTGCCTGGCTGGCCCACCGGCGCATCACACCCGTTGCCACCCTGGGCATCGTCGCGGTGTACCTGTTGGCCATGGGTATCTGGAGCCATGCGCCGGGATGGCTGCTGGCGATTTTCTGGTTGTTGTGGCTGGCCGTATTGCTGCCTGTAGTGCTGCCCGACCTGCGCCGTCAGTACTTCAGTGCGCCGATGTTTCGCTGGTTCAAGAAGGTATTGCCGCCGATGTCTGAAACCGAGCGCGATGCCATCGAGGCCGGCACGGTCTGGTGGGACGGTGAACTGTTCAGCGGCCGGCCCAACTGGAACACCCTGCTGGCCTATCCACAAGCGCGTCTGACCGAAGAAGAACAAGCCTTTATCGATGGCCCTACCGATGAGCTGTGCGCGCTGGTCAGCGACTGGCAGATCGGCCAGGACATGGACCTGCCGCCAGAAGCCTGGGCGCATATCAAGACCCACGGTTTTTTTGCCCTGATCATTCCCAAGGAATATGGCGGCAAAGGCTTCTCGGCTTATGCCCACTCGCAGGTCGCCATGAAACTGGCGACCCGCAGCGGCGACCTGGCCTCTACGGTCATGGTCCCCAACTCGCTGGGCCCTGCCGAATTGTTGCTGCATTACGGCACCGATGAACAGCGCAACCATTACCTGCCACGTCTGGCGCGGGGCGATGACATTCCGTGCTTTGCACTGACCGGGCCGCTGGCTGGCTCCGATGCCGGGGCGATGCCTGACACCGGCATCATCTGCAAGGGCCAATGGCAAGGCGAAGAAGTGCTTGGCCTGCGCCTGAACTGGGAAAAGCGCTACATCACGCTGGGGCCGGTGGCTACCCTGCTGGGCCTGGCCTTCAAGGCCTACGACCCTGATCATCTGCTGGGCGAACAAGAAGATCTGGGCATCAGCCTGGCGCTGATTCCGACTGACACCGCAGGCGTCGAGATCGGCCGTCGCCATTTGCCGCTGGGCGCAGCCTTCATGAACGGCCCCAACTCCGGCAAGGACGTGTTTGTACCGCTCGACTTCCTGATTGGTGGTCAGGCGATGCTCGGCAAGGGCTGGATGATGCTGATGAATTGCCTGTCGGTGGGCCGTTCGATCTCGTTGCCGGCGGTCGGCACCGGCGCGGCCAAGTACACCAGCCTGGTGACCGGCCAGTACGCTCAGGTACGCGAGCAGTTCAATGTGCCGCTGTCGGCATTCGAAGGTATTCAGGAAGCGCTGGCGCGGATCGGCGGCAATGCCTGGCTGATGGACAGCGCACGCATTCTGACTGCCAACGCGGTGGACCTGGGTGAAAAGCCTTCGGTGCTTTCGGCCATTCTCAAGTACCACCTGACCGAACGTGGCCGCGAATGCATCAGCCACGCCATGGATGTCCACGGTGGCAAGGGCATTGTCATGGGGCCCAATAACTATCTGGCACGCAGCTGGCAGACCGCACCGATTTTCATCACCGTCGAAGGGGCCAATATCCTTTCGCGCAATCTGATGATCTTCGGGCAGGGCGCGATTCGCTGCCATCCGTTCGTGCTCAAGGAAATGGCCCTGGTCGGGCGCGAAGATCAGCAGCGGGCGCTGTACGAGTTCGACGACCTGCTGCTGCGCCATATCGGTTTTGCCGTCGGTAATGCCGCCAGTACGCTGGTACTCAACTTCGGCCTGGGCCGGTTCGACAAGACACCTGGCGACAGTCTGAGCCAGGGTTACTTCCGTGCGCTTGACCGTCAGGCGGCAGCTTTTGCGCTGCTCGCAGACCTGAGCATGATGCTGCTGGGCGGCGAACTGAAACGTCGCGAACGCCTGTCGGCACGTCTGGGCGATGTGCTCAGCCACTTGTATCTTGGCTCGGCGGCGCTCAAGCGTTATCACGATCAGGGTTCGCCTCAGGAACTGCGCCCTCTGCTGCGTTGGGCCATGGAAGAAAGTCTCGGCGAGGCTGAACGCGCGCTGGACGAACTGCTACGTAACTTCCCCAACAAGTGGCTCGGCTGCGCCTTGCGCGTGGTGGTCTTCCCGTTCGGACGTCGACACAAGGGACCGTCGGATGCACTGGACGCCGAAATCGCTCAGTTGCTGGGGCAATCCAGGGGCGAGCCGGCGCTGGAAGCGTTGCTGACAGGCTGCTACCGCCCACAATCGGCAGATGATCCGGTCGGCGCGCTGCAACAGGCGCATGACCTGCTGCAAGCCGCTTATCCGGTGCGCCGCAAGCTGGCCCACGCGATAAAGAGCAAGCAGCTCGATCTGGCACCCGGCGAGTCGCCGGTGGCTGCGGCCGTGCAGTCCGGGATTCTGCAAGCCAGTGAAGCGCAGAGCCTGGAAGAGGCCGAGCGCGCACGGCGCAAGGTCATCGACGTGGATGATTTTGCCAAGGAAGAGTTGACCCTGGCGCCAGGCAAGACCCGCTAAACGTCACAACGTCATACACACAGCGGGCGCGCAGAGCTTTATACTCTCGCGCCCGTTTTGTCTTTGAGGATTTCACCATGGCCGACGCCATTCTCGACCATCACCTGAGCCTGCTGGCTCACCTGCGCAGCATTCTGGTCGCGCTGGGCGAGGCAGAACAGGTTCCCGAAGAAAGTCATTCCCTGTTTCTGGAGCGCTTCGACGAACTGCTCGAGCAACTGCCGCAGGACCCGATCGAAAGCCAGTACCTGGGCCAGGATATTCTCTGCCAGATCATCCAGCGCTATCCGCAGATCGCTCATCTGGTGCCGCGCGATCTGTTGTGGTTCTTCGGCGGTGATTGCCTGCACTTCATGCCGGACGACGAAATCGAGCTGTATCAGGCGCTGGAAGAGCGCCGTTTCGAGGCCGAGCAAAACGAAGAACCGTTCGACTGGCTGCAAGAAAAACAGCTACTGGCCCTGTCGACGCAAGGCCAGTCGCACTAAGCCTTATTCAAGGCTGGCCAGCAAATCGCTGGCCATCTGCTGGTGGGCTTCGTCAGACTCGTCGAGCACCTGCAACAACAAGCGCCGCGCCTGATCGATCTCGCCTTCATCGATCAACAACTGAGCCTGATTGATCAAGGTCAGCGGTGTTTCGTCCAGATCCAGCAAATCGAACTCCATGCCCTCGTCACCGGCGAAACTGTCGAGAAAGGCATCGTCCAGCTCATCGCTGGCAGCCGGCTCAATCACTTCCAGCGGTTCGATCAGCTCGATGGACTCGGCTAACGGCGTTTCAGGATCCGACAGATCGCCCAGAAACGGGTCGTCCTGCAACTCGAACACTTCCGGCAATTCATTGAGGTTCGAAGCAAAGCCAGGATCGGTTTCGACCGGCGCCAGGGTTTCAGGCGCCTGACGCGCCGCCGGGGTGTCGAAGGGATCGACCAGATCCCAGTCGGCATCCATCGACAGATCGTCGAGATTGAGCTGAAATTCGTCGGGATGCTCAGGATTGAGTGCAGCCGCCGCCGTTTCATCGAGTTGCGCAGGCGGTTCGGGCTTGTCCGATGCACTTGCAACTGCCGCAAGGGCCACAGCAGCCACTGCTGCCGCGACTGGCGCAGCACTTGAAACGGGCGCAGGCGCTGTGGGGGTGGGCTTGAGTTGCGGGTAACGATTGCGCACGGCCTGGATTTGCTCATCGGTCATACCGTGATCCAGCGCGGTCTGTGTCTCGCGCTCAAAACCTGTGGCATCCCCCTGCTCGGCCAGCAGTTCGAGAATGCGCACGCGGATATCTTCGCGCTCAGGCTGCTTGTCCAGGGCATCGCGCAAAATACCCATGGCTTCGTTGAAACGGCCATAGGCTATGTAGATGCTCACGCCATCAAGGGCATCAGGGGCAGCGCCCGCCAGACGTTTGGCGGGGGCCGGCTCCTTGCTCAGTGACGGCGCCGTTGCCTGGGTGGATACCGGTTGTGGCGACACTGCCGGAATTTCATACACCGGCAGCACCGTCGACTGCGCAGGCTTGATCAGCGGCTCTTCCGGGGCGACTACAGGTGCCACCGGTTCAGGCTTGCGACGCTGGCGACGCGAATACACAAGCCCCGACAACAGCAGGATAACCAACAATGCGCCCAACAATAGCGGCAGGCTGAACAGCGGGTTGTCGTCAACGGTTTGTACGGCTGGTGCAACAACGGGAGCGGCAGCCACCACCGGAGCGGCCGGCACCATGATCGGCCCGGCAGCAGGCGCGCTGGCTTCAGTCAGGCGGACCTGCAGCACCGACACGGTCTTGTCCCTTTCGATCAGCTGCTCCTGCAAGCTTTGGTTCTGGGCCTTGAGCTCATCGACGCTGCGCGCCAGCTGCTGATTTTCGATGGCAGCCGCAGCCAGCTCGGCCGCAGCAAGCTGAACCTCGGCAGGTGCGGCAGGTGCTGGAGCCGAAACGGGCGCATTGTTGGCTGGCGCATTACTGCTGACCGAGGCCGGCAGCACCGCGTTGTCGGGTACCAACAAGCTTTGCCCGGCTTTCAGCGCAGAACCCGAACCATTTGGAAACGCCAGCGGGTTCAAGGCCTGGATACCTTCGGCCAGTTGGGCAGCCGGTACTTTGCCGCCAGGGCCTTGCAGGCGTCGTGCAATGGCGCCCAGGGTGTCGCCGCTCGCTACGGTGTAATGCTTGCCTTGCACCGCTGGCGGCGGCGCCACCGGCAGACGCGAAGCGGCCGACGCAGCCTCCTGGGCGCGGGCTTCTTCCTGACGACTGCGGGTCGCCGCCAGACCTTGAGGCGAGGTCGCAGGGTCAAGCAGCAATGTGTACTCGTGCAGCAGATCGCCATTGGGCTGCGCCACTTGCACCACAAAACTCAAATACGGCTCAGTGACAGCCTTGGAGGACTGCACCTGAATAAAGCTGCGATTACCGCGAATCACGGGTGTAAAGCGCAAGTCATTGAGAAAGAACCCACGCTCGATACCTGCCTTGGCAAACGCCTCGGGCGAGGCCAGCTTGACGATGAGGTCATCGCTGCTCAAGCCATCGGTCTCGATCAGTGCGATCCGTGCATTGAACGGTTGATTCAAGGCCGAGTGCAGGGTGATTTCACCCAGACCCAGCGCCGACGCCAGTCCCGACCAGGATAACGACGCCAGTGCCAGCGACAGCACCATCGCAGCCTTGGCGCCGCCACGAACCACAGCCCTGAAGTCGTCCTCGACAACCACCTGAGATCTTTTCAGCATGCGTCCCCTTGAGGAAACCGGACACGGCTTCTCGTGCTTGAAATATGTGCAAATAGTATGAGCGAGAACGTGCCGCTGTGCCTCAGGTTCTTTCCAGATTAGCCAGTATCCGCGCATGCACATGCATGCACTGCTGCAGCTCGCTTTCATCGATACCGGTCAGCAGTTCGGCGCGCAAGGTATTGGAAATGGCCTCGATCTGCGCGATCAACGGTGTCGCACTGTCGCTGAGCAGAATCTTTTTGGCCCGGCGGTCTTCCAGTACCGCCTGGCGGTGCACCAGCCCCTGGCTTTCAAGGCTGTCGAGCAAACGGGCCAGGGTCGGCCCCTCGACGCCGACGCTTTGTGCCAGTTCACGCTGGGTCGGCGCGTCATCGAAACGCGCCAGATGCAGCAGCACCAGCCAACGGGCCTGGGACAAGCCCAGGCTGGCCAGGCGCCGGTCCAGCTCGGCGCGCCAACCGCGGGTCAGTTGGGCCAGTTGCATCCCGAAGCGGTGTTGATCTGTCAGTGGCATGGCAAACTCTTGATTGAAACAATTGTTAGGCAGCTAAGCATGGTCCCCGGTGCCGATCAAGGCAGCGTGTGTGACCTTTCGTCACAGCAGGTTACGCCTCGAACTCCGACTGCAAGGCCGCCCGAACGCAATACAACACACCGTCCGGCACGCGACCGCTGAACTGCGCGGCCACTTCGCTGACCGGCGGCAATTCGCCTTCACCATCGAGGAAGGCATCCTGAATTTCGCCCAACAGGTCCTCAGGCAAGTCCAGCGCCTGCTCCACCGACAACTGCTGTTTGCCAATGGCCTCGGCCAGCAGGCTGTAGACGTTCTTTTCCGAACATTGTAATTGCCCGGCAATTTGCGCAGGCGTCATGCCGGCCCGCGCCAAGCTGATCAGTTCATGACGCAGGTCGGTGACCACGCGCGGCGCCTCGGCCTTGCCACTGAGCACCTCCAGAAAGGCCTCGCCATAGCGCTCCAGTTTGCGTGCCCCCACACCGCTGACCCGGCCCATGTCGGCCATCGAGCCTGGCTGGCTGCGCAGCATTTCCAGCAGTGTAGAGTCGGGGAAGATCACATAAGGCGGCACGCCATGCTCTTCGGCCAGGCGCCGACGCAGGGCGCGCAGGGCTTCCCATTGTTCGCGCTCTTCGCCGCGCACCAATTGGCTGGCAGGGCTGGCGCCACCGGACTTGCTGCTGGTCTGCGGCTTGAGATCACGGCGCAACTGCAGGCTGACTTCACCGCGCAATAAAGGCCGGCAGGTGTCGGACAGGCGCAGCCCGCCGTAACCTTCAAGGTCGATATCGGCCAGCCCGCGAGCCACCAACTGGCGGAACAACGAGCGCCATTCACCCTCGGAATGGGCTTTGCCGACGCCAAAGACCGACAAACGCTCATGCCCGAAGCTCTGCACCTTGTCGTTGCTCTTGCCCAGCAATACATCCACCAGATGGCCGACGCCATAGCGCTGCCCGGTGCGGAAGATCGTCGACAGGGCCTGGCGCGCAGGCTCCGTGGCGTCCCAGGTCTGCACGCCGTCGACGCAGTTATCACAATGCCCGCACGGCTGTGGCAGGTCCTCGTCGAAATAGGCCAGCAGCGCCTGGCGCCGGCAGCGGGTTTCTTCGCACAACGCCAGCATGGCGTCGAGTTTGTGATGCTCAAGACGTTTATGCCGCTCGTCGCCTTCGGAGCTTTGCAGCATCTGCTTGAGCATCAGCACATCCTGCAACCCGTAGGCCATCCAGGCATCGGCCGGTAAACCATCGCGCCCTGCCCGGCCGGTCTCCTGGTAGTAGGCTTCGAGCGACTTGGGCAGGTCCATGTGCGCAACGAAGCGTACGTTGGGCTTGTCGATGCCCATGCCGAACGCAATGGTCGCGACCATGATCAGGCCTTCCTCATTGAGGAAGCGCTTCTGGTTGGCCGCCCGTACATCGGCAGGCAAGCCTGCATGATACGGCAGCGCCGGGTAGCCGTTGTCGCTGAGGAACGTCGCTGTTTCTTCGACTTTCTTGCGCGACAGGCAATAAACGATGCCGGCATCGCTGCGACGCTGGGACAGGAATGCCAGCAATTGCTTGCGTGGCTGCTCTTTGGGCACGATGCGATAAAAGATGTTGGGCCGGTCGAAACTGGACAGGTAGCGCTCGGCATTCTGCAAATGCAGGCGGCTAACGATCTCTTCGCGGGTACGCTTGTCGGCCGTAGCCGTAAGGGCAATGCGCGGAACGTCCGGGAACAGCTCGGCCAGTTGCCCCAGTTGCAGGTATTCAGGCCGGAAATCATGACCCCATTGCGAGACGCAATGCGCCTCATCAATGGCAAACAGGGCAATCTTGAGGTTCTGCAAAAACGCCAGCATGCGTGGCTGAACCAGCCGCTCGGGCGCCAGATAAAGCATCTTGATCTCGCCCTGGCGAATCCGCCCGGCCAGCTCGCGCTGCTGTTCGGCGCTCATCGTAGAGTTGAGCGCCGCAGCCGACACACCCAGCTCATCGAGGGTTGCGACCTGATCGTCCATCAGTGCGATCAGCGGCGAGACCACCACACACAGGCCATCACGCAACAGGCCAGGGACCTGAAAGCATAACGACTTGCCGCCGCCGGTGGGCATCAGCACCAGGGCATCGCCACCGTTGGCCACACGCTCGATGATCGCACCCTGGCTACCCCGGAAACTGTCGTAGCCGAAGATGTCCTTGAGAATGTGTTGAGCCTGTTCGAGCATAATTACCCCGGGTTGTCCTGCAACAGCGGGCCACGCGGTCGAGCCGCCCGGCCGTAAACGCGGCAGTATACCCGACCCTTTGTGGCAAGGGACGCTTGCGACATAAGCGGTCGAATATCGATCCTGACACCATGGTGGGTAGCGCACCGGACGCTCAGGGCCTAGAATTCAGCATCGTTTATTTCCTAGGTAGTCCGTCCATGTCCTTCGCTGAGCAACTTACCCGCCTGCAAGTCTTTCTCGATGCAGATGACCTGCACGATGAAGCACTGGACTATGTGGCCGCCCACGGCTTCATGACTGCCTTGTCGATCTGTGCCGACGAAGTGCCGGAGCGCGAGTGGATCGACGCCCTGTTCTCCGAGCCGCCGCACTATGCAAGCGACGCCCAGCGCGAAGAGGTCGAAACCACGCTGGTGCTGCTCAAGGCCCATATTGCCCGCCAGCTGGCCTCGGACGAAGAGTTCGAACTGCCGTGCGACCTGGACCTGGGCAACGACCCGGACGATTCCGACCTGCGCGGCTGGTGCATCGGCTTCATGGAAGGGGTGTTCCTGCGCGAAGAAGCCTGGTTCGAACAGGCCGAAGAAGAAGTCAGCGAAATGCTCCTGCCGATCATGGTGGGTTCGGGCCTGTTCGACGAGCAGCCTGAGTTTGCCGACATCGCCCAGGATGCCAACCTGATGGACGACATGATCGTGCAGATTCCAGAAGCCCTGACTGCACTGTTTCTGCTGTGCCAGGCACCCGACGAAAAACCGGCGATTCTCAAGCCTCGTCACCACTGAGATGCCGCAACACCCGCCGCGCACCAGTCGTCATGCACTGGTGCGCTACGCGCTGCTGGCCGCCGGCTGGCTGAGCGTGGTGCTGGGCATCGTCGGCATTTTCCTGCCGCTGCTGCCCACCACTCCCTTCCTGCTGCTGGCCGCTGCCTGCTTTGCACGCAGCTCACCCCGCTTCTACCACTGGCTGGTCGATCACCCGCGCCTGGGGCCCTGGATCCGTGATTATCTGCACGGCAACGGCATTCCGCTCAAGGCCAAGGTCTACGCCATCGCCCTGATGTGGATCAGCATCGGCATTTCCTGCTGGTGGGTGCCGCTGACCTGGGTGCGAATCCTGTTGCTGGTCTGCGCCACGCTGGTGAGCGTGTGGATAGCGCGTCAGAAAACGTTGCACACGCCTGTCAAACCGGCATAAGCCTTATGCAAAAACCGTCTGATCCTGATTAAAAGTTGTTCTTAGCTGTTGTTACACGCTTGTGACGCTTCACGGCGCCCGGCGTTACACCTCACATCAGCAAGGACCCAACCCCATGCGCGATTTTCCTCCGCTTTACAGCGCTATCCTGCGGGCGCTGGCCGAAGCGCTTATACCCGCCCTGCCGACCCATCATGATGATTTTCAGGATAATGGCCACACAGCCCGAAACTCGCCTGACAGTCCACTGGCAAAACATAGCCAGGTTACGCGGACACTGAACCCTTCGGGCTTGCGGCAACTACGCGGTTGAAGGACGTCAGGCGACGGACAGACTGTCCAGCGAACGGTCAACCAGCATTTTGGTCATTTGCGCCAGATGCAGGACGGACAGGTTCAGATCGCGACCTGCACCCTGAGTGGCTTCGGTACCTTCACTTGCCGTTGCGATAATGCAGCGCAGCAAATCGGAGGCGTGATTAAGGGCTGTTTCCGGATTCACGGTGTCGATAATCGAAAACAGACAGGATGTGGCGGGCTTACAATCGGACATGAGTGATCTCCATGAGGCTTGCGGTGGCCAGCGTCCTTGTCGACCAAACATAGCGTCGCGGCGCACCGCGAGCTGCGGGCCTTGCGACACCGGCGCCTATGGCAACCGGAGTACCGCGACTGGCGCAGAGTAGGGAGCTACTGCGCCAGGTGCAAGGTATCGGTGAATACTAGGACATTTCACTCAAAGCTAACGGAATGTTCTGTAGTTCCTTCCCACATGAGCGGCCACATAAACACCTGATTGGCACGCAACTTTCGCGCAAATACTATTTTTTCCTATCCTTGGCGAACGCCGCTTCCAGTGCTTCATTAAGAGTGCGCAGAACTTTGACCCGCGCCCAGCGCTTGTCATTGGCCTCAACCAGCGTCCAGGGCGCAATCGATGTGCTGGTGCGATCGACCATATCGCTGACCGCCTGACGGTACTGCGGCCACTTCTTGCGATTGCGCCAGTCGTCCTCGGTGATCTTGTAACGCTTGAAGGGGATTTTCTCCCGCGCCTTGAAACGCTCCAGCTGGGTTTGCTGATCGATCGCCAGCCAGAACTTGACGACCACCACGCCGGCATCGGTGAGCTGTTCCTCGAAATCGTTGATCTCGCCGTAAGCGCGCAGCCAGTCGGTGTCGCTGCAAAACCCTTCGACCCGCTCCACCAGCACCCGGCCATACCAGGAGCGATCAAAGATAGTGAACTTGCCCCGCGACGGAATCTGCCGCCAGAAACGCCACAAATACGGCTGCGCCCGCTCGTCTTCGCTGGGCGCGGCAATGGGCACGATATGGTACTGACGCGGGTCGAGTGCCGCTGCCGCACGGCGAATGGCACCGCCCTTGCCAGCAGCATCATTGCCTTCGAACACCGCCAGCAGCGCATGGCGTTTCATGCGTTTGTCGCGCATGTTCAGCGACAATCGCGCCTGCTCGGCAATCAGCTCGACCTCGTAGTCGTCTTTTTCCAGTGACAGGCTCAAGTCCAGACTGTCGAGCAACGTCAGGTCATCGTCATGAGTACCCCGCGCGCCTACAGCCAGCGCCTGGGGTTCGACCTGCGGCGTATTCAGCGCCGCCTGCATGCCTTCGAGCAGCAGCCGACCGACCGTCAGGCTACGGTAGTTGGCGTCTGCCCCCTCGATCACATGCCAGGGTGCATATTCACGGCTACTGCGGCGCAGCACACGTTCGCCGAAACGCACAAACCTGTCGTAGGTTTTCGATTGCTGCCAGTCCAGCGGGCTGATACGCCAGCTGTGCAGCGGGTCGTCGCGCAAACTCTTGAGACGGTGCTTCATTTGCTTGCGCGACAGGTGAAACCAGAACTTGAAGATCAGCGCGCCTTCGTCGCTGAGCATTTTTTCCAGGCGCTCGGCACCACTGATCGCCTGATCGAGTTCAGGGTCCTTGAGCAGGCCATGAACACGGTCTTGCAGCATCTGGCTGTACCAGTTACCGAAAAAGATCCCCATGCGCCCCTTGGCCGGCAACTGGCGCCAATAGCGCCAGGCACGCGGGTGATCGAGTTCTTCATCGGTTTTCTGATCGAAGGTCCGCACCTCGATCAGTCGCGGGTCCATCCATTCGTTGAGCAGCTTGACGGTTTCACCCTTGCCGGCACCTTCGATGCCGTTGATCAACACGATGATCGGCCTTTGTGCCTGCTCATGCAGTTCGTACTGCGCATCGAGCAAGGCCTCGCGCAAGGCGGGCACTTGTTCGTCGTAAGACTGCTTGTCGATGGCGTGGCCGATTTCGGCGGATTCGAACATCAGAAACTCCCTTTGCCAGCTCTGGTGGATAGCCCTTTGCCCATTAAAAGACCACCAATGCAGCAAATGGGTCAATCGGTTTGCCGCCCACATAGCACGTGCGGCAGGTAAACTGGCGCGCCTGCCGCCCCCGTAAAGACCGAGCCAACATGACCAGCCCCCTTCACCATGCCCAGATCGTCTGGGACGAACATGGCAATCCCAATTCCAGCGTGTTTGGCGATGTGTATTTCGCCACCGGCTCAGGCCTTGAAGAAACCCGCCATGTGTTCATGACCCAGAACAACCTGCGCGAGCGTTTCTCGACCCTGCCCGCAGGCGGGCGGTTGGTGATCGGTGAAACCGGTTTTGGCACCGGGCTGAATTTTCTTTGCGCCTGGCAGCTGTTTGCCGAGTGCGCGCCGGCGGATGCACAACTGCACTTTGTCAGCGTCGAGAAATTTCCGTTGAGCCGCGCCGACCTGCAACGTGCCCTGGATTTGTGGCCGGAACTGGCCGCACAGGCAGCGCCGTTGCTGGCGCAGTACGTGGCGATTCATCCGGGCTTTCAGCGCCTGATCTTCGAGGACCAACGCGTCACCCTGACCCTGCTGATCGGTGACGCCCAAGAGATGCTGACGCAACTGGACGGGCAGATCGACGCCTGGTTTCTCGACGGCTTTGCGCCGGCGAAAAACCCCGACATGTGGAACGACGCCCTGTTTGCCGAACTGGCCCGGCTGTCGGCGCCACAGGCAACCCTGGGCACGTTCACCAGCACCGGCTGGGTGCGGCGCGCCTTGAAAGCGGCGGGTTTTGCCATGAAGCGCATCCCCGGCATTGGCCACAAATGGGAAGTGATGCGCGGCACCTTTGCCGGTTGGCCGGACGAAGTCGCGCCGGCGGCTGCGGTCAAACCCTGGTTCGCCCGCCCGCCTGCGCTTGAGATTGAACGCCGGGCACTGGTGATCGGCGGCGGCCTGGCCGGTTGCAGCACCGCGCGCAGCCTGGCCATGCGCGGCTGGCAGGTCATGTTGCTGGAGCGCCACGACGCCCTGGCCAGCGAAGCCTCGGGCAATCCGCAAGGCGTGCTGTACCTGAAACTCTCGGCCCACGGCACCGCGCTGTCGCAGTTGATTCTTGCCGGCTTCGGCCACACTCGGCGCCTGCTGGAACGCTTGCAGCGCGGTAGCGAATGGAGTGATTGCGGCGTATTGCAACTGGCCTTCGACGCCAAGGAAGCGCAACGCCAGGCGCAACTGGCCGAGGCTTTTCCCGAAAGCCTGCTGCACTTGCTCGATCAGCCAGCGGCAGAGCAACAAGCAGGTGTACATCTGGGCAGTGGCGGGCTGTATTACCCCGAAGGCGGCTGGGTGCACCCACCGGCACTGTGCCGCCAGCAGGCCGCGCATCCGAATATCCAGACGCTGTTGCACCATCAAGCGCTGGAACTGCGCCGGGTCGACGGTCAATGGCAGGCATGGGACGGCGAACGCCTGCTGGCCAGTGCACCGGTAGCCATTTTGGCCAATGCCGCGCAAATCAAGGATTTCGCACAAAGCGCCGAGCTACCGCTCAAGCGGATTCGCGGGCAGATCACCCGCCTGCCCGCCACCAACACCAGCCAGCATCTGCGTACCGTGGTTTGCGCCGAGGGTTATGTGGCCCCGGCCCGCGAGGGCGAGCACACGCTGGGTGCCAGCTTCGACTTTCATAACCTCGACCTGACCCCGACCCTTGAAGAGCACCGCAGCAACCTGCAACTGCTGGAAGAAATCTCCACCGACCTGAGCGAACGTCTAAATGCCGCCCATCTGGATGCAGAACAACTGCAAGGCCGAGCCGCGTTTCGCTGCACCAGCCCCGACTACCTGCCCATCGTCGGCCCGCTGGCCGATCGTCAGGCATTTGTCGACACCTATGCGGCACTGGCCAAGGACGCGCGCCAGGTGCCAGCACTGCCCTGCCCCTGGCTGGACGGCTTGTACATCAACAGCGGCCACGGTTCACGCGGACTGATCACCGCCCCCTTGGCAGCCGAACTGCTGGCCGCCTGGCTGAACAATGAGCCGTTGCCCATGCCGCGTAGCGTGGCCGAGGCCTGCCACCCTAACCGGTTTGTTTTGCGCAACCTGATAAGAGGCCCGAAAACACAGAGCAAAAGCTAGATTGTGCGTATTTCTGTAACAGGCAATTGCAGCAACGCCTTTGACCTGAGCGTCGATTGCCCCTACGGTGAACACTTGCACAGTGCTGAAAATGGAGGCTTGCATGCTGTTCCGTCAATTGTTCGACAGCCAGACATCCACCTACAGTTACCTGCTGGCCGATCACGGACAAGCGCTGCTGATCGACCCGGTCAAAGAGCATCTGAATGACTATCTTCAGTTGCTTTCCGACCTGGAACTGCAACTGATCATGGCCATCGACACCCATACCCACGCCGACCACATCACGGCCCTGGGCGACCTGCGCGATGCTACCGGCTGTAACACCGGGCTGGGCCAGGAAAGCCAGGTGCCGTGCGCCAGCTTCACGTTCCACGATGGCCAGAGCCTTGCCCTTGGCGGTCGCGAGCTGACGGTCTGGCACACGCCGGGGCATACCCGTGATTCCTACTGTTTCTTGCTGGCTGCACGGGGTCGCCAGCCAACCTGGCTGTTCAGCGGCGACACGCTGTTGATTCGCGGCAGTGGTCGCACGGACTTCCAGAACGGCAGCGCCCATCAACAATGGAGCAGCCTGCAACGTCTGTTGAATCTGGGCGATGACACGCTGGTGTTCCCGGCGCACGACTACAAAGGCTGGACCTGCTCGACCATTGGCGAAGAGCGGCGACACAACCCGCGCCTGCAAGTGGCCAATGCCGACGAATACGCGGCCCTGATGAGCGACCTGAACCTGCCGCCACCGCGCCTGCTGGACGTTGCGCTGGCGGCCAACCGGGCTTGCGGCCAGAACTGACCCGGCCTTCAATGTGAGTCATCGCCCATGCTGCAGGTTGTCGATCTGCTCAAGCACTACCCCACAGCTCTTGGCCCATTGCAAGTGCTCGACGGGGTCAGCCTGCAACTGGCGCAGGGTGAAAGCCTGGCGCTGATGGGCGAGTCGGGCAGCGGCAAAAGCACCTTGCTGCACCTGATCGCCGGGCTGGACCGCGCCGACGGCGGGCATATCGAGATTGACGGCCAGCGTCTCGACGGTCTGAGCGAAGCCAGTCTGGCGAATTGGCGACGCACCGGCATCGGCCTGGTGTTCCAGCAGTTCAACTTGATCGGCAGCCTCAAGGTGGCTGACAATCTGGCGTTTCAGGCACGCCTGGCCGGGCGCCATGATGCGGCATGGCTGGCGCATCTGGTCGAACGCCTGGGCCTGGGCGATCTGCTGACCCGTTACCCCGAACAGCTGTCCGGCGGTCAGCAGCAGCGCGTGGCCATCGGCCGCGCCCTTGCCTCGCGTCCAGTCCTGTTGCTGGCCGATGAGCCGACCGGCAACCTCGACGAAGCCACCAGCGACGAAGTCCTCACGCTGTTACTCGATCTGCTGGCCGACAGCCCCACCAGTCTGCTGATGGTCACACACAGTCCGCGCATTGCCGCCCACCTGATGCATAGGGTGGTATTACACAAGGGGCGGCTGGTCAGCGCCGATCAGTCCTGAGATGTCGGTGCTTTACTGGACACTGCGTGCCCTGCTCAGCCATTGGCGACGCCATCCGGTGCAGTTGTTCAGCGTGCTCACTGGCTTGTGGCTGGCTACCGGTCTGTTGACCGGTGTACAAGCGCTCAACAGCCAGGCGCTAGACAGTTATCAGCGCGCCAGCCAGTTACTCGGTGGCGAGCCGCAAAGCTGGCTGACCACCTCGTCGGATACGCCATTTCCCCAACAGATTTTCGTCGACCTGCGCCGCGCCGGGTGGCCGGTTTCACCGCAGGTGCAAGGCCGCGTGACGCTGAATGGAGAGCGCTTGCAACTGATTGGCATCGAACCGCTGACCCTGCCCCGCGACCTGGCTTTGGCCGGGCAACGTCAGGGGGTCGGGCAACTGCTGGATTTTCTGCGTGTGCCGGGCGTGACCTGGATTGCCCGCGACACGCTGCAAGCGTTGGGCCTTGAAGAAGGCCAGCAACCAACGAGCGATAACGGCCAGACCCTGCCACCGCTGCGCAGCCTGGCGGACATGGCCCCCGGCGTCCTGCTGACCGACATCGGCGAGGCGCAGCGGGTGCTGGCGATGCCGGGGCAGATCAGCCGCCTGCTGGTGGCCCGCGACTTTGCCGCCGCCAATCCCGTCTTGCCTGCGCCGATGGCAGGCCTTTTGGTCATGCAGCACGGCGACAGCAGCGACGATCTGGCGCGGCTCACCGAAAGCTTTCACCTGAACCTTGATGCCTTGGGCGTACTGGCCTTTGTCGTCGGTCTGTTTATCGTGCATGCCGCCATCGGCCTGGCGCTGGAACAGCGACGCGGCCTGCTGCGCAACCTGCGCGCCAGCGGCGTCAGTGCGCGGCTGCTGATCGGTGCACTGGGCCTGGAACTGACCGGTATGGCGCTGCTGGCCGGGGTGGCCGGGATAATCAGTGGCTACCTGCTGGCCGGCTGGCTGCTACCGGACCTGGCGGCCAGCCTGCGCGGCCTGTACGGCGCGGCGGTGGCAGGGCAACTTGACCTGAGTGCTTCGTGGTGGCTGAGCCGTCTGGCCGTGGCCTTGCTCGGGGCGCTATTGGCCGGAGTCAGCAGCCTGTTGCGCGCCGCCCGCCTGCCCTTGCTGGCACTGGCTCGGGTACAGGCGTGGCGTCAGGCTTATGAGCGCTGGTTACGCCGGCAAGCGCAGATTTCAGTGCTGGCCCTTGCCGCTGCGTTGCTCGCATTGATGGGTGACAACCTGCTCAGCGGTTTCATCCTGGTGTCCGCCATCCTGCTCAGCGCCGCGCTCGGCCTGCCGGTGCTGCTCGATAAAATGCTCGGGGCGGCGCTGCGGCGCAGTCGCTCGGTACTGGGCCATTGGTTTCTGGCTGATTGCCGCCAGCAGCTTCCAGCGTTGAGCCTGGCCTTGATCGCGCTGCTGCTGGCCCTGGCCGCCAGTATCGGCGCTGGCAGCATGACCTCAGGCTTTCGCCAGACCTTCGGCGACTGGCTCGACCAACGCCTGAGCGCCGAGCTGTACGTCACCGCCGCCAGCCCGGAACAGGCCCGCGACCTGCACACCTGGCTGACCCGGCAGCCGACGGTCAGCGCAGTGCTGCCCGACTGGCAGGTCAGCATTCGCCTGCAAGGCTGGCCGGCGGAACTGCACGGTGCCGTGGCGAATCCTCATTATCGACAGCACTGGCCCTTGCTGGCTGCCAGCGACGGCGATGTCTGGCAACGTCTTGCCGACGAAGACAGCGTCATGATCAGCGAACAACTGGCTCGACGCCTGGGCGTTAATCTTGACGACTCACTCGATATCCCGGTGCCGCAGGGCCGCTGGACACCGCGCATCGTGGGGCTTTACGCCGATTACGGCAACGCCCGTGGTCACTTGCTGGTCGATGCGCGGCACCTGTTGCAGCACTGGCCGGACCTGCCGCCCAGCCGTTTCAATCTGCGCATCGCGCCCGCCGATATCGCCGCATTGACGACCCAATTGCAGACGGTCTTTGCGCTGGATGATAACCGTATCGTCGACCAGCAACAGCTCAAGGCATGGTCCAGCCGGGTCTTCGAGCGCACCTTCGCCGCCACCGCCGCCCTCAACAGTCTGACCCTGGGCGTGGCCGCTATCGCGCTGTTCATCAGTTTGCTGACGCAAAGCCAGGACCGCCTGAGACAACTGGCGCCGCTGTGGGCCCTGGGCGGCACGCGGCGTCAGTTGATGCTGCTCAACCTGGGCCAGACCTGGCTGCTGGCGAGCCTGACGTTACTGGCCGCCTTGCCGCTGGGCCTGCTGCTGGCCTGGTGCCTGAACGCCGTGATTCAGGTGCAGGCCTTTGGCTGGCGCCTGCCTTCGCACCTGTTTCCAGGCCAGTGGCTGAGCCTGATGGCCCTGGCGCTGCTTGCCACGCTGCTGGCCTCGGCCTGGCCGTTATGGCGCCTGTACCGCAGCCAGCCAGGCGACCTGCTGAGGAGCTTCGACCGTGAGAATTGACTGGCTGGCCATCCTGCTCGGCGCGTTGCTGCTCAGCGGTTGCGATGACCCAACGCCAGCCACGCAGGGTTTTGCCGGGCTGGGCGAAGACAGTGGTGCGTTCACCGAAGTGACGCCAGGCCGCCCTTTCGTCTTCCCGCTGGACCATGCACCGCACGCAGGCTTTCGCATCGAATGGTGGTACATCACCGCCAACCTGAAGGATGCCAACGGCCAGCCGTTTGGCGTGCAATGGACCCTGTTTCGCAGCGCCCTGCGCCCAGGCCCAACGACATCCGGCTGGAACGACCCCTTCCTGTGGATGGGCCACGCCGCCGTGACCTCAGCCACCACCCACCACGCCGCCCAGCGCCTGGGGCGTGGCGGTGTCGGCCAGGCCGGCGTGAACCTGACGCCGTTCAGCGCCTGGATCGACAACTGGTCGTTGAACAGCGAACTGCCCGCCGGCAGCAGTGCCGACCCCATGACCCAAGCGCGCCTGCGGGCCAGCGACCCCAGATTCGAGTATGACCTGCAACTGACCAGCGACCGGCCTCTGGTGCTACAGGGCGAACAAGGCTACAGCCGCAAATCCGAACAAGGCCAGGCCTCGTACTACTACAGCCAGCCGTTCTTCAGCGTAAAAGGCCAACTGCGCATCGATGGCCAGAACCACGCTGTAACAGGCCAGGCCTGGCTGGACCGCGAATGGAGCAGTCAGCCGCTGACTGCCGATCAAAGTGGCTGGGACTGGTTTTCTTTGCACCTGCGTGATGGCACGCGCGTGATGCTCTATCGCATCCGCCGCGACAGCGGCCATCACTACCTGATCGGCAGCTGGATCGGTCAGGATGGCAAAGTGCAAAGCCTGGCCGCCGACGACATCAAGCTCACGCCCTTGCAGCAAACCCGCGTGGCCGGCAAACCCCTGCCCACCCGCTGGTCGATCGAGATCCCCGGCAAGCAATTGGCGATCACCACCGATGCGCTCAATCCCAAGGCGTGGATGGATCTGGATGTGCAGTACTGGGAAGGTCCGGTGACGGTGAGTGGCAGTCAGGAGGGGGTTGGGTATCTGGAGATGACAGGGTATTGATTGTAGAAGTGCATTGCACTCATCCCGCCCTTATAACCGATTGATCTAAAACTCCCACACTCTCACCGGGTCAGTTTCTGGGTGACTGCTCTTACGGTCACCTCCCCAACGGAAACCCGGTAAGGACATATGTGCGGACTAGCAGGCGAACTACGTTTTGACAATCAACCAGCGGACCTTGCCGCTGTTGAACGAATCACCCACGATCTGGCCCCTCGCGGCCCGGATGCGTGGGGTTTTCATAGCCAAGGGCCAGTTGCCCTGGGCCATCGTCGTCTGAAGATCATGGATCTGTCCGACGGCTCGGCGCAGCCGATGATCGACAACCAGTTGGGTCTGTCGCTGGCCTTCAACGGCGCCATCTATAACTTCCCGGAATTACGTGCCGAGCTTGAAGCCTTGGGCTATGCGTTTTATTCCGGTGGCGACACCGAAGTGCTGCTCAAGGGCTATCACGCCTGGGGCAAGGACTTGCTGCCCAAGCTCAATGGCATGTTTGCCTTTGCCATCTGGGAGCGTGACAGCAAGCGCCTGTTCATTGCCCGCGACCGTCTGGGCGTCAAGCCGCTGTACCTGTCGAAAACCGACAAGCGTCTGCGCTTTGCTTCCAGCCTGCCGGCGCTGCTCAAGGGCGGCGATATCAGCGGCATGCTCGACCCGGTGGCGCTCAATCATTACCTGAACTTCCATGCCGTGGTCCCCGCACCGCGTACCTTGTTGGCCGGCGTCGAGAAACTTCCGCCCGCCAGCTGGCTGCTGATCGATGCCGACGGCAAGAGTGAGCAACAGGTGTGGTGGACCCTGCCCTACGCCCCACGTGAAGACGAACGCAACCTGAGTTTCGAAGACTGGCGTCGGCGTGTGCTCGACAGCACCCGCGAAGCGGTGGCAATTCGTCAGCGTGCGGCGGTGGATGTCGGTGTGCTGCTGTCCGGCGGCGTCGACTCCAGCATGCTGGTGGGCCTGCTGCGCGAAGTCGGTGCCGAGAACCTGTCGACCTTCTCCATCGGCTTTGAAGATGCCGGTGGCGAACGCGGCGACGAGTTCCAGTACTCGGACCTGATCGCCAAGCATTACGGCACTAACCATCACCAGTTGCGTATTAAAGAAAGCGAGATCATCGAGCAATTGCCAGCGGCCTTCCGGGCCATGAGCGAGCCGATGGTCAGCCACGACTGCATCGCCTTCTATTTGCTGTCGCGTGAAGTGGCCAAGCATTGCAAGGTCGTGCAGAGCGGCCAGGGTGCTGACGAACTGTTTGCCGGTTACCACTGGTACCCGCAAGTCGATGGCGCCAGCGATCCGGTGGCTGCATATCGCGCTGCCTTCGTTGACCGTAGCTACGACGAATATGCCGCTACCGTGCAACCAAAATGGCTGCTCGACCACGACGCTGCCGGTGACTTTGTCCGCGAGCACTTCGCCCAGCCGGGCGCAGAAGCGGCGGTCGACAAGGCGCTGCGTCTGGACAGCACCGTGATGCTGGTCGATGACCCGGTCAAGCGCGTAGACAATATGACCATGGCCTGGGGCCTGGAAGCGCGTACGCCGTTTCTGGATTACCGCCTGGTCGAGCTGTCGGCACGGGTTCCGGCACGCTTCAAGCTGCCTAATGGCGGCAAGCATGTGCTCAAGGAAGCGGCACGCCTGGTGATTCCGGCCGAAGTGATTGATCGCAAGAAAGGTTATTTCCCGGTGCCAGGCCTCAAGCATCTGGAAGGCAACACCCTGAACTGGGTACGCGAGCTGTTGCTCGACCCCAGCCAGGATCGCGGCCTGTTCAACCCGTCTATCGTCGACACTCTGCTGACCAACCCCAAGGACCAGCTCACGCCACTGCGCGGCTCCAAGCTGTGGCAATTGGCGGCTTTGAACCTGTGGCTGAGCGAACAAGGACTCTGATCCATGAAATCCAACGCCACCACTTACAATCAGCGACTGTTGCGACGTCAGTCACCGTCCTACGAACGCTTGCAGGCGCAGTTTGCCGAAGACGGCAACCAGAGCGACGGCGGGCCACTGGCCCTGCACTGCGGTTGGGGACGACTGCTGGTCGGTCACACTTATCCTGAGCCTGCGGCACTGGCCCAGGAGCTGCTCAACGAAAAACCCGGCGAGCGCGATATCGCGCTTTATGTGGCCGCGCCGCAACAGGTGCTGGCCCAGGCGCCGCAGCAATTGTTTCTCGACCCGTCCGATACGCTGCGCCTGTGGTTCAGCGACTACCGTCCGGCGCAGCGGGTGTTTCGTGGCTTTCGGATTCGTCGGGCGCAGAACGAGGCCGATTGGCAGGCGATCAATAACCTGTACATTGCCCGCGGCATGTTGCCCATCGACCCTGCGCTGCTGACCCCGCGCCATGAAGGCGGCCCGGTGTACTGGCTGGCCGAGGATGAAACCACCAATGCGGTGATCGGCAGCGTCATGGGCCTGAACCACTTGAAGGCGTTTCAGGACCCTGAAAAAGGCAGCAGCCTGTGGTGCCTGGCGGTCGACCCCAATTGCACGCGCCCTGGTGTCGGCGAAGTGCTGGTGCGTCATTTGATCGAGCATTTCATGAGCCGTGGCCTGAGCTATCTTGACCTGTCGGTGTTGCATGACAACCACCAGGCCAAGGCGCTGTACGCCAAGCTGGATTTCCGCACCCTGCCGACCTTCGCCATCAAGCGCAAGAACGGCATCAACGAGGTGCTGTTTCTCGGTCCCGGCCCGCAGGCGGATTTCAATCCTTATGCGCGGATCATCGTCGAAGAAGCGCATCGCCGCGGCATTGATGTGCAAGTCGACGATGCCGATGCCGGTCTGTTCACCTTGAGTTACGGCGGTCGGCGCATACGCTGTCGTGAATCGCTCAGCGACCTCACCAGTGCGGTGAGCATGACCTTGTGCCAGGACAAAAGCCTGACCCATCGCGCACTCAAAGCCGCCGGCCTGCGTTTACCAGCACAACAGCGCGCCGCCAGCGCCGATGACAACCTGGCGTTTCTCGAAGAACACGGCCGCATCGTGGTCAAGCCGCTGGACGGCGAACAAGGCCAGGGCGTGGCGGTGGACCTGCGTACGATTGAAGACGTGCAACAAGCCATCGAACGCGCACGGCAGTTCGACACCCGGGTGATTCTGGAAAGCTTCCATGAAGGCCTGGATCTGCGCATCGTGGTCATCGGCTTTGAGGTGGTGGCCGCCGCCATCCGCCGGCCTGCCGAAATCCTTGGTGACGGTCGACACAGCATCAAACAGTTGATCGAAGCCCAAAGCCGTCGCCGCGCCGCAGCCACCGGTGGCGAAAGCCGTATTCCGATGGACGAAGAAACCGAGCGCACGGTGCGCGAGGCCGGCTTCGAGTACGACAGCATCTTGCCCATGGACCAGCGCCTGGCCGTGCGCCGGACTGCCAACCTGCACACCGGCGGTTGCCTGGAAGACGTGACCGCCATCCTTCATCCAGTGCTAGTCGACGCGGCCGTACGCGCCGCACGCGCCCTGGATATCCCGGTCGTCGGCCTGGACCTTATGGTGCCTGCCGCCGACCAGCCTGAATACGTGTTCATCGAGGCCAACGAACGGGTAGGCCTGGCCAATCATGAACCGCAACCCACCGCCGAGCGCTTTGTTGATCTACTGTTTCCACACAGCCTGCCCGCCCATCACTAAAGGCAGCTGCAAGCTATCAGCCTCAAGCTGCAAGTGGCTCAATACCTCTTGCAGCTTGTAGCTTCAAACTTGCTGCTGCTCCGAAGGAGCTTCCTCCATGCCTGATGCAAATATCCCTGATCCGGATCTGAATTATCTGCAGAAAGTCCTGCTGGAAATGCTCGCGATTCCCAGCCCTACCGGTTTTACCGACACCATCGTGCGCTACGTCGCCGAGCGCCTGGAAGAACTGGACATTCCCTTCGAACTGACCCGGCGCGGCACCATCCGCGCCACGCTCAAGGGCCGCAAGAACAGCCCTGACCGCGCGGTGTCGGCGCACCTGGACACCATTGGCGCCAGCGTCCGTGAGGTCAAGGACAACGGTCGCTTGTCACTGGCGCCGGTCGGTTGCTGGTCGAGCCGCTTTGCCGAAGGTAGCCGTGTCAGCGTGTTTACCGACACGGGCGTAATTCGTGGCAGTGTGCTGCCGCTACTGGCCTCCGGGCATGCGTTCAATACGGCGGTGGACCAGATGCCGGTCAGTTGGGACCACGTCGAACTGCGCCTGGACGCCTACTGCGCGACTCGCGCCGACTGTGAGTCGCTGGGCGTGGGCATTGGTGATTTCGTCGCCTTCGATCCACTGCCCGAATTCACCGAAAGCGGCCATATCAGCGCCCGCCATCTGGACGACAAAGCCGGTGTGGCGGCATTGCTGGCAGCCCTCAAGGCGGTAAAAGACAGCGGCGCAGAGCCGGTCATCGATTGCCATCCGCTGTTCACCATTACCGAAGAAACCGGCACCGGTGCTGCCGGTGCATTGCCGTGGGATGTCAGCGAATTCGTCGGCATCGACATCGCCCCGGTCGCACCGGGCCAGCACTCCAGCGAACATGCGGTCAGTGTGGCCATGCAGGACTCCGGCGGGCCTTATGACTATCATTTGTCGCGGCACCTGCTGCGCCTGGGCGTGGACAATGAACTGCCGGTACGCCGCGATGTGTTTCGCTACTACTTCAGCGATGCGCACTCGGCGATTACCTCCGGGCACGATATCCGCACAGCCTTGCTGGCATTCGGCTGCGACGCAACCCATGGTTACGAGCGCACCCATATCGATAGCCTGGCGGCCTTAAGCAAGCTGCTTAGCGCCTATATCCTCAGCCCGCCAGTGTTCGCCAGCGATGCACAACCGGGCAAGGCGTCGCTGGAAAGCTTCAGCCATCAGCTTGAGCACGAGACGCAGATGGAGCCGGAAACTCGTGTTCCGCCGGTCGACAGCCTGATCGGCCAGGGTCGCGAGGAGTAAACGATACGCCCATGGGAACCGGTCGGGCGCTGCTCGACCGGTCCTGCGCTGTGCACTATCATCCTCGGCCCTGCCGTGAGAGCCGACCATGCTGATTCCGTACGACCAACTCGAACCTGAAACCCTGACCCGCCTGATCGAGGATTTCGTCAGCCGCGACGGCACTGACAATGGCGATGACACGCCTCAGGAAACCCGCGTGCTGCGCGTGCGCCATGCCTTGAGCAAAGGCCAGGCGGTGATCTTTTTCGATGTTGAAAGCCAGCAGTGCCAACTGATGGCCCGCCATCAGGTGCCCAAGGAAATGTTCGACTGAGCGAACTCAGGCCGCTGGCGATTGCGGTCGCTCCTGCGGCTCGGACAAGGTCTGGGCGATGCGCCGGAATACTTCGGCGCGATGAATCTTGATGTGCTTGGGGGCCTCGAAGCCAAAGCGCACCTGATTGCCGCTCACTCCGAGAATCTGCACAGTGATTTCGTCGCCGATAGAAAAGGTTTCGCCCACTTCCCGCGTCAGTACCAGCATGTTCCTGCTCTCTTGTTATCCTGTAAGCAGGCAGAGTGCCGCGCATGGCACAGTGCTTCAACGCTGCACGGGAAAATCAGCCATGTCCTTCAAACTCGCCACCACTGACTGAAGGAAATGTCTTACAAGGAGCCAGGATTTGTAGGAAAACCTTCGATTCAAGAGGCCGTGCCGCGTGGCCCCCAGAGGATAATCGTTGCGCCCAGCACGCACAGCGCCACCCCCAGCCAGTCGGAGTTCAGCGGCCTGACTTTTTCGACCATCGCCAGCCAGGCAATCGAAGCCACGATGTAAATCCCGCCATAGGCCGCGTAGGCACGCCCGGCATAGGCCGCCTCTACCCGCGTCAGCAGCAAAGCAAATACCGTAAGGCTGATCAGCGCCGGAATCACCCACAAGGCGCTTTTGCCCTGGCGCAGCCACAGCCAGAAGGCATAGCAGCCAAAAATCTCGAACAGCGCCGCGATGAAGAACCACAGGTAATTGAGCACAGGACAGCCTCGTCAGGGATGCAGAAAAGGTGGCTACCCTAGCAGAAACCTGTGCCTTATCGAGCAGTACGGCGCACACGCAGCCAGCGCCTGAGCACCCAGCCGTAACCCAGCACATTGACCAGCAACACAATCGAGCCCAGCCAGAGCTGAATAGATGCCGTCAGGCCAGCCGGATAGATCAGCGCAATCAGGTAATGCTCGACGAAACCGCCGCTATAACCCTGATCGCCTGCTTGCTGGCGCAGGCTGTTCTCCAGCGGCGTGAGCGGGCAATACAGGTGCAGGAATTCCACCGCCATGCCCCACAGCACGGCCGGCACATGCAGCAGCGCAAGCCACGGCCTGTAAGCCACCAGCAAGGCCCCGAAAAGGACAAAAACAATAAACAACAAATGCACAATCACCACCAGATCGGCGGCCAGACGAATCAGCATGCAGGGGACCTGTTATCGGCGTAGTCATCAAATCGGAGGCGATACTACAGTGCCCGACAAGTTCAAAGTTTTTACAACTAACAAAACGCCACTAAATTGTAAAAAAATATTCTAAACCATTAGAACCTTTCTGAAATCCCCAGAGTCGGAGTATTCAAGAGGCCTGCAAACTTGATGCCTACAGGGTCAGGGAATAGCGGCAATCTTCGCTTCCATAATCGAAAGAAGGAACTCGTCATGGGCATCAGTACAATTCTTATCATCGTCTTGATCCTGCTGTTGGTCGGCGGTCTGCCAGTATTCCCGCACTCGCGCAGCTGGGGTTACGGTCCGTCCGGCGTGATCGGTACGATTCTGATCATTCTGCTGGTATTGGTGCTGCTCGGAAGGATATGAACCAGGCTCCCCATTAGAAGACAAAAAAAGCAGCCTGCGAAGGCTGCTTTTTTGTTGTGCCGGGTTTAACCGTCAGTGCGAGACTGCACCGCTGGCGCCCAGGCCGGTTTGCGAACGGACGAACTGTGGAACGAACAGCGCACGCTCATCAGCCGCAGCCTTGGATTTGTCGGTGATCGAGAAGAACCAGATGCCGACAAAGGCGATGATGATCGAGAACAGCGCCGGGTACTCGTACGGGAAGATCGCTTTCGGGTTGTGCAGGATCTGCACCCAGATGGTCGGACCCAGCACCATCAGCACCACGGCGCTGATCAGGCCCATCCAGCCGCCGATCATGGCGCCACGGGTGGTCAGGTTTTTCCAGTACATCGAGAGCAACAGCACCGGGAAGTTGCAGCTCGCTGCGATCGAGAACGCCAGGCCGACCATGAACGCGATGTTCTGGCTCTCGAAGGCGATACCCAGGACGATGGCAACCACAGCCAGAGCGATGGTGGTCATCTTCGACACGCGGATCTCGTCTTTCTCGTTGGCCTTGCCCTTCTTCACTACGCTGGCGTAAAGGTCGTGCGACACCGCCGAAGCACCGGCCAGGGTCAGGCCTGCAACCACTGCCAGGATCGTCGCGAAAGCCACCGCCGAGATGAAGCCCAGGAACAGGCTGCCGCCCACGGCATTCGCCAGGTGTACCGCCGCCATGTTGTTACCGCCGATCAACGCGCCGGCTGCGTCCTTGAACATCGGGTTGGTGCTGACCAGCAGGATCGCGCCAAAGCCGATGATGAAGGTCAGGATGTAGAAGTAACCGATGAAACCGGTGGCGTAGAACACCGACTTGCGGGCTTCCTTGGCATCGCTCACGGTGAAGAAGCGCATCAGGATATGTGGCAGGCCAGCCGTACCGAACATCAGCGCCAGACCCAGAGAGAACGCCGAGATCGGATCCTTGACCAGACCGCCGGGGCTCATGATCGCTTCACCTTTAGGGTGAACGGCGACCGCTTGGGCGAACAGCTGGTTGAAGTCGAAGTTGACGTGTTTCATGACCATCAGCGCCATGAACGAGGCACCGGAGAGCAGCATCACCGCCTTGATGATCTGTACCCAGGTGGTGGCCAGCATGCCGCCGAACAACACGTACAGGCACATCAGGATACCGACCAGAATCACCGCCACGGTGTAGTCCAGACCAAACAGCAACTGGATCAGCTTGCCGGCACCCACCATTTGCGCGATCAGGTAGAACGCCACCACCACCAGCGAACCGCAAGCGGACAGGGTACGGATTTCCATTTGCTTGAGGCGGTAGGACGCCACGTCGGCAAAGGTGTATTTACCCAGGTTACGCAGGCGCTCGGCGATCAGGAACAGAATGATCGGCCAGCCCACCAGGAAGCCGATCGAGTAGATCAGGCCGTCGTAGCCGGAGGTATACACCAACGCAGAAATACCCAGGAAAGACGCTGCCGACATGTAGTCGCCCGCGATGGCCAGACCATTCTGGAAGCCGGTGATCTTGCCGCCGGCGGCATAGTAGTCCGAAGCCGATTTGTTTTTCTTCGATGCCCAGTAGGTGATGTAAAGGGTAAACAGGACGAACGCCACGAACATGACGATCGCCGGAACGTTCAGTGGTTGTTTTTGCACCGCGCCCGTGAGGGCATCGGCGGCCAGCAAAGCCGGCGCGAACGCTGTGAGACCAATGCCTGCAAAGAGACGACGGATCATTGCTGAATCTCCTTGAGCACGGCGTTGTTCAGATCGTCGAACTCACCGTTGGCACGGCGTACATAGATGCCGGTCAGGATGAATGCCGTCAGGATCAGGCCGACACCGATCGGCATGCCCCAGGTAATGGTCGATGTGGGACTGAGTTTGGCTCCCAGAATATGCGGCCCATAAGCAATCAGAAGAATGAAGCATGCATAAAGCCCGAGCATGATCGCCGAGAGGATCCAGGCGAAACGTTCTCGCTTGGCAACCAGCTCTTTGAAGCGCGGGCTGTTCTGTATCGTTTGGTAGATGCTGTCGTTCATTGTTTTTGTCCTCGCAGCACGGAAGAGATGACACAACTTTACTTTAGTCCGCTGCGGGGCCGACTCCAGACGACCTTAGTATTAGAACGACATTAATTCTGGACGGTTGGCCGAAATGACCTGCGCCTGAGGCTACGTATAAAGAAAAAAACCACCCATAGCCTGCGCCGGGTGGTTTTCGACAGACGGCCCGCAGGCCGTCAGATAAACGGGGGAGTCTGTTACTTGGCGGTCCAGGCAGCCACACGCTCAGGATTTTTGGCAACCCACTCTTTGGCGGCCGCTTCAGGTTTGGCGCCATCCTGGATAGCCAGCATCACAGCGCCAATCTCGTCCTTGGATTGCCACTGGAATTTTTTCAGGAACGCGACCACATCCGGGGCTTTCTTTTCCAGGCTCAGGCTGCCGACACTGTTAACGGTTTCAGCAGCGCCGTACACGCCTTTAGGGTCTTCCAGGAAGCGCAGTTTCCACTTGGCGAACATCCAGTGCGGCACCCAGCCGGTCACGGCGATGGATTCATTGCGCTTTTCGGCGCGGGTCAGCTCGGCGATCATGCCGGCCCCGGAACTGGCCTGCAGTTTATAGCTGTCCAGGCCGTAGTCCTTGATGGCCTGATCGGTCTTGAGCATCACGCCAGCACCGGCGTCGATACCGGTGATCTTGTTCTTGAAGGACTCATCGGTCTTGAGGTCGGCAATGCTGATGGCCTTGACGTACTCCGGCACGATCAGGCCGATCTTGGCGTCCTTGAAGTTGGGGCCGTAATCGACCACCTGATCCTTGTACTTGGCGATGTATTCGCCGTGGGTGCCCGGCAACCAGGCCGACAAAATCAGGTCCAGTTTATCGGTGGCCACCGCTTGCCACATGATCCCGGCCGCAACGGACTGCAGTTTGACGTCATAGCCCAGCTTCTGCTTGAGCACTTCAGCAGCGACAAACGTTGTCGCGACACTGTCGGACCAGCCTTCGACATAGCCGATGCTCACGGTCTTGGTTTCAGCAATGGCCAGCGTGGAACTGGCGGCGAGTACCAGAGCGGTACCCGCCCCCAGGAGTTTGCGCATATTCATCATTACTTCCCCGGTAGAGTTCTGCACCGACAAGGGTCGGGCATCGTTGACGTTGTTTTCTGGACCGCGCAGCACGCGCGAAAACGGGCCATGCGAGTCCTTCACGTTTCAAGCACTCTTGCGCGCAGTGACACCCACTGCATCGACCCGTTGATCATCTGCCGCGCCGCCCAACCGACATGCTCTGTCAGCGACCCCCAGACAGCGGTAAACGACATCACCGAGCCACCAGCGACAAACCCGCAAAAAAACGCCTCCAACAGAGAAGAAACACAATGTGTTACCGCCGACGCTGTCGCGCTCCAATGAGCGGGTAACACGGGAACACATCAGGGTCTGAAACGTGCCAGAGCCGGCACGCATTTTTTTAAGCTATTGATTTTTAAGGACTTTAAAAAGTTGGCACAGCATCTGCTATATCTCAGGCACAACAAGAACAAAAACACGCAGCAACCCAATAAAAACAAGACGTACGGCTCTGACATAACAAGAACAACACGGACAGAGACGAAGCCAACTGATTTTTTTGGAGTAGATACGCTTCACCGGGTCTTTTGCGGAAGGCCACGCAGCCAGGCACAGAACAATAAAACTACCTTCAGGTAGCACCGCACTGGTTGGATCGCGCTGTTGTGCAGGCAGTCGATTGAAGCAAGTCAGCGCTCAAAAAAATACGTTTGCTCTTGACCCCGTATGGGGGTCGCAAGAATGCAGTGAAGGGCGAGTCGACAAAAACAACAACAGATCGCCCTATAAAAACAAAAAGAGCACGTGAAAAACCACTAAAAGGGAGCCTATGGCTCCCTTTGTGCTTTGCGGCGTTCTGTGTGCGCCTGTAAAAAAACGCACATCTCTACATTCCCCAAACCCGGGAGAGTGTATCGTTTCACCCACCTCACAAAGATCGCTGGCCGATACGGCACTTTGGCAGCATGCCAATGGTCATAGCCTGCGTACCTTACCCTGCTCTTCTTTCCATGGGATTCAGTCATGCTCCGTCTCCTGCGCTTCGCTGCAGTCCTGGGTGGCCTCTGTTTAAGTGCAGCCGCCCTGGCGAAAAACGTCGATCCAGCCACTTATGGCTACCCGCTGACTAATCCGTTCGAAGCGACCATCGCCACAACGCCACCTGATCTGCGGCCAGACCTGCCTGCCGATGAAGACATCGACCAGGACGATTACACCCTCAACCTGCACCCTGAGCGCGAATTCACTCTGCCCGACAATTTCTGGGCCGTGAAAAAACTGCGCTATCGCCTGGCCAAACAGGATCATGCCGCCCCGCTGATTTTCCTGATTGCCGGCACCGGCGCGCCGTATAACAGCACCATCAACGAATTCCTCAAGAAGTTGTACTACGGTGCCGGCTACCACGTGGTGCAACTGTCGTCGCCCACCAGCTATGACTTCATGAGTTCGGCGTCGCGCTATGCCACGCCAGGCCTGTCCAAGGAAGATGCCGAAGACATCTACCGGGTCATGCAAGCCATTCGTGCCCAGAATGCCCAATTGCCGATTACCGACTTTTACCTGACCGGTTACAGCCTTGGCGCGTTGAACGCTGCATTTGTCAGCAAGCTGGATGAAACCCGGCGCAGTTTCAACTTCAAGAAAGTGCTGCTGCTCAACCCGCCGGTCAACCTGTACACCTCTGTGTCCAACCTGGACAAGCTGGTTCAGACTCAGGTCAAGGGCATCAACAACACCACCACGTTCTATGAGCTGGTGCTGGCCAAGCTGACCCGTTACTTCCAGCAAAAAGGCTACATCGACCTCAACGACGCGCTGCTTTATGACTTCCAGTTGTCCAAGGAACACTTGAGCAACGAACAGATGGCCATGCTGATCGGCACATCGTTCCGCTTCTCGTCGGCCGACATTGCTTTTACCTCGGACCTGATCAACCGCCGCGGTCTGATCATCCCGCCGAAATTCCCGATCACCGAAGGCACCAGCCTGACGCCGTTCCTCAAGCGCGCCATGCAGTGCGACTTCGACTGCTACATGACCGAACAACTGATCCCCATGTGGCGTGCGCGCACCGACGGTGGCAGCATGCTGCAACTGGTCGACCAGGTCAGCCTGTATGCGCTCAAGGATTACCTGCACAGCAGCAGCAAGATCGCCGTCATGCACAACGCCGACGACGTGATTCTGGGCTCCGGTGACCTGGGCTTTCTGCGTCAGACCTTTGGCGATCGCCTGACCGTCTACCCCCATGGCGGGCATTGCGGCAACATTAACTACCGCGTCAACAGCGACGCCATGCTGGAGTTCTTCCGTGGCTAAACGTCTCTTGCTTCTTGCCGCCCTGCTGGTTGCCGGTACGGCTCAGGCCGAAAAAACCGACATTTCCCATGCCACCAAGGACGAAGCCACCGTAGTGCCCCGCTACGAGGCCGACGGTTTTACCCAGCCGTTGAAGTCGTTGAAGTTCAACCCTGGCCTGGACCAGCGCGAATTCGAGCGGGCCTCGATCAACGCCCTGGAAGTCTTCGACCCGCTGGAGTCGTGGAACCGCCGCGTTTACCACTTCAACTACCGCTTCGACGAGTGGGTATTCCTGCCGGTGGTCAATGGCTACCGCTACATCACCCCAGGTTTCGTGCGCAGCGGTGTCAGTAACTTCTTCAGCAACCTGGGCGATGTGCCTAATCTGGTCAACAGCCTGTTGCAGTTCAAGGGCCAGCGCTCGCTGCAAACCACCGGGCGCCTGCTGCTCAACACCACCATCGGCGTGGCCGGCCTCTGGGACCCGGCAACCATGATGGGCCTGCCGCGCCAGAGCGAAGACTTCGGCCAGACCCTGGGCTTCTATGGCGTACCGGCAGGCCCGTACATCATGCTGCCGCTGTTCGGGCCCTCCAACCTGCGCGACACCGGCGGGCTGATCTTCGACGTCGCCGCCGAAGCCCAGATCAATTTCCTCAATGTGGCTCAGGTCAGCAGCGACCACCCGGAAATTCTCCTGTTGCGCGCCATCGACCGCCGTTACACGACCAGCTTCCGCTACGGGCAGATGAACTCGCCGTTCGAATACGAAAAGGTTCGGTATGTGTACACCGAATCACGCAAGTTGCAGATTGCCGAGTAGGTTGGTGGTGTAATGAAAAAGGCCAGGCCGGGAAACCGGACTGGCCTTTTTTACAGGCTCGATACGGTCGATATTGAAATCAGCGTAAAGGCACCGGCCCGAAGCGGTTATTGCCATCGGTACCGGGCTGAAACAACAGAAACAGCACAATCAAGGGGCCGATCAGTGGAACAAGACTGATAACAAACCACCCGCTCCCCAGATTCGAATCATGAAGCCGGCGCACACTCAAGGCCAGGTTGGGCAGACAATTCAGGACCAGAAAAAGCATCAGGCAGGGTCCGGCGCCCCAATCGCTGCTGTACCAGCCGCGACTCACATCGAGATAGACAAGTGCACTCGACGCGATCAGCAGGAAGATAAAGTAAATGCCCACTTCACGAATACTTGAGCGCCCTTCGAAGTCAAAAGAACGTTTATAAACACTCAGAATTGATCTCATTTGACGATCCCGACCTTAAGGATTGATTAACTTCAAAGGCAAGCCCTTCAAACCTTTGATCAAAGTCGAGCAATATAGAGGCACATAAAAATATAGATGCAGGCCAAAGCAACAAAGCTTGTAGGAATACTCTGTAAACTTCTCGACACACATAAACCACTTACCGAGCGCCCGCCAAGTGCGCTCATATGAAGATGACAGCGACGGAGCAATCGTAAAATTCGATTGATCACAGGGAAATTTCAAACCCATTCATCAATCCATCCCGCTTACCATGCGCCCATCGCCACTTGGTAAGGAGCGCCCCTCTCATGACCCCGTTTCGCAAGGTGCTATCGATTCACACCGGCCAGCCCACCTCCGATGGCGCCGGCGTGCGCCTGACCCGCGTGTTCGGCGGCGCAGGTGTCGAGCAGTTCGATCCGTTTCTGATGCTCGACGAGTTCGGCTCCGACAACCCCGATGAATACATCGCCGGCTTTCCGCCGCACCCACACCGTGGCTTCGAGACCGTGACCTACATGCTCGAAGGCCGCATGCGCCATGAAGACCACATGGGTAATGTCGGCCTGCTGGAGGCCGGCGGCGTGCAGTGGATGACCGCCGCGCGCGGCATTATTCACAGCGAAATGCCAGAACAGGAACATGGCGTGATGCGCGGATTTCAGCTGTGGCTGAACCTGCCGGGCAAGAACAAGCTGATGGATGCCAGCTATCGCGATATCCAGCCGCAGGACATTCCACGCCTGACCACCGCAGCCGGTATCGATGTGGTGGTAATTGCCGGTCGCTTTGACGATGGCCAGGTGCAGCAGGACGGCGCCGTGCAGCGGCCGGACACCGAGCCGCAGTATTTCGACCTGCACTTGCCGGCCGGCAGCCAGATCAGTCCACAGATCGCTGAGGGACATCGGGTGTTGTTGTATGTGTACGAAGGTCAGATCGAAGTGGCTGGCTGCGCGCAACCGGTGGCAGCCAGCCGTCTGGTGCGGCTGGGCGAAGCAGGCGAACTACGCATCGACAGCGCCGCCGGTGCTCGCGTGCTGCTGATTGCCGGCAAACCGCTGGGCGAGCCGATCGTGCAATACGGGCCGTTCGTGATGAACAGCCGCGAACAAATCGAACAGGCGCTGCGCGACTTTCGCGACGACCAGCTGACGGCGTGATGGGTCGCCTCAGGCAATACGCAAAAAGCGCTTGAGATCTTCGCTCTGGGCCATGGCGTCATGCCGGCCCAGCTCAATCAACTCGCTGCAATAGCCGGCCTCGAACAGCAGGTAGCTCAGCACGCTGGCACCGCTGGTCCTGGTCGCACCGGGACCGCGCAGAAAGGTACGCAAGGCAGGCGGCAGTTCGTGACGATGGCGAGCCGCAATCTCGTCCAGCGGACGGCTAGGGGAAATGACCAGCACCTCTACCGGCGCCATGCCTGGCTGGCAACGTGCTTGCGGGTCGGGCAACAAAGCGCTGAGTGTGTTCAGGCGCTCGAGCAGCTCGATATCGCTCTCCAGGCTGTCAATGAACGTGCTATTGAGCAAATGGCCGCTGATCTGCGCCAGGCTCGGTTGCTGGCCGCTGGTCACGCGGTGTACCGGTGCCTGAGCCTGCACACCGCGCGGGTTGCCGCTGACGCCGATCACCAGAACGCGGTTGGCGCCCAGGTGCAGCGCCGGGCTGATCGGCGCCGACTGCCGCACAGCACCATCGCCGAAATATTCCTGCTCGACCTTGACCGGTGCGAACAATAACGGAATCGCCGAACTGGCCAGCAGGTGATCCACCGTCAACCGGGTTGGCAAGCCCACACGGCGATGGCGCAGCCAGGGGTCGATGGTGCCCTTGCCCTGATAAAAAGTGACCGCCTGCCCGGACTCGTAGCCGAAGGCAGTCACTGCCACCGCACGTAAATGCTGGGCTTCGATGGCCTGGTCAATGCCTGAGAGGTCCAGCCGCTCAGTGAGCAAATCACGCAAGGGCGAGCTGTTGAGTAGCGCCACCGGCACTTGAGAACCCAGGCCCAACAGGCTTTTACCCATGAAACGCCCGGCCTGGCGCATGACGCCCGGCCAGTCGCTGCGCAGTACCTGATGGCTGCGAAAGTTCTGCCAGAACAGGGTCAGATGATGAATCGCAGCGCGAAACTGCATGGCTTCACTGGCCAGCTTTACCGCATTGATCGCACCGGCCGAGGTGCCGACGATCACCGGAAACGGATTGGACGCCCCGTAGGGCAGCAGCTCGGCGATACCGGCCAGCACGCCGACCTGATAAGCCGCGCGGGCACCGCCACCGGACAGGATCAGGCCGGTGACGGGCTCGACGTCGCCGCAAGGGTTTGTCACTACGACGGGTTCAGACATCAAAAAAGAACCTCAGCGATCGCTGTTTTTATTTTTTTGCGTACAGCTTGGGCTCACCGGGCGGGCGGCTCTTGAAGCGCCGGTGCGCCCACAAGTATTGCGCGGGGCATTCGGTAATAGCCTTTTCTACCCATTGATTGATGCGCAGGCAATCTTCTTCGTCGCTTTGCCCTGGAAAATTGTCCAGTGCCGGGTGAATGACCAACCGATAACCGCTGCCGTCGGCCAGACGCTGCTGGGTGAACGGCACGACGCGGGCACGGCCCAGTTTGGCAAACTTGCTGGTCGCGGTGACGGTGGCGGCCTGAATACCGAACAACGGCACGAACACGCTTTGTTTGGCACCGTAGTCCTGGTCCGGTGCATACCAGATGGCGCGGCCGTTGCGCAGCAGCTTGAGCATGCCACGCACGTCCTCACGTTCTACCGCCAGCGAGTCGAGGTTGTGCCGCTCGCGGCCACGGCGCTGGACGAAGTCGAACAACGGGTTTTTGTGTTCACGGTACATGCCGTCGATGGTGTGCTGTTGGCCAAGCAACGCGGCGCCGATTTCGAGCGTGGTGAAATGCAGGGCCATGAGAATCACCCCTTCACCCTTCTCATGCGCCTCGCGCAGGTGCTCCAGGCCCTCGATGTGCGCCAGTTTTGCCAGGCGCTGCGGCGACCACCACCAGCTCATGGCCATCTCGAAGAAGGCAATGCCGGTGGACGCGAAGTTTTCCTTGAGCAGTTTTTTGCGCTGATCGTCGCAAAGCTGCGGGAAACACAGCTGCAAATTGCGCGCAGCGATGTATTTTCGATCAGCGGCAAAGCCGTACATCACCATCCCCAGCAAGCGACCGATGAACAGCAGCACCCGAAACGGCAATTGCACGATCAGCCACAACAGCGCCAGCCCCAGCCAGAGCCCCCAGAAACGCGGATGCAGAAAATAAGGTCGAAAACGCGGGCGATCCATTTAAGCTTCCGTCAGAAGATTGGCCGCGCATTCTACATCGGTTCCTTACACAGGATCTCTGCATGAGTTCTTCATGGCTTGCGGCTCGCGGATGTTCTCGTTATAAGTCACGGCACTTTTAGTGACAAGCCGTTGTCTATGCCGACCATGAGCCAGACCGAATCGCAATACACCGACCCCGTGTTTCAGCTCAAGGGCAGCATGCTTGCCATCACTGTGATGGAACTGGCGCGCGCCGACCTTGAAGCACTTGATCGTCAATTGGCAGCCAAGGTTGCCCAGGCGCCGAATTTCTTCAGCAATACACCGCTGATCCTGGCCCTGGACAAACTCTCGCCGCACGAAGGGTCCATAGACCTTCAGGCGCTGGTGCGCCTGTGTCGCCAGCATGGTTTGCGAACCCTGGCGATTCGTGCCAGCCGTATCGAAGACATCGCTGCCGCGATTGCCATCGACCTGCCGGTCCTGCCACCTTCGGGTGCTCGCGAGCGGGTGCTTGAACCCGTCGATGCCGAGCCTGCGAAGAAAATTCCGGAAAAACCACCAGAACCCCTCATAAAGCCAACCCGCGTCATCACCTCGCCTGTGCGCGGCGGCCAACAGATCTATGCTCAGGGCAGCGATCTGGTGGTCATCGCACCAGTGAGCCCCGGTGCGGAACTTCTGGCCGATGGCAACATCCATGTCTATGGTCCATTACGTGGCAGGGCACTGGCGGGTATCAAAGGCGATACCAGAGCACGGATTTTCTGTCAGCAGATGGGTGCCGAGCTGATTTCGATTGCAGGTCAATACAAGGTTTCAGAGGATTTGCGTCGCGATCCGCTGTGGGGCACCGGAGTACAGATCAGCCTGTCTGGCGATGTGTTGAACATCATTAGGCTTTAACGGATACTGCCGCTATTTATCAAAGCATCTCTGACTGGTTGCGAAAACGTAGCAAAGGCTTTAGGAAATCCAGAGAACTTTGTGCCTTACATAGCCGCCTTAGCAGGCCGCTTAAAAGCCGATAACTTCCGTGTTTTCCATCATTGCTCTACTGACGCCGCTTCAAGGGACGCTCTTCAGGACTGAACTAGTCCGTTTGCTCTAGGGGTGAAACACCTTGGCCAAGATTCTCGTAGTTACATCCGGCAAGGGTGGTGTGGGCAAGACCACCACCAGCGCCGCTATCGGTACCGGCCTCGCACTGCGTGGCCACAAGACGGTCATCGTCGACTTCGACGTCGGCTTGCGCAACCTCGACCTGATCATGGGCTGTGAGCGCCGCGTGGTGTATGACTTCGTCAACGTGGTCAATGGAGAAGCGAACCTGCAGCAGGCGCTAATCAAAGACAAGAAGATCGAGCACCTGTTCGTCCTGGCGGCCAGCCAGACCCGCGACAAGGAAGCCCTGAACAAGGAAGGCGTCGGTAAAGTCCTCGAAGAACTCAAAAAAATGGAGTTCGAATTTATCGTCTGCGATTCGCCAGCAGGCATCGAGACCGGCGCGCACCTGGCCATGTATTTCGCTGACGAAGCGATCGTGGTGACCAACCCCGAGGTGTCTTCGGTTCGCGACTCCGACCGCATGCTGGGCCTGCTGGCCAGCAAGTCGCTGCGTGCCGAGAACGGCGAAGACCCGATCAAGGAACACCTGCTGGTGACCCGCTACAATCCGGAGCGCGTCAGCAAAGGCGAAATGCTCGGCGTAGAGGACGTCAAGGACATTCTGGCAGTGACCCTGCTGGGTGTGATCCCTGAGTCCCAGGCCGTACTCAAGGCATCCAACCAGGGCATCCCGGTGATTCTCGACGAACAGAGCGACGCCGGCCAGGCGTATAGCGATGCCGTCGACCGCCTGCTGGGCAAGACCCTGGACCACAGGTTTCTGGATGTCCACAAGAAAGGATTCTTTGAACGGCTGTTCGGGGGTTGACGCATGAATATTTTTGACTTCTTTCGTGACCGCAAGAAAGCCAATACCGCTTCGGTTGCGAAAGAGCGTCTACAGATTATTGTGGCGCACGAGCGCGGCCAACGCGGTCAACAGACCCCCGACTACCTGCCTGCATTGCAGAAGGAGCTGGTGGAAGTGATCCGCAAATACGTCAATATCGAGTCCGATCAAGTGCAGGTCGCTCTGGAAAAC
>NZ_BAAILM010000095.1:298654-333427 GCF_054589175.1 Pseudomonas sp. 3A(2025) | reverse complement strand
GTTGCGCCGCTGGCGTTTTTCATGAGGCCTTTTACCAGCATGCCGTTGTCGAACATCCGCATTATTTATCAGGACGCCGCCGTCCTGGTGATCGATAAACCCACCTTCCTGCTGTCTGTTCCGGGTCGTGCCGACGACAACAAGGACTGCCTGATCACTCGCCTGCAGGAAAACGGCTTCCCCGAGGCCCGGATTGTCCATCGACTGGACTGGGAAACCTCCGGGATTATCCTGCTGGCCCGCGACCCGGACAGCCATCGCGAGCTGTCGCGCCAGTTTCATGACCGCGAAACAGAAAAGGCCTATACCGCACTGTGCTGGGGCCAGCCGGCGCTGGACAGCGGTAGCATCGACCTGCCATTGCGCTACGACCCGCCAACCAAGCCGCGCCATGTGGTCGACCATGAAGCGGGCAAGCATGCCCTGACCTTCTGGAAAATCGTCGAGCGCCATAGCGACCATTGCCGTGTGGAACTGACGCCCATCACCGGTCGCTCGCACCAGCTGCGTGTGCACATGCTGTCCATCGGTCACCCTTTGCTGGGCGATGGCCTGTACGCCCACGCTGAAGCGCTTGCCGCGTCAGAACGCTTGTGCCTGCACGCCAGCATGCTGAGCTTTACCCACCCGGTAAACGGTGAGCGCTTGCGCTTCGAGTGCCCGGCGCCGTTCTGAAACGACTCGAATAATGCATGACCACATGTTGCCAGCCAATGCGTTAAACTCGCGCCATTGCTGTCTGGAGTGATTTATGCGTGAAGAGTTGAACAAGGGCCTGATCGACTTCCTCAAGGCCTCGCCTACCCCGTTCCATGCCACTGCCACACTGGTGCAACACCTGGAAGCCGGTGGCTTCCAGCGTCTGGATGAACGCGACACCTGGGCAGTCGAATCGGGGGGGCGTTACTACGTCACCCGCAACGACTCCTCCATCATTGCCTTTCGCATGGGCCGTCATTCGCCCTTGATCGGCGGCATTCGCATGGTGGGCGCACACACTGACAGCCCTTGCCTGCGAGTCAAGCCGCAGCCTGAACTGCAACGCCAGGGCTTCTGGCAACTGGGTGTGGAAGTCTATGGCGGTGCCCTGCTGGCACCATGGTTCGACCGCGACCTGTCGCTGGCCGGACGCGTGACCTTTCGCCGTGATGGCCGGGTCGAAAGCCAGTTGATCGACTTCAAGCTGCCCATCGCCGTCATTCCCAACCTGGCGATTCATCTCAATCGCACGGCCAACGAAGGCTGGCCGATCAATGCCCAGCTCGAATTACCGCCGATCGTTGCACAGGTGGCCGGTGACGAGCGCCCGGACTTCCGCGCCCTGCTCACCGAGCAACTGGCGCGCGAACACGACCTGATCGCCGATGTGGTGCTCGACTACGAGCTGAGCTTCTACGACACCCAGAGCGCCGCCGTGGTGGGGTTGAACGGCGACTTCATCGCCGGTGCCCGGCTCGACAACCTGCTGTCGTGCTACGCCGGCCTGCAAGCGCTGCTGAACAGTACCAGCGAAGAAACCTGCCTGCTGGTCTGCACCGACCACGAAGAGATCGGTTCATCTTCGGCGTGCGGTGCCGATGGCCCAATGCTTGAGCAAACCCTGCAACGCATCCTGCCCGATCACGAAACCTATGTGCGCAGCATCCAGCGCTCGCTGCTGATCTCGGCCGACAATGCCCATGGTGTGCATCCCAACTACGCCGACAAGCACGATGGCAATCACGGTCCCAAGCTCAATGCGGGCCCGGTGATCAAGGTCAACAGCAACCAGCGCTACGCCACCAACAGCGAAACCGCAGGCTTTTTCCGCCATCTGTGCATGGCCGTAGAAGTGCCGGTGCAAAGTTTCGTGGTACGCAGCGACATGGCCTGCGGCTCGACCATCGGCCCGATTACCGCCAGTCACCTGGGCATTCGTACCGTGGACATCGGCCTGCCGACCTTCGCCATGCACTCGATCCGCGAGCTGGCCGGCAGCCACGACCTGGGGCATCTGGTCAAAGTGCTGGGCGCGTTCTACGCCAGCGTCGAGCTGCCTTGATCGACCCTGCGGCCGGGCTCCCCACCCGGTCGCAGCCTGAAAGATCATCATCCGGACACTTTCAATCGCCAGGCGAGTCAGACCTCAGGACAGGGCTACAGTTATCTGTCGTCGGTGGCATCGGAAGGTGCCTTCTACTCCCCGTCTGACCCATGACGATCAAGTGAGGCTCTGGATGATTTCAATCAGAAAAATGTTCTGCGTGCTGTCGATTGCCCTATGCGCCCTCGCTCAGCCGGCGCTGGCCGCGCCGCAGGGCAAGCCGATCCTGTTCGGCGACCTCACTTGGGAGAGCGGCACCTTCATTACCGAAGTGTTGCGCGAGATCGTCGAGAAAGGCTACGGCTACCCCACCGACACCCTGCCCGGCAGCACTGTCAGCCTGGAGACCGCCTTGGCGCGCAACGACATCCAGGTGATCGGCGAAGAGTGGACAGGCCGCAGCCCCGTCTGGCTCAAGGCTGAACAGGCCGGCCAGGTCCAGGGCCTGGGCGATATCGTCAAAGGCGCCGACGAAGGCTGGTGGGTACCGGCCTACGTGATCGAGGGCGACGCCCAGCGCGGCATCGCGCCCCTGGCCCCGGATCTGCGTTCGGTGCAGGACCTGGAGCGCTACCGAACAGTATTTCGCGATGCCGAAGATCCGTCCAAAGGGCGCTTTCTCAATAGCCCCAGTGGCTGGACCTCGGAAGTCGTCAACAGCCAGAAGATCAAGGCTTACGGCCTGCAGGACAGTTTCGTGAACTTTCGCAGCGGTTCAGGTGCAGCTCTGGATGCCGAGGTCACCTCGGCGGTGCGCCGTGGCCAGCCGGTGCTGTTCTATTACTGGGCGCCGACCCCGCTGCTGGGCCGCTACAAATTTATCAAGCTCGAAGAGCCGCCATTCGACGCCGAGGCCTGGAAGACCCTGTCGGACCCTGACAATAAGGCCCCGCGGGGAAGCCGCTCGTTGCCGGCGCGACTGAGTATCGGTGTATCCACGTCCTTCGCCCGGCAGTATCCGGAACTGGTGAGCTTTTTCGAACGGGTAGACCTGCCGATCGGGCCACTCAACACCACCCTGGCAAGCATGAGCGAACAACGCCAGGCCCCGCGTCAGGCGGCCTTGGGCTTTCTGCGCGAACAGCCGGACGTCTGGCGCGCCTGGGTGCCTGCCGAGGTGGCCGAGCGGGTGGCGAACAGCCTGAAATAAGTGACCGGTGGCCGCTCAGTGGCCAGTCATCAGTGCGCTGACGCGAATCGCGTCGTGGCGCCAGTATTCCAGGTCGCAGTCGATCAGCCGGCCTTGCCGGTCATGATTGACCCTGGCAATGCACAGGCCCGGCGTCCCCAATGAAACCTTAAGCGCTGCCGCCGCCTCGGCGTGCAGCGCAGCAGGCTGCATCTCGAAATTGACTTGCCCGTATTGCAGGTCATAACGCTGCTGATACAACTCGGTCAGCGATTGACTCAGGTCACAGTCGAGAAGCCCCGCAAAGTATTCAGGCTTCAGGTAATGCTCGACATACAGCACCAGCCGCTGATCGATACGCCGTGCCCGGCAGATCTGGATCACGCTGGAGAGTGCCGGCAGTTGCAGGCGCTGGCAAATCGCCGCCGAGGCCGGTTGCAGGCGCGCCGAGAGCAACTGCGTGTGCGCTTCGCGGCCTTGCGCTGCGACCATGGCGTGAAAGTGGCTGCGGCTGTTGAGGTCATAGGTCAGCCGCGGTGGAGACACGAACCAGCCGCGCCGCTCTTCACGGTAGATCAGCCCTTGCGCTTCAAGCTGCACCAGGGCTTCACGCAGGGTAATGCGCGTGGTGTCGAACACTTCGCTGAGCCGGCGTTCGGCCGGCAACTTGCTGCCCGGCAGGAGCACACCGCGCTCGATCTGCTCTTGCAGGGCGTTACAAATGGTGGTGAAGGCTCGTGGCTCATCGTCGCGCATTGCATTACCTGATTGGTCTAGACCAGCTCTATAAAAGGGCACGGTCAACTCATGCCATAGCCCTGGAACAGCGTTTTTCAGCCTAGATTGCGCAGATGAACGTGCTGTGACAGGGCGCCATGCGCAAGCTGCAAAGACTAGTCCACACCGCTACGCAACACCTTGTCCTTCAAGCCTTTTGCCGTGGTCTACGCTTGTATTCCAGCGCCACCTGAGGCCGCAATCGATTGCCCATCGACACGAAAATGTCACGCAAGTCGCCTAACTTGGCTCAGGTATTGCTGATCTAGACCACATCCTGTGCAACCAACACTTCTTGCCGCACGTGCAATAAGGAGCTTTCAACGATGAAACACCTTTTGTTGGCATCACTGCTGGGTTCGGCCATCGCCATGAGCAACATGGCCTTTGCTGCCGAAATGGACCTCAAGACCCTCGAAGACGCCGCCCGTGCCGAAGGCGCGGTAAACAGTGTTGGTATGCCGGATGACTGGGCGAACTGGAAAGGCACCTGGGCCGACCTGACCGCCAAGTACGGTCTCAAGCACCTCGACACCGACATGTCGTCGGCGCAGGAAGTGGCCAAGTTCGATGCTGAAAAAGACAACGCCAGCGCCGACATCGGTGACGTGGGCGCAGCCTTCGGCCCTATCGCCAAGGCCAAGGGCGTAACCCAGCCGTACAAGCCAAGCACCTGGGAGCAAGTACCGGAGTGGGCCAAGGACAAGGACGGCCACTGGGCGCTGGCTTATACCGGCACCATCGCGTTCATCGTCAACAAGAACCTGCTGCACGGCTCGGAAATCCCGAAAACCTGGGCCGACCTGAAAACCGGCAAGTACAAGGTGTCCATCGGTGACGTAAGCACCGCAGCCCAGGCCGCCAACGGCGTGCTGGCCGCCGCCATCGCCTTCAAGGGCGACGAAACCAATATCGAGCCGGGCCTGCAACTGTTCACTGAAATTGCCAAACAGAAGCGCCTGTCGCTGGCCAACCCGACCATCCAGACCATCGAGAAAGGTGAAGTCGAAGTCGGTGTGGTCTGGGACTTCAACGGCCTGAGCTACAAGGCCAAGATGGCCAAGCCCGATGATTTCGTGGTGCTGATCCCTTCCGACGGCACCGTGATTTCCGGCTACACCACCATCATCAACAAGTACGCCAAGCACCCTAACGCCGCCAAGCTGACCCGCGAGTACATCTTCAGCGATGCCGGGCAAATCAACCTGGCCCGTGGCAACGCCCGGCCGATCCGCGCCGAGCATGTCACCCTGCCGGACGATGTCAAAGCCAAGCTGCTGCCCAACGAGCAGTACAAGAACGTGACACCGATCAAGAACCCCGATGCCTGGGAAAAAACCGCCAAGGCCCTGCCGCAAAAATGGAACGAGCAAGTCATCATCGAGATGAACTGATCGTCGATATCCCTCATCGTGGACCGGCCGCCCGGTCGTTCCACGATGAGGGTTCTAGCCTTGTTCGGGAGCGATTCATGTGAAGCCCCTTTCCCGCGGTCAATGGCTGGCCCTCTTGTGCCTGCTGCCCTTTGCGCTGTTTTTCATCGTATTCCAGATCGCGCCGCTGGCCTGGGTGGCGATCCATAGCCTGCAGTCCGACAACGGCTGGGGCCTGGACAACTTTGCCAAGGCGTTCAGCTCACGCTTTTATCGCCAGGCCATCCAGTTCAGCCTGGAGATCAGTTTCTGGTCGAGCCTGTTCGGCATCGTCATTGCCACCCTCGGCGCCTGGTCGCTGCATCAGGTCGATTCAAAGTTGCGCGACTTCGTCAGCGCGTTCGCCAACATGACCAGCAATTTCTCCGGCGTACCCCTGGCGTTTGCCTTCATCATCCTGCTCGGTTTCAACGGCGCACTGACCCTGATTCTCAAGCAGGCCGGGATCATCGATGACTTCAACCTGTACTCCAAGACCGGCCTGATCATCGTCTACACCTACTTTCAGATTCCGCTCGGCGTGCTGTTGCTGTACCCGGCCTTCGACGCCCTGCGCGACGACTGGGCCGAATCGGCAGCCTTGCTGGGCGCCAGCCCCTGGCAGTTCTGGCGCCATATCGGCCTGCCGGTGCTGACACCCGCACTGCTCGGCACCTTCGTGATCCTGCTGGCCAACGCACTGGGCGCTTACGCCACGGTGTACGCGCTGACCACCGGCAACTTCAACGTCTTGCCCATCCGTATTGCGGCCATGGTCGCCGGTGACATTACCCTCGACCCGAACATGGCCAGCGCCCTGGCGATGATTCTGGTGGGGCTCATGACCCTGGTCACCGTGGTGCATCAGTGGCTGCTCAAGAGGAGCTACCATGTCGCGCGCTGAACGCCGCTCTGCCTCGCTCTATCACCGCCTGGTGGTCTGGGTGCTGTTTGCGATCCTGCTGCTGCCGCTGGCCGGCACCTTGCTGTATTCGATCTCCACAAGCTGGTCGGCCACCGTGCTGCCCAGCGGGCTGACCTTCAAGTGGTACCTGGCGTTGTGGAGCGATGCACGCTTTCTGAGTGCCTTTGGCCAGTCGCTACTGGTCTGCGTGGGCGCACTGCTGCTGTCGGTGGTGCTGATACTGCCGTTGCTGTTCGTGGTGCATTACCACTTCCCGCGCCTGGACGGGTTGATGAACATCCTCATCCTGCTGCCCTTTGCGGTGCCGCCGGTGGTGTCGTCGGTAGGCCTGTTGCAGCTTTATGGTTCAGGGCCGATGGCGATGGTCGGCACGCCATGGATCCTGATCGGCTGCTATTTCACCATCGCGCTGCCGTTCATGTACCGCGCCATCACCAACAACCTGCAAGCCATCAACCTGGTCGACCTGATGGACGCCGCCCGCCTGCTTGGCGCCAGCACCTGGCAGGCGGCATTTCTGGTGGTGCTGCCCAACCTGCGCAAAGGTCTGATGGTCGCCTTGCTGCTGTCGTTTTCGTTCCTGTTCGGCGAATTCGTGTTCGCCAACCTGCTGGTCGGCACCCGCTACGAGACCTTGCAGGTGTACCTGAACAACATGCGTAACAGCAGTGGCCACTTCAACAGCGCACTGGTGATTTCTTATTTTCTGTTCGTACTGGTACTGACCTGGGTCGCCAACCGACTGAACAAGGACAAAGACTGACATGAGCTTTATCAGTATCGAAAACCTGCAAAAGAGCTACAGCGGCACGCCGGTGTTCAGCGACATTCAATGCCGGATCGGCAAAGGCGAGTTCATCACCCTGCTCGGCCCGTCCGGTTGCGGCAAGTCGACCCTGCTGCGCTGCATCGCCGGCCTTACCCCGGTCGACAACGGGCGCATCCTGCTCGATGGCCAGGACCTGGTGCCGCTCAGCCCGCAGAAACGCAACATCGGCATGGTGTTCCAGAGCTACGCGCTGTTTCCCAACATGACCGTGGCACAGAACGTCGCCTTTGGCCTGCGCATGCAAAAGGTCAGCGCCGCTGACAGCGAGCGGCGGGTCGATGAAATCCTGCGGCTGGTCGAGCTGCAGGATTTCGCCAAACGCTACCCGCATCAGTTGTCTGGCGGGCAATGCCAGCGCGTGGCCCTGGCCCGCTCGCTGGTCACCCGCCCGCGCCTGCTGCTGCTCGATGAGCCGCTGTCGGCGCTGGATGCACGCATTCGCAAGCACCTGCGCGAGCAGATCCGTGCCATCCAGCGCGAACTGGGCCTGACCACGATCTTCGTCACCCATGATCAGGAAGAAGCCCTGACGATGTCGGACCGCATCTTTCTGATGAACCAGGGCCGCATCGTGCAGAGCGGCGACGCCGAAACCCTCTACACCGCGCCGGTCGACGCCTTTGCGGCCGGTTTTATCGGCAACTACAACCTGCTGGAAGCCGACGCCGCCAGCCGCCTGCTGCAACGCCCGGTCGCCAGCCGCATCGCCATCCGCCCCGAAGCCATCGAACTGCGTGCCGATGGCCCGCTGCACGGCCAGATCCGCAGCCACAGCCTGCTGGGTAACGTGATCCGCTACCGCATCGAGGCCAACGGCGTGGACCTGGTGGTCGACGTACTGAACAGATCGGCGGATGATCTGCACGCGGACGGCCAGGCGGTCAGCCTGAAGATTGACACCTCGGCCTTATGCGCTCTCAGCTGAGCGCAGCGACAAGTTTCAAGCCGCAAGCTTGAAGCAGACCGCGCCGCTTCTACTTGCAGCTTATAGCTTGAAACTTGTAGCGGCGTGCCCTCACCATTGCCATTCCGCTCAACAGCATTGGAGGCACGCATGCCTGTAGCAATTTTCGACCTGGACGAAACCCTTATCGACGGTGACTGCTCCACCCTGTGGTGCGAGCAGATGGGCCGGCTGGGCTGGGTCGATAGTGCATGGTTCATGCAACGCAACGATGAATTGATGGCAGCCTACAGCGCAGGCGAGCTGGCGATGGAGGACTACATGGCCTTCAGCCTGGAGCCGATGGCCGGGCGCACGCCCGAAGAAATCGAGTATCTGGTCGAGCCTTGGGTCGAGGATTTCATCGAGCCGATCATCTTCAGCGATGCCTGCAAGGCCATCGCCGAACACCGCGCCAAGGGCGACCGGATTCTGGTGATCTCGGCTTCGGGCATCCATCTGGTCAAACCGATTGCCGAGCGTCTGGGCATCGATGAAGTGCTGGCCATCGAGCTGGATGTGCAGCACGGTGTGTACAGCGGTGCCACGCAGGGTGTGCTGACCTACCAGCAAGGCAAGGTCACCCGCCTGCTGGAATGGCTGGACGCCGAAGGTGAAAACCTTGAGGGCGCCAGCTTCTATTCCGACTCACGCAATGACCTGCCACTGCTGTTAACCGTTGATTATCCACACGTGGTCAACCCCGATCCGGCACTGCTGGAACACGCCCAACAGGCCGGCTGGCCGGTGCATCGCTGGAAATAACGCGTCAGACCAGGCTTTCGTCGATAACCAGTACCACTTTACCGCTGACCTGATTGCCTTCCAGTTCGGCAAAGGCTGCTTCAGCCTGTTCGATCGGGAAGGTGCGGGCCAGTTGCGGGCTGAGGCGGCCTTCGGCGAACAGCGGCCAGACCTGCTGGCCCAGCTCGCTGATCAGGTCGGCCTTGAACTGATCGTCGCGGCTGCGCAGGGTCGAGCCCAGCACATGAATGCGCTTGCCCAGTATCTGCGCCATGTCCAGTTGCGCCTGGCGTCCGCCCATCAAGCCGATCAGGACCCAGCGGCTGTCCTGAGCCAGCAGTTTGAGGTTGAGGGCTGCATAGTCATTGCCGCCTACCGGATCAAGAATCACATTGAACGGCGCAAACGCCTTGAGACCGTCGAGTCCTTCGCCACGAATGACGCCGCCCTGTGCGCCCAGTTGCACGCAGTAGTCCAGGCGCCCGGCAGAGCCGACACTGACCCATACCGGGCTGCCAAACGCCTTGCAGAGCTGAATGGCCGCTGAACCAACTCCACTTGCGCCGGCATGCAGCAAGACTTTCTCACCGGGCTTGAGCGCGGCCAGTTGAAACAGGTTCAACCAGGCCGTGGCGTACACCTCCGGCAGACAGGCCGCTTCGGCCAGGGTCAGGTTTTCCGGCACTGGCAGCACATGGCGGCCATCGACAACCACCTCGGTTGCCATACCGCCGCCGGCCAGCAAGGCGCAGACCCGGTCGCCCACCTGCCAACTGCTTCCAGGGCCGACCTCGCTGATCACGCCTGCGCATTCCAGGCCAATGAATTCACTGGCTCCAGGTGGTGGCGGATAGTGGCCTGCGCGCTGCAACAGGTCGGCGCGGTTGAGTCCGGCCGCCGCCACCTTGATACGAACCTGCCCGACATCCAGCGCCAGAGCGGGTGCCTGGACCCATTCCACATGTCCGTTAACGCCTTGCAATGCCTTCACAGTGCCTCCATAGTGAGTCAGGACTGAGCCCGTGGCCGTATGCCCCGGGCTTTTGCATTATGCGACCGGGTCCATGGAACCGGCGATCTTTAAGACGGCCTAATATGCGTGATCAATTGTCTACTCGTCGAATCAGCATGAAGCATTTATTCCCAAGCACCGCCCTCGCCCTGCTCATCGGCCTCAGCACATTGCCGATGTCGGCCAGCACCTTCGCCGCCAATAGCTGGGACAAGCTTCAGCCCGATCGCGACGAAGTGATCGCCAGCCTGAATGTCGTCGAGCTGCTCAAGCGCCACCACTACAGCAAGCCGCCGCTGGACGACAAACGCTCGGTCATCATCTACAACAGCTACCTCAAGCTGCTCGACCCGGCACGCAGCTACTTCACGGCCAGCGATATCGCCGAGTTCGACAAGTGGCAGACCCAGTTCGACGACTTTCTCAAAAGTGGCGACCTGAACGCCGGCTTCACTATTTACAAGCGCTACCTGGACCGCAGCAAGGCACGCATGGACTTCGTCCTCGCCGAGCTTGCCAAGGGCGTCGACAAACTGGACTTCACCGATAAGGAAACCTTGCTGGTCGACCGCAAGGAAGCCCCTTGGGCAAAGAGCCAGAACGAACTGGACGACCTGTGGCGCAAGCGCGTCAAGGATGAAGTCCTGCGTCTGAAAATCGCCGGCAAAGAGCCCGCCAAGATTCAGGAACTGCTGACCAAGCGCTACAAGAACCAGCTGGCGCGTCTGAACCAGACCCGCGCCGAGGACATCTTCCAGGCGTACCTGAACTCCTTTGCGATGTCGTATGACCCGCACACCAACTACCTGTCGCCCGACAGCGCGGAAAACTTCGACATCAACATGAGCCTGTCGCTGGAAGGCATCGGCGCGGTGCTGCAAAGCGACAATGACAACGTCAAGATCGTGCGTCTGGTGCCGGCAGGTCCTGCGGCCAAGACCAAGCAGGTGGCACCGGCCGACAAGATCGTTGCCGTCGCCCAGGGCGACAAGGAAATGGTCGACGTCATTGGCTGGCGCCTGGACGAAGTGGTCAAGCTGATCCGCGGGCCGAAAGGTTCGGTGGTGCGCCTTGAGGTCATCCCGGCCAGCAATGCGCCGAATGACCAGACCAGCAAAGTGGTGTCGATCACCCGTGAAGCGGTCAAGCTTGAAGAGCAGGCGGCCAAGAAGTCGATCCTGCACCTGAATCAGGACGGGCGCGACTACAAGCTGGGCGTCATCGAAATCCCGGCGTTCTATCTGGACTTCAAGGCCTACCGTGCCGGCGATCCCGAGTACAAGAGCACCACGCGCGACGTGAAGAAACTGCTGACCGAGCTACAGGCCGAGAAAGTCGACGGCCTGGTGCTGGACCTGCGCAACAACGGCGGTGGCTCGCTGCAGGAAGCCACCGAGCTGACCAGCCTGTTCATCGAAAAAGGCCCGACCGTGCTGGTGCGTAATGCCGACGGCAAGGTCGATGTGCTCGAAGACGAAGCCAAGGGCGTGTTCTACAAAGGCCCGATGGCGGTGCTGGTCAACCGCCTGTCGGCCTCGGCCTCGGAGATTTTCGCCGGCGCCATGCAGGACTACCATCGCGCACTGATCGTCGGTGGCCAGACCTTCGGCAAGGGCACGGTACAGACCATCCAGCCGCTCAACCATGGCGAACTGAAGCTGACCCTGGCCAAGTTCTACCGGGTTTCCGGGCAGAGCACCCAGCATCAGGGCGTGGTGCCGGACATCACCTACCCGTCGCTGATCGACACCAAGGAAATCGGCGAAAGCGCGCTGCCCGAAGCCATGCCGTGGGACAGCATCCGCCCGGCGATTCGCCCGGCCAGCGACCCGTTCAAGCCGTTCCTGGCGCAGTTGCAGGCGCGCCACGACCAGCGCAAGGTCAAGGATGCCGAGTTCGTGTTCATCGAAGACCGCCTGGCGCTGGCCAAGCAACTGATGAACGAGAAAACCGTCAGCCTCAACGAAGTGGACCGCCGTGCCGAGCATGCGTCTATCGAAAACAAGCAACTGGCGCTGGAAAACACCCGCCGCAAGGCCAAGGGCGAAGAACCGCTCAAGGAACTGAAGAAGGAAGACGAAGAAGCGCTACCGGTCGAAGACGAGAAGACCAAACCCGAGGACGACGCCTATCTGGCCGAGACCGGGCGCATTCTCCTCGACTACCTGGGCCTGAGCGCTTCGGTCGCGAAAAAATGATTGTCTGACGACAATGGCAAACTGCCAATACCGTCATTAAACAGTCATGATTCTGTCGTGAAATAAGGGTCCGGCCGCTGCAGCGTCCGGGCCCTTATTTTTGTCGTAGAGATCGCCATGACCGTGACCGAACAACTGAGCGCACTGAGTTCTATTCTGGCTCGCAGTGATTTGCACAGTTTGTTCCAACCCATCGTCATGCTTTCCGAGCGACGCATTCTGGGTTATGAAGCCCTGACCCGCGGCCCGTCCAACAGCCCCTTGCACTCGCCCATCAGCCTGTTTGCCGTGGCCCGCCAGTGCGGGCGCCTGAGCGAGCTGGAGCTGGCTTGTCGCGAAAGCGCCTGCCGACGGTTCAGCCAGCAAAAACTGCCGGGCAAGCTGTTTCTCAACGTGTCCCCGGAGTCGCTGCTCGAAGCCTCGCACCCGCCTGGCCGGACTCTGGAGATGCTGCAACGCTACGGCATCGCGCCTCAGGATGTAGTGATCGAACTGACCGAGCAAACGCCTACCGACGATTTCGAACTGCTCTACAAGGCGCTGCATCACTACCGCGACATGGGTTTCTCGATTGCGCTGGACGATCTGGGCGCCGGCTACTCGAGCCTGCGCCTGTGGTCGGAGCTGCGCCCGGATTACGTCAAGATCGACCGGCACTTCATCGACGGCATCCATCAGGATGCCGTCAAGCGCGAATTCGTCGGCTCCATGCTGCAAATGGCCAAGGCGTCACGCGCCACGGTGATTGCCGAGGGCATCGAACTGAGCGAAGAACTGGCGGTGCTTATCGAAATGGGCGTCGATCTGGTTCAGGGCTATCTGCTGGCCCGCCCGCAAGAGCGCCCGCCACGCGATATCCGCATCATGCTGCCCAAGTCCGAAAGCCCCAGCGTGCCCTTGAGCGAGGAAGCGGCCGACCTGGGTGCCCTGCTCAACCCGCAGCCGGCAATCAGCCAACACACGCCCACCGCACAGGTGCTCGAAGCCTTCCGCCTGCAAGCCAATCTCAATTCGGTGGCGGTACTGGACGAGCAGTCACGGCCATGCGGCATCGTGCATCGGCATTCGCTGTCGGACGCGCTGCTCAAGCCGTTTGGCACCGAGCTGTTTGCCCGCAAGCCGATCAGCCGGCTGATGAGTGAAGATTTTCTCGCCGTGGATTTGAACCAGTCGCTGCAACAGGTCAGCCGCCTGCTGACCAGCCGCGCCCGCCAGCGCATCGAAGAGGATTTCATCATCACCCGACAGGGCACTTATGTGGGGCTGGGCCGGGTGATCGATGTACTGAAGCTGATTACCGAACTGAAGATCCAGCAGGCTCGCTATGCCAACCCGCTGACCTTGCTGCCGGGCAATGTGCCGATCCAGCAATGCCTGACCCGCCTGCTGCAACAGCAACGCGAATCCATGGTGTGCTATGTCGACATCGACAGCTTCAAGCCCTTCAACGATATTTACGGCTACGCCCGCGGCGACGAAGTCCTGCTGTGCCTGGCCCAGTGCCTGAACGACCGCATCGATCCCAGCCGCGACTTTGTCGGGCATATCGGCGGCGATGACTTTTTGATGGTGCTGGGCCCGGAAGACTGGGAAAAACGCCTGCAAACCCTGCTCGACGACTTCCAGAACCAGTGCCGGCGCTTCTACCGCGCCGAACACCTGGACGCCGGCTGCTTCAGCGCCCTGAACCGCCAGGGCCAGCGTCAGGAGTTCTCTTTGCTGTCGCTGTCGATCGGTGTGGTGCATCTGCGCCATGACGCCTGCACACGGCTCGACGCCAGCCAGGTGGCCGACCTGGCCTCACAGGCCAAGCACTATGCCAAGGACATCAGCGGGGCGAGTGTTCACCTGATCGATACGCAGCCATGAATTACGTCACCTGCTGCTTTTCTTCCAGCGCCGGATAAACGAATTCGAATACCCGCACCACCTCAGAGGCATGCCACGCGGCGGCGGCGGTGCCATCGGAGGGGCCGCTGAAACGCCCCAGACGGGACACGCACTCAAAGAACCCGGTGCGCGGCAGGCGGCTGGCGCCCTGGCTGATGACCAGCGAGCTGCGCAGCGGTTGTTCGGCGCGGGCATCCAGAACAGCGAGGTATTCGAGCGCAGCCGTCAGGGTCTGCATGGCCGGGCTTGGCAGTTGCAAACGCTCCAGAAGGGCGCGGTAGGTCAACAGATGACGCTGGCGACGGGCGGTGTCCAGTTCAGTCAGCAAGTGCTGCCAATGTTGCCGACTGATGCGCACACTCATGATTCAGCCCGCCAGCCTGGTACCCCCAGATTCCAGGCCAGGCTGCGCTTGATGGCGGCGTCCGGCTCACGGGTACCGCTTTCGATCAGTTCCAGATAAGCCGGGCTGATCCCGACTGAACGCGCCAGCCCCGCCAGCTCCAGACCCTTGGCCTGACGCAAGGCGCCAAGCTGCTCGAAACCTGGAAAATCTTCGGGTGCGGGCTGCGCTTTGGCAGCAGGTGCGGGTTGTTTTTCTTTGAGGCCGGCGGCGCTTAACAAGGCCTGATACTGAGCCCAAGGCAATACAGCGTACTCGGGTTCGCCGTCACGAGAGATGACCTGAAGATCCATACGATCCCCTCTGTAGGATATGGGCTCATGTCGAGCAGGAATAAACCCCGACATCTTAACAGCGGATGGCCACACATTGCCCACTTACAAGGGGATTGCATAACACCAGCGTTACGGTAATCCCTCAGATTTTGGCCTTTTCCTGCTCCAGCAACGCCTGGGTCGCAGGCAGGCGTTCGACGATGGCCAGTTTTTCAGGCGTCTGTTTTTCGCGCCAGGTGCGGAAGGCGTCCAGTTCATCGGTGACCTGTTTCATGACCCAGGCCAGTACGGCGATGTCATCGAACATGCCCAGCCCCGGAATAAAATCAGGAATGGCGTCCAGCGGGCTCAGGAAATACATCAGGCCGGCCACGATGCACAGAATCGCCTTGGGGCTGATACTGCGGTATTCACCGCGCCAGTAGGCCAGGCACAACGACTGCAACAGACGCAGGTCCTCCTTGATACGCCCCAGCCGGCTGCCTTCGCTGGAACCCTTGCGGGCTACGGCAAACAGCAACGCCGGCAAGCGCCCGGCCGCCAGTAAACGACGAGCGCCAGGCAGAAATCGAATAAAGGTCCAGGGTGCTTTCATCATCACTCCCAACGGAAAATGCGCCGCACGGCACTCGCCGCGCCCTGACAAAGTCCGGATATGAAGGTTCAATGGCCGTCATGTTATCCACATAAATTGTGGATAACCTTGTGAACAGCCGCTGTTTTCACGCCTGAGCCCCGCGTATTACGCGGCATGCGCTTAAATCGGGCGTTTTTTACTCACCTGAAAAATCCTGTTAAATCGTTGACTTAGAGCATTTCAGGTGCAGGCGTCGATGATACTGGGACTGTGTGAACGCTCAAGCGTTCGCCCGGATACAAAAACGCCCTGTCGAGACAGGGCGTTTTTGCTCAAGCGCAGAATTTACTTCTTGGCTTCTTCTTTGGCAGCCGGGGCAGGAGCCGCTTCACCCTCTTCTTCCTCATCCAGCGCACCCGGCAAGGCCGGTGCAGCGGCTGGATCCTTGATGCCCAGCAACTCAAGGTCAAAGACCAGAACCGAGTTGGCCGGAATCAGCGGGCTTGGGCTTTGAGCGCCGTAGGCCAGTTCGCTAGGAATGTACAGTTTGACCTTTTCGCCGACGTGCATCAGTTGCAGGCCTTCGACCCAGCCTGGAATCACGCCGCCCACCGGCAGATCGATCGGGCTGCCGCGCTCGACGGAGCTGTCGAACACCTTGCCATCGATCAGCTTGCCTTCGTAGTGAACGGTCACGACGTCAGACGGCTTTGGCTGAGCGCCATCGGCTTTCTTGATGACTTCGTATTGCAGGCCGGAAGCGGTGGTGGTCACACCCGACTTCTTGGCGTTTTCAGCGAGAAACTTCTTGCCGGCAGCAGCCGCTTCTTCACTCTGCTTGGCCAGACGCTCTTCGGAGCGTTTTTGCAGCGCCGAGAACGCCTCGATCAGCTCTTCATCCTTGAGCTTCTGTTCTTTCTTGCCGACGGCGTCTTCGATACCCAGGGCCACAGCCTTGGAGTCCAGGTCGTCCATGCCTTCCTGAGCCAGGCTCTTGCCCATGTTCAGGCCGATGCCGTAGGAGGCTTTCTGGGCCGGGGATTTGAGCTCGACAGGAGTGGCCTGTTTGTCACAGCCTGCGAGTACCAAACCGACCAGGGCAATCGCCGCTGCCAACCGATGCTGTTTCATTCTGTTTCCTTGTTCATGCGCCGAAGGGGCAAACGAGTAAAGCCGCGAGCTTATCAGGCCGCCGCGATCAATGGCTACCGGGATCAGAGGCCCAAAACCCCTATAAGTTCAGGTAAACAAAGGTATTCCCGGATCAGCTGCGCGCTGTTCAGGGACGGTTCAGATGTCAGCCGACGGCTCGCTGACCTCCACCCGATCCAGTTTGGCGAAACGCGCCACCAGAAAATCGATCAGGCAACGTACCCGTGCCGACAGGTGTAATTGTTGAGGATAGACCGCATACACGTCGGCGCGGGTCGGCGTCTGGTCCTCCAGTACCAGACGCAGCCTGCCGCTGCGCACATACTTGGCAATGTCCCATTCGGCGCGTAGCAAAATGCCATAGCCCTCCAGCGCCCAATTGAGTGCCACTTCGCCATCGTTGCAGCCCAGCGCGCCCTGGACCTTGATGTTCTGCGTGCGCCCGCCGTGGGTGAAGCTCCACACGCCATGTGGCGTTTCGTTCTGACGCAGGAAGATACAATTGTGCTGCGCCAGATCGGCCAGGCGTTGCGGCGTGCCGTGCTTTTCCAGGTACAGGGGCGAGGCACACAGCAGGCGGCGGTTGGAGGCGATCTTGCGCGCATGAAACGCTGCATCGGGCAAGGTGCCGAAGCGAATGCCCAGATCGAAGCCATGCGCGGTCAGGTCCAGCGGATGGTCGCTGATCTCCAGTTGCACCTGCACTTGCGGGTACTGGCTGAAAAACGCCGCCAGCGCAGGACCGATATGCCGCCGGCCAAAGCCCAGCGAGGCGTTGACCCGGATCAGCCCCTGCGGCGTGGCCTGGGCATTGCTGACCAACTGCTCGACCTCGTCGATTTGCGTCAGGATGCGCGCCGCATGACTGAAATACAGCTCGCCCTCGGCGGTCAGGCTCATCGAACGCGTGGTGCGGTTGACCAGCCGGGCGCCCAGACGTGCTTCGAGCTGGCTCAGGCGTTTGCTCACTGCGGGTGGCGTAATGCCCAGTTCACGAGCAGTCGCGACCAGGCTGCCTTGCTTGGCCAGGAGGTGAAAGAACGACAAATCCTGTGTCTTGCTCATTGATAACCCAAGGTTAAGTATGTGGTGATTTAAACCAACTCTTAGCGTTTTAGTCACTACATATACTCCGCTTGCACCCGGTCGGATACCCCGCACCGACAGACAAACCAACAAGCAAGCGAGTGGAGTGACTCATGACTACCTACAACATTGCAGCCGTACCCGGCGATGGCATCGGCATCGAAGTGATCGCCGCAGGCGTCGAGGTCTTGCAGGCCCTGGCAGCCAGGTCCGGGTTCGAGCTGGCGTTCAAGCACTTCGACTGGAACTCCGACAATTACCTCAAGGACGGCTACTACATTCCCGAAGGCGGCCTGGCCGAGCTGAAAACTTTCGATGCGATCTTTTTCGGTGCCGTGGGCGCACTGAACGTGCCCGACCATATTTCCCTCTGGGGCCTGCGCCTGCCGATCTGCCAGGGTTTCGACCAGTACGCCAACGTGCGCCCTGCCCGCGTGCTGCCCGGCGTAAAAAGCCCGCTGCACAATGGCCACGAAATCGACTGGGTGGTGGTGCGGGAAAACTCCGAAGGCGAATACTCCGGCAATGGCGGTCGCGTGCACCGCGGCCTGCCTGAAGAGGTCGCCACCGAAGTGTCGGTATTCACCCGCGCAGGCGTCGAGCGCATTCACCGCTTTGCCTTCGAGCTGGCCCGCAGCCGGCCGCGCAAACATCTGACCATGGTCACCAAGTCCAATGCCCAGCGCCATGGCATGGTGCTGTGGGACGAGATTTTCTACGAAGTGGCCAAGGACTTCCCGGATGTAAGGATCGACAAGGAACTGGTCGACGCGGTGACCACGCGCATGGTGCTCAAGCCGCAAACCCTGGATGTGATCGTCGCTACCAACCTGCACGCCGACATTCTCTCCGACCTGGCCGCCGCGCTGTCGGGCAGCCTGGGTATTGCACCGACCGCCAACCTCAACCCAGGCCGCCATTTCCCATCGATGTTCGAGCCCATCCACGGTTCGGCCTTCGACATCACCGGCAAAGGCGTGGCCAACCCGATCGCCACCTTCTGGACTGCGGCCTTGATGCTTGAGCATCTGGGCGAACCGGCAGCCGCCAAGACCCTGATGTCGGCCATCGAAGCGGTCACCGAAAGCGGTGTTCACACCCCGGACCTGGGCGGTACCGCCACCACCCGCGAAGTCACCGATGCGGTGCTGGCATTGATCAATCGCTGATCGACCAAGGCAATGAACAACGCCCCGCAAGCTGACACAGCTTGCGGGGCGTTGTTGTAATAGCTCAGGCTACTTGATGAACCGCACCTGGCTATTGATCTTCTCGATCACCGAGCCCTTGCGCTCGTTGAAGCGTATCTTGTTTTGTTCAAACAGATTATTGCCCTTGGTGTCGATCGAGATAATCAGCGGCCCGAACTCGCGCACCCGGTTGACCCACAGCGTTTCCGGCATCCCCAGGTCCTGCCATTCGGCACGTTCGATCTCTTCGACCTGAGTGGCTGCCAGCACCGCACAGCCACCGGGGAACACCGCATGCACCGCCTTGTTTTCCAGGCAGCCGGTGGTGGTTTCCGGCCCCATGCCGCCTTTACCGACGATCAGTTTTACACCCGTCTGCTCGATAAACTCCTTCTCGAACTTCTCCATGCGCATGCTGGTGGTCGGGCCAATGGAGACCATTTCGAAACTGCCGTCGTCCTTCTTGCGCACGATGGGCCCGGCGTGAAAGATCGCCCCGCCACGCAGGTCGACCGGCAGTTCGCGCTTGAGCTCGATCAGCCGGCGGTGTGCTACATCGCGGCAGGTGACCAGTTGGCCGGTGAGGTAAATCACGTCGCCCACGTTGAGGTCGGCAAGGTCTTCGTCTTTGATCGGGGTGCTGAGGATTTTTTTCACAGGACTGTTCACAGCACCACTCCTTCGTGGGACAGAATTTCGTAAGACAGGTCGGCATTGATGCGAATCTTGCCGCGGCGATGCGCCCAGCAACCGGTGGACACCGCCACGCCAATGGTCGACGGATGGCGGGCAGAAGATTCGATGTTCACGCCCATGACGCTGCTGTTGCCAGTCAGGCCTTGCGGGCCGATGCCGATTTCGTTGAGGCCATCCTCAAGCAGGCGCTCCATCAGGGCTGCGCTTTCATTGGGGTGCGAGGAGTCCACCGGGCGCAAAATGGCCCGTTTGGACAACCGTGCAGCGGTCTCTACCGAGGTCGATACACCGACGCCGACCAGCAGCGGCGGACAGGCATTGATGCCACGCGAGGTGATCACATCGAAGACAAACTCGGTCACACCTTCATAACCCTGCCCCGGCATCAGCACCTTGGCCGAGCCCGGCAGCGTGCAGCCGCCGCCGGCCATGTACACGTCGATCAGCGCGTAGTCGGCGTCGGGAATAATTTCCCAGTCCAGCCATGGAATCTTCGAGCCAGTGTTGGTGCCGGTGTTTTTCTCGATGAAGGTTTCCACCGCGTTGTGGCGCAGCGGGCCTTTGATGGTTGCCTCTTTGGTCGCATTTTCCAGAATGCCCTCCAGCTCACCGAGTAGCGGAAAGCGCGCGCCGGCCGAAATGAAGTACTGAATCACACCTGTGTCCTGACAGCTTGGCCGGTCGAGCTTGTCGGCGTATTCCTGGTTGTCGGCCATCGAGTCATAGACGGCAATCGCCAACGGGTTGGTTTCGGCGGCGCGCAACTTGGCAGTCTTGGCCTTGACGTCGGTAGGCAGGCGCTTGCCAATGTAGGCGGTGAATCTGGCCATGACATCGGTGAGCGATTCAACGGCTGATGGGTTATCCACGTTTATTCTCCTTACAGCATCACAACGGTTTTTATAGGGCGTGCAGCGGCCTGCTGAATCAGCGGACGCTTGCTTGTGGGGTGGTGGGGGTGACGGTGTCCTTGACGAGCGAGGGTTTCGGCCCGTCCTGTGGCTGCACGGTGGTTTCGCCGTTCAGCACCTGCTCCATGCGGGTCTTGTCGAGTGCGCCGACCCACTTGGCGATGGCCATGGTGCCGACCGCGTTACCGATGGTGTTGGTGATGGCCCGCGCCTCGGACATGAAGCGGTCGACGCCCAGCAGCAACACCATGCCGGCCACCGGAATACTGCCCAGCGAGGCCAGGGTGGCGGCGAGGGTAATAAAGCCCGAACCGGTAACGCCCGCCGAACCTTTGGAGGTCAGCAACAGCACACCCAGCACGATCAACTGGTCGGTCAACGACAGCGGTGTATTGGTGGCCTGGGCGATGAAAATCGCCGCCATGGTGTAGTAGATGCACTGGCCGTCCGGGTTGAAGGTCAGGCCTGACGGAATCACCAGGCCCACCACTGGTTTGGACACGCCGACGTTTTCCAGCTTGTTCATCAGTTGCGGCACGACCGACTCGGAAGAGCTGGTGCCCAAGACAGTGAACAACTCTTCCTTGAGGTACTTGAGAAACTTCCACAGGCTGAAACCCGACAGCCGTGCAATGAAGCCCAGTACGAAGACCACGAACAAAAAGCAGGTCACGTACATCGTCGCCATCAACTTGCCCAGCGACACGATCGAGCCCAGGCCGTATTTACCGACGGTAAATGCCATGGCACCGCAAGCGGCCAGCGGCGCTACGCGCATGATCATGCCGACAATGTGGAACATGCCGTGAGAGAAGGCCTCAAGCACATCGACCACCGGCTTGCCGCGTGGCCCCAGGTGCGACAGGGCGATACCGAACAGGGTCGAGAACAGCAGGATCGGCAGGATCTCGTTCTTGGCAAAGGCATCGGTGATGCTCGCCGGGATCACCTGCAACAGAAACCCCACGAAGCCGCCGGAGCTGGTGGCCGCAGCCGAGGTATAGGTGGCAATGCTCTTGGTGTCCAGGGTGGCCGGATCGACGTTCATGCCGGCGCCGGGCTGGACGAAGTTGACCACCACAAGGCCCAGGACCAGCGCAAAGGTAGACAGAACCTCGAAGTAGATCAGGGCGCGGAATCCGACCCGCCCGAGTTCCTTCATGTTCTCCATCTTGGCGATGCCAAGCACCACAGTGGCAAAGATGATGGGCGCAAAGACCATCTTGATCAGCTTGATGAACGCATCGCCCAATGGCTTCAGATCGACGCCGACCTGTGGCCAGAACACCCCCAGCAAGATGCCGAGGCTGACGCCTATCAAAACCTGCACATAGAGCTTTCCCAGGTATCGCATGGCCTTCTCCGCATTATTTTTATGAGTCGGATTGACTGGCAGCCGGGTGCTTGTCCGGGGCAGGCCATGGCATGGCCGCCCGGATCAATAACCCGATTTTTTTGTGGTTATCACGGAAGGGAAAGGTAATGGTTTTTGCGACCACTGGAATGCAGTGAAATTAACTTCATTGTTTACCTGAAGTTAATTATTCGGACAGGCCAGCCCGTGCCTTGAGGCTATACCAGCGTTCGTAAAACCCCGGCGGCGGCGACCTGGCGAATGAAACCGGCCGGTGTGAGCGCCCCGCTCGCCAGTTGCGCAGACAGAAAACTGCTTTTTACCGACGTCCTCGCCACCTGCCCTGCCAGTTGCTTTTCGGCGCTCGAATAGCTGGGGGTATAGCTGAGCAAACGGCCGTCTGGCGAGCTGTGATAAATAGTGGTCATGGTGAAGCCATAGCGCACAGGCAAGCCTTGCGGACGTGCAGCAAGGGCACGCCAGACAAAGACCAGATGCAGATCGTCGGGACGAAAGAAATCATTGTCCACGCAGGCCTCGGCAAGCGCACTGGACGGTGCAAACAGCAAACCATCGATGCGGTAACCCGGCGGCAAGGGCGGACGATAAAGCGCATCGGGATGCCCCACCGAACAAGGCGCATACGTTTCCTGCCCATCGTCCTGGAAGGGCTCGATAGCCCGGTAATCCCCTGTCGCAGGATTGAACAGCAAGGCCGTGACGATCTGCCCATGCGCTCTGGCGCCAATCAGGCCATGCACATGCCGCGCAGCCTGATCGGCCTCCTTGAACGACGGGCTCAACGCCAGGGCCTTGGCGGGTACCTCCGGGCCGCAGTCCCGTCTGCTGGCGCGCGGCACCGTCGGTGGCGAATAGGGGCGCCAGTCGGCGCTGACCTTGCCGGTTTGCCCCCACATGGCACTGGCAATCAACACACGCAACTCGCCGGCCTGCGTCACCAGCCGGACAAAATCGCTTGGCAGCAAGGCGCCGCTATACAAGCCTTGCTGCAACTCACTGAGCTGAACCTTTTCAGGACTGGCCGCAGGGCCTGACAGCCGGACCAACAAGGCATCTTCTGCCTGAGAGCCGCTGGCGGCATAGCTGATCAGCGACCCGTCCGGTCCGGATAAATAGAAGGCCTTGGTGTAAGCGCGATCCATGATCGACGCGTAGAGATCGGCGGTCGAAAACATGTTGGGGTAGGTTTGCCGCTCGACGCTCGACCAGTGCTGTGAACGCATGGATGTGTCTGGATGAGAGTGGTAGATCGCCCAGTCTTCATGCGCGTCGGGATAGAAAACCTCGCCGGTGACTTCGTCCTCGGGAAACACCTGATTGGGGTCGAACTCGAAGCGGCTGCCGGCCATCGGCTCGGTCGCCACGTACTTGCCATCGGCACGAATCAGGATAAAACCGCCATATTCGCGCTCACGTTTATTGCCGATGCGCGCATGCGCATAACGCGCGGCCTCATCGGGCGTGTCGAACGCCCTGCTGAGCGCGGGCAGGCGCAGGGTGCCGGAATCACGGATCGAACGTCGTGATCGATCAAGGGAGTTGAACATTAAAAGAACGCCTCGAAACAAAAGTGAATCGAGAGCGTAAGCAACAAACCAGGGCCATATGACATAACGGGATATGACATATGGCCCGGTTTTATCCCCCTGAAAGCCTCACCGCACCGCAGCATCCTGCGCAGCCTGAAGCACCCGCAGCAGGTTTTCGCCCCAGATATTGGCCAGGTCTTTTTCGCTGTAGCCGGCCTTGAGCAGCCGCTCGCTGATGCGCGGCAGCAGGCTGACATCTTCCAGCCCCTCGACCCCGCCACCGCCATCCCAGTCGGCACCGATGCCTACGTGTTCGGGGCCGACCACCTTGAGGATGTGCAGCAGGTGCTTCATGAACACATCGAGGTCCGGCCTGGGTTGCGGGTAACGCTGCTTGACCGCCGCAATTTCGCCCTGCAAGGCCTTGACCTCGGCAGGGTTCAGGGCGGCCAGGTTGTTGTAGCGGGCATACAGCGGCGCCAGGGCCTTGGCCCGCTCCGGGTTGGGCTTGAGCGGGATCAGGTAATCGCCGTAGCTGTTGACCTGCACCACCCCGCCCTTGGCCGCCAGCGTGCGCAGGCGCTCATCGTCGAGGTTTCGCGGGTGCGGGCTGACCGCCTTGGCGCTGCTGTGGGAGGCAATGATCGGCGCTTTTGACAATTCCAGCACCTGATCGAACACCGCATCCGAGGCGTGCGACACATCGAGCAGAATCCCGGCCCGGTTGGCGGCCGCCACCAGATCGCGGCCCTTGGGGCTCAGGCCGTTCCACTCCGGCAAGGCGGTAGCCGAGTCGGCGATCTCGTTGGTGCTGAAATGCACCAGGCCGAGCATGCGCAGGCCCTGGCGGTAGTAAGTCTGCAACAACGCAGGATCGGAGCCCAGCGGGTCGGCGTTTTCCATGCTGATAAACACCACGCGCTTGCCGGCAGCCGCGATGCGCCGGGCATCGCCCGGGGTCAGGGCCAGCTCGAACGTATCCGGGGCACGGCTGATCAGGTCCTTGATCCGTGCCAGCACCGACAATCCATAGTTGCTGGCATAGGCGCGGCCGGCTTCGGTGCGCGGCCCTGGCGGGGTGTAGATCACCCAGAAGCCACCATCGAGCCCGCCTTCGATCATGCGCGGCAGGTCGACCTGGCTGCCGTCATCCTTGTAGCTGTGCCGGTCAAGAATGTCCCAGCCGGGGCGCAGGAAATTCAGCGGTGTGTCCAGATGGCTGTCGAGCACCAGCAAACGCTGATGCAAAGCCTGGGTCAAGGGGCTGACCTGCTCGTCGGCGCCTGCACCAAGGCAGGCGAGAACCAGAGGCAACGGGGCAAAACGCTTGAGTAATCGCATGACTCAGAACTCCGCGCTCAGGGTGGTCTGGTAGGTGCGCGGCGAGCCTGGGCGATACGACGCCGGGCCACTGGCGGTGCTGAGCATGTAGCCCAGATAATCCTTGTCGAACAGGTTGTCGATGTTGAAGCGCAGCTTGACGCTCTTGAGCGGCCCGTAATTGACCTTGTCGCCGCCAAGGTCAAGGTAGGCGTTGTAGAGGGTGTAGCCGGCCACCGATTCGGTGTTGGTGAAGTTGCTGTAGCGCGAGCCGATGTGCCGTGCCGAAAAGTTCAGCACCGCCCACGGCTGGATCTCGTAGGTCACCCCGGCCTGGGCCAGCCAGCGCGGGCTGTCAGGGATTTCGTTGTCCTTGATCGCAAGGCCTGCAGCGTTGTCCTTGAAGTGCGCGACGTTGTAGCTGAGGCTGCCGTTGAGCACCACTTTGTCGGCCAGCACCGGCGGCTTCCACTGCCCGCTCAGCTCCGAGCCGTACGCCTCGGCCTTGCCGACGTTCTGGTAGAAGGTCTCGGTGGTGGTGCTGCCCGGCACGTTGGCGGCGAAGGCTTGCAGGCGATTGTCGAACTCGGTGCGGTACAGCGCCCACGACGCATTGAAGGTCGGACGATTGAAGCGGTAGCCGATCTCGTAGTTTTTCGAGGTTTCGGCGGCCGGCGCCGGCACGTTGGGACTGGCGGCGCGGTACACGTCATCGGCACCGCGCGGCAACGCGAGGTTTTCCGAATAGGACGCAAACAGCTGTGAGTTGGCGGTCAGGTCATAGACCACGCCCGCCTGCGGCAGGAAGTTGTCACGCCAGTTGGTGCCCAGTTTCGGCTGACGGTTGGCGATGTAATCGCCGGCGTTGCGGTAGCCCTCGACCTCGTAGTCGAGGTCCAGGCGCTTGAAGCCGAACTGCAAGCGCAGTCGGTCGTCGAGCAGGGTCCAGGTGTCCTTGATATGCAATTGCAGCGAATCGCGGGTCGAGCTGAAATCGCCTTGCAAGTGCACCGGTTCGTTGAGCAAGCGGTAACCGGCGGGGCTGCCATCGGTCAGGTTGTAGCGCGCCTGCAAGCGGTTGAACACGTCTTTCTCGGCCCACACCCCGGCTTCGATGGCGTGCTGGCCAAGGTGCAAGGTGAACTTGCTGCTGGCGCCATAGCGATGTCCGCTCAGTGCCGACAGCCCGTACTGAATACCGCGCGGTGCGCTCAAGCCCGGCACCGTTGCCACTTGCGCGTTGTGCAGGGCCAGCGAGGTGCTGTAGGCCTCGGGCGAAACGCCGAAGCCTTTCTTGTCTTCGTAATAGACGCTGGTGGTGTTTTCCAGGTTGTCGTTGAGTACAAAGTTGCCGGTCAGGCTGTACAGCGTGTCGCGGCGCTGGTTGATCGCGGTCTGGTAATACTGGTTGTAGCCGCTGTTGCTGTACTGCACGCCGGGCACTGTAGGTGCCAGGTTCGGCACTTCACTCAAGTAAGCGAAATCACGCCCGGAGCGGCCGAAGGCATCGCCTGCCGTGCCCTGGTACTGCGCCTGGGTGATGCCCGGCGAGTCATAGTCGAAGAAGTCGTTGTGGACCACGCGAAACTGCAGGTCGTTGCCATCGCCAAACTGGTAACGCACCTTGCCCTCCAGGTGCTCACGGTCGATGGTGCCCGGCCCGCGCCACAGATCACCGTCGATTTTCGAGCGGCTCAGGTAGGCCGACAAACCGTTGTATTCGCCGGTATTGATCTTGATGAAACTGCGCCGCAGGCTGTCGCTGCCCAAGGTGTACGAGGTGCTGATGCCGGTGTCTTTGGCCGGGTTGACCGACACATAGTCCACGTACGGGCCCAACGAGGTATAGCCCGGTTGCGAGACATCGCCGGCACCGGTCGAGGCGGTCACCCGCTCGGTGTTTTCGTTGTCGACATAGCGGTAGATCGGGCTGCCACCGAACTGGTCGCTGCGGCCCAGCGGCACGCCGTCGATAGAGAAGCCGATCTGCTGAAAGTTGAAGGCACGCACGAACACCGAGTTGCCGAACTCATACAGGCCCAGCGCGTCGTTGACCTGCACGTTGAAGCCCGGCAGCGACTCGAGCATTTTCAGCCCCGAGGTGCCGGCCGGCGCCGAGAGCAGCGCCTGATGCGAGATCGACACGGTGTTGCTGATGCGGTCGGTGCCGATGGCTTCATCGGCCTCGGTCACCCGCGCGCCGACCACCTGGACCTTTTCCAGTTGCGCATCGTTGCGCTTTGGCACGTCATCGGCCAGCGCCGCTTCGCCACTGATGCCCAGCAATAACAGATTGCCCAGCCAGAACCCGCCGTGTACTGCTTTGTTCATCGTTCGTCCTTGTCGGCTTCTTGCGGGCGCACGAACCCGCACCAGGGCGAAAGCCCCGGAGTCCGAATTGATGGTGGTGTGAGAAAAGAATCAGGCGGCGCCTGTGCTACCTATTCAGCGCCGCCTGTTCAGAAGGCTGGCGTCAGGCAGTCCTGGCGGCGATGGCTTCGACTTCGATCAGCGCGCCGGGCAGTGGCAGGCCGGCCACTTGCAAAGCAGTGCGTGTCGGTTTGTCGGGCTGTTCTTCAGTGCCGAAAAACTGCGTGTAGCCGGCTTGCAGGCCGGCGAAATCCAGGCGACCGCCGGTTTCTTCGGTGCCCAGCAAGAACACCTTCAACGAGACGATGTCGCCCAGGTCGAGGTCTTGCTGACGCAGGATGTTGCGCAGCTTGTTGAACACCGAAACGGTCTGCACTTCGGTGTTGCCGTAGGCCGCCGTTGTGCCTGCCGGCGCGTTCGGGTCGGCGACATCCGGCAAGGTACCGCTGATGAAAATCAGGCTGGCCGAGGCCGGCACGGTGACGGTCTGCGAGATCGGAAAAGTACCCGCACTGGTGCGTTGAATGCTGTCGCTCATGGTCATGCTCCTTGAAGGTTGTGCGCGTCACGGCGCTCGATTGAGTTGGGTTTCCAGTACGCCGCTGTTGGCAGCCTGGCGCTGCGCGATGACTCGCTGTGCCAGTTCGCCCACCACATGGCGCGCCGAGTTGGCCGCCGATTCCTGCCAGATACCCACACCGCTTTGCACCAGCCCGTCGCCAGCGAAATACACCCGGCCATGCGCTTCTTCGAGCAAGGCGCTGTCTTGAGCCGGGAATTTGTCGCGCTCCAGCCACGGGCCTTCGCTGAACGCAATCTGCTCCCACGACACTGCCAGCGGATGGCGCAGGTGCTGCGAGTAGCCAGGGTGCAGCAGCTCGACGGCTTGTTTGGAGGTCTGGTATTGCGCCTCGAACGGTTGCTGGCCAAATTCCCGGGCGTCGTCGCCGGTGATATAGCCAGCCACCAGCAGGCCATTGCGGCTGTTCAAATCGTTGCTTGGGTACCACAGCAAGCGGGCCTGGTGCTCGACCCACGACAGGCCGCCATAGATGCGGTAATCGGTTTCCCAGAAACGCGGCGACTGCCAGGCGACCTTGGTGGCCTTGCCGTTCGGGGCGCGTTGCAAGGCGGCTTTGACCGGCGCGCTGAAATCGGTGTCGAGCCGCGCCAGCAACGGCAGCGGTACGGTGGAAATCAGGTAGTCGGCACGCACCACCTGCTCCAGACCACTGCTGTGATCGTGATACGTCACCGCCACGCCATCGTCGCGCTGGCGGATGCTGCGCACTTCGGCGCCGAGCTGCACGTGGTCGCGCACCCGCTGATAGAACGCATCGGTGATACGGTCCATGCCGCCCACCGGCTGGAACATGGTGGCCGAAAATTCCGGAAACTCACTGTGCAACAACGCGCCCCAGAGTTCGGGGTGCAGCAACCGGTCCAGATTCACCGGGGCCAGGCTGCCCGGCAAGGCGCCGGGATGCCGCTCGGATTCCTGGTGGCCCGAACGAATGCTGCCCTCGTACGCCAGCTCCTGAGACAGATCGCCGTAAACCTGCAAAAAGGCCAGCAGCCGGGTGCGCTCTTCGCTGCTCAGAACATCGTCCAGCGCATCGCGCTTGACCGCCGTGGCCAGCAAACCGGCCAGGTGCCCGCGGGTGTCGTTGATCGCCTGGCCGACGGTGAATGCCGGTTGATTCAAATCAGGCCGAACCTGGGCGCCGTGGCTGCTGTTGACCAGCACTTCCAGTGGTACGCCCAGTTCGCTGCAATAGTCGAGCAATGTACGGTGCTGGCTGGGAATGCGCGCGGGGCCAGCGTTGAAATACAAACCCGGATCGAGCCGCACGGTCTGGCTGCGGCCATCCAGGTAGTCGACCTTGTCGCCATCGCGCAGGGTCCAGGTACGGCCGCCGACCCGCTGCCGCGCTTCCAGCACCTGCACGCGGAAACCTGCGCGGCTCAGCTCCAGCGCCGAGACCAGCCCGGCAATCCCGGCACCGAGAATCAGCACGCTGGCGCCCTGCCCGGCATTGCCGTCCAGCTTCAACGGTTGCGGGCGACGGTGCGCCGAAGGCCCCAGGCCCAGGACTGCCAGCGCTTCTTTGACGGCGTTTTCGCCACCGACGGCGGCAATCGTTGAAAGGGCTTCACGTCGTGTCAGTGTCATGTCTGTTGCTCCTTGATCAGTCCGGCAGGCCCGGTGGGTTGATCTTCGATTCGCTGATGCGCTCGACGTCCAGGCCCCAGCGCTCCAGCACCTGCGCGTACTGGCCGCCGGCAATCACACTTTGCAGGGCGGTATGAATCGGGGTGATCAGGCCATTGTCCTTGCGGGTGGTCACGGCGATATCGGCCTGCAGCGGCCAGCCGCCATTGACCACACCGACCCGACGGGTGCCGCCGGTCAGTGCGGCGGAGTACGCGGCGGTGGCGTTGGGGCCGAAGGTGGCGTCGGCGCGACCGGACTGCACCGCCAGTTGCGCCGAGGCGTTGTCGTCGTAGTACTGCAACAGCGCAGGCTTGATGCCGGCCTTTTCATTGACCTCGTTCCAGGCCAGCAAGACCTTTTCCTGGTTGGTGCCGGAGCCTACGATGATCTTCAGGCCGGCAATGTCGCGGGCTTCCTTGATCTCCTGAATCTTGCTGGTCTTTTTGACGTAGAAGCCCAGCACGTCCTGACGGTAGGTGGCGAAGTCGAAGCGCTTCTTGCGCGCTTCGGTGACGGTCACGTTGCTGATCACCACGTCGTATTTGCCGGAGCTGACGCCCAGCGGCCAGTCTTCCCAGCTGCTTTGCACCACGTTCAATTGCAGGCCGAGGCTGTCGGCGATCAATTGCGCGGTGTCGGCCTCGCTGCCGATGGTGGTCTTGTCGTCCACGGCCAGCAACGCCAGCGGCGGGCTGGCGGTGCCGGACACCGCCACGGTGAACTTGCCCGGCTGGGCGAACTTGAAGCCTGCCGGAATCTGCGCGATGGCCGCTTCGTTGCGCGGCGCATGAACACGCTCGCGGTCGGCGCTGAGATCGAATTTGACGACGTTGACATCGGCCGTGCTTTCGACGGCCAGCGCCTGTTGGCCGAGACTGACCGCCAGTGCCAATAGCGCGATGCGCGTGGTGTTGATGAGCTTCATTGATTCATTCCTCTGGATTCATAAAACCTTGCCGAAAAACGCGGCGGTGCGCGGGTGGCGCGGGTGGTTGATGACTTGCTGCGGCGGGCCCTGCTCGATCAGTTGCCCGTCGCAGAGGAACACCACGTGGTCGGCCACTTCACGGGCGAAACCGATTTCGTGGGTCACCACCACCAGGGTCACGCCCAGGCTGGCCAGGCTCTTGATCACGTCCAGCACCTCGCCGACCAGTTCGGGGTCCAGCGCCGAGGTGGGTTCGTCGAACAGCAGCACCTTGGGCTCCAGCGCCAGGGCACGGGCAATCGCCACGCGCTGTTGCTGGCCACCGGACAATTCGCGCGGGTAGGCATCGGCCTTGTCGGCCAGCCCCACGCGGGTCAGCAGTTCCAGTGCCTTGCCCGGTGCCTCGGCCTTGCTCCAGCGCTTGTGCGCCAAGGGTGCCTCGGCGATGTTCTGCCCGGCGGTCAGGTGCGGGAACAGGTTGAAGTTCTGGAACACGAAGCCCACTTCGGCGCGGCGCTTGAGAATCTCGCGCTCCTTGAGCTCGTAGAGCAGATCGCCCTTGCGCCGATAACCGACGTACTCGCCGTCGATGGTGATCAGCCCGTTGTCGATCTTTTCCAGGTGGTTGATGGTGCGCAGCAGGGTCGACTTGCCCGAGCCGGACGGCCCGAGAATCACCGTGACCTTGCCCGGCTCGATATCGAGGTCGATGTCCTTGAGCACTTCGTGAAGGCCATAGCGCTTGCCCACGCCCTGGATCCGAATGTGGCCGGCTTTTACAGCGGTGGCGGCTTCAGCCATGACGACGCTCCTTGATCCAGTGGCGTACACGCTGCAACGGTGTCGGCGGCAATACCCGGCTCGTGCCGCGGGCGAAATAGCGCTCGATGTAGTACTGCACGATGGTCAGCAGCGTGGTGATGATCAGGTACCAGACCGTGGCCACGATCAGCAGCGGGATCACCGCTTGGGTACGGTTGTAGATGACCTGCACGGTGTAGAACAGCTCAGGTAAAGCCAGCACGTAGACGATCGAGGTGCCCTTGACCAGGCCGATGATTTCGTTGAAACCCGACGGCAGAATCGAACGCAGCGCCTGCGGCAGAATGATCCGCAAAATCCGCCGGTGCGCCGGCAGCCCCAACGCAGCAGCCGCTTCATGCTGGCCTTGGTCGACCCCCAGAATGCCGCCGCGAATGATCTCGGCGGTGTAGGCCGCCTGCATCAGCGACAGGCCCAGCACCGCCACGGTGAACTGGCTGAGCACATCGACCGTCGACCATTCGGCCAGCACCAGCCCGGTAAATGGCACACCGAGCACGATGTGGTCGTAAAGGTAGGCGAAGTTGTAAAGAATGATCAGCACCAGCAACGCCGGCAGTGAGCGAAAGAACCAGATATAGCCCCAGGCCAGCGACGCCAGCAGCGGCGACTTCGACAGCCGCGCCAGTGCCAGCGCGGTGCCGAGCAGGATGCTGAAGACCGTACCCAGCAGGGTCAGCAGCAAGGTCTGGCCCAGGCCGCGCAATACCGACGGTGCCAGGAACCATTCGGCGAATACGCCCCACTCCCAGCGCGGGTTGGTCAGCAGCGAATGGCCGATGGTCAGCAGCACCAGGGCGGCGAACGCGGTGCCGACCCAGCGCCACGGATGGCGTGTCGGCACCACCCGCAGCACCTGGACCGGGGCTCGACTGCGCGAGGCGGTGACGGAGTGATCCTTGACCTCCTCATGCAGGTCGAAGGGTTTGGCGATGGTAGGCATGTGATGTTCCTCGCAGGCAAAGACGTGTGTCGTTATTGAGCTGGCTGGTTTCAATAGTCGTGGTTAGAAGGCGTAACTCAGGCGCGTGTAGTAGTAGCCACCGGTGAAGCCGAACGGCGAATAGGTGCCGTAGCCGCTGACCATGGTGCTGCTGGGTACGCCTTGTTTCTTGGGATAGACGTCGAACAGGTTCTTGGCGCCGATGGCCAGGTTCAGGTCTTTGGTGATGTCGTAGCCGACGTCCAGGTCGGTGATCCACTTGGCGCCGTAGGTGCGGTCCAGCGAGCGATCGCTGGCGGTGTTGACCTCGGTGTATTTGCCGTAGCGGGTCAGGGCCACGTTGACGTTGAAGCGGTCGATGCGCCAGTCACCGCTGAGGATGAACTTGGTCTTGGGCTGCACGCCGTCGATCACGTTGCGGGCCTTGCGGTCCATCAAGGCGTAGTCGGTGCCCAGGATGTTCGTCGAGTTCTTGTAGCTGAGGATTTCGGTGTCGTTGTAGTTGAACGCGGCGGTCCAGCGCACCGAGCCGTAGGCATTGAGGTCCTGGCTGAAGTTACCGACCAGGTCCACACCCTTGGTGCGGGTGTCGGCACCGTTGATGAAGTACTGGCCGCCGGAGGTCGAGTCGATGCCGTTGTTAAGCAGCACCTGGGTCACTTCGCTGCCCAGCAAGGTGTTGGTCAGGGTGATGCGGTCACGCAGATTGATGACATAGGCATCGGCGGTCAGGCTGATGCGCTCGGTCGGGGTCAGCGCAAAGCCCAGGCTGAAGTTGGTCGAACGCTCGGGCTTGAGCGATTCGGAACCCAGCGCTTGCGCAGCACCGGAATCGACCGGCAGCACACCGTAGTTGATCGACTGGTAGACACCGTCGACGATGCCGTAGGTGGTCGAGCGCGCACTGAACAGGCTGTTGGCCAGCGACGGTGCGCGGAAGCCGTTGCTCACCGTGGCGCGCACGGCGAATTGCGGGGTGAACTCATAGCGGGTGGTCAGCTTGCCGCTGCGGGTGGCGCCCACGCCCTGGTTGTAATGCTCATAACGCAAGGCGGTGCCCACGTACCACTGTGGCAACGGGTTGAAACCCACATCGATGTAGCTGGCCACGCTGTTGCGGGTGGCCTTGTCGGTCTGGTCGGGCGCAATGCCGTTGGTGACCTGGGCACCGGAGGCGGCGCAGTTGCCCGGCGCCACGCAATAACCGCCATTGGCCCAGGACGCCCAGTCGCCCTCTTCGACCTCGTAGCCATCGCGGCGATGTTCGAAACCCAATGACAGGTCGAGCGGCTTGCTCAAGCCGACATCGAAGCCGCGCTTGAAGTCGAGGTTGGTGGTCAGTTCGCTGGCAATCCAGGTGCCGGACTTGAACGAGTTCGGCGTGGCCTCGCCCAGCGACGGGTTCTGGTTGTTCCAGGTGCCCTGCTCGGCTTCGTTGCGACCGTAGGTGGTCGACAGGTCCCAGTCCCACGCGCCGATCTGGCCCTTGCCACCGAAGGCGGCCTGGAAGTCTTCTTCATCGATGTACCAGGTTGGTACATAGCCGCCCGGATAACCGTTGGGACCGGTACGGATGGTGTTGGTGATGGTCGGCAAGCGGAAGTTCTGGCCCTGCTCGTATTTACGCTTGGACCAGGTGCTGAAGGAGTACAGGGTCAGGTCGTCGCTGACCGGCAACTCAGCGTTGTAAGCCAGGTTCGCCAGGTTGTTCTTCGGCGTGCCGTAGCCGCCGTAGGTGGACTTGCCGGCCAGGTCGTAAGCTTGCGCATAGGTGTAGCCGTTGGCGCTGGCCTTGTTGTCGTCGTTCTGGCTGCGTGCATCGAGCGCCAGTTGAATGATGCCGCCATCGCCGATCTCGAAGCCCTTGTTCAGGCTTTGCTGCACGGTTTGCTTCTTGCCGTCGTAGCCGATACCGGCGTTGGTCACCGAGGTGCCGCTGGTGTCGGCCTTGAGAATAATGTTGACCACGCCAGCGATGGCATCGGAGCCATACTGCGCCGCCGCGCCGTCACGCAGCACTTCGACGTGGTCGATGGCGCCGATCGGGATCAGGTCCAGGTCGGCCGGTGCCGCGCCGGTGTTGATGCCGTTGATGTTCAGGGTGGCGCTGGTATGACGGCGCTTGCCGTTGACCAGCACCAGCACTTCGGACGCCGGCAGGCCGCGCAGGTTGGGCGCCCGGGCCATGCCGCTGGAGTCCCAACCGGTCTTTTCCGGCAGGGTCAGCGACGGAATCACCGCACTCAAGGCTTCCATCAGGCCGGGCTTGCCGGTTTGCTGCAATTGTCTGGCGCTGACCACATCGATCGGCACCGGGCTGCTGGTCACCGTGCGCTGCTCGGCGCCCCGGTTACCGGTCACCACCACGGTGGACAGGGTATCGGCATGGCTGCGCTGCACAGGCTCGGCCTCATCGGCCTGCACGCCACCGACCCATAACAGACCGGTGACGGCCAATGCCAGCGGGCTGAGCGGGAACGCCATGTTCCGTGCCTGCTTACCCTGAATCACTTGCTCCATATTCACTCCAGAACGGACGGCGTGTGCCGCCCATGCATCCAAATGACGCAGTCGGGTACGTACGCCATCGTCGTGATAGCGCGTCATGAAAGGTGTGTGGATCGATTGCCGTGCCGGGCGCCGCCGTTACCATCAAAGGTAAGGCGCGCGCAGGCAGACCTCAGCCGTCAAGGCCGGGTGGCGCAAGGCAATGATGAGCAGGCAGACACTTCTGGAAACGCCGTTCAGGCAGACGGCGTGGGGAACCCGGTTGACGGGACTGGATGTGCAGCATGGATGAAACTCCCTTCCAACACTCCTGCTCAGGGATCGTGGTTGATCACCCTGGCAGACCGCGCAGATTCAGGCGTTTGACCTGATATGCGAGGGTCTGCGACGCAGGACCTTCTTCATATTGGGTACCATCCTGGGTAAGGGGTAGGCTGTTGAGACCAAACATAACGGAATTCATAAGGCGAATATAATTCTATTTGGCTATAAGCAAATATGAATAGAATTTATCTAAGACTGTACGATTAA
>NZ_BAAILM010000095.1:0-298462 GCF_054589175.1 Pseudomonas sp. 3A(2025) | reverse complement strand
AAAACCGCGACCCTAGGGTCGCTTTTCTGTTTGGCTCAGATCGTTCAGTGAACCTGAGCTGAAGATGGCGCAGCGGACGGGACTCGAACCCGCGACCCCCGGCGTGACAGGCCGGTATTCTAACCGACTGAACTACCGCTGCGCATTGCACTGAGATGGTGGGTGATGACGGGATCGAACCGCCGACCCTCTGCTTGTAAGGCAGATGCTCTCCCGGCTGAGCTAATCACCCTTTGTATCTCGGTGCGGCGCGCATCTTAAGGCGTGCGTGTTTCGATTGCAAGCTTTTGTATCAATAGATTCGAAATCCTGGATTTCCAGGACGCAGTGCATGGATATTCTTGCTGCTGCCGCGCTGCCAAGGGCTGTGCGGGCCACTCATCGACAGGCAGCGCATGGATGGCGCTGTAGATCGTTTCCCGGCAGACTCAAGCGTCTTCAACATTCGTTTTCAATTGCCCATGCCTGATGGGTGGCTTCAATGCCCGACAGAGAGGACACGCCCGATGAACTGGAGTGATGCAGAGTCTCAAGTTTACGCGCTGAGTAAAAAAGCTTTTTCAGACTTCCTGGATGATCATCCTGACGAAAGCTTTTATGCGTTTGCGCTCTATACCGACAGCAGCGCCATGACACTATGCCAGGCGGCCAACTCACTGGAAAAGCTGACCGAGAAACTTGACAGTGAAGAAGAGGAAGATAAAACAGACGAGGCCGTCGCGTATTTTAAATGGACCTCCTCCGAGTGGGCCTATGAGGCGCTTGAGGGTGATGCGTTCGCTGAAATAAATCATGCATTAAGAACAGATGAAGAACGGGATGAATTTGACACGTTCATGCAGGCATTGATCAGGTGCATGACTGGCGCGCTGGGCTCACTGGTTAACGAGGGCTTTTTTAAAAGACCAGGCATCATCGGTGAGGCCGTGGTCTTTGTGACGATGACCGACGACGACGCGGCGCAATCCATAGAAAATAGTTCTGCCAGCGCATTAAACGCCGGCCCCTCACTGCAACTGTTTTTAAAAAGATTTTAATCGTGGCGTTTAAATGTCGAGCACCGCACAAGAGTGGTAATACATCATGAAGAGTTTTTTGGCATCGACTATAAAGTGCTACGAAGAAGACAGTGTCTTGGTTATTGCCTTGAGTGACACTCCGCAAGGCCTTGCCAATTTCATGATTATGACTCGCCTTGATGATGACGATAACGCTACCGTGGATGAGGGCGTCGGCTTTCAAACAGATCAATCGGAATACGAGATGCCGGCTGCAATCGAAAAAGTCATCTTGCGCCCAGAGAGCCTGGAGGTCGTGGTCAAGCCCGAGTTTTCCGGCTTTTTTGGCGGGTCCCGTGTGCTGGCAGAAATACCGCAAGGAAGTGCTGACTCGGCAGAACAGGTCGGCGTGCTGAAAGATGCATTGCAGCACATGTTCAGGGGGACCCAGGTTGAGCTGGTTATTTAGTGCCGCGTGCGGCGCTTGCAGAAACGACACTCTCCCCTCGCCTGTCCTCCCTCGGGCATTTGGCAAACCGGGCCCGGTAACTGCGGGTGAAATACGAGGGTGATTCAAACCCGCAGGCAATACTGACGTCCAGCACGCTCATGTCGCTCTGGCGCAGCAGTTGCCGGGCTTTTTCCAGGCGCAGGCCCAGGTAGAAGTTGCTCGGTGTGTCGTTCAGGTGCAGGCGGAACAAGCGCTCCAGTTGACGCCGGGTGACCTTGATCGCCTCGGCCAGGGCCAGGGTGTTCAGCGGCGGCTCGGTGTGCTGTTCCATCTCGCCGATCACCTGCACCAGTTTCTTGTTGTTGATGCCGTAGCGCGTGGCGATCTGCATGCGCTGGTGGTCTTTGCGCGGGCGGATGCGGCTGAGGACGAATTGTTCGGATACCTGGACCGCGAGGTCAGGGCCATGCACCTGGGCGATCAGGTCGAGCATCAGGTCGATGGACGCGGTGCCACCGGCGCAGGTGATACGGCGTCGGTCGATTTCGAACAGTTCCTGGGTCACCGTCAGTTGCGGATAGGACTCCTTGAAGGCGTCGATGGCTTCCCAGTGCAAGGTCAGGCGATAACCGTCCAGCAGCCCTGCCTCGGCCAGTATGCAAGCACCGGTGTCGATGGCGCCGAGGGTCACGCCATCGTGGTCAAGGCGACGCAACCGGTGCTGCAGCGCGGCCGTGGCGAACTGCAAGGGCTCGAAACCTGCGACCACCATCAAGGTCGCGTCCTTTTTCAAGGGCTCCAGTTTCAACGAGTCCAGCGCGGCGTCGGCATTGACCGACATGCCATTGCTCGCCAATACCGCACCGCCATCGGCGCTCAATAGTTGCCAGCGATACAGCTCGCCACGAAAGCGGTTGGCCACCCGCAACGGCTCCAGAGCAGAGATAAAGCCAAGGGCCGAGAACCCCGGCATCAACAAGAAATAAAAAGTCTGGGGCATGGTGGCGCTCTTGCAGGACGGGCAGCGTGGCACTGTGATACTCCCGTTCATGGGCGTATTCAAGGGGGCTGGTCGCCGCAGTGCAAGAGCGGGTCGCCGCTGTGTGTTTAACCGGTAACCAAGGTGCGTAACGTGGCAGCACGGTGCACAAAGACACCGCCCCCCATAATAACGACCTGCCGAGGATCCACCATGAATCGACTGATCAGCCACTGCGTGCTCGCACTCGGCGCCAGCACCCTCCTGAGCACAAGCGTAATGGCAGCGGATGCCGCTTCCTGCCAGAACGTGCGCATGGGGGTGGTGAACTGGACCGATGTCATCGCCACCAGCGCCATGGCCCAGGTGTTGCTCGATGGCCTCGGCTACCAGACCAAACAGACCAGCGCTTCGCAGCAAATCATCTTCGCCGGCATCCGCGACCAGCGTCTGGATCTGTTTCTGGGCTACTGGAACCCGCTGATGACCCAGACCATCACCCCGTTCGTCGACGCAGGCCAGGTCAAAGTCCTCGATAAACCCAGCCTGGAAGACGCCCGTGCGACCCTTGCCGTGCCGACTTATCTGGCGGACAAGGGCCTGAAAACCTTTGCCGACATCGCAAAGTTTGAAAAAGAACTGGGCGGCAAGCTTTACGGCATCGAGCCAGGTTCGGGCGCCAATACCCAGATCAAGGCGATGATCGCCAAGAATCAGTTCGGCCTGGGCAAGTTCCAGCTGGTGGAGTCCAGCGAAGCCGGCATGCTCGCCGCCGTCGACCGTGCCGTACGCCGCAAGGAAGCTGTGGTGTTCTTCGGCTGGGCGCCGCACCCGATGAACGTCAATGTCGCCATGACCTACCTCACCGGCAGCGAGGATGCTCTGGGCCCGAACGAAGGCATGGCCACGGTCTGGACCGTGACCTCGCCAACCTACGCACAACAGTGCCCCAACGTGCACAAGCTGCTGAGCAACCTGACGTTCACCGCCGCCGACGAGAGCCGGATGATGCAGCCGCTGCTGGATCACAAGGACGCCCTCGAATCCGCCAGGCAGTGGCTCAAGGATCATCCGCAGGATCGGGCGCGCTGGCTTGAAGGCGTCACCACCTTCGACGGCAAACCCGCGTCGGCCAATCTGCAATTGACCCGCAACTGAACCGCTGACAGTCCGTTTTCACTCACCGTTTCGCAGCCAGGACCGACTGCGAAGGGCACTCTCACGCCTGTAAGGAACCGCCTCATGAACCACGACGTCATCATCACCTGCGCACTCACCGGTGCTGGCGACACCACCGCCAAAAGCCCGCACGTGCCGGTCACGCCCAAACAAATCGCAGCCGCTGCCGTAGAAGCCGCCAAGGCCGGGGCCACTGTGGTGCATTGCCATGTGCGTGACCCGCAAACCGGCAAATTCAGCCGCGATGTCGCGCTGTACCGTGAAGTCATGGAGCGCATCCGCGAGGCCGACATCGACATCATCGTCAACCTCACCGCCGGCATGGGCGGCGACCTGGAGATTGGTGCCGGCGAAAACCCGATGGCGTTCGGTCCGGGCACCGATCTGGTCGGCCCGCTGACCCGCCTGGCCCACGTCGAAGAACTGCTGCCGGAAATCTGCACCCTGGACTGCGGCACCCTGAACTTCGGCGACGGCGACACTATTTACGTGTCCACCCCGGCACAACTGCGCGCCGGGGCCAGACGCATTCAGGAATTGGGCGTAAAGGCCGAACTGGAAATCTTCGACACCGGCCATCTGTGGTTCGCCAAACAGATGATCAAGGAAGGCCTGCTCGACAACCCGCTGTTCCAGCTCTGCCTGGGCATCCCCTGGGGCGCACCGGCCGACACCACGACCATGAAAGCCATGGTCGACAACCTGCCCGCCGACGCTGTGTGGGCAGGCTTCGGCATCGGCCGCATGCAAATGCCGATGGCGGCGCAAGCCGTGCTGCTGGGCGGCAACGTGCGGGTCGGCCTGGAAGACAACCTGTGGCTGGACAAGGGCGTGCTGGCGACCAATGGCCAGCTTGTGGAACGCGCCAGTGAAATCCTCAGCCGCCTGGGCGCACGCGTCATGACCCCGGCTGAAGGCCGCATAAAGATGGGCCTTGCCAAACGCGGCTAAAACCGAATCGAACCCTTTAGGAAATCGCCATGCGCTTTATCACTGAAATCAAAACCTTCGCAGCCCTGGGCTGCGGTGTTATCGGCAGTGGCTGGGTGTCCCGCGCCCTCGCCCACGGCCTGGATGTTGTCGCCTGGGACCCGGCACCCGGCGCCGAAGCTGCGCTGCGCCAACGCGTGGCCAATGCCTGGGAAGCACTGGAGAAGCAAGGTCTGGCAACGGGCGCGTCCCAGGACCGCCTGCGCTTTGTCGCCACCATCGAGGAATGCGTCAAAGACGCCGACTTCATCCAGGAAAGCGCCCCGGAACGCCTGGAGCTGAAGCTGCAACTGCACAGCCAGATCAGCGCAGCGGCCAAACCCGATGCGTTGATTGGTTCAAGCACCTCCGGGCTGTTGCCGAGTGAATTCTACGAAAGCGCCATCCACCCTGAACGCTGCGTGGTCGGGCACCCGTTCAACCCGGTGTACCTGCTGCCGCTGGTGGAAGTGGTGGGCGGCAGGCACACCGCGCCAGAGGCGATTCAGGCGGCGATCACGGTGTACGAATCCCTCGGCATGCGCCCGTTGCATGTGCGCAAGGAAGTCCCCGGTTTTATCGCGGACCGTTTGCTGGAAGCACTATGGCGTGAGGCGCTGCATCTGGTGAATGACGGCGTGGCGACCACCGGAGAAATCGATGATGCGATTCGGTATGGCGCAGGCTTGCGCTGGTCGTTCATGGGCACCTTCCTCACCTACACTCTGGCCGGTGGTGATGCCGGGATGCGCCACTTCATGGCGCAGTTCGGCCCGGCGTTGCAGTTGCCGTGGACCTATTTGCCGGCACCGGAACTGACCGAAAAACTGATTGATGACGTGGTCGATGGCACTCGCGACCAACTGGGCACACACAGTATTTCTGCATTGGAACGCTACCGTGACGATTGTCTGCTTGCTGTGCTGGAGGCGGTGAAGGTGACCAAAGCCAGGCACCGCATCAGCGCTGCCAAATAATCCGATGTCCGAGCGAGTACCGCCCCATGCCTGCACTGACCACTTACACCACCCGCATCCAGCCTGACTGGGTCGACTACAACGGCCACCTGCGCGATGCGTTTTATCTGCTGATTTTCAGCTACGCCACCGACGCGCTGATGGACGCTCTGGGTCTGGACAGCGACAACCGCGAAGCCTGCGGCCACTCGCTGTTTACCCTGGAGGTGCACCTGAATTACTTGCACGAGGTAAAACTCGACGCCGAGGTCGAGGTACGCACCCAACTGATCGCCCACGATGCCAAGCGCCTGCACCTTTATCACAGCTTGCATCGGGTGGTAGATGGCAAAGAACTGGCCGGTAATGAGCAGATGCTGCTGCACGTCGACCTGGCCGGCCCGCATGCAGCGCCGTTTACCGAGGCCACGCTTGCGCGACTCGCCGCGATCAGCGCTGAGCAGGCCGAGCGGCCAAGCCCTGCCCTGCTGGGGCGGGTCATTGGTTTGCCGGCCAAAAAATAATCGACAGAAAGCAAGAAAGCGACCCTAAGGTCGCTTTCTTGTTTAGCTCAGATCGTTCAGTGAACCTGAGCTGAAGATGGCGCAGCGGACGGGACTCGAACCCGCGACCCCCGGCGTGACAGGCCGGTATTCTAACCGACTGAACTACCGCTGCGCGATACACTGAGATGGTGGGTGATGACGGGATCGAACCGCCGACCCTCTGCTTGTAAGGCAGATGCTCTCCCGGCTGAGCTAATCACCCTTGTCTCTCGGTGTGGCGCGCATTCTACGGAGCGACACTACCTCTGGCAAGCACTTATTCAAAAAAATTTATAAATTTTCCAAAGACTTAGCTCAGGGTTGGCCCAGAGGCTCCAGGAAGCGAATAATGCCCCCTTTGTAATGGAAAGAGAGACTCACCCCATGTGGTTCAAAAACCTGCTTGTCTATCGCCTTACTCAGGACGTGCCGTTTGATGCCGAGGCGCTGGAAACCGCCCTTGCCACCAAGCCTGCGCGTGCCTGTGCCAGCCAGGAGTTGACCACTTATGGCTTCGTGGCGCCGTTCGGTAAAGGTGAAGACGCGCCCCTGGTGCATGTCAGCCAGGACTTTCTGCTGATCGCTGCACGCAAGGAAGAACGCATTCTGCCGGGCAGCGTGGTGCGCGATGCCGTTAAAGAGAAGATCGAAGAGATCGAGGCCGAGCAAATGCGCAAGGTCTACAAGAAGGAACGCGATCAGATCAAGGATGAAATCATCCAGGCCTTCCTGCCCCGCGCCTTTATCCGTCGCTCGGCCACCTTCGCCGCCATCGCGCCCAAGCAAGGCCTGATTCTGGTCAACGCTTCGAGCCCCAAGCGCGCCGAAGACCTGCTGTCGACCCTGCGCGAAGTGATCGGCTCGCTGCCGGTGCGTCCGCTGACCGTGAAAGTAGCACCAAGCGCAACGATGACCGACTGGGTCAAGACCCAGAAAGCCGCCGATAACTTCTTCGTACTCGACGAGTGTGAACTGCGTGACACCCATGAAGACGGCGGCATCGTGCGCTGCAAGCGCCAGGACCTGACCGGCGACGAAATCCAGCTGCACCTGAACACCGGCAAGATCGTCACCCAGCTGTCGCTGGCCTGGCAGGACAAGCTGTCGTTCGTGCTCGACGACAAGCTGGTGATCAAGCGCCTGAAGTTCGAAGAACTGTTGCAGGATCAGGCCGAGCAAGACGGCGGCGACGAGGCCCTGGGGCAACTGGACGCCAGCTTCACCTTGATGATGCTGACCTTCGGCGAGTTCCTGCCCGAGCTGTTCGAAGCTCTGGGCGGTGAAGAGATCCCGCAGGGTATCTGATCGACACCGCTGTATGGCGCCGCCTGCGAGGGCGGCGCTTTTTATTGAAAAACAACCATAACAAAGGATAAGGCCATGCGTGCGTTGGCAGCCTTGAGTCGTTTTGTCGGTAACACCTTCGCGTACTGGGTGTTGCTGTTTGCGGTACTGGCGTTTGTGTTTCCGCAGGCTTTTATCGGCCTGAAAAGCTGGATCGTGCCACTGTTGGGTCTGGTCATGTTCGGCATGGGCCTGACCCTGAAACTTGAAGATTTCTCAGAGGTGGCGCGCAACCCGTGGCGCGTGGCGCTGGGTGTGGTCGCGCACTTCGTGATCATGCCCGGTGTCGCCTGGGTGTTGTGCCAGATTTTCCACCTGCCGCCTGAAATCGCCGTCGGTGTGATTCTGGTCGGCTGCTGCCCGAGCGGCACATCGTCGAACGTCATGGCCTGGCTGGCCAAGGGCGATCTGGCACTGGCCGTGGCGATTGCCGCAGTGACCACCCTGCTCGCCCCGCTGCTGACGCCTGCGCTGATCTGGTTCCTGGCCTCGGCCTGGCTGCCGGTCTCGTTCATGGACATGTTCGTCTCGATCCTGCAACTGGTCATGCTGCCGATCGTGCTGGGCGTTCTGGCTCAGCGTCTGCTGGGTGCGCGGGTGACCTATGCGGTGGATGTGCTGCCGCTGATCTCGGTGGTCAGCATCGTGATGATCGTCTGCGCGGTGGTCGCCGCCAGCCAGGCAAAAATCGCCGAATCCGGCCTGCTGATCATGGTCGTGGTGATCCTGCACAACAGCTTTGGCTTCCTGCTCGGCTACTTCACCGGCAAGCTGTTCAAGCTGCGCCTGCCGCAACGCAAGTCACTGGCGCTTGAAGTTGGTATGCAGAACTCAGGCTTGGGCGCCGCATTGGCGGCGGCGCACTTCTCGCCACTGGCGGCGGTGCCCAGCGCGCTGTTCAGTGTCTGGCACAATATTTCTGGCGCATTGCTGTCGACGTACTTCCGCAAGATGCCGGAGGAAGACGAGCTGCAAGCTGCAAGCCCCAAGTCGCAAGCTTGAAGCGCTAACTCTGTGGGCCGGCCACGGGTCGATTCGACCCGGCCGGCCCGACGGACTCAGCGTGCATCCCCGCGCAGCAGCTTGACCTGCTCGCGCACATCCACCGGTTTGGCCAGGTCCGCTGCGATCGGGGCGCCGGCCACCAGTACCACTCGTGACCACAGGCGGCGGAATACACCCTTGTTCGGGTCGCGGCTGAAGAAGCTGCCCCACAGGCCTTGCAAGGCCATCGGAATCACCGGCACCGGGGTTTCTTCGAGGATGCGGCTCATGCCGGCCTTGAAGCCGTTGATCTCGCCGTCGGTGGTCAGCTTGCCCTCGGGAAAGATGCACACCAGTTCGCCGTCGGCCAGGTAGCGCGCAATGCGCTTGAAGGACTGTTCGTAAATCTCCAGGTCTTCGTTGCGCCCGGCAATCGGGATGGTGCCGGCGGTGCGGAAGATGAAGTTGAGCACCGGCAGGCGGTAGATCTTGTAGTACATGACAAAGCGGATCGGCCGGCGTACGGCGCCGGCGATCAGCAACGCATCGACGAACGACACGTGATTGCACACCAGCAGGGCCGCGCCTTCGTCGGGGATCTGCTTGAGGTCACGGTGCTCGACGCGGTACATGGAATGGCTGAGCAGCCAGATCATGAAGCGCATGGTGAACTCGGGCACGATGCTGAAAATGTAGGCGTTGACCGCGATGTTCATCAGCGACACTACCAGGAACAGCTCGGGAATCGACAGCCCGGCGACGCTCAGCAGCAGGATCGACACCAGCGCCGACACCACCATGAACAACGCATTGAGAATGTTGTTGGCGGCAATGACCCGCGAGCGCTCTTTTTCAGCCGTGCGCGACTGGATCAGCGCATACAGCGGCACGATATAGAAGCCGCCGAACACGCCGATGCCGAGGATATCCAGCAACACCCAGAGGCCCGGCCCCTGAACGAGAATGTCACGCCAGCCGTTGATCGTTTCAGGCTGCACCATATGGCCCGAATGCCACCACAGCAGCAGGCCGAACACGGTCATGCCAAACGAACCGAACGGCACCAGACCGATCTCGACCTTGTGCCCGGACAAGCGCTCGCACAGCAGCGAGCCCAGCGCGATGCCAATGGAGAACACGGTCAGAATCAGGGTGACGACGGTCTCGTCGCCGAACATCAGGTCCTTGGCGTAGGTCGGGATCTGCGTCAGATAGATCGCGCCGACAAACCAGAACCACGAGTTGCCGACGATCGAACGCGACACTGCCGGTGTTTGCGTCAGGCCCAGGCGTAAAGTGGCCCAGGACTGACTGAAAATATTCCAGTTCAGGGTCAGGCCTGGCGTCGCGGCGGCGGCGCGGGGAATGCCCCAGCTGGCAGCAAAGCCCAGGCAGGCAATCAGCACGATGGCAGCGGCAACGACCCAGGCGTAATGGGTAAACGACAACATGACGCCAGCGCTGATGGTGCCGGCCAGAATCGCCAGAAAGGTGCCCATCTCGACCAGACCGTTACCGCCGACCAGTTCGTTTTCACGCAGGTGCTGGGGCAGGATCGAATACTTCACCGGCCCGAACAGCGCCGAATGGGTGCCCATCGCAAACAGGGTCAGCAGCAGCATCCATAAGTGGTTGAACAGAAAGCCCGTGGCGCCCACCGCCATGATGACGATCTCGGCAAACTTGATCACGCGGATCAGCGAATCCTTGGGGTACTTCTCGCCCAGTTGTCCGGCCAGTGCCGAGAACAGGAAGAACGGCAGAATGAACAGCAAGGCGCACAGGTTGACGTATATCGACTGATCGCCTTGAACGCCAAGCTTGTAGAGGATGGCGAGAATCAGCGATTGCTTGAAGACGTTATCGTTGAAGGCCCCGAGGGACTGAGTGATAAAAAACGGCAGGAAGCGCCGGCTTTTAAGAAGACTGAATTGTGACTGCTGGCTCATCGTCCGTGTCCTGAATGGCATTGACGGATTGAAGATCGAGGCTTAATCCGAGGCACATTGAAGACGTTGGGCGCTGGAATGTCGATAGGGCATTTGCGCAATTGCTTCTGGCATCGGCCTACCACCATGGTCGACACAGACGAATCCGGCCCTTCGTGCGAGACTGCCGCTCTCTACCGGTTGTGGATTCCAGCATGTCGTTGTCCAGCGGGCTGATCGCCGTCGTTGCCCTTTGTTATATGGCGTTCATGTTTGCGATTGCCTTTTATGGCGATCGCCACAGCAGTTCCTTGCGCCCCGCGCAACGGGCCTGGGTGTACAGCCTGTCGCTGGCGGTGTATTGCACCAGCTGGACGTTTTTCGGCGCCGTGGGTCAGGCGGCCGAGCAGTTGTGGTCGTTCCTGCCGATTTACCTGGGCCCGATCGTGCTGATGGTGCTGGCGCCCCGTGTGTTGCAAAAGATGGTGCTGATCAGCAAGCAGGAAAATATCACCTCGATTGCCGACTTCATCGCCGCCCGCTACGGCAAGTCCCAGTCGCTGGCCGTCATGGTGGCGGTGATTTGTCTGGTCGGCATGCTGCCGTACATCGCCTTGCAGCTCAAAGGCATCGTCATGGGCGTGAATATCCTGATTGGCGCAGGCGCCGACTCGACCGGCACCCGCGCCCAGGACACCGCGCTGGTGGTATCGCTGATTCTGGCGTTGTTCACCATCGTCTTCGGTGCGCGCAATCTGGACGTTACCGAGCACCATCGCGGCATGGTGCTGGCCATCGCCTTCGAGGCGGTGATCAAGCTGCTGGCGTTCATGGCCGTGGGCGTGTTCGTCACCTTTGGCATGTATGACGGCTTTGGCGACCTGTTGAACCAGGCACGCCTCGCCCCTCGTCTGGAGCAGTACTGGCAAGAAACGGTCAACTGGCCGTCGATGATCGTACAGACCAGCGTGGCGATGATGGCTATCGTCTGCCTGCCACGCCAGTTTCATGTCACTGTGGTGGAAAATATCGAGCCGCGCGACCTGAACCTGGCCAAGTGGGTGTTCCCCATTTATCTGGCCCTGGCCGCGCTGTTCGTGATTCCGATTGCCCTGGCCGGGCAGATGATGCTGCCGGCCTCGGTGCTGCCCGACTCGTTCGTCATCAGCCTGCCGCTGGGCCACGCGCATCCGGCGCTGGCGCTGCTGGCGTTCATTGGTGGTGCTTCGGCTGCCACCGGCATGGTGATCGTGGCCAGCGTGGCACTGTCGACCATGGTCTCCAACGACATGCTGCTGCCCTGGTTGCTGCGGCGCAAGAACACCGAGCGGCCGTTCGAGGCGTTCCGCCACTGGATGCTCACCGTGCGCCGGGTCAGCATCGTAGTCATTCTGCTGCTGGCCTATGTCAGCTATCGGCTGCTGGGGTCTACCGCCAGCCTGGCGACCATCGGCCAGATCGCCTTTGCTGCCATTACCCAACTGGCGCCCGCGATGTTCGGCGCGTTGTACTGGAAGCAGGCCAACCGCCGTGGCGTCTTCGCCGGCCTGGCCGCCGGGATTTTCCTCTGGTTCTACACCCTGGTCTTGCCGGTCGCCGCGCATGGCATGGGCTGGACGCTGGAAAGCTTTCCGCTGCTGGCCTGGCTGCACAGCAACCCGTTCAACCTGCCGATCAGCCCGCTGACCCAAGGCGTGGTGCTGTCGATGGCCGGCAACTGCACCTTGTTTGCCTGGGTGTCGATTCTGTCGCGTACCCGGGTCACCGAGCACTGGCAGGCCGGGCGCTTTATCGGTCAGCAGACCCATGCGCTGTCGGGCAACCGCTCGCTGCTGGCAGTGCAGGTCGATGATTTGCTGCACCTGGCGGCCCGCTTTGTCGGCGAAGACCGCGCCAGCAAGAGCTTCATTCGCTTTGCCTACAGCCAGGGCAAGGACTTCAACCCCAACCAGAACGCCAACGCCGAGTGGATTGCCCACACCGAACGCCTGCTGGCCGGCGTGCTGGGTAGCTCTTCGGCCCGCGCAGTGGTCAAGGCCGCCATCGAAGGCCGCGAGATGCAACTCGACGATGTGGTGCGCATTGCCGACGAAGCCTCTGAGGTGCTGGAGTTCAACCGTGCGCTGTTGCAGGGCGCCATCGAAAACATCACTCAGGGCATCAGCGTGGTCGACCAGTCGCTGCGGCTGGTGGCCTGGAACCGCCGTTATCTTGAGCTGTTCGACTACCCGGAAGGCCTGATCGGCGTCGGCCGGCCGATTGCCGATATCATCCGCTTCAACGCCGAGCGCGGGCTGTGCGGACCAGGCGAAGCCGAGGTGCATGTGGCGCGGCGCCTGCACTGGATGCGCCAGGGCCGGGCGCACACTTCCGAGCGCTTGTTTCCCAATGGCCAGGTCATCGAGCTGATCGGCAACCCGATGCCCGGCGGCGGTTTTGTCATGAGTTTTACCGACATCACGCCGTTTCGCGAAGCTGAAAAAGTCCTCAAGGACGTCAACGAAAGCCTTGAGCAACGGGTGGCCGAGCGCACCTTTGAACTGTCGCAGCTCAACCAGGCACTGAGCGAAGCCAAGGCGCATGCCGAAGCCGCGAACGAATCGAAGACCCGTTTTCTCACGGCCGTCAGCCACGACCTGATGCAACCGCTGAACGCCGCGCGGCTGTTTTCCGCAGCCTTGTCGCACCAGCAGGACGGGATTTCCAGCGAGGCCCAGCAGTTGATCCAGCATCTGGACAGTTCGTTGCGCTCGGCTGAGGACCTGATCAGCGACCTGCTCGATATCTCGCGCCTGGAAAACGGCAAGATCACCCCGGACCGCCAGCCCTTCGCGCTCAATAGCCTGTTCGATGCATTGGGCGCCGAATTCAGTGCGCTGGCCCGCGATCAGGGCCTGAAGTTTCGTGTGCGCGGCAGTGCATTGCGCATCGACAGCGACAGCAAGCTGCTGCGCCGCGTGCTGCAGAATTTCCTCACCAACGCTTTTCGTTATGCCAAAGGCCCGGTATTGCTCGGGGTCAGGCGTCGTGGGCGTTACCTGAGCCTTGAAGTCTGGGATCGGGGGCCGGGTATTCCGGAAAACAAGCGCCGGGAAATTTTCGAAGAATTCAAACGCCTCGACAGCCACCAGACCCGCGCCGCCAAAGGCCTGGGGCTGGGCCTGGCAATTGCCGACGGCCTGTGCCGGGTGCTTGATCACCCACTGCAAGTGCGCTCATGGCCAGGTCACGGCAGTGTGTTCAGCGTTCGGGTGCCACTCGCCGAAGCCGTTGCGCACCCCTTGCCGGCGCCTGTCGAGACCGACCGCCAGCCGCTCAATGGCACTCAGGTGCTGTGCGTCGATAACGAAGACAGCATCCTGATCGGCATGCACAGCCTGCTCAGCCGCTGGGGCTGCCAGGTCTGGACCGCGCGCAACCGCAGCGAATGCCAGGCCTTGCTCGACACCGGTATCCGCCCGCAAGTGGCGCTGGTCGATTACCACCTGGACGACGGCGAAACCGGCACCGCACTGATGGCCTGGCTGCGCACCCGCCTGGGCGAGCCGGTGCCGGGCGTGTTGATCAGCGCCGACGGGCGTCAGGAACTGATCGCCCAGGTGCATGCCGCAGGCCTCGATTACCTGCCTAAGCCGGTGAAACCGGCGGCCTTGCGGGCGTTGCTGAGCCGGCATGTGGATTTGAGTTGATGGCGCCGTACGCTTTCGCTGAAGCGCTAGTGCGGTTCAGGCCCAGGCGCAGCAATCAAGGAGATGGACATCGCGAGCAATCTCTTCGCCCTTTTCGATTTCTGCTTTACGCAGATCGTATGAGGCCTGAAGGTTGAGCCAGAATTGCGCCGTCGTCCCCAACGCATGAGCCAATCGCAAAGCGACATCGGCCGTGATATTTCTTCGCCCACGGGCGATATCATTCACTGTCGGCGCAGAAACCTTAAGCGCACGAGCGAGCGCTGCTGGCGTTAAACCTAACGGCTCCAGATACTCTTCCTTGAGAATTTCTCCCGGGTGTATTGGACGCATGCCGTTCTTGAGCATGGTGCACCTCAGTGATAGTCGACGATTTCTACGTTTTCAGGTCCATTGTGGCCCCATACGAAGCAAATCCTGAATTGATCGTTGATACGAATGCTGTGCTGGCCTTGGCGATTACCTTGCAGTTCTTCAAGCCTGTTACCCGGTGGAGAGCGTAGGTCTTTCAGCTCTGTCGCGGCATCAAGCATTGCCAGCTTGCGTTCGACAACATTTTTTATAGTGTTCCAACGCCGTGTTCTGCCTGTCGTGAACAATGCCTCGGAATCGGAGCAGCGAAAGCTTCGGATCATTGTTATTCTTAATGCTTAACGTTATGCGTTAATATGGAGTATACAGAGCTCACCGCATATTTCAATGATCAGCCACGCGCCACGCTACGATACGCAAACACATCTATCACCTTCCCTGCGCGAATATCGGCCTGAATCGCCTGCCAGTAAGCCGCATCAAACAGCTCGCCATGCAGGCTTTCAAATAGCGTTCTAAGCCCCCGGTCGGGAAACAGGAAGGGCGGAAATTCTTCCGGGAATACATCACGCGGGCCCACGGCGTACCAGGGTTCGGCGGCCCATTCGTCTTCGGCGAAACGCGGGGGCGGAATGTGCCGGAAGTTGACGTCGGTGAGCAGGCTGATTTCGTCGTAGTCATAGAACACCACACGGCCATGGCGGGTGACGCCGAAGTTCTTGAGCAGCATGTCGCCGGGGAAGATATTCGCCGCCGCCAGTTGTTTGATCGCCAGGCCATAGTCGTCCAGCGCGTCCTGCACCTGCGCAGGACTGGCCTGTTCCAGATAAAGGTTGAGCGGAATCATGCGCCGTTCGGTCCAGCAATGGCGGATCAGCACGGTATCGCCGTTCTCGATGACCACGGTCATCGCCGCGACCTCAAGCAATTCGGCCAGGCACGCAGGTTCGAAGCAGGTCACTGCAAAACGAAAGTCGGCAAATTCCTGGGTATCGGCCAGGCGCCCTACCCGATCGGTGTTTTTCACCAGCCGATAGCGGTCGATCACCGTCGCCCGGTCGACCAGTTTGGCCGGCGCAAAGCGGTCGCGGATGATCTTGAACACGGTATTGAAGCCCGGCAGGGTGAATACGCTCATGACCATGCCCGGCACGCCGGGAGCCAGGACGAAACGGTCGTCGGTGCGTGCCAGATGGCGGATCAGGGCGCGGTAGAACTCCGATTTCCCTTGCTTGTAAAAACCGATCGAGCTGTACAGTTCGGCCATGTGCTTACCCGGCAATATCCGTTTGAGAAAGGCCACGAAATGCGCTGGCACCCGTACATCGACCATGAAGTAGGAACGGGTGAACGAGAAGATGATCGACACCTGCGCCTCATCGAGAATCAGCGTGTCGACCGTGATGCCCTGCCCTTCGCGGTTCAGCAGCGGTATCACCAGCGGCCACTGCTCATCGACCGTGAACAGCCGCCCGACCAGATAAGCCCCCTTGTTGCGGTAGAACACGCACGTGAACAGCTCGACGCGCAGCGCCGGATCGCGGATGACCCAGTCAGGCAGATTGCCTTGCAGCAAGGTGAACAGCCGTTGCAGGTCGCCTGTCAGATCGGCATACGGCACGTCAAAGCGATAGTCATTGAAGATGCGGATCAGCAGCCCCTCAAGATCACCTCGCGGCCGATAGCGGCGGATCTGTGCCAGAGGATCGCCGGGGCTCAAGGACGGACGCGTGCTGTGGATGAACATGCACTGGTCGCTGATCAGGTCATGACTGAACAGCGCGCAAAAGATCGAGTTGAACCAGGTCTCGGCCAGTTCGGCCTCCGGACGCGGGTCGATCAGCTCAAGGTAAGCCTGTTTGATCGGCGGCCACTGGCTGACCGCCAGCAAGTGTTCGGCTGTAAAGCGCTCACGCAGCCGGGCAACCAACTGGTTGATCTTGAGTTCGTAGAGTTCGATGCGTTCGGCAGAGACGCTCTGGATCAATTGCCAGTGCGCCTGCTCGAAGCGTGAGCGGGCGCCATCGGTCAGGCGCCGGAAGTGGTGGCGGTAATCGTCAAAACCGGCCAGCAGCAACCCGGCGATGGCGCCGGGCAAACGGGGTGACATGGGATTTCCCCATCGTCAGATTCAGAACAGCCAATACCCCAGCAATGTCAGTACCACGACCGCCAACACCGGACGCAGGATGCGGTAGGCCTTGGGATTGCTGCGTTTGAACTGCTTGACCTGGCCGCTGATGCCATTGCTGAAGCGCTTGCTGAAAGCATAGGCGCGATTGATGCCGCCAACGCGTTCGTCGTCGAGATTCTGCGGCGCGGTGGCGCGGCCCAGAAAATCACTGACGCTGCGGTTGATGCGGGTCATCAGGCGGTTGGTCAGCGGTCGCTCGATGTCGCAGAACAGAATCACGCGGGTCACACTGGTTTCGTTCTTGACCCAATGCACATAGGTTTCGTCGAACATCACGTCTTCGCCATCGCGCCAGGCGTATTCCTCGCCATCGACGAAGATGCGGCAGGCATCGGAGTTGGGCGTCGACAGACCCAGGTGATAGCGCAGGGAGCCTGCAAACGGGTCGCGGTGCGGGTTCAGGTGGCTATCGCCGGGTAGCAGGGCAAACATCGCACCCTTGACGTTGGGAATGCTGTTGACCAGTGCCACGGTTTGCGGGCACAGGGTTTCAGCCGACGGCAAGGCCTTGTCGTACCATTTCAGGTAAAAGCGCTTCCAGCCCTTCTTGAAGAAGGAGCCGAAACCGGCATCGTTGTCCTTGGCGGCGGCGCGGATGTAGCCCTCGTCGAACAGGCGCATGGCCTCTTCGCGAATCACCTGCCAGTTGTCCTTGAGCACATCCAGTTCAGGAAACTGGCGGCGGTCCAGGTAAGGCCTGGACGGCACTTTGGAAAACAGGTACATCAGGCTGTTGTAGGGTGCGAACAACGCCGAATGGTTGACGAACTGACGCAACAGCGGCAATCGCGCCCGACCGCGCAAGTGCACATACAGGGTGCTGCCCACGAACAACAGCAGGATCGACGCCTTGACAGCGAACGATAGGGTCATGGAAATCTCCTAGAACACTGCCTGCCCTTCCCCGGCGGAAAGCGGCAGGCAGCGCTTGTCATTAGCCGGCCATCATAAACCTTCACTTGGCCGACAAGAAATCTACTTCACTGTCAGGGTTGTAACTGCTCGTCGGTAAACAGATCGCTGAACAACATGCTCGACAGATAACGCTCGCCCGAGTCCGGCAGAATCACCACCAGCGTCTTGCCCTGCATTTCAGGTTTTTCGGCCAGACGCACAGCGGCGGCCATGGCGGCGCCACACGAGATGCCGCACAGAATGCCCTCTTCCTGCATCAGGCGCAGGGCCATGGCCTTGGCGGCATCTTCACTGACTGACTCGACGCGGTCGATCAGCGACAGGTCGAGGTTTTTCGGGATGAAGCCTGCGCCAATGCCCTGGATCTTGTGCGGCGCGGGCGTGATCGCTTCACCGGCCAGGGCCTGAGCGATGATCGGCGAAGATTCAGGCTCGACGGCCACCGACAGGATCGGCTTGCCCTGGGTGTTTTTGATGTAGCGCGAAATACCGGTGATCGTGCCGCCGGTGCCGACGCCGGCAACCAGTACATCGATGGCACCGTCGGTGTCGTTCCAGATTTCCGGACCGGTGGTTTTTTCGTGAATGGCCGGGTTGGCCGGGTTCTCGAACTGCGCCGGCATGAAGTACTGCTCGGGGTTGGCGGCCAGCAGCTCTTCAGCCTTGGCGATGGCGCCTTTCATGCCCTTGGCGGGCTCGGTCAGTACCAGTTCGGCGCCGAGGGCCTTGAGCACCTTGCGCCGCTCCAGGCTCATCGAGGCCGGCATGGTCAGTACCAGTTTGTAACCGCGCGCGGCGGCCACGAAGGCCAGACCGATACCGGTGTTGCCCGAGGTCGGCTCGACGATGGTCATGCCAGGCTTGAGCCGGCCGCTGCCTTCGGCGTCCCAGATCATGTTCGCACCGATCCGGCATTTGACCGAGTAGCCAGGGTTGCGCCCTTCGATCTTGGCCAGAATGGTGACGCCGCGCGGCGCTATCCGGTTGATCTGCACCAGCGGCGTGTTACCGATGGAGTGGGCGTTATCTGCATAGATCCGGCTCATGACGGTGTCCTTGTGGCAAAGGCATGGAGAAAGACCCAACAGCCTATTCCCCCGACCGTTTTGCGTCCAGTCGCAGCGAACCGATGCCGCTACAGGCAGTCAATCGCTTATCCCGCCTTGAGGCTTGCACCATGAAACGTCGCTACCGCTGGCCACTGTCGACCCTGGCCGGCCTCGCTGCCCTGTTGCTGGTCCTGCACGTGACCCTGCCTTATGTGGTGCGTGACTACCTGAATGACAAACTGGCCGATATGGGCGACTACCGCGGGCGCATTGCGGACGTCGACCTCGCCTGGTGGCGCGGCGCCTACCGGATCAAGGCGCTGGAGATCATCAAGGTCGACGGCAAGGTGCCGGTGCCGTTCGTCAAGGCACCGGTCATCGACATCGCGGTGAGCTGGCATTCGCTGTGGTATGACCACGCCGTGGTGGCCGAGGCGGTGTTTACCGAGCCGCAGCTCAACTTTGTCGACGGTGGCCAGGACCGCACGGCTTCGCAGACCGGTAAAGGCACCGACTGGCGCGCACAGCTCGATAAAGTGCTGCCCTTTACCCTCAACGAAGCGCGGATCGACAACGGCCAGATCACCTTCAACAATTTCACCACCACGCCCAAGGTGCGCATCCAGGCCGACCGGGTCAACGCCAGCCTGTATAACCTCACCAATATCGTCGATGTCGAAGGCAACCGCGATGCGCGTTTCGAAGGCAAGGCGCGGCTGCTCGACAGCGCGGACCTGGAAACCACTGCCACCTTCGACCCGTTTCGCAATTTTCAGGACTTCGACTTCCGCCTGCGCGCCAAGGGCATCGAGTTGCGCCGCCTGAACGACTTCGCTTCTGCCTACGGCAAGTTCGACTTCAATGCCGGCCACGGCGACCTGGTCATCGAAGCCCAGGCCAACGACGGTAAACTGTCCGGCTATATCAAGCCGTTGTTGCGCGATGTCGAGGTGTTCAACTGGCAGCAGGACGTCGAAAACCGCGACAAAGGACTGTTTCGCTCGGTCTGGGAAGCGTTGGTGGGCGCCAGCGAAACGGTGCTGAAGAATCAGCCGAAAAACCAGTTCGCGACCCGGGTTGAACTGAGCGGCAGCGTCGACCAGAAAAACATCAGCGGTTTGCAGGCGTTCTGGGGGATTTTGCGCAATGCCTTTGTACAGGCCTTCAATGCGCGCTATGAAGGAACGGATTGAGGTCGCGCATCAGCGAATGCCCATACGCTATAGTCCGTTGCACATTTTTTGAGGATTGACGATGAAGTTCGAAGGCACTCCCGTTTACGTCGCCACCGACGATCTCAAGCTGGCGGTCAACGCTGCGGTCACGCTGGAACGGCCATTGCTGGTCAAAGGCGAACCGGGTACCGGCAAGACCTTGCTGGCCGAGCAACTGGCGCAGGCCTTCGGCGCGCGACTGATTACCTGGCACATCAAGTCCACCACCAAGGCCCAGCAGGGCCTGTACGAGTACGATGCGGTCAGCCGCCTGCGCGACTCGCAACTGGGCGTGGACAAGGTCCACGATGTGCGCAACTACCTGAAGAAAGGCAAGCTCTGGGAAGCCTTCGAGTCGCCGGAGCGGGTCATTCTGCTGATCGATGAAATCGACAAGGCCGATATCGAGTTCCCCAACGACCTGTTGCAGGAACTCGACCGCATGGAGTTCTACGTCTACGAGACCGATGAAACCATCAAGGCCCGGCACCGCCCGATCATCATCATTACCTCCAATAACGAAAAAGAGCTGCCCGATGCCTTCCTGCGCCGCTGCTTCTTTCATTACATCGCCTTCCCCGACCGCGAAACGTTGCAGAAGATCGTCGATGTGCATTTCCCCAACATCAAGCAGAGCCTGGTCAGCGAGGCGCTGGATGTGTTCTTCGATGTGCGCAAGGTGCCAGGCCTGAAGAAAAAGCCCTCGACCTCGGAACTGGTCGACTGGCTCAAGCTATTGATGGCCGACGATATCGGCGAACAGGTGCTGCGCGAGCGCAACCCGACCAAGGCCATTCCGCCGCTGGCCGGTGCCCTGGTCAAGAACGAGCAGGATGTGCAGTTGCTTGAACGCCTGGCCTTCATGAGCCGGCGCGGTAGCCGCTGAGCTTGTTCACTGCGATAGGAAAGGCCGACAGCCATGCTACTCAACCTGTTCAATGAAATGCGTGCAGCCAAAGTGCCGGTGTCGCTGCGCGAATTGCTCGACCTGATCGAAGCGCTGCAAAAGCGCGTGATCTTTGCCGACATCGACGAGTTCTACTTTCTTGCCCGTACCATTCTGGTCAAGGACGAACGCCACTTCGACAAGTTCGACCGCGCCTTCGGGAGCTACTTCAACGGTTTGCAGAACCTTGACGAGGCCTTGCAGGCATTGATTCCCGAGGACTGGCTGCGCAAGGAGTTCGAGCGCTCGCTGACTGAAGAAGAGCGTGCGCAGATTCAGACGCTGGGCGGCCTGGACAAACTGCTCGAAGCGTTCAAGCAACGCCTTGAAGAGCAGAAAGAACGTCATGCCGGCGGCAATAAATGGATCGGCACCGGCGGCACCAGCCCGTTCGGCTCGGGTGGCTACCACCCCGAAGGCATTCGCGTCGGTGATGCCGGCAAGCGCCAGGGCAAGGCGGTCAAGGTCTGGGACCAGCGCGAGTACAAGAACCTCGACGACCAGGTGGAACTGGGCACGCGCAACCTCAAGATTGCCCTGCGCCGGCTGCGCAAGTTTGCCCGTCAGGGCGCCGCCGAAGAACTGGACCTCGACAGCACCATCGAGCACACCGCCCGCGATGCCGGCCTGCTCAATATCCAGATGCGCCCGGAGAAGCGCAACGCCGTCAAACTGCTGTTGCTGTTCGACATCGGCGGTTCGATGGACGCGCATGTGAAGGTCTGCGAAGAACTGTTTTCAGCGTGCAAGACCGAGTTCAAGCACCTTGAGTACTACTACTTCCACAACTTCATCTACGAAACGCTGTGGCAGGACAACCAGCGCCGCAGCGCGCAACGCATCGCGACCCAGGATGTGCTGAACACCTACGGCGCCGACTACAAGGTGATTTTTGTCGGCGACGCCGCCATGGCGCCTTACGAGATCAGCCAGCCGGGCGGCAGCGTCGAACACTGGAACGAAGAAGCCGGTTACCTGTGGATGCAGCGTTTCATGGCCAAATTCAAGAAGATCATCTGGATCAATCCCTACCCGAAAAGCGCCTGGGACTACACCACCTCAACCTATATCGTGCGTGATCTGGTGGAGCAACACATGTACCCGCTGACCCTTGAAGGGCTGGAGGAAGGGATTCGCTACCTGGCCAAATAGCACGCCGACCAACGGTCGCAGCTACATTGGCCACTACGGCTAACCTCACACAGCAGACAGGCACTCTGCCCGTCTGCTCTCTCTGGTAGTTCCCAAAAAATCTCGATCCGGCGATTCCATTGCCGCTACGGGTGCGCACGTGCAAACGACTCCTGCCCTTGGCATCATGCAGCCCTACTTTTTCCCCTACCTAGGCTACTTCCAGCTGATTGCCTCGGTCGAGCAAGGCATTCTGTTCGATGTCGTCGACTACCAGCGAAAAAGCTGGATGAATCGCAACCGCATGCTCGACGCCAAGGGCGGTTGGCAGTACATCAATGTGCCGGTAAGCCTGGTTGCAGGGCCGCTGATCGAGCATGCCCGGGTTCTGGACGCACCGGCAGCACTGCGGCGAATCGAAGGTCAGCTTGAGCACTATCGAGGCAAGGCACCGTTTTTCAAAGAAACACTACGAGTGCTGCAACATGCCTTTGCGCTTTGCCAGAGCGACCGCCTCACTGAACTGAATGCACGCAGCCTGCAGAGCGTGTGCGACTACCTGGGCATGGATTTTACCTGGAAGGTCTGCTCAGCCCTGCAACTGCCCTTGCCGCCCATTGAACACGCCGGGCAATGGGCGCTGGAAATCAGCAGCCTGCAACGCGCCCAACGCTACATCAATGCGCCAGGCGGGCGGGGAATATTCAAAAATGAAGAGTGGCTGGAGAGAGGCATCGAACTGCGCTTTCTGGACCTGACGCCGCTGAGCTACGACACCGGGCCCTACCCTTTCATCGAAAACCTGTCGATCCTCGATGTGCTGATGTGGAACCCGCCACACGAGGTCATGACGTTCATTCACGAACAGACCCGTGTGGTCCCTTAGGGCCGGTCCTAGCGCCAGCTGGCACGCAGTGGCGGTTTGCGCCGCCCGCCGTTGAGCACCCAGCCGATCAGCAGGAACAGGCTTTCGACCAGCAAGGTCAGGATGAACGCGCTGAAGATGCCCCAACCGATCACTGCAGGCGCCAGCAGCACCTGCCAGGTATAACCATTGAGGGTTTCGCTGCGGATATCCGGGTCGGCGGCGGTGGCCACGTGCCAGGCCTTGCTCAGCCAGGAACCTTGCAGGCCCAGCCATTGGCGTTCCAGCACCTGGGTGCGGGTCTGCAGGGTTTCGATGTTGCTGGCGTCGCTGCGAAACACCGGGTCCTGACTATTGCGGTAGTGCTGGATCAGCGCCTGGATATCACCATTGAAGAACTGCTGCGCGGTCGCCTTGAAGCCCTTCATGGCCTGTTGCGCCTCAATCAGGTGCGCCTCGACACGCTTGCTGTAATCGCTGATCAGGCCGGGCGCCTGAACGCCGAACAGCAGGCCGGTAGTGAACAGCACCAGTCGCAGGTAACTTCGCAGCATTGATATCCCTCTTGTTGGTTTTTTTGGGTGTCAGTTTTTCAAGGGTTGAGGAGACAGATCTTCGGTGGTGCCGTGTGCGATGCATTCGCCCTTGCGCCACAGGCCCCATTGACCGGGCTCGTAGCGCTTCCAGACTTCGTTTTCGGTCAGCGCTTCGGTGGTGATCACCGTCACCACGTCGTGAGGGGTGGTTTCAGCCTGGAAGTCGACGATCACATCGACATCCTTCAGGCGCGCAGGACCAAACGGCGCACGGCGGGTGATGTGCACCAGCTTGGTCGAGCAAAAACAGAACAGCCAGTCGCCATCGCTGAGCATGCCGTTGAACACGCCCTTGCTACGGTATTCGCTGCACGCTTCAACCAGCGTGGGCAGCAATTGCTCGACCTCGACAGGCTCTGGAAAAGCCTCGCGTACCCTATTGAGCAGGTCGCAGAACGCCGCTTCGCTGTCGGTATCGCCCACTGGCCGGTAGAAACGGGTCGAGGGCGTGAAGCCCGCCAACTGACCGTTATGCGCAAAGCACCAGTTACGGCCCCATAGCTCGCGCACGAACGGGTGGGTGTTGGACAGGCAGACCTTGCCGACATTGGCCTGGCGAATATGGCCGATCACCACTTCGCTCTTGATCGGGTAGCGCTGCACCAGTTGCGCCACTTGCGATTCGCAACTGGCCGCCGGGTCCTGAAACAGGCGCAGGCCGCGCCCTTCATAGAAAGCAATGCCCCAGCCATCACGGTGCGGGCCGGTGCGGCCACCGCGCTGCATCAGGCCGGTGAAGCTGAAAACGATATCGGTCGGGACATTGGCACTCATGCCCAAGAGTTCACACATGCTCAGGTTCTCGCTTCAATACATTGCCGGCGCAACAGGCGCATCCCACGAAGCGAATGACTACAAACGCGGCTCGACACGGCCGCGACCGGTGCCGGGCACCCCAGCCGGTGCCGGACGACGCGCGTAGCGGTCGTCGGAAGTGAACGGCTGGTCGTCTTCGTCGGCCTCGGCGGCCTCTTTGGCGGCGGATTGCTGGCGAGCCTGCTCGTGCGCCTGACGTGCCTTGCGTTTGTTTTCGATCGGCCAGCGCACCAGCACGAACAGCGCATAAACAATAAACGCGCACGAACCGTACACGCTCAGGTCCAACAAGGCGGTCCAGACATTGCTGCCGACCTTGAACAACAGGTCCAGGGCGGTAATGGCCAATGCCGGCGCGTAGAGTTCCTTGGCCGGATCGACGATGGTCGGGGTGAACAACAGCACGGCGACCAGCACCCGCAGCGGCTCCTTGAGGTAGCGCCACATCCAGCCAGTCATCAAAAAGGTCACCAACAGGCAGCCCAATGCAGCGACGGCATACAGGCCCCAGGCGATCAGATAGTCATGTTCAGTCATGTCGTGCGTGGTAAGCCGGCCAAAGAGGCGCTTATCATAACGGCTTTTCACTGACCCGGCGCATCCGGCATGTATCAATGCCAGCAATGCCTGTCTGTCCACAGGTCAGTCACCCATGTTTCGATCTTCGAGAGAACGCTCATGCCTTTATCGTCTGCCCCCATCAGCGCCCCCGTTGCCCGCAAGGACGACGGCGCCGATCCCTATGCCTGGCTGCAAGCACGCGACGAGGCCGAGGTGCTCGATTACCTGAAGGCCGAAAACGCGTATCAAGAACAGCAACTGGGCGATCAGCAGGCACTGCGCGAAACACTGTTCCAGGAAATCAAGGCACGCATCCTGGAGACCGACCTGTCGTTGCCCTCGCCATGGGGGCCGTACCTGTATTACACCCGCACCACCGCTGGCGACGAGTACCCCCGCCATTACCGCTGCCCGCGCCCCGCCAACGGCTCGCACGAGGCCGACGAAAACCAGGAGCAGTTGCTGCTCGACCCCAATGAACTGGCAGGCGGCGGCTTTCTGTCGCTGGGCGCGTTCAGCATCAGCCCCGACCACCGCCGCCTGGCCTACAGCCTCGACACCTCGGGCGAAGAGGTCTATGAACTGTTCGTCAAAGACCTGGACAGCGGGCAGATCCATAGCCTGCCGTTCGAGGACTGCGACGGCAGCATGACCTGGGCCAACGACAGCCAGACGCTGTTTTTTGCCGAACTGGACGAAACCCATCGCCCCTACAAGCTGTACCGCCACGTTCTGGGCGAAAGGACGGCCCACGAGGTGTTCTGCGAAGCGGACGGGCGGTTTTTCCTCAGTTGTTTACGCAGCAGCTCCGAACGCCAGTTGATTCTGCAACTGGGCAGCAAGACCACCAGCGAAGTCTGGGTGCTCGACGCCGAACAGCCGCAGCAAGCATTCACCTGCCTGGCGCCGCGCGTCGAGGGCCATGAATACGATGTCGATCATGCCCTGCTCGACGGCGTGTGGAGCTGGTTTATCCGCAGCAACCAGGCCGGCATCAACTTTGCGCTGTATCACGCGCCGGAAAGCCCGTTGCCGAGCCGCGACCAGTGGCAGCCGCTGGTACCGCACAGCGACACGGTGATGCTCGACGGCGTGACCTTCAATGCCCGTGCCATCACCCTGAGCCTGCGTGAAGGTGGCTTGCCGGTCATCGAAGTTCGCCCGCAAGGCTTGCCGGCCTATCGCGTGCAACTGCCCGACGCGGCCTACAGCCTGTATGTGCAAGACAGCCTGGAGTTCGACAGCGACCGCATTCGCCTGCGCTATCAGTCGTTGAACCGCCCGCCGCAAGTGCGCCAGTTGTTGCTCGACAGTGGCGAGCAAAGCGTACTCAAGCAAACCCCGGTGCTGGGTGAGTTCGATGCCGACGCCTATGTCAGTCAGCGCCTGTGGGCGACTGCTGCCGATGGCACGCAGGTGCCGATCAGCCTGGTGGTGCGCCGCGACCGGCTGGGCCAGCCCGCGCCGCTGTATCTGTATGGCTACGGTGCCTATGGCGCCAGCCTCGACCCATGGTTTTCGCATGCGCGGCTGAGCCTGCTCGACCGTGGTGTGGCCTTTGCCATTGCCCACGTGCGCGGCGGCGGTGAACTGGGCGAAGCCTGGTACCGCGCCGGCAAACAGGAGCACAAGCAAAATACCTTCGACGACTTCATCGCCTGCGCCGAACACCTGATTGCCCAGGGCATCACCCGTGCCGAACAACTGGTCATCAGCGGCGGCAGCGCCGGCGGGCTGTTGATCGGCGCAGTGCTCAACCAGCGCCCGGAGCTGTTCAAGGCAGCGATTGCCGAAGTGCCGTTCGTCGATGTACTGAACACCATGCTCGACCCGGAGTTGCCGCTGACCGTCACCGAATACGACGAGTGGGGCAACCCGCAGGAGCCGGAGGTCCATGCGCGGCTCAAGGGCTATGCGCCGTATGAAAACGTTCGCGCCCAGGCTTATCCGGCTACGCTGGTGATCGCAGGCTACAACGACAGTCGGGTACAGTATTGGGAAGCCGCCAAATGGGTTGCCCGGTTGCGTGCGAGCAAGACAGATGACAATCTGCTACTACTCAAAACCGAACTGGATGCCGGGCACGGCGGCATGAGCGGGCGGTACCAGGGATTGCGCGATGTAGCGCTGGAATACGGGTTTGTGTTCAAGGTGCTGGACCTGTAAACCGTTTCGCGGCCGGGCGGGAATCTGCGGCGGCCGCGACTGACTTCAACCTTAGAACTTCAACAACAAGACCGAACCATGCCTGCACACGCTCCCCAACTGAACAAGGCCATCCGCGACATGCTGCTCGACTGCGGCATGTTCAATATGTTGCCGCCGGCCGATCTGCTGAGCATTTCCGGCTATTTCAGCATCACCGAATTCGAGCAGGACCAGCCCATTTTCAACGAGGGCGATGCCGGCACGTTCATGTGCATCGTCCATCAGGGCAGCGTGGTGGTGCGCAAGCTCAACCCCGACGGCAAGGCCGTGGACATCGCCACGTTACGCCGTGGCCGCACCCTGGGTGAAATGGCTGTACTGGACGGCGAACGCCGCTCGGCCAGTTGCATTGCCGCCAGTCACTGCCAGTTGTTGACCCTGGGCCGCGACTCGCTGGACAAGATGTGCGAAGAATCACCGAAGATTGCCGCGAAAATCATTCGCGCCCTGGCGATTTCGCTATCCAAGCGCTTGCGCATGGTCGATGGGCAGCTACTCGCGCAGCAGGTGTGAAATACCCCGCCAGGCACTAAACTACCGGCATTCGTACCCCGTGATACAGGTCAAAAAATGAGCACGCCTACCAACACCTCCAAGCTGGACCGCATCCTTGCCGACGCCCAGCGCGACCGCGAGATGGGCTATCGCGACAAGGCTTTACGCATGTACCCGCACGTGTGCGGCCGCTGCGCCCGGGAATTCGCCGGCAAGCGCCTGAGCGAACTGACCGTTCACCACCGTGACCACAACCATGACAATAACCCGCAGGACGGCTCCAACTGGGAGCTTTTGTGCCTGTATTGCCATGACAACGAGCATTCGCGCTACACCGACCAGCAGTATTTCGGCGATGGCTCGCTGAGCACGCCAAAAATCGCCAAGGCCACGCACAACCCGTTTGCGGCGCTGGCGGGGTTGATGAAGAAAGACGACTGAATGCGTATTGTCCGGCCGTTACGGCGGCCAACCTGACGCAAATGTAATCACTCGCCGCTCTCCCTTGTGGCATCTTCGCGTCCGATCACTGGGCACAGGACATCGGCGCGATGCATTGCAAAACCTCAAGACGTACCTTCGTTCAAGGCCTGGCCGCCGGCGGCTTGCTCGGCAGCCTGGGCCTGTGGCCCACGCCATTGCGGGCCAGCGACGATACCGGCCATGCCATAGAACTGAGCGGCACGGACTTCGAGCTGTTCATCGGCGAAACACCGGTGAATATCACCGGCAAGCCACGCACGGCCTTGACCATCAATAACGGCCTGCCCGGCCCCTTGTTGCGCTGGCGCGAAGGCGACACCGTCACCTTGCGCGTGCGCAACCGCCTCAAGGAAGCGACCTCCATTCATTGGCACGGCATTGTGCTGCCGGCCAACATGGACGGCGTGCCGGGCCTGAGTTTCGACGGCATCGCCCCCGATGGCCTGTACGAATACCGCTTCAAGGTCCGTCAGAACGGCACGTACTGGTATCACAGCCATTCCGGGCTGCAGGAACAGGCCGGTGTCTATGGGCCGCTGATCATCGACGCCAAAGAGCCTGAGCCGTTCACGTACCAGCGCGAGCATGTGGTAATGCTCACCGACTGGACCGACGAACAGCCCGCCACCCTGCTGAAAAAGCTCAAACAGCAAGGCGACTACTACAACCGCAACAAGCGCACCTTGGGCGACTTCATCGACGATGTCGGCCGCGACGGCTGGGGCAAGACGGTGGCCGATCGCACGATGTGGGCGCAGATGCGCATGAACCCCACCGACATTGCCGACGTGGGTGGCGCGACCTACACCTACCTGATGAACGGCCAGGCCCCGGACAAGAACTGGACCGGGCTGTTCAAGCCAGGCGAGAGGGTTCGCTTGCGCTTGATCAATGGCTCGGCCATGACCTATTTCGATGTGCGCATTCCCGGCCTGAAGATGACGGTGGTCGCCGCCGATGGCCTGCATGTCGAGCCTGTGACGGTGGACGAGCTGCGCATTGCCGTGGCAGAAACCTATGACGTGATCGTCGAACCCAGCGAGCCGGTCTACACCCTGTTCGCCCAGGCCATGGACCGCAGCGGCTTTGCCCGTGGCACCCTGAGCAGCCGCGCAGGCCTGATTGCGCCGGTGCCGGCGCTGGACCCAAGGCCGCTGCTGAGCATGAGCGACATGAGCATGGATCACGCCGGTATGGCGGGCATGGATCACAGCAACATGGCGGGTATGGACCACGGCGCCAGCGCATCCAGCCAGTCCCATCCGGCCAGCGAACACAACAATCCGCTGGTGGATATGCAAACCACCCAACCCACCGCCAGGCTGGACGATCCCGGCATTGGCCTGCGTAACAACGGGCGGCGGGTGCTGACCTATGCCGACCTGCGCAGTACGTTCGCCGACCCGGATGGCCGCACACCGGGTCGCACCATCGAGTTGCACCTCACCGGTCATATGGAAAAATTCGCCTGGTCGTTCAACGGCGTGAAATTCTCCGACGCCGAGCCGTTGCTGCTGACTTACGGCGAGCGGGTCAGAATCGTGCTGGTCAACGACACGATGATGACCCACCCGATTCACTTGCACGGCATGTGGAGCGACCTTGAAGACGAACACGGGCAGTTCAGGGTGCGCAAACACACCATCGACATGCCGCCCGGCTCACGCCGCAGTTACCGGGTGACCGCCGACGCACTGGGCCGCTGGGCCTACCACTGCCACCTGCTGTACCACATGGAAACGGGCATGTTCCGTGAAGTGCGGGTGCAAGAATGAGCCTTTTTGCCATGATCAGAACGCTGCCCCTGCCCGGCTCGCTTGCCTGCCTGCTACTGATGTCCACGCACAGCCTGGCGGCGGGCATGGATCATTCCGCGCACGATATGAGCGGCCATGACATGAGCGGCCACGCCGGGCATAGCATGCCCGCCGCACCGACCGAGACACTGACGGGCAAGACACCCTCGCCCGTGCCACCGCTGACCGATGCCGACCGCGCAGCAGTGTACACACACCCCGACGGCCATCAGATGCACGACAACGCACTCAACGGCCAACTGCTGATCGACCAGCTCGAATGGCAGGATGCCGATGACGGCAGTGCCCTGGCCTGGAACGTCAATGGCTGGATCGGCGGCGATATCGACCGCCTGTGGCTGCGCTCCGAAGGCGAGCGCAGCCAGGGCCGCACCGAACACGCCGAGGTGCAGGCGTTATGGGGCCACGCGATTTCGCCCTGGTGGGACGTGCTCGGCGGGGTGCGTCAGGACTTCAAACCCGGTTCGCCACAGACCTGGGCAGCCTTTGGTATCAAGGGTATGCCGCTGTCGGGCCTGGAAACCGAAGCCATGGCGTTTATCGGCGAAGCCGGGCAAAGCGCCCTGCGCCTGGAAAGCGAATACGACCTGCTGCTCACCCAGAACCTGATTCTGCAGCCCAGGGCCGAGGTAAACCTGTACGGCAAAAATGACCCGCAACGCGGCATGGGCGCGGGTCTGGCCGACAGCGAACTGGGTTTACGGCTGCGCTACGAGATCGTTCCGGAATTTGCGCCGTATGTGGGCGTAAGCTGGAACCGCAGCTACGGCAAGACCGCCGACTACAGCGAAGAGGATGCCAGCCAGACCCGCCTGGTGCTGGGCGTGCGTTTGTGGTTCTGAATCTGCCGTATACTTGCCGGCTTTTATTCAGAGCACTCCCCCGTGGCCAACAAACGCTACGCCTGTATCGGTCTGTACAACCCCAAATCGCCGGAGAACGTCGGCTCGGTCATGCGCGCCGCCGGCTGTTATGGCGTGGCGTCGGTGTTCTACACCGGCAAGCGCTTTGAACGCGCCCGGGACTTTGTCACCGACACCAAGAAGATTCATCAGGACATCCCGCTGATCGGCATCGACGACCTCAAGAAAATCCTGCCACTGGGCTGCATTCCGGTGGCCGTGGAACTGGTCGATGGTGCTCGCGCGCTGCCCGAATACACCCATCCCGATCGCGCCTTGTATATCTTCGGCCCTGAAGATGGCTCTCTGGATCAGGACATTCGCGACTGGTGCGAAGACGTGGTGTACATCCCCACCGAGGGCTGCATGAACCTGGCCGCCACGGTCAACGTGGTGCTTTACGACCGCATGGCCAAAGGCAATAACACCCGTTCAGGGCCGGGCTTTGGCCGCGACAAGAACGGACCTTCCGGCAGCCATTGAGCCACGCCGAGGGAACAGTTGACCCACGCGGCAGTCAGTTGTGATTCAACCCCGATACGATGATGGAGAGCTACTCATGAGCGATACCCCGATCATTGAACGCATCGACCGCGCTTTGCCGCCACAACGTCCCGAGCAGAATGTACAGGGCTGGGAGCGCATCACCTCGCTGGCAGGCGGCGCGGCACTGGTGGGTAAAGGGCTGCGCCGTGGCGGCCTGTTCGGCCTGGTGCAACTGGCCATTGGCGGTGCGGTACTGGCACGCGGCATCAGCGGTCACTGCTCGGCAAAGAGCTTGCTCGAAAAGGGCCGCAGCGACCTGCACAGCGCCCGCAACGATATCGAGCGGGCAGGCGCCCAGCTGCATCACCTGAAGAAAAAAGCTGAAGAGGCTGTACCGAAAATCATCGAGTCCGAACCCAAGCCTCTGGTCTGACTCAGCCGAGGTCGCTCAGCCGGCGCGAAAGATCAGGTAATCCTCCCAGTCGTCCTCGGGCACATTGCTTTCGCTGAGCATGCGCCCGGACTGGGAGATACGCTTGCGGTGCACTGCCTGGCGGTCGCCGCACACCAGATGGTGCCACTCAGGCAAATCCTTGCCCTCGCTGATCAGCCGGTAGCCGCAGGTCGGTGGCAACCATTTGAATTCATCGGCCTGGCCCGGCGTGAGCTGAATACAGTCAGGCACCGCCTCGCGCCGCCGCGGATAATCCGAGCACTGGCAGGTGTTGAGGTCGAGCAACTTGCAGGCGATACGCGTGTAATACACGCTGTTGTCGTCCTCGTCCTCAAGCTTTTGCAGGCAACACAGGCCACACCCGTCGCACAGCGACTCCCACTCCTGCGAACTCAGTTGTTCGAGGGTCTTGCTGATCCAGAAAGGTTGGGCGATGGCGGTCATGGTTCGCAGAAAGCTGTCAGGTTTTGAAAGGCCGCCAGTCTAGTGCCATGGCGGCTGTGGGCCAAGCATTCACGACTGCCGGTCAACAGGCTTGTCAACGAGAAAGCGAAACAGTAGCTTTAACAGGCTTTGTTACACATCGCTGTCGATGCTTGCCGACTACGGCCCATCCTGCCCTTCCCTTCTTTTTATCGCTACGACAGGACCGCCATGAGCACTAATTCTCGCGTTACCGACTTTGCCATTGACCCGCAGTTCATCGCACGCTGGTCGCCACGCGCCTTCGCCGACGACACTATTGCCGAAGAAACCCTGCTGAGCTTTATCGAAGCCGCCCGCTGGGCGCCATCGGCCTATAACTCTCAGCCATGGCGTTTTCTCTACGCCCGTCGTGGCACGCCGAACTGGGAACGTTACCTGGGCCTGCTCAACGAGTTCAACCGTGGCTGGGCGCAGCACGCCTCGGCATTGGTGGTGATCGTTTCCAAGACCACCTTTACTGCACCGGGCGCCAGCGAAGAAACCCCGGCCTTGTGGCACACCTTCGACACCGGCTCTGCCTGGGGCCTGTTTGCCCTGCAAGCCAGCCTCAGCGGCTGGCACACCCATGGCATGGCCGGCTTCGATCAGGACCTGACCCGCAAGGAACTGAAAATCCCTGACGAGTACGCCATTCATACCGTGATCGCGGTCGGCAAGGTCGGTGACAAATCGTCGTTGCCGGAATACCTGCAAGGCCGCGAAACGCCAAGCCCGCGCCGTCCGGTGAGCGAGCTGGCGACTGAAGGTGATTTCAGCCTGTAACACGCTGCGCGGGTCGATCAATACCCGCGCACGAAATCCACTTCACCCCGTAAGGGCTGGCCGGCCTGGAATGCACGAAGGTTTTCGACGAACAGGTCGGTCATGGCTGGCGGTGACGTGGGTGCCGAGCTATGCCCGGTCAGCAGCAGGCCGTAGGCGGTCCAGAATGGATGGCGATGCGGCAGCGGTTCCTGACGGCAAACGTCGATGACCGCCCCTGCCAGGTGCCCCTCCTTGAGCGCCTCGACCAGATCGGCATCGACCACCGCGACACCGCGCCCGACGTTGATGAACAACGATGTCGGCTTGAAGCGTGCAAACAGCCTGGCATCGAACAGATCATGGGTCTGTGGCGTGTTGGGCAACAGGTTGATGACGTAGTCCATATTCCCCAGCACATCGCCCATCTCTGCCAGAGCAACGACCTGGGCAAACGGTTCCTGGCTGCGCGCCGTCGAGGCCACACCATGCACCTCAATGCCGAAAGGCAATAAGAACCGCGCCACAGTCTGACCAATATCGCCGGCACCCACGATCAGCGCCTTGCGCCCAGCCAGGCTTTGTCCGGTGCGGTTGTCCCATTTGCGCTCGACCTGGCTCATCAGCCGCGCCAGCACTTCACGCTCGTGCCCGAGCATATACGTCAGTACGAATTCGGCCATCACCTGACCAAAGATGCCCACGGCCCGGGTCAGGCGGTAATCCTTGGGCAGGCGCTCGCTCAAGAGCGGCGTAATGCCCGCCCAGGTCGATTGCATCCATTGCGGTTTGTTGCCCTGGCGCAGCAGGCTGGCCAACAGATCGGGCTGACCCAGCCAGACCTGCGCGTCACTGGCCATTTCAGCCAGGCAGGCCGAATCACCGCTGCTCAGGACTTCGATATCGGGCGCGGCCTGACGCAGCAACCGGGTGTAGAGAGCGTAATCATGTTCAGCGATCAGAACGCGCATACAAGACAACCTTGAAAATTCAGACAGGCAAAGATCGATGTAACCGGTCGATGGCGGCGCAAAACCCTCGACCGGCCCGGCTACATCGGATCGTTACGACGCAGCAGTTCTTCGGGCAAATGCTCGATGTATTCGTCTTCAGGCGGTGGCAGCTGCAAGTGATAGCCCTGGGTATCGAGGTTTTCCAGCACTTTAGCGATGTCTTCCCGGGCCAGGGTGCGTTCCGGACTCAGCACCAGATCAAAGGCGTGTTGCGGCTTGCCGAACAACCCGAGCAGCGCATCGGGGACGCGGGTCAGTACGTCGCTCTTGAGCACATAAAGGTACATCTGGCTCTTCTTCGGGCTGCGATAGATGGAGCAAATACGTTTCAAGACTGTTCTCCGGCAGTGGCCAGGCTGTCGAGCAGCGCCTGACCCATCCGTTCGCGGCGCCATCCACGCAACGACTCGGGCAATTGATAAGGCCCTTGAGGAAAACCGCTCTTGAGCAGCAATTCCAGGGTTTTCTTGCGCAGCATCAGCTCAGGTGCAATATCGAGGCGCTCGGCATATTGCTGGCCGATGGCGCGCAGCGACTTGAGTACGCCAGCCGCTTCGATCGGCAACGGATCGGGCAGTGCAGCAGGCCACTGGTCGGCCGGAATGTTCGCCGCCTCCTGGATCAACTCCAGCAGAAATTCGCCGTCCTGACGTACCGTACGCGGGTGCATGTCTTCGATGCGTGACAGCGCCGAGAGGTTATCCGGTTGCGTCTTGGCCAAGGGCCATAACGAGTGCTCGCGCAGAATCCGGTTGCGCGGCTGATTGCGCAGGCGCGCCTGCTGTTCGCGCCAGGCGCACAGCTCACGCAATACCGCCAGTTGCTGACGGGACAGCTTCCAGGCCAGTTTGGCGTCGCGGTACACCTCGTAAGGGTCGGTTTCGCGACGCAGGTTGGCTACCAGTTCAGCACCGTCCTCCAGCACCCAGGCGTATTTGTCTTGCGACAGACGCGGTTGCAGCAGGGTGAACAGTTCGGCCAGGTGCACGGCGTCTTCGGCGGCGTAGCTGATCTGGGTCTCGGACAACGGGCGTTGCAACCAGTCTGAACGGGTTTCGCCCTTGGGCAGCTCGATGCCCAGCACCTCCTGCACCAGACGCGAATAGCCCATCGAAAAGCCGATGTTCAGGTAAGCGGCTGCCAGTTGCGTGTCGAACAACGGCAACGGCAGGCTACCGGTCAGGCGCAACAGCACTTCGAGGTCTTCGCTGCAAGCGTGCAGCACTTTGATGACATCAGGGCTTTCGAGCAGCGCCGCCAGCGGGCGCCAGTCATCGATCGACAATGGGTCGATCAGCCAGGCAATCTTGCCGTCACTGATCTGCAGCAGACCGGCAATCGGGTAGAAGGTGTCGACCCGCATGAATTCGGTGTCGAGCGCGATGAATGGCAGCGACTGCCATTGCGTGCATTGGCGGGCGAGGCTGTCGTCGTCGCGAATCCAGTGAATATCGATGGCCACACGGCTCTCCCTCGGATAGTGGCGCGCAGTATATATCGCCACGGAAGGTATAGCGCATCGGCTCTGCAAGTCTTTGCCTGACTGGCATCGCAGCAGGGCCGCAGCGCTTGGCAGCTGCGGCCCTGCCGCCGGTCAGTTGGCGCTGCGACGGTAGTTGCGGTATTCGGGCACCCAGAAGTTGCGCTCGATGGCAGCCAGCAACACCTCTTCAGAGGTCTCCAGCGCCAGCCCTTCAACCTGGGCTTCCTTGGCCACGGCCAGGGCAATCTTGCGGCTGACCTGCTGAATGTCCTTGAGCGGCGGCAACACCGCATCGCCCTCACCGGTGACGATCGGCGAGCATTCGGCCAGGGCATTGGAGGCGGCCATGAGCATGCGATCGCTGATGCGCGATGCCTTGCAGGCGATCACACCCAGGCCAATGCCGGGGAAGATGTACGAGTTGTTGCACTGCGCGATGTGCACGGTGCGGCCGTTGATGCTCACCGGCGCGAACGGGCTGCCGGTGGCGACCAGTGCCTGGCCGTCGGTCCAGCGCAGGATATCTTCCGGGGTGGCCTCGACCTTGGAGGTCGGGTTCGACAGCGGCATGACCAGCGGCTGCGGGCAATGCGCGTGCAGTTCGCGGATCACTTCTTCGCTGAACAGACCGCGCTGGCCCGAGACACCGATCAGCACGGTAGCACCGGCATGCTTGACCACATCGAGCAGCGAAGCATAGGCCTCACCTGCGCTGGCCCAGCCGGCCACATCGCCGGCTTGTTGCGCCAGACGTTGCTGGAAGTCCAGCAGGTTGTCCATGCCTTGGGTCAGCAGACCGAAGCGGTCGACCATGAAGATGCGCTGGCGCGCCTCGGCTTCACTCAGGCCTTCGACCTGCATGGCAGCAATGATGTGTTCGGCGATACCGCAACCGGCGGAACCGGCGCCCAGGAACACCACTTTCTGCTGGCCAAGGGTCTGTTGCTTGGCCTTGCACGCGGCCAGCAATGTGCCCACGGCCACCGAGGCGGTGCCCTGAATGTCATCGTTGAAGCAGCACAACTCGTCGCGGTATTTCTCCAGCAGCGGCATGGCATTGGCCTGGGCGAAGTCTTCGAACTGCAACAGCACGTCCGGCCAGCGGCGTTGAACGGCTTCGATGAACAGCGCAATGAAGTCTTCGTATTCCTTGCCAGTCACGCGCTCGTGGCGCCAGCCCATGTACATCGGGTCGTCGAGCAATTCACGGTTGTTGGTGCCGACGTCGAGCACGATAGGCAGGGTATAGGCCGGGCTGATACCGCCACAGGCGGTGTACAGCGACAGTTTGCCGATCGGGATGCCCATGCCGCCGATGCCTTGGTCACCCAGGCCAAGGATGCGCTCGCTGTCGGTGACCACGATCACCCGGATGCGGTCCTTGGTGGCGCTGCGCAGGATATCTTCGATACGGTCGCGATCAGGGTATGAAATGAACAGGCCGCGATGGGTGCGGTAGATCTTGGAGAATTCCTGGCACGCCTGGCCGACGGTCGGGGTATAGATGATCGGCAGCATCTCTTCGAGATGCGAATCCAGCAGACGGAAGAACAGGGTCTCGTTGTTGTCCTGGATCGAACGCAGGTAGATGTGCTTGTCCAGATCGCTGGCGCACTGTCGGTACTGGTCGTACACCCGGGTGAGCTGTTCTTCGATGGTCTCGACGGTCTGCGGCAGCAGGCCGATCAGGTTGAAATCAATACGCTCTTGCGGCGTGAACGCGCTGCCCTTGTTAAGCAGGGGCGTTTCCAGCAGGGCAGGACCTGCGTAGGAAATGTATAAGGATCGCGTGGTGTTGGTCATTCTTCTTCGCCTTTTCGTCTCTCATTGATTCTGTGCAAGACCTTGGCGTGCAATCTGGCGTATTGCGTTATTTTTCTTCTTGCCAGCTCTCTCAGGCCATCTCGGAAAATTCGGTGGGCAAGGTCTATAGCCTCACTGCAGGGCGCACATATTACTCGCCATTGGCCAGCCTGCGACATATTGTCGCTAAAAAACGACGATTTTCAGCCAATTACACTGCCCGTCAGGCTGCACCGAATGTATTGCGATCTGACGACAGGCACGGATTTCAAGGGTCCTGAGACCGCAATCGTGCAATGAGTGGCAAGACACGATGGTTTGCAACAAGGCATTTCAGCCGTAAAGCGGCTGAACTTCCCTCTCAAGGTGGCCCCCTAAGACATTCAACTGCCTTGAAGGAGACCATCATGTCCAAAGCCCTCGCCCGTATCCTGATCGTAAGCTGCGCCCTGGGCCTTGCCGCCTGCGACTCCAAGTCCGAACAGAAAGCCCAGGACGCTCAAGCCCATAGGGAATCGGCGCAGATAAACATCGAAAAGGCCGAACAACAGAAAGCAGAAGCCGCCAAGGATCAGGCGGCCTCCAAAGAAGCAGCCGCTGAAGAAGCCAAGACATTCGTGCCGACGTCCGAGACGCCGCAGCATTTGCAGACGCCAGAAAAAAAATAACACCGCCTGCGAAACCATCACCTCAACTTCACGAACTTTTCACAGCGGCTCTTGCATTCTGAACCCGCTCCCAAGTGTGAATCCTTAAGCCCGCTCCCCCATCGCGGGCTTTTCTTTGTCCGGCGTTTGGCCCGGATGCAGGCCAGGCCAGACGCAGATTCATTATTTGGTGACGATCTGACCGACGCTGAAGCCATCCACCGCCGCGATACGGCCGCGCCACAGCACACCGGACTCACAGATCGGGCTCTGGTCGGTGGAATAGGTCTTGCTGTCTTTCAAGTGAATGAAGTGAAAATCAGAGGTGTCCTCTGCCAGATCGCCTGGCTTGAACGACAGAATGATTTCTTTCAGCGACTTCTCGGCACCGTTATCGTACTGCCCCAAAGGTGCAGCCAGATCCTGGGCCAGTTGATCGAAATAGTCGTCGTGGGAGATCAGCAGTCCCGACACCAGATTTCCGCCGATCGACAAGGTCACGCCCAGCTCGACCTTGGTGCTTACGACAAACTTGACCAGCCATTGCAACAGCCAGTCGATCTGCTTGCCTTCTGCCTTGAACTGCGCGATCAGCTCGTGATCGCTTGGCAACGACTGTGATTGTGCTGCTTGATCTACGTCGGACATCTGAAACTCCTCGCCATACACCTGAATGAACCCGGCGCTTCATGCGTGCCGGGCGACAGCAAAACCATGCAACGCTCAATGGGCAGTTTTCCCACCCTGGCGTGTGCACGTTCAGAAAGGATAGACGAGGCTGATGACATGCAAGCAAGTGTGTCAGGAGCGAATCACTCACCCGGCGCTGATTGCAGGTCGACCGTGACACGGCTTACCGCCTTCACAACCTCGCGAGCCCCCTCCTGAATATCAATGATTGCCGTGCCGGCCCGCTCGGCCAAAAGCAGCCCTTGCTCGGCCTGGTTACGACTGGCGCCGATATCCTCGACGGCCTTGTCTGCCAGCAGTTTGTTCTGTTGCACGATCTGCACGATTTCTCCGGTGGCCGTACTGGTTCTGCCTGCCAGTTGCCGCACCTCATCGGCTACCACGGCAAAACCGCGCCCCTGCTCACCGGCCCGGGCGGCCTCGATTGCGGCATTAAGGGCCAATAGGTTGGTCTGCGAAGCAATGGCACCGATTTTTTCGACCATGCTGCTGATCAACTGCGACTGTTTGCCGAGCGCTTGCATGCTGGTGGTAGCGGACTGCATCTGGCCGGCGATGCTTTTCATGGTCTGCACCGTTTGCTGAACCACTTCGGCGCCACTGGCAGCATTGATATCGGTCTGGCGAGAAATATCGTAGGCCACATGGGCGGCCTGCCGGATCTGTGCCTCGCGGCTGACGTCATCGGTCACCACACTGGCAAACTTGACCACCTTGTATAGCTGGCCCTCCGGGCTGTGCACCGGGTTGTACGTCGCTTCCAGCCACACGACCTGCCCACGGCTGTCGATACGACTGAAGCGGCCAGCCACATACTCACCACGATTGAGCCGCCCCCAGAACGCCTGGTATTGCGATGAGGTGGCCTGCTCAGGCGAGCAGAACAGCCGATGATGCCGGCCCTGGACCTGATCGTGCGTATAACCCATCGCCTGCAGGAACTGATCGTTGGCGCTGATGACGGTGCCGTCGAGGCGAAACTGAATGACCGCCGTGGACTTGACCAGTGCCTGCATCATTTGCGATTCGTCCCGAAGCCGCTCCATCAATTCACTGATGTCCGAACCATGGCCCTGCACATACAGCAGGCTGCCATTCTGCGCCTTGATCGCTGACCAATGCATGTTCAGCCAGGCGATCGAGCCGTCAGCCCGCTTGAAACGGTAACACTCCTGAATCGGCTCGAAGGCTCGCAGTGCCCTCATGAACGTCGTGCGAAGCGTTGAAGTGGCGGCAAAATCCTCGACAATGTCCGGCAAGGCACAATTGGCCAGCGAAGACCGCGAACGCCCCAGCACCTGCTCAAGCTTGTGATTGATCTGCTCGATCCTGAGGTCCGGGGCCAGCCTGATCGACAACAGGCCTGTCTCCAGTTGCGCCAGTAGCTGTTGCTGCACATCGCGCTCGGCATTGCACCTGACGAGCTCTTCTTTCAACTGACGACCGAACATATCCCCCCCTTGATGAAATTTTGTCGTTAATGCACCGCCTGATTGACGAGTACGGCACACCACTCAAGCCCGGAACTTTATAAGCCCCAGGGTCGTCAGCTGTTTGCTGGACCGATAAAGAATCGTTGCGCATAACGCCTCCATCTCGTTCAGCGAAATACTCAGTGTCTTCATGCGCGTCGAAACCGGACTGATATCGCCAACAATACTGCCGAGCAGCAAAAGCTGTTGCCTGACTTCATCAGCCAGCAGACCGGCCAGGCCAAGAATACGAAGAATTCCCTCCTCCACCACTGAAACCAGTCGACTCATTTCACTTTTTAGTTGCGACAAAGAAGGTTCGATCGCCAACACCCTGATGCCCACCTGCTCTTGACCGATCTGCTCCATTGCAACCAACAACGACTTGATGACATCAATCGCGCAGTCAACTTCATTGACCTTGATTAAAAAGCAGGAAATATTGTTACTCATACGCTGCACGCAAGATTCGAAATCATCCAGCGCCTCATGCAACTGATGGGTCATGGTCATTCCTTATTGCTTCATGAATAAAACATGTAAACAGTCGCAGGCCGCTGACGATCAATAGCCTGTCGAATCCTGAATAAAAATTCAAACAATGAAGTGATTAATATTTCAAAGCGTGGGTAACCCGCAGGCATTCATGATGCAAGCCATACTTGACATTGTCCTTGCCAGACTTCTTGGCCGCATACAGTTGGCGGTCGGCCTCTCTGAGCACTTCGGACATGTCACCCCCCGGCATGAACGCTACCAGCCCGGCACTGACGGTAAACCGGCAAGGCAAGCCGGTCATGTTGCGCACCGCCAGCAGAAGCTGCTGCGCATACTCCAGCGCCTGCGTTTCACTGGGTGTCTCAAGTATGACGCCGAACTCCTCGCCCCCCAGGCGTCCGTGACAATACCGATGATTGATAGACGCCATGCACCGGGCCAGGGCGCACAGCACCTGATCACCCACTTCATGCCCCCACTGGTCATTGACGCTCTTGAAGTTATCAATGTCGATCATCAGAAAAAAGCCGCCTTTGCCACTTGCTGCGACCTGCTCGAAGCGTTGCATCAGGGCACGGCGATTAAAGATACCGGTCAGAAAATCCGTTTCGGCCATGACCCGGTACTGACTCTCCAACACCAGCAGATCTCGCAGGGACGCCATGTAGGTATGGTTGTTGACCCACCCCAACGCTACTGAAAAAAAGCCGAAGAGCAGCATGTAGTGAGCCGCCCCGGGCAGATCGACCTCGATAAACGGCCACACCACCAACCAACTGATCATCGCCGTCAAAATGTAATCGGTCGTGTTTCGAACCAGGAGCGAAGCACCCAGTACGGTGATGACGGCAAACGGCAGGGAAAAGGCCTGATACAATGCATCGAACTGCATAAACAGAAACTTGAAACTGCCCGCAAACGTGAGAATGAACACCAGCCCCGACAGTCGCCAGACCCGATCGGAGCGGCTGAAGGTCTGCACACAGAAAACGATCAGCATCGCCATGAATGAAATCAGGGCGGTCTTGTGCGGTACATGAGCCTGCGTAAAGGCATGCACGGTTACCCAGCTGGCAATGGCCAGTAATTCGGCGCGCACGACGCCTTTCTTCAATAAACTGCGGATGCGATGATCCATGGATAACTTCATACCGGCTCCTGGTGGGTGTGAGACGCCTCCTTGATGCTGTGTTTCAGTCCTCTCCCAGCCTGATGCAGACCCGTGTGATAGCAAAACTGACCAGCATCAGCCTGCGCACCAGCGCCATGAAAGGCTCGGTTATTTCAAGACCACTTTTGCCTACGTTGAAATAACCTTTCTTTTCACCCTCTCTGACCATGCGGATCAGGTGCGTACTGGACACCGATAACCGCGAGGATAACTGCGCGTAAGTCGAAACCTTGTAGCTGCCCGCGCTCGCACACGGCCCCCGCAAGGCATCGCTGAAAAAGGCGAGCATCAACATGTGCCCGCCATCCCGGTTCATTAACCAGCGTGACTCCGGCACCAGAGCGTCCAGGGTAAGATTCGCCTCAAGCACCTTGTTGAAGCCCTTGAAGTAAGCCTGCACGGTTCTGCTGTCGATCCTGCGCTCACTGTCTTCTGCCTCCAGCAACCCCATGGCCGGGAAATAATAGGCACTGAGGACTTTTACCGTTTCAGCCATTGCCCGCAGCGAAGGCTTGAAGACCCTCAGGCGACGGTCTTCAGGATGATCGCCGACGTCCATATAGCCTGAAATAATAAAAAACGAAAAATAGGACTCCAGGCTGTTCTTCGAGAGATACCCCCGCCGCTCACAGAACTCTTTGACCCTGGACAACGATGGAAAATGATGGCAGTAATAATGCGCCAGCATCGATAACACGACCAGAAACCGGTCGTACTTCAAAATACTTTTATAAAAGAACGGCCGCTCCGTATAGTGCTGCTCCATCAACTGATAGTGACGTGTAATCCGGGCATCAATATCGACGCAGCCGGAAAGCGTTTTTATTTCAGCCTCCAGGCAGTCAAGCAACGCTGTACGATCCATAACCGCCCTTGATTACCCCGAAACACCCGCAAAGATATCAAAACGCTAGTAACATGAAGCCATACTAACTTGTTTTTGTCCGACAATACTTTCAACCCAGAAATGTTTCTGGGCCATTGTGTTTCTTGAACCCGACACAAAGACCATCGCTTTATCAAGTTTAATGGATCCAAATAACCACAAACTTGAACATCTTATTGTCAACTTAGCGTGTTAACGCTTTTCCCTGCATCCGCGCCGCCTCGACGATCCGGGCAACCACGCCTTGATGACCTGCCAGTACGGCACAGCTATACCTGAACCTGGGCACCTGGAGCACGGTGTATACCGAGGTCTGGGATCGCCCTACTGTCATCCCGACACAGGGCTCCTGATCTTTAATCTCTGTACTGCACTGGCGCATCCATACTCTGCGGCTTTATTGAGATAGCGCAGCTTCTCTTGCTTCAGAGGCGGCGTAGATAACTGGGTTGCCAGGGTCATATACAGATTGGCGCGAAAGCCTTTTTCGTCGAGCGACACGATGGCAGGGCCACGAGCCCGACCTTTGCTCTCGCAAATCGGCAGTGTCGTCGGCTGAGGGTAGTACTTGCCATACAGGGTTTCATCATTCGGCAGTGCGTCGACCAATGACCGGAATTCAGGCGTTTTAACTTGCTCGAAACAGAAAGCCAGCATCTGCAAGCCCGCCGGTGTAAATCCATTACTCAGACTGGCTCTGAGAAGGCCACACACTTTTTCGTCAGAGGGTCCCAGAGGCTCAAACGTCGACAACAGCATAGCCAGGCGATACTGCGCAGCTGGATTGCCTTCTTCCGCTGAACGGCTGACCAGAGGGGCTGCGTGTTTGACAAGCGCTTGCATCTTATCCCGGTAGTATTCCCTTTTCTGCTGAGGGAATGTCTCGCCAGCCGGTAACTGGTGTCTGATCGTGAAGATCTCGTTGTCTATTTCGTCGATTCTTTGCAGGTAAGGCAGTGCCTTGAAGTACAGCGCTTCGCCTTCGGCGGACAGGTTCAGAGAGGTTGCGTTGGCGCTGGATAGGAGAAAGACAGAACAAATAGTGAGGACACTCTTGAGAGAAACGTTTACCACCGGGACGCCCTTTTCGTATCTGCCGGGGTCATGACTATAGCTGAATCATCCCCCCACATTTCCCCCAGACGAAAAAAAGCCCCGAGCGATATTAGCGCTCGGGGCTTTTAAATATGGCGGAGAGATAGGGATTCGAACCCTAGGTACTGTTGCCAGTACAACGGATTTCGAATCCGTCCCATTCGGCCACTCTGGCATCTCTCCAACTGGCGCGCATGATACCAGCCTGATTGCAGGTGTCGAGCCTTTTCTGCAATTTTTTTCGTGGTATCAAGCGCTTGCGTCAGTAGCGCGCCTTACAGCGGCACGCCCAGACGATGAGCAACTTCTTCGTAGGCTTCGATCACGTCGCCCAGACCCTGGCGGAAGCGATCCTTGTCCATTTTCTTGCGGGTTTCCTTGTCCCACAGGCGGCAGCCATCCGGGCTGAATTCGTCGCCCAGGACGATTTCGCCGTGGAACACGCCGAATTCAAGCTTGAAGTCGACCAGCAGCAGGCCGGCGTCGTCGAACAGCTTGCTCAGCACGTCGTTGACTTTCAGCGACAGCTCTTTCATGCGTGCCAGGTGCTCGGCGGTGCCCCAACCGAATGCCACGACGTGGGATTCGTTGATGAACGGGTCGCCCTTGGCGTCGTCCTTCAGGAACAGCTCGAAGGTATAAGGCTCAAGCTTGAGGCCTTCTTCGACGCCCAGGCGCTTGACCAGGCTGCCGGCGGCGTAGTTACGCACGACGCACTCGACCGGGATCATGTCGAGCTTTTTGACCAGCGACTCGTTGTCGCCCAGCAGTTTGTCGAATTGAGTCGGGATGCCCGCCTCTTCGAGTTTTTGCATGATGAACGCGTTGAACTTGTTGTTCACCGTGCCCTTGCGGTCCAGTTGTTCGATGCGCTTGCCGTCGAACGCCGAGGTGTCGTTACGAAACAGCAGGATCAAGCGGTCAGCGTCGTCGGTCTTGTAAACCGACTTGGCTTTGCCGCGGTAGAGTTCTTCACGTTTTTCCATGATGGGCTCCGCTTGCTAAATGGTAGGGCTAGGCGATTTGTCGCCAGTCGAGCCCACAATCTTGATCGGCCAGTTGCAGCCAGTCCGGGTCGCACCCAAGGGTATCGACGAAACATTGCCGGGCCAGCTGCGGCAGGTTGTTCTTGCTGCTCAGATGGGCCAGCACCAGATGTTGCAGTGTCTGCCATCCCAGCTCGCTCACCAGGCTTGCGGCCTGATGATTGTTCAAATGTCCTGAGTGACCACCCACCCGCTGCTTGAGAAAAACCGGGTAGCGGCCTCGGGCAAGCATGTCGCGGCAGTGGTTGGCCTCGATCATCAGGGCGTCCAGGCCCTGATAGCGTTGCAGCACCTTGTCGCAGTAAGTGCCCAGGTCGGTCAGGATGCCGAAGCGTCGCTGCCCGTCACTGAAGACGAACTGGGTGGGCTCCAGCGCATCGTGCGAGACCGACACCACGTCGATCTCCAGCGCGCCGATGTGCAGCGGCGTTCCGGCGCACAGCAGGCCAGCAACTTCTACCGGCTTGCGCAAGCCGCGCAAGGTGCCACGGCTGAGGTACACCGGCACATTGTAGCGCTGAGACAGCAAACCCACGCCATGCACATGGTCGGCATGTTCGTGGGTCACCAGAATGGCGCTCAGTTGCGCGGCCTCGACGCCCAGCCTGGCCAGGCGTCGCTCGGTCTCACGCAGCGAAAAGCCGCAATCGACCAGCACATAGGTTTCATGGCTGGCGACCAGCGTGGCATTGCCACGGCTGCCGCTGCCCAGTACGGCGAAGCGCACTTAACCCAGGTGGTCTTGAATGACGCTCAACACACGGCGTGCCACATCGGCAGGAGCCACGGTGTTGATGTTCTTCTCGACCGTCACCTGCACGCTGTCGCCAACCTTGCTCAGGCGCACCTGATAACGCTCGGCGCGTGCTTCGATCTCTTCCTTGCTGGCCTTGCCGCCGAACAGGCCGCTGAAGAAGCCCGGCTGGTTCTCCGGCTTGTCGGCACGCTCGGCCAGGTTGATGTAGTACAGGCCCAGGCTACGGTTGATGTCTTCAACGCGCCAGTCACCCTGATCCAGGGCGCGGCCGACACTCGACCAGGCACGGTCCAGGTCTGCACCCAGGTTGAGCATCGGGTTACCGCTGCCGTCGACGCCCAGGGCCACGCGGCTCGGGGTATCGAAATCACGCGCTGCCAGCAACGACACCGAACCGCCCTGCCTGGCGTTGCGGTTCAGGTTGGCGAGCAGGTCGTCGGTCAGCGAAGCATCCAGGCCAGGGCTGGCGGAGCGATCCGGGAAGCCGATTTCAGCGGTGCTGCCGGCCGGACGCGAAACGCTGGCCACATACACCTCACTGGTATTGCGCTGCACGCCTGGCTCGATGCGCACCCGTACGCGGGTTTCGCTGTCGGCGGCAGTGCCACTGGCGCTCAGGCGACGCGAAACCGAAGCCGAAAGCTCATCCAGACGCTGCCAGGTAGTGCTGAATTCGCCGGTTTGCGGACGCTCTTCGGCAATCCGGAAACCGTTGTCTTCGAAATACTGATGCGCTACCGACCAGATTTCGGCCGGTGGGCGCTGAGCCAGGATCCAGCGTGCTTCGCCACTTTGCTGCAGGCTGAAGTCGCTGGAATCGGCGGCGCTGGTCGCCAGTGCCGCAGGACGCGGAACGGTATATTCGCCCTTCTGGGTGCTGTCGGCCACGTTGCGCGGGATCGGCAACAGTGGGTCCAGACGCTTGACGCCGGTAACGTCGGCAGGCACTTGCATCGGTGCAGTCTGGGTCGACTCCAGGTAATCGCTACCGCGATCACGGAAGTAACCGTCAGGACCCCAGACCCAGCCACAACCACTGGTGCTGGAGATAATCAGGGCAAGTGCGGAGAATCCGGCCAATCGCTTCATTGCGTTGTACTTCCTCAATTAAACCAGTACGCCGGCCTGGCGCAGGGCCTGGCGCAGCGGTTCGTGACAAGCCTGGGTGAGCCAGGTCAGTGGCAGACGGATACCGTCGGCCATCATGCCCATTTCATTCAGTGCCCACTTCACGGGGATAGGGTTGGATTCGATGAACAGGGTGCTGTTGAGCGCGGAAATCCGCTCGTTGATCGCCCGGGCTGCGGTGGCATCGCCACGCAGGGCAGCAGCGCACATGTCGCTGACGGCACGCGGTACGACGTTGGCGGTCACGGAGATATTGCCCTTGCCGCCCAGCAGTATCAGCTCGACAGCGGTGGCATCATCACCGGAAAACAGCAGGAAATCGTTGCTCACGCCGGCCAGGATGTCCTTGGCGCGCTGCAGGTCGCCGGTGGCTTCCTTGATGCCGATGATGTTCGGCACGGTCGACAGGCGAATGACCGTCTCGGCCTTCATGTCGCAGGCGGTACGGCCCGGCACGTTGTAGAGGATCTGCGGAATGTCGACAGCACGCGCAATGTGGCTGAAGTGCTGGAACAGGCCTTCCTGGGTCGGCTTGTTGTAGTACGGCGTGACCAGCAGGCAGGCGTCGACGCCGGCAGACTTGGCGTTGCCGGTGAGTTCGACCGCTTCGCTGGTGGAGTTGGCGCCGGTGCCGGCGATCACAGGGATACGCCCGGCGACCTGATCGACCACGCGGCGAATCACCTCGATGTGCTCGTCTACACTCAGGGTCGCCGACTCACCGGTTGTGCCCACGGCAACGATGGCGTTGGTGCCCTCTTGCAGGTGGAAGTCAACCAGTTTGCTCAGGCTGTCCCAGTCAAGACGACCTTGTGCATCCATTGGTGTGACCAGTGCCACCATACTGCCCGCAATCATGCAACCGCTCCTGCCGGAAAAAGAGAGCCGTAATGGTACTGGCGCCATCAGCCTTGCACAAGCGAAGTACCACGCTCTGAGCATTCCCCTGAGCGATGGTTTTCGCTACCCTTCGTCCTTTGTTCGGTACAGGTTACCTGCGCCCTGCGTTCAATCTCCCGGTTTTGCCCTCCAAACCCCTGCTCCAGCGCCTTGTAGCCCTGCCGTGCAGGTCGGTATCGTGGCAAGGTCAGGCCGACGTTGCGCAGCCCGCATCACCGAGTCGACTCTGCAAGAGCCGAAATGTACCGACCGTTCATCATCTAGGAATGCTGCATGTCGTCCACCCCCTCAGTTCGCGAACAATTCCTTGTTATCAGTGCTCTTGGCGCCAACCCCATGGAGCTGACCAACGTGCTGTGCCGCGCCAGCCATGAAAGCCGTTGCGCAGTGGTCAGCTCACGCCTGACCCGTCATGGTGAGTGCAGCGCGCTGATTCTGCAGATATCCGGCAGCTGGGACGCTCTGGCTCGCCTGGAGACCATCCTGCCGAACCTGAGCAAGAAGCACGCCTTCACCACCAGCGTCGTGCGCAGCGCGACGCTTGAGAGCCGCCCCGAAGCGCTGCCTTACGTGGCCTATATCAGCTCGGCGTATCGCCCGGACATCATCAACGAGCTGTGCCAGTTTTTCATCGACCACAATGTCGAGCTGGAAAACCTGGTGTGCGACACCTACCAGGCACCGCAGACCGGCGGCACCATGCTCAATGCCACCTTCACTGTCACGTTGCCGGCCGGCACCCAGATCAGCTGGCTGCGCGATCAGTTCCTCGACTTCTCCGACGCTCTGAACCTTGATGCGCTGATCGAACCATGGCGCCCACAGACTCCAACTTGAGGAAAACCGATGGCCGTTGCAGTCGACCAATCCGTTAGCGATTTCCAGGTGCCTGCCACTGGCGGCCAGACCGTGAGCCTTGCTGCGCTCAAGGGTCGCCAGGTAGTGATCTACTTTTATCCCAAGGACAACACCCCTGGCTGCACCACTGAAGGCCAGGGCTTTCGTGACAGCATGGCGCAGTTCGAAGCGGCCAATACCGTGGTGTTCGGCGTGTCGCGCGACAGCCTCAAGACCCACGAGAACTTCAAGGCCAAGCAGGCGTTCCCGTTCGAGCTGATTTCAGACAAGGACGAGGCGCTGTGCCAGTTGTTCGACGTGATCAAGCTCAAGAAGCTGTATGGCAAGGAATACATGGGCGTCGATCGCAGCACGTTCCTGATCGACAAGGAGGGTGTGCTGCGTCAAGAGTGGCGCGGTGTGAAGGTCCCAGGCCACGTGGCCGAGGTACTGGCCAGCGCCCAGGCACTGCACCAGGCCTGAGCCCATTGCAAAGGCGCCGCACCCGCGGCGCCTCTGGCTTACATCAGCGGTGCAACCACCGGCTCGTTGCGCGGCCAGGCATCTAGCACGGCCTTGAACAGGGTCGCCAGCGGAATCGCAAAGAAAATCCCCCAGAAGCCCCACAGCCCGCCGAACAACAACACCGCGCAGATGATCGCCACCGGGTGCAGGTTGACCGCCTCGGAGAACAACAGCGGCACCAGCACGTTGCCATCCAGCGCCTGAATGATGCCGTGCACCATCATCAGATAGATGAACTGGTCACCCCAGCCCCACTGGAACAGGCCGATCAGCGCGACAGGGACGGTCACCACCACTGCACCGACATATGGCACCACCACTGAAATGCCGACCAGCATCGCCAGCAACGCGGCGTAGTTGAGCCCCAGCGCGACAAAGGCCACATAGGTCACCCCGCCGCAGATGAAGATCTCGATGACCTTGCCACGAATGTAGTTGGCGATCTGCCGGTTCATCTCTTTGGCCACCCGCGTCAGCAAGCCCCGCTCACGCGGCAGGTAGCCACGCGCCCAGCGTGCGAACAGATGGCGATCCTTGAGAAAGAAAAACACCAGAATCGGTACCAGCACCAGATAGATCATCAGGTTGACCAGCAATGGCAGGCTGGACAGCGAAAAGGTCAACGCCATTTGCCCGAACTTGCCCACCTCGCCTCGCGCCACCTCGATGGCCTGCAAGACCTGCTCGTCAGAGACCAGATGCGGATAGCGCTCCGGCAGCATCAGCATCAGCGATTGCCACTTGGCGAGCATGCCGGGCAGCTCGTTGAACAAGGTGATCAACTGATGCCACAGCAACGGCACCAGCACCAGTGTGAACACCAGCAACACGCCGATAAACAATGCAAAGACCAGCACCACCGCCACGCGCTCCGGCATGCGCAAGCGCTCCAGCAGGCCAACCACGCCCTGCATCAGAAACGCCAGAACCATCCCGGCCAGCACCGGCGCCAACATGCCGCCCAGGGTCAGGATCAGGGTGAAGGCCAGAAACAACAACACCGCCAGCACCACCGCTTCTTCATCCGAGAAGTAGCGCTGCATCCAGTCGCTAAGCACTTTGTACATCGAGCATCCTTTTTGCGCGAGAACGGTTGCCTATGCCTTACGCAACCAATAGGTATAAAGCCCTGCATCAACCTGCTCATGCACTAACGCATGCCCTGCCAGCCTGGCAAAACTGCGAAAGTCGCGCTGAGAACCGGCATCGGTTGCCAGCACTTTGAGCACCGCGCCACTGGCAAGACGATTGAGCTCCATCTTGGCCTTGAGCAGCGGCAACGGGCAATTGAGCCCGCGTGCGTCGAGTTCGGCATCACAGAATTGGGGGGCTACAGCGTCAGACATCGCTTTTCTCCGGGCAGACACATCGTTCTGGCAAAAAGTCATCATCAGGCTTTGCGCAGGCGCGCAAGAATACCGCACTCTGGTCAGCAAGCCATTGAGACGGCTACAGTAGATGCACATTCGCCCAGAGCCAAATGCATGAATTTCCTGCGTCCTACATTGCTCACCCTTGCCTGCCTGCTGGCGACACCGGCCCTGGCCGACGACTTGCCTTCACTGGGCGACTCCAGCTCATCGATCGTGTCTCCCGAGCAGGAACATCAACTGGGGCGGGCATGGCTGGGAATGTTGCGCTCGCAGGTAAGCCAGTTGTCAGACCCGCAACTGAAGGACTTTGTCGAGACATCGGTCTATAAACTGGCCGAAACCAGCCAGGTACAGGACCGGCGCCTGGAGTTCATCCTGATCAACAGCAACCAGCTCAACGCCTTTGCAGCGCCTGGCGGCATCATCGGGGTCAATGGCGGGCTGTTTCTGTATGCACGGACCGAAGGCGAATACGCCTCGGTCATGGCCCACGAACTGGCTCACCTTTCACAGCGTCACTTTGCCCGTGGCGTAGAAGCCCAGCAACGCATGCAAGTACCGATCATGGCCGCCATGCTGGCTGGTATCGTCATGGCCGCCGCCGGTGCCGGGGATGCCGGTATTGCGACCATCGCCGGCACCCAGGCGGCTGCGATTCAGGAACAGCGGCGCTTCTCCAGGCAAAACGAGCAGGAGGCCGACCGCATCGGCATTCTCAATCTGGAAAAGGCCGGCTACGACCCGCGCAACATGCCAACGATGTTCGAACGCCTGATGCGCCAGTATCGCTTCGATGCACGACCACCGGAATTCTTGCTGACTCACCCGGTCAGCGAGTCGCGTATCGCCGACACCCGCAACCGCGCCGAACAGTCAAAGGCTGGCGGCCAGGAAGACAGTCTGCGCTACCAACTGATGCGCGCGCGGGTCGCGCTGTTTTACGAAGAAACACCCGGCATCGCTGCCAAGCGCTTCCGCGCCCAGCTCGCCGAGAATCCGAACGGCGACGACGCTCGTTATGGCCTGGCCATTGCGCAGATCAAGGGCGGCCAGCTCAATGAGGCCCGTGAGATCCTGAAGACGCTGCTCGACAAGTCACCCAATGAGGTGACCTACAACCTGGCGCAGATCGACCTGGACATCACCAACAATCGCCTGGCCGAAGCGCGGCAACGGGCCGAACGCATGCTGACGCTGTACCCGGGCAACTATCCGCTCAATCAGGCGCGCATCGATGTACAGCTAAAACAAGGCCGCTCGGCCGACGCCGAGAAAGCGCTTGATGCCCTGCTCAAGAGGCGCCCTGCCGATCCGGACATCTGGTATCAGGTGGCCGAGGCACGCGGCCTGAACGGCAACACCGTGGGCCTGCATGAGGCACGCGCCGAATACTTCGCCCTGATGGGTGATTTCCGTCAGGCCATCCAGCAACTGGACTTCGCCAAACGCCGTTCCAATAACAACTTCCAGCTGGCCTCGCGTATCGATGCACGACAGAAAGCACTGGCCGAACAGGAACGCATGATCAAGGGCATGATGAATTGATCGTCTCTTGAATAAAAAAGCCCGGCAAGTCAGCCGGGCTTTTGATTGGCGCAAGAATCAGGCGTTACCGGCTTGTCTCAGGCGCGCCGCCTGAGTGAAGTCGAGCATGCGCTGTAAAGGCCGTACGGCGTGCGGAATCAATGCCGGGTCGACGAAGATCTCGTTGCTGCCTTCACGCAGACACTGCAAGGTGCGCTCCAGCGTGTTCATCGCCATCCACGGGCAATGTGCACAGCTGCGGCACGCCGCGCCGTTACCGGCCGTAGGCGCCTCGATGAAGATCTTGTCCGGGCACAACTGCTGCATCTTGTAGAAGATGCCGCGATCAGTGGCCACGATAAACATCTTGTTGGGCAGGCGTTGTGCGGCGGCGATCATCTGGCTGGTCGAGCCGACGGCGTCAGCCAGGGCAATCACGGCCTCCGGCGACTCGGGGTGCACCAGCACTGCGGCCTCCGGGTACAAGGCCTTCATGTCTTCGAGCTGCTTGGACTTGAACTCTTCGTGGACGATGCAGGCACCGTCCCACAACAGCATGTCGGCGCCGGTTTCGCGCTGGATATAACGGCCCAGGTGCTTGTCCGGTGCCCAGATGATCTTCTCACCGTTGTCCATCAGGCTTTCGACGATCTCCAGCGCGCAGCCGGAGGTCACGACCCAGTCAGCACGCGCCTTGACCGCCGCCGAGGTGTTGGCATAAACCACCACCGTGCGCTCGGGGTGCTGGTCGCAGAACGCCGAGAACTCATCGACCGGGCAACCCACGTCCAGCGAGCAAGTCGCCTCCAGTGTAGGCATGAACACGCGCTTTTCCGGATTGAGAATCTTGGCGGTCTCGCCCATGAAACGCACACCGGCCACCAGCACGGTACTGGCCGAGTGGTTATTGCTGAAACGCGCCATCTCCAGCGAGTCCGCCACGCAACCACCGGTTTCTTCGGCCAGCGCCTGGATCACGGGGTCGCAATAATAGTGGGCGACCAGCACCGCATCGCGCGCTTTAAGCTCGACGGCGATTTGCTCGCGGTAATGGGCTTGTTCTTCAAGGCTCAACTCTTTCGGTTGTTTGGCAGCGAGATGCGCCTGCACCAGAAAGCGTTCGGAAATCTGCGTCATGTTGGCTGGACCTGAATGCGCGGTAGCGCGTAATGCAAGTTTACACCCCTCGGAGCCAGCAGGATCACAGTCCCGCAGTAGAGGCGGGCCGATTCTAACCTTAAAGAACAACAGGGGAGCAATGTTTTTAAACAGCAAAGATACAAATGATTATTATTTAAATAAAACATTCAAATCAGGAACTCTTTTATAAACCGCTGTCTGAATCGATGACTGAAGAGACTGTCACTCCCCCATAGGAAAACGCACCATGAAGTACGACGATGCCTCTTGGCATTACCAGGGCGACTACCCTGCGGACCTGCCCGACAAGGCGAGCGCCACACATATCGGCATGTTCTTGAGCTGGATGGTCATCAATGACCTGACCAGCGAAGAACTGCAGGAAGATGCTGAGGACGAAATCGGAGACCTCAAAGAGCGCACCATCACCGGCGCAGGTTTCGTGCTGAGCATGCTGGACGAAGCAATGACCGACCAGGAGTTCAGCAAGACCGGCAATGCATTCGCCCTCGCCTATTACCAGGGACGGGATAACGACAGTCGCTATATCGACGATTACTTTGAGACCTTCGGTGTAAACGAGCATTCGCTCTATCGTGTCGATGACACCTGGACCAATTACGATAAGCTCTCAGGCCTGATAGATGCCCGCTTCAAGGCCTGGAACGAGACGGGTCGGCCCGAGTACATCGCTTGAGTGCGCGCGATAGCAACAACGCCACAAGCCGAATGACACAGGTTCTGGAAATGTCATTTTCGACAACTGCCAGCGCAGTTGCATCCGGCATCACACTGGGCGGCAATGCCGCACGTGTCGAGCACTGGCCGCACAATCCCGACGGTGAGCCGCTGATGCTTGTCGCAACCATTGACTGCAGTCAGGCACTCGAACGCACGCAGGCCACAAGCCTGCCCGCAGAGGGTGCTCTGTATGTTTTTTCAACCTACAGCGCTACAGACTACTTTCTGGACAGCATCACCAGCGATGCAGCCGTGATGCAACAGCCAACGCGCCCGAGTGGCTATACCGCCGTGTTGCCCGACGGCGACCACACACTCAAATACAGCCCTGTGCAAGGCATAGAACAGCGCGCTGCCGTGCTGGGTGAGCGGTCGCTGGAGAAGGACAGTATTGCGGCTTGCTCATTGATCTGCACGGCATCGCCACACTGGGCAGCTGTAGAGCCGCACATTGGCGCCGATTATGAGTTCTTTTGCCAATTCTACTCGAGCGATTTCCCGGAACCGTTCAAAGACCTGTTTTACCTGACAGACGCTGTTGCACATCTGTATCTGCGAAAAGCACACAGCCAGGCTCAGGCAGCAGGTCTGTTTTTTGTGCACACGGCATAATTTTTACGCCGCAAACGCAGAAGCCCTCCATAAGGAGGGCTTCTGTTTGTTGCGTATGGTGGGTCGTGTAGGATTCGAACCTACGACCAATTGGTTAAAAGCCAACTGCTCTACCAACTGAGCTAACGACCCGTTGCGTGGGGCGTATATTACTGATTTTTATCAGTAATTCAACACCTTCGTGCAAAAAAATTAAAAATAATTGGTGGGGTCTGCTACACCGGCTGTGGCGAAGCCTTCTGCACGCAGACGGCAGCTGTCGCATTTACGGCAGGCGCGCCCTTGCTCATCGGCCTGATAACACGAAACGGTCAGCGAGTAATCGACACCCAATCCGATGCCGGCAGTGATGATGTCCGCCTTGCTGAGGTTCTGCAGCGGCGCCTGAATCGTGAAGCCATTGCCTTCGACACCCGCCTTGGTGGCAAGATTGGCCAGGCGCTCGAACGCCTCGACAAACTCAGGCCGGCAATCCGGGTAACCGGAATAGTCCACGGCATTGACACCAATGAAGATGTCGCGCGCCTCAAGCACTTCGGCCCAGCCCAGTGCCAGCGACAAGAACACCGTATTGCGCGCCGGCACATAGGTGACAGGTATGCCTTCGGTGGGTGCTTCGGGCACTGCGATGCTGCTGTCGGTCAGTGCCGAGCCGCCCATACCGTCCAGATTCAGGCCGATGACCTTGTGCTCGATAGCACCCAGATCCCGCGCAACGCGCGCTGCTGCCTGCAACTCGGCGCGGTGGCGCTGGCCGTAATCGAAACTCATGGTGTAGCAGGCGTAGCCCTGGGCACGCGCCATGGCCACCACGGTGGCGGAGTCCAGACCGCCGGACAACAGGATTATCGCTTTTTTGTCGCTCATGATCTTTTCTCCCTCAGCGCCCAGGCTCGTCATCCCAAAGCAGTTTATGCAGTTGCATCTGCAGACGAACCGGCAGATTGTCCGCCACGATCCAGTCTGCCAGATCGCGCCCTTTCAACTGATGATGACTGGCCGAGAACAGCACCTCACCCGCGCGCTGGTCCAGTCGGTACTGGATCAGCTTGGACACGGCCCAGTCATAGTCTTCTCGCGAGCAGATCACGAACTTGACCTGATCGTTAGGCGTCAGCAAATCCATGTTTTCGTAGCGATTGCGCGTCACCTCCAGCGAACCTGGCGTCTTGAGGTCGACCACACGACTGACGCGCGGGTCGACTGCCGAGATATCCAGGGCACCGCTGGTTTCCAGCGACACGTCGTAGCCGGCATCGCACAGGCGCTTGAGCAGCGGGATGGCATTGGGCTGCGCTAGCGGCTCGCCACCGGTCACACAGACGTAGCGAGGACGCCAGGTGGCGACCTGCTCGACGATGGCGTCCAGCGTGGTGATCGTACCGCCACTGAAGGCATAGGCACTGTCGCAGTACTGGCAACGCAGAGGGCAACCGGTCAGCCTCACGAATACGGTGGGCAGCCCGGCGGTGCGGGTTTCACCCTGCAACGAGTGAAATATTTCGGTGATGCGTAAAGTGTCTTGCATAGGGGCCACGGGCGTAACAGCTAAACAGGCTGTCCGCCTCCGTCAGGCACTTCAGAACATCCGCGATCGCGTAATGCCCAAAAGCGTAATTAGCAAAAATTTCGGGTGCGAATTCTAACGAAAAAAGCCGCGACAAGCGCGGCTTTCTTGAACAACGGTTCAGGCGATCAGAGACGTTGCAGGTCGCGTTGCGCCAATTGCGCAGCGGAAGTGCCCGGATATTGGGCAATGACCTGCTGAAGAATGCCTTTGACCTTGTCGGTATGGCCCAGGCGACGCTCGACATCAGCCAGCTTGTAGAGCGAATCCGGCACTTTGGCGTGCTTTGGATAAGCCTGGCTGACTTTGGCGAATGCTTGACCCGCACCTTGCAGGTCGCCTTTGGCCAGATTGACTTCACCCAGCCAGTATTGGGCATTGCCCGCATAGTTGCTGTTGGGGTACTTGCGCAGGAAAGCGGCAAACGCCTGGCTGGCCTTGTCGAAATCCTTGGCCTTGACCAGATCGAAGGCTGCTTCGTAATAAAGCTTTTCCTTGGCCGGATCAGGCGGCTCGGTACCCGCCGCCGGTGCTTCGTTGGCCGGGGCTGAAGGCGTCCCGCCGGCATTTATTGCATTGCCAGCAGGTTGAGAATTATTGCTCGCCGAGGCGGCAGCGCCACTGACGATACGCTGATCGAGGTCCTGATAACGCTCCAGGGCTTCCTGCTTGATGCGCTGGATGTCATTTTGCTGGACTTCGACGATACCGCGCAGACGCGCGATTTCTTCTTGCATCTGTTGCAACTGTAGAAACAGTTGACCCTGTGCCGAGGGCTGGGCCGCAACCCCTCCCCCGGCATAGGCGCCGGACGTGCCATATCCCGCTGGCGGATAACTGCTGCCAGAGCCAGAATTGTCACCGACTACAGGTACCGCACCCCACGCAGCAAGCGGAAGGGTGAGAGCCAAAACGGTTAGAGCACGACGGCAAGTTCGCATGTCAAATTACTTACGCAGTTCGACGCGACGGTTTTGAGCCCAGGATTGCTCGTCGTTGCCGGTAGCAACTGGACGCTCTTCACCGTAGGAAACCAGTTCCAGCTGAGCTGGCGAAACGCCTTGCAGTACCAGGTAGCGCTGAACGGCTTTCGCACGACGCTCGCCCAGAGCCAGGTTGTACTCGCGGGTACCGCGCTCGTCGGTGTTGCCTTCCAGAACGACGCGAGCGCCGTTGCCTTTCAGGTCCTTGGCATGAACGTCCAGAGCGCGCAGGGCTTCTGGCTTCAGGTCCGAGCTGTCGTATTCGAAGTAGAAGGTGGTGATTGCGCGCAGAGCAGCTTCTTCGCTCAGGCTGCCGTCAACAGCACCAGTGTTAGCGCCGTAACCAGCGTTAGGATCTACAGCGCCGTTACCAGCACCAGCATTGTCGCCGCCTTTCGAGGAGCAACCTACAGCTACAGCCATGGCCAGAGCCAGCGCAGCAAACTTACCAAACTTCAGCATTTCCATCTTGAAACTCCTAATGAACCCCAGTGTGTTAAGCAAAAACTTTGTAGCGCCGCGTCAGTTCAGGTAAGGGGACCAGGACGGTTCTCTGACTTCGCCTTGAGCGGTAGGAAGCGGGAGCCTCACGCGTCCATTAATGGACACGAGCATCAAGACTCCCCGGCCCTGCTGGCGGGTGGCGTAGATTACCATGGTGCCGTTGGGCGCAACAGTAGGTGACTCATCAAGGTTACTGTCTGTGAGGATTTTTACACTCCCACGGGCCAGATCCTGAGCCGCCACCTTGAAATTGGTGAAGCCTTCCTGGCGGTGAATCATCACCAGGGTCTTCTCGTCAGCCGACAGTTTCGGGTTGGCATTATAGTTGCCAACGAAGGTTACGCGCTGTGCGCCGCCCCCGGAAACACTGGTTTTGTAGATCTGCGGCTTGCCGCCACGGTCGGACGTGAAGTAGATCGTCGAGCCATCCTTGCCGAAGAACGGTTCGGTATCGATCGAAGAATCATTGGTTACGCGAGTGATCTGGCGGCTGGCCAGGTTCATCACATAAATTTCCGGGTTACCGTCTTTAGACAGTACAAATGCCAGGCGACTGCCGTCCGGCGACCATGCAGGCGCGCCGTTAAGGCCTTCGAAGTTGGTGATCTGCTCACGGCGACCGGTATCGATGTGCTGAACGAAGATGCGCGGGCGCTTCTGCTCGAACGACACATAAGCGATACGCTTACCATCGGGCGCGAAACGCGGCGACAGGATCGGCTCACGCGATTGCAACAAGGTCACTGCACGCGCACCGTCGTAGTCCGAACGCTGCAGAGTGTAGCGCGTGTTGGCTTCCGAGAAACGCTCGGCAGTCACGTACAGCATGCGGGTCGAAAAGGCGCCCTTGATGCCGGTCAGTTTTTCGAACGACTGGTCGGCAATATAGTGCGACATATCACGCAACTGATCGGTGGTACCTGAAACGCTGCCGGCATACACCTGCTGTTCGGTGGCCACGTTGAACAGTGCGTATTGCACCTGCAGGCGCCCGCCGGCCGGGACGATGTTACCCACCATCACGTATTGCGTACCCAGCGCTTTCCAGTCGCGAAAAATGACTTCGCTGGCCTGAACCGGCAAGCTGATCATGTTCTGACGTGGAACCGGGGTGTAGTAACCCGAGTTGCGCAGGTCGTTGCCGATGATTTCAGCCATGTCGTCAGGCAGGACGTTACCGCCCTGCCAGCCGAACGGCACAACAGCGATCGGCGTGGCACGGTCACTTCCGCTGGTGACCATAATGTTCTTTTCGTCTGCGACGGCCAGTCCTGCCGCACAGCAAAGAACTACAAGCAGTCCTCGAAGAAGGTTAATCACAAGGCTAGATCCTCAGGTGTGAATGTCATCTTGAATGAACGATAGGGCGCGAACTCAGCTGGCTTGAGCCCCTGCATCTCTGTCAAACGACCAATATTCTTGACCGCTGCTACCGCTGAACTGTCGAACGGACCATCGCCACTGGCCTTGATGATCTTGACCGAGGTCACGGTGCCGTCAGGCAACATGCCGATCTGCAAGACCACAGCCATTCCCTTGCGAGCCGACGGTGGACGAGCCCAGCCTTCGGAAGCACGCAGTCGAATCAGGTCATCGAAGCTACCCGCCGTTTCATTACCTACCTCATCGGCCAGGGCCTGTTGCCGCTCGGGCTTGTCGGAGAGCAAATCGGCCAATGCCTGCGCCTTCTTGTCTTCGGCCGCCTTGCGTGCAGCATCCTGAGCTTTTTTGGCAGCCGCATCGGCGGTGGCCTTCTTCTTCGCGTCTTCAGCCGCTTTTTTCTTGGCGTCCTCGGCAGCCTGTTTCTTGGCGTCCTCGGCGGCCTTTTTCTTGGCCTCGTCGGCAGCCTTCTTCTTGGCTTCTTCGGCAGCAGCTTTCTTGGCGTCCTCGGCAGCGGCCTTTTTGGCCTCTTCCTCGGCTTTTTTCTTCGCCTCTTCTTCAGCCTTCTTCTTGGCTATATCAGCCAATTGTTTCTCTTCTGCCTTTTTGGCATCAGCCGCTTTCTTCGCGTCGTCTGCAGCCTTCTTGGCTTCATCGGCAGCTTTCTTGGCCTCCTCGGCCTTTTGTTCGGCTTTTTGCTCGGCAGCCTTTTCCTGGGCTTCCTTCTGCTCGGCGGCCTTTCTGGCCTCTTCGGCAGCCTTTTGATCTTCGGCTTTTTGAGCGGCGTCAGCTTTCTTTTGTTCCGCAGCCTTTACAGCTTCCTGTTCGATCTTTTTCTGTTCCAGCTGCTCGGCCTCACTCTGCCGCGCAGCAGTTTTCTTCGCCTCGCCTGCGATCTTCTGGTTGGTCTGGGTCGTTGCCTGACTTTTCGACTTGAGCTGGTACAGCGTAGCCTGAACCACCGGTTTGGCCTCAGGCAGCTCGGGGGTCATGGCAAAACTGACGAAAAGCGTGCCAAAAATCAGGATGTGCAAAGCCACGGCCCAGACAGTAGGCCAGAAGTAATTCTCCGAGGCGGACGGCTCTCGAATTGGCTGCATCAGGGCGCCTCGGTAATCAAGCCGACGTTGGCAATCCCGGCTTTCTGCAGCCCGCCCATGGTGACCATGACCGAGCCGTAGTCGACAGCCTTGTCACCACGGATGAACACCTGTGTCTGCTTGCCGGCATCACGCCCGGAAGCAACGATCTTGGTCACGGCACTGGTCAGTTGCGGCAAGGTCATGGCCTTGTCCATCTGCTTGTCGGTGTCGACTTCGCTACCCAGGTTCCAGTAATACGTCTTGTCGGCCTTGATCGAAATGGTCAGGACCTGGTTGTTGTTGTCCTGCGGCAAGGCCTCACTGGAGACCTTGGGCAGATCGACCTTTACGCCCTGGTTGATCATGGGGGCTGTCACCATGAAGATGACCAGCAATACCAACATCACGTCGATGTAGGGCACCACGTTCATTTCGGCGACCGGCCTGCGTTTTTTGCGACGATCTCGAGCGATCAAAGCCATGGGGAATTAGCGCCTCATTCTTCGCTGGTGTGCACTTTGCGGTGCAGGATGGCCTGGAATTCATCGGCAAAGGTGTAGTAGCGATTGATCAGGGTCTCGCTGCGTGCGGCGAAGCGGTTATAGGCCATGACGGCCGGGATCGCGGCGAACAGGCCGATGGCTGTCGCGATCAGTGCTTCGGCAATACCCGGTGCAACGGTTGCCAGAGTGGCCTGTTGCGCCGTGGCAAGACCACGGAAGGAGTTCATGATGCCCCATACCGTACCGAACAGGCCGACGTAAGGACTGGTCGAACCGACGGTGGCCAGAAACGACAGACCGGTTTCGAGCTTCTCTTCTTCACGCGAGATGGCTACACGCATGGCACGCGCCACGCCTTCCATGACCGCATCGGGATCGACACCCGATTGCTGGCGCAGACGGGAAAACTCCTTGAAGCCGGCGCGAAAAATCTGCTCGACGCCCGAGTCAGGGTCCGGGCTGCTGCCCGCCTGACGATAGAGCTTGGACAGGTCGATACCCGACCAGAAGCGCTCTTCGAAGCTGTCCAGTGCCCGGCGACCGGCACGAATCATATTGCTACGCTGAAAAATCATGACCCAGGAGGCGACCGAGGCCGCCACCAGGCTCAGCATCACCAACTGAACGACAATGCTGGCATTGCTGACCAAACTCCACATGGAGGTATGGTCGACGACGTTAGCTTCCACGCTGTATCTCCTGCTCTGAATCCGAATAGGTGCCCGTGTCGCACTGATCATCGGCAAAGGCCGCGCGCAGTGCTTGGGGAATGGCCCGGGGTTTGAAACTATCGGCGCTTACACACGCCACCAGAAACTGCCCTTCACAGAGCAGCGTTGCATCCGTAACCCGCCTGACCTGCTGACGAAAACGCAGGCTGGCACGGTTCAATTCGATGACCTGCGCACTGACCGACAACTCATCATCGAGCCGTGCCGGCTTGTGATAACGCGCCTCACTGGAATGCACGACGAACAACAGGTTCTCATCGGCCAGCCGGGACTGGAGAAAACCCAGTTGCCGCAGCCGCTCGGTGCGAGCCCGTTCCATGAATTTCAGGTAATTGACGTAGTAGACGACGCCGCCGGCATCCGTGTCCTCGTAATAGACACGACACAGATGGGCGAACGACTGAACCCCGTTTTGCGCGCGCATACTCTAGTGCTTACTCCTCGGGTTGCCAATCAGGTGATACAACTGTTTTTCAACGTTTTTGCAAAACAGAGCGCTCTTGAACCGCGCCCCGATGCCATTAGTCGACAGGATCATCGACTGGTTCCCCAGCAACTGGCATATCGCCCATTCGTGAAGGAATGTTCAGCCCGAAATGCAGATAGGCATGGCGGGTCACCACTCGCCCTCGCGGTGTACGCATGATGTAACCCTGCTGGATCAGGTACGGCTCCAGCACATCTTCAATGGTGTGGCGCTCTTCGCTGATCGCCGCAGCCAGGTTATCGACACCGACCGGACCACCATCGAACTTCTCGATCATGGTCAGCAGCAAGCGACGGTCCTGGTGATCGAAACCGTGTTCGTCGACATCCAGCAGGTTCAGGGCCTTGTCAGCGGTCTGCCGGCTGATCTGACCGTTACCACGCACTTCGGCGAAATCACGCACCCGACGCAACAGACGGTTGGCAATACGCGGCGTACCACGAGCCCGACGCGCCACTTCAAATGCCCCTTCAGGCTCGATGGTCAGCCCGAGAATACCGGCCGAGCGCGACACGATGGTCGACAGGTCGGCAATATTGTAGAACTCCAGACGCTGAACAATACCGAAACGGTCACGCAATGGATTGGTAAGCATCCCCGCACGCGTCGTCGCCCCGACCAGGGTAAACGGCGGCAGATCGAGCTTGATCGAGCGGGCAGCAGGCCCTTCGCCGATCATGATGTCGAGCTGAAAGTCTTCCATGGCCGGGTACAGCACTTCTTCGACGATCGGCGAAAGCCTGTGAATCTCGTCGATGAACAGCACATCATTAGGCTCAAGGTTGGTCAGGATCGCGGCCAGATCACCCGGACGCTCCAGAACAGGCCCCGAAGTACTCTTGATCGAAACCCCCATTTCCTGGGCGATGATATTGGCCAGGGTGGTCTTGCCCAGCCCCGGCGGGCCAAAGATCAGCGTGTGATCCAGCGATTCGCTGCGTCCGCGGGCAGCCTGGATAAACAGCTCCATCTGCTCGCGCACGGTCGGCTGGCCAATGTAGTCGGCAAGACTCAGGGGACGAATGGCACGGTCGATCTGCTCTTCACGATCGCGGCTGCCAGTCGCGCTTATCAGGCGGTCGGCGTCTATCACTTAACCCATCCCCTTCAAGGCACGGCGAATCAGATCGGCACTGCTCAAGTTTTTATCCTTGATGGCGGAGACGGCTTTGCTCGCCTCTTGAGGTTTGTAGCCCAGGGCAATCAGCGCACTGACAGCATCGGCCTCTTCGGAGGCGGCAGGTTCAAGCGGGTTCGGCCCATTGGTCACCAGAGCAAAGGTGCCCGGCAGTGCCTCCCAGGCCTTGAAACGGTCCTTGAGCTCGACCAGCAGGCGCTCGGCGGTTTTTTTGCCGACACCCGGAATGCGGGTCAGCGCGGAAGTGTCCTGAGCCTGCACACAGCGCACCAGCTCGTCGACTTCAAGCCCCGACATCAACGCCAGGGCCAGCTTGGGGCCCACACCATTGAGCCGGATGAGCTCGCGAAACAGTTCGCGCTCGCGCTTTTCGAAAAAGCCATACAGCAGGTGCGCGTCTTCACGCACGACCAGATGGGTGTGCAGCGTCACGTTTTCACCGACATGCGGCAATCGATATAAGGTGGTCATGGGCACTTCAAGCTCGTAACCGACCCCATTCACATCCAGCACCAGATGTGGCGGCTGCTTCTCGACCAGTGCACCCCGTAAACGTCCAATCACCGTCAAATCCTATAGTGCCCTTGGCCCACCGGAAAAGTGGACAAAATCATGGCTGCAAGCAAGTAAAAAAATGCGAGCGAATGCTGCAATCAGAGCCGCAAGCGTCCGCGTCGACTACGCGCCGCACTCAACCCGTGAGGTGCCAGGCTGGAGCGGGTATGGGCATGGCACAGGGCAATGGCCAGCGCATCGGAGGCATCGACCTGTGGCTTGCTGGTGAGCTTGAGCAAATGCATGACCATCATCATGACTTGTTCCTTGTTGGCACCACCGGTGCCGGCCACCGCCTGCTTGACCTGGGTAGCGCTGTATTCGGCGATTTCCAGCCCCTCCTCGGCCCCGGCCACAATGGCAGCACCACGCGCCTGACCCAGTTTGAGTGCAGAATCGGCGTTACGTGCCATGAACACGCGCTCGATGCCCATGGTCACCGGACCATAGGCCTTGATCACTTCGCGCACGCCACGAAACACGATCTGCAGACGCTCAGGCAACTCGCCTTCACCCGTACGGATGCAACCAGAGGCCACATAGGTACAACCCCGACCGGTGTCGAGCACCACGCCATAGCCGGTAATACGCGAGCCTGGGTCGATACCAAGAATAAGAGTCATAGTGCCAACAGTCCGGCGCACCAACGGCGCCTTATAAATGCAGAAAACCGGATCAGCCTAGCTGCTCCATGATTTCATCGGGAATTTCAGCGTTCGAATAGACGTTTTGCACATCGTCGAGGTCTTCGAGCATGTCAATCAGCTTGAGAACCTTTTCAGCATGCTCCAGATCCAGCACGGCACTGGTCGTTGGCAACAGAACGATCTCGGCATCGGTGCCCTTGAAGCCTGAGGCTTCCAGCGCATTGCGTACCGCGTAGAAACCGGCAAAAGAAGTGAACACGTCGATGGTGCCATCTTCATTGGTCACCACATCGTCGGCATCGGCTTCCATGGCCGCCTCGATCAAGGCATCTTCGTCGACGCCCGCGGCAAAGGAAATCTGCCCCTTGCGATCGAACAGATAAGCCACCGAGCCATCGGTGCCCAGATTGCCACCGCATTTGCTGAACGCGTGGCGCACGGCGGCGGCCGTACGATTGCGGTTGTCGGTCATCGCTTCGACCATGACCGCCACACCGCCGGGGCCATAACCTTCATAACCCAGCTCGACCATATCGTCGGCATCGGTGGCGCCAGCGCCACGGGCCACAGCACGGTCGATGGTGTCACGGGTCATGTTGGCACTCAGCGCCTTGTCCAGCGCCAGGCGCAGACGCGGGTTGGAGCCCGGATCGCCACCACCCTGACGGGCTGCAACGGTCAGTTCACGAATCCACTTGGTGAAGACCTTGCCCTTCTTGGCATCCTGACGCTCTTTGCGGTGCTTGATGTTCGCCCACTTAGAATGACCTGCCATTTTTCGCTCCAGAATCTTTCAGAAACACACGTGCCTCTCGCTCATTGAAACAAGCGAAAGGCTCGATTAACTGATCGTCAGCGTATGACACAGGGCGCACCAGCGATGCGCCCCGCCTCGCCTTACTCGGCCTTTTGCTGCTCGCGCAGACGAATGTGCAGCTCGCGCAGGGCCTTGGCATCGACAACACCCGGCGCCTGGGTCATGACATCGGCAGCGCTCTGGGTTTTCGGGAAGGCGATGACTTCGCGAATCGACTGGGCGCCGGTCATCAGCATGACCAGACGATCCAGACCGAAAGCCAGGCCGCCATGCGGTGGCGCACCGAATTTCAGTGCGTCGAGCAGGAAGCCGAACTTCTCTTGCTGCTCGTCTTCATTGATACCCAGAAGACGGAACACCGCCTGCTGCATCTCTTTGCGGTGGATACGGATGGAACCGCCGCCCAGCTCGGTGCCGTTGAGGACCATGTCATAGGCACGCGACAGCGCCTTGCCCGGATTGGCTTCCAGCTCTTCGGGGCTGCATTTTGGCGCCGTGAAGGGGTGGTGCAGCGCCGAGAACGAACCATCGTCGTTTTCTTCGAACATCGGGAAGTCGACGACCCACATCGGTGCCCACTCGCAGGTGTGCAGCTTGAGGTCGTTGCCCAGCTTGATACGCAGCGCGCCAAGGGCTTCGCTGACGATCTTGAACTTGTCGGCACCGAAGAACACGATGTCGCCATCAACTGCACCTACACGATCAAGGATGACTTGGAGGTTTTCTTCAGGGATGAACTTGACGATCGGCGACTGCAGGCCCTCGGCACCTTTGGCGCGCTCGTTGACCTTGATGTAGGCCAGGCCTTTAGCGCCGTAGATGCTGACGAACTTGGTGTAGTCGTCGATCTGGCTGCGCGGCATGTTTGCTGCACCCGGTACACGCAGGGCGGCAACACGACCTTTAGGGTCGTTGGCCGGGCCGCTGAATACCTTGAACTCTACGCCCGACAGCTGATCGGCAACGTCGACCAGTTCCAGCGGGATACGCAGGTCCGGCTTGTCCGAACCATAGCGACGCATGGCTTCTTCGAACGGCATGTGCGGGAATTCGCCGAACTCGACATCCAGCACTTCCTTGAACAACTGACGGACCATTTTCTCGGTCAGGCCGATAATGTCGTCTTCGTCCAGAAAGCTGGTTTCGATGTCGATCTGGGTGAATTCAGGCTGACGGTCGGCACGCAGGTCTTCGTCACGAAAGCACTTGGCAATCTGATAGTAACGGTCGAAGCCGGCAACCATCAGCAGCTGCTTGAACAGTTGCGGCGATTGCGGCAAGGCAAAGAAGCTGCCGGGGTGTGTGCGGCTTGGCACCAGATAGTCGCGGGCACCCTCAGGGGTTGCACGGGTCAGGATCGGCGTTTCGACGTCCAGGAAGCCGTTTTCGTCCAGATAGCGACGAATGCTGCTGGTGATGCGCGAACGCAGGCGCAGCTTTTCGGCCATTTCCGGACGGCGCAAGTCGATGAAGCGATAACGCAGGCGGGTTTCTTCGCCGACGTCGGAGTATTCGTTGAGCGGGAACGGTGGCGTCTCGGACTCGTTCAGCACTTGCAGTTCGTAACCCAGAACCTCGATGCCGCCGGAGGCCATGTTCGCATTGACGGCACCCGCCGGGCGGGCACGTACCTTGCCGACGATCTTGACGACGTACTCGCTGCGCACACGGTCGGCTGCAGCGAAAGACTCGGCACGATCCGGATCGAAGACCACCTGAGCCATACCTTCACGGTCACGGATATCGAGGAAAATCACGCCACCGTGGTCACGACGACGGTGGACCCATCCGCAAAGGGTAACTTCCTGACCTTCCAGACTCTCGTTCAGTTGGCCGCAATAGTGGCTGCGCATCATGATGTTGTATTCACTTCCGTAATTCGAGATTCAGTGGCGGCGTTGGCCCCTGGCGTGCGCCCGATAGTGCAAGAGCAACGACTTGCAGTTCAAGCCACTGCGCCCGCGCAGAGCCATGCCCATTGGCAAGACGAAGGATTATATAGAGTTAATCGAAGCCTTGCAGCCGCACGAACCTATCCGATGAAGGGCAGGCCCGTGACGGCCGGGACAGCCCGGACATTGCCCGGGCCTGAGCACGCTTACCGAACGGTAATCGAGCATGAAAACTGGAAGTACCGCCTTCAGGCCTGATGCTGGGCCTTGAGCAGATGAGTCACGCAGACGACCCGGATCAGGCCGCTGAAATTCTTGACCCCGCCGTAACGCAGATGAACCTCTCTGTCGACATAGGACAGCACCGCGTTGACCGAGCAATTATTGGAGCGGGCAATCGCAGTCAGAATGTTCCAGTAAACATTTTCCAGCCTCAGGCAGGTCGCCAGGCCATTGAGCCTGACCGATTTCGAATGAGGCTGGGCCAGCGTCATGTTGAAATCCTCGACGAAAGGATCGTCGGGAATGGTCACATGGCGAATTGAATCTTTTACCTCACGTTCAACACCTCGAATCATGGCAGGGATGACCTCCGAATAGTCAATTCGACGAACCTTAAAAAGAAACATTTAAAAATAAATAAATGCACACTTATAAAGCCCGAATCATGAACACTAATCCAGCAGGCCCAGCACTCAAACCCTGTAGGACATAACCACACCGAAACGAGGAATTGGTAATTCAGGAGTAGCGATATCAGAGAACCACAGAGCAGGTATTAAATATGTATTTAAATATGGGACTTTGCCCTACATGAAACGGTAACGAGTGGCGCAGATGCGCCACCCGCCAGCAGTGATTACTGACCTTCGAGAAGAGAACGCAGCATCCACGCCGTTTTCTCGTGGACCTGCATGCGCTGGGTCAGCAGGTCTGCGGTGGGCTCGTCGCTGACCTTGTCGAGCAACGGAAAAATGCTGCGAGCCGTACGCACTACAGCTTCCTGCCCCTGAACCAGACTCTTGATCATGTCAGTGGCGTGCGGCACGCCTTCTTCTTCCTTGATCGAAGAAAGACGCGCATAGGTCGAGTAGGTGCCCGGTGCCGGGAAGCCCAATGCACGAATACGCTCGGCAATGGCATCAACGGCCAGCGCCAGTTCGTTGTACTGCTCTTCGAACATAAGGTGCAGGGTGCGAAACATAGGCCCGCTGACGTTCCAGTGAAAGTTATGGGTCTTGAGATACAGCACATAAGTATCGGCCAGAAGATGGGAAAGTCCGTCGACGATCGACTTGCGATCTTCTTCACTGATACCAATATCGATTGCCATGTTAAAGCTCCTTTAATGACGATAAAAAACCCGCGACAGGGGCCACTTTAGCAAGACAGGCCACAAGGTGCAGCACTATCGGGGCGATAGAAAACACACATGCGGCGTCCTGTCACCACCCGGCACGGTAAAAACGCCCCACGCCACCCACCCACAAAACCACTGATTTGAGTAGCCCATGGCTTTGCTGTTAAATACACGGCGTGTCGCTGCGGGCCGGGCATTGAATGTTGCACCTCCGAACCGTTAGCGCATAGGCAGGACCAACGTTCGTGCAGCACGCCTCCCTCATTTTCAAGAAGCGTACCGGGCGTTACCGGCTATTTCCTTGCGTTCCATCTTAATGTGAGCTTTTTACCATGTTGAAAATCGTCCACCTGGTAACGGGAGCGGCAGCCCTGCTGCTTTCCTTCATACCGAGCCTGCGCAGCGAAGCGCTTTCCTCCCACCTGCTGCAACCCGATGCCCTGTACCTGGCATTCTTTGGCTTGCTCAACCTGCTGCTGGCGCCCGTCGTCCCGCACTGGAAAAAAGGTCCACGCCGCAATCTGCAGAATCTGGTCAGCGCATTGCTTGTCATCGCTGTCATCGTCCAGACCCTGACCTTGCTGGTTCCTCTGCAAAACATTGCCGGCCAACCCGCCATCGCCATCGCACTGCTCATCGCACTGATCGCGATCGCCTTGCACCTGGGCGCCACGCTGTATAAACGCTCCCCCAGCCCCATTGTGCAAAGCCATGATCTGGGCAATCGCGATACCGGTACCGTGAAATGGTTTAACGCTTCCAAGGGCTTCGGCTTTATCTCCCGGGATTCGGGCGATGACATTTTTGTACATTTTCGTGCTATCCGCGGCGAAGGCCATCGCGTCCTGGTCGAAGGCCAGCGCGTGGAGTTTTCGGTCATGAACCGCGACAAGGGCCTGCAGGCCGAGGATGTGATAGCAGCCCTGCCCCGTCGTTAATGCCGACACCCGCATGAAAAAAGCCGCGAATCGATCGCGGCTTTTTTTTCGTCTTATCAATAGTGCGGCGGCGGCACATCATCCTCGAAGCCGTCACCACGGTGACTCATCTCTTCCTGACGCTTGATCACCATCGCCAACTGCAATTGCAGGCGGTCCAGGCTGCGCTGCTGGGCGACCAGCGCATCATTGAGCACTTGAATGGTGTCATCCTGAAAGGCAAGGCGACTTTCGAGTTCCACGACCCGCAATTCAAGACTCATAGTGACACCTCAAACGTGAAGTCATCCACCAGTACCGGCTTCAGGCGCTCGATAATGGCCGCGAACTGTTCGGCGGTATAAGGCACCGCCGGGTGCTTGCCCCACACTGGGGCAGGCCAGGCTGCATCATCGCGCGTGCGAGCGATAACATGCACATGCAACTGGCTGACAACGTTACCCAATGCCGCAATGTTCATCTTGTCGGCCGCAAAGACATCCCTGAGAAGATTCGCCAGTGCAGTGGTCTCCTGCCACAACTGCGCCTGCTGCCGGGCATCGAGCTGGAAAACCTCAGTAATGTCAGCGCGACGCGGTACCAGGATAAACCACGGATATTGCGCGTCATTGGACAGCAAGAGCCGGGACAACGGGAAATCGCCGACAGGCAAAGTGTCTTGTTGCAGGCGCGAATCGAGAACGAACACGACCGTACTCCTGATCGAAAAGATAAAAGGTGCCGTCATGCAGTGACGCCACGCAGTCACAGAGAATATCAAAAACGCGACGCACCGGCCCGACCCCTCCTCGTCGGCTCATGCACCGATTCGGACTCACCGTCATTTATTCGCAGCAAAGACCCCTCACCCTGTACGCCAGCACACAGAACAAATACAGATCGCCCGCCCTGAAACATAACCCGCCCGTTCAGATTCAGGCAGCTACGCTTAGAAACGCACCAAAACGAAACACAAGTGTGTACTTGGCATACCAGGATTCCGGGATTTACCCACATCGGAGTACCCCCGGTAACATTTTGTGAAACGCCTCCGGGAAGACCCGGCCCAGCCCACTAAAAATATACACAGCGGATACATTATTGATTTTTTCTTTAAAAACATGAAGTTACACAAATAAATTAAGGTTAAAGCTGCATTTTTCACAAATTTTTTTCATTTCAATGAACTTTGAGCACGCTTGTTGCTTTATCACTGGCATGTCTCACACCAGAGCCGACCGCTTGAATCTTGAGCCGATCAAACCTGGCAAGACTTTTGCTGTACTCCTGAACACAGTCGACGAACACATTTGCCAAATAGCGACATTTTCGACGACATACGGGACTTTTTCGGCGAAGAAGCCGTAAAAAAACTGAAAATAATGGGTTTGCAACTATCGCAACCCTGACCGGCGTGAGGTACATTGCGCCAGCATAAAAAGAAAGAGCCGCCCAGATAAAAATACAGGTGGGCGGTAAGAAACTTCTAAAAACCAAAGGAGCAATCACGATGAGAGTGATGAAGTGGAGCGCAATCGCACTGGCCGTTGCAGCAGCAGCCAGCACCCAATTGGCCACAGCAGCGCCGTTCGTCAGCGACCAGGCCGAGGCCAAGGGTTTTGTCGAAGGCAGCTCGTTGAACCTCAAGGCACGTAACTATTATTACAACCGCAACAAGAAAGACGGTGCGGTTGATGATAAAGACTGGACCCAGGGCTTCTCTGCCATCTACAGCTCCGGCTACACCCAGGGCACCATCGGTGTTGGCGTGGACGCTTTTGGCTTCTTTGGTCTGAAACTGGACGGCGAAGACAAGTACTCCGGCTCCGGCAACCTGGTGACCGACAGCCAGGGCCGTAACGAAGACAGCTTCGGCAAGGCCGGTGGCGCTGTTAAGTTCCGCATCTCGAAAACCGAACTGAAAGTAGGCGACCAGTTCCCTACCAGCCCTGTATTCGCCGTAGGCGGCTCGCGCCTGATTTCCCAGACCGCCAGCGGCATCAGCCTGCAAAGCAGCGAGATCACAGGCCTGGACCTGGAAGCCGGTCACTACTACTCGGGCACCAGCCAGGATGAAACCAACCGTAACGGTAACATCTGGGCCAACTATGCCGGCGTGACCGCCAAATCCGCCGACTTCGTAGGCGGCAAGTACGCAATCACCGACAGCCTGGGCGTTGCGTTCTACGCAGCCAACCTGGAAGACGTATGGAACCAGTACTACGGTAACGTGAACTACGCCCTGCCACTGGGCGGCGATCAGTCTCTGGCTTTCGACGCCAACGTGTATCGCACCGTTGACGAAGGCAGCGCCAAGGCCGGCTCGATCAGCAACACCGCCTTCTCCGGCTCCGTTGCCTACTCGTTCCTGGCCGCGCACACCGTGACTCTGGCCCTGCAGAAAATCAAGGGTGACACGCCATTCGACTACATCGGTATTGGCGACAACAACCGTGGCGGCGACTCGATCTTCCTGAACAACTCCGTTCAGTACTCTGACTTCAACGCCCCGAACGAGAAGTCCTGGCAGGTTCGTTATGACCTGAGCATGGCGCCTTACGGTGTTCCTGGTCTGAGCTTCATGACCCGTTACATCCGCGGTACTGACATCGACGGCACCAAGACCCCAACCAACAGCGCCTACGCTGGCCTCTACGGTGCCGATGGCGAGCACCGCGAAACCAACGTCGAAGCCAAATACGTACTGCAGTCGGGCCCGGCCAAAGACCTGTCCTTCCGCATTCGTCAATCCTGGCACCGCGCCAACGCCGACCAGGGCGAAGGCAACATCGACGAGTTCCGCCTGATCGTCGACTACCCGATTTCGGTTCTGTAATCGCGGTTCGGTCACACGCAATACCACAAGCCCGGCTCATGCCGGGCTTGTTCATTTTTAGACCTGCCCGCCGCGCAACTGCCGCGCCCTGTACTCGACTGGCACAGCGCCGTACAATGCCGGTCATTTTCAGCCTTAAGCAACCGACAACGGCCAACCATGCGCACCAGTCAATTTTTGCTCGCCACACAGAAAGAAACCCCTTCGGATGCGGTCGTGGTCAGCCATCAGCTGCTGCTGCGCGCTGGCATGATCCGCAAACTGGCTTCGGGCCTCTACACCTGGCTGCCCATGGGCCTGCGCGTACTACGCAAGGTCGAGGCCATTGTCCGCGAAGAAATGGACGCCGCCGGCGCACTCGAAATTCTCATGCCCGGCATCCAGCCCGCCGAACTATGGCAGGAATCGGGGCGTTGGGAGCAATACGGCCCCGAACTGATGCGCCTGGTCGACCGCCATGCGCGCGACTTCTGCCTGGGTCCGACCCATGAAGAGGTTATCACCGACCTGGCCCGCAACGAGCTCAACAGCTATAAACAGTTGCCGATCAACATGTATCAGATCCAGACCAAGTTCCGTGACGAGATCCGTCCGCGCTTCGGTCTGATGCGTGGTCGCGAGTTCATCATGAAAGATGCCTACTCGTTCCATGCCGATCAGGCTTCGCTACAGCAAACCTACGACCGCATGCACCTGGCCTACAGCAATGTGTTCAGCCGTCTGGGCCTGAACTTCCGCCCGGTAGAAGCCGACAACGGCTCGATCGGTGGCGCCGGCTCCCATGAATTTCATGTGCTGGCCGAGTCCGGCGAAGACGATATCGTGTTCAGCAATGGCTCCGACTACGCGGCCAACATCGAGAAGGCCGAAGCGCTTCCACAGGAAACCAGCCGCCCCGCTGCTACCGAAGAACTGCGCCTGGTCGACACCCCGAACACCAAGACCATCGCGCAACTGGTCGAAGGTTTCGACCTGTCGATCAAGAAGACCGTCAAGACACTGGTAGTGCGCGCCGCCGAAGAAGGCAAGCTGATCGCACTGATCATTCGTGGCGACCATGAACTCAACGAAATCAAGGCCGCCAAGCTTGAACAGGTCGCCAGCCCACTGACCATGGCTACCGAAGCCGAACTGCGCGACGCCATTGGCGCCGGTGCCGGCTCCCTCGGTCCGTTGAACCTGCCGCTGCCGTGCATCATCGACCGCTCGGTCGAACTGATGAGCGACTTCAGCGTTGGCGCCAACATCGACGACAAACACTACTTTGGCGTCAACTGGGAACGTGACTTGCCTACACCGCAAGTGGCTGACCTGCGTAACGTGGTCAGCGGTGACCCGAGCCCGGACGGCAAGGGCGTGCTGGAAATCAAGCGCGGCATCGAAGTGGGGCACATCTTCCAGTTGGGCACCAAATACAGCCAGGCCATGAAGTGCCAGGTACTGGGCGAAAACGGCAAGCCGATCGACCTGATCATGGGTTGCTACGGTATTGGCGTGTCCCGCGTGGTGGCTGCCGCCATCGAGCAGAACAACGACGAGAACGGCATTATCTGGAACGACACCCTGACGCCGTTCCATATTGCCCTGGTGCCGCTGCGCTACGAAACCGATGCCGTGCGCGAGGCGACCGACAAGCTGTACAGCGACCTGACCGCCGCAGGCTTTGAAGTGCTGCTCGATGACCGCGACAAGAAAACCAGCCCCGGCAACAAGTTTGCCGACATGGAACTGATCGGTATCCCGCACCGCATCGTTGTCAGCGATCGCGGTCTGGCCGATGGCAATATCGAGTACAAGAGCCGCACCGAGTCGCAGCCACAAGCCGTCGCCGTGGCTGACGTGCTGTCGTTCATCCAGAGCCGCCTGCGTCGCTAAGCCCTGAGCGCACCCGCCTTTAGCGGGTGCGCCTGGCACGCACCTGCGCGTCTATCCGAATTCAGAGACCCCATGTTCAAGCGACATAACCTGAGCCTCGGCAGCGCCACCTTGTGCGGCGCCCTGCTTGTCAGCGGCTGTGCCAATCACTTGTCACAACGCAGCGAGCATGAAGAACGCGTCGAGCGCAAACTTCTCGAACATACATTGCAGATCGATGTGGGCGACCCCAAGACCCTGGAGTTGCCGCAGCGTCGTATCCGTATTCATGAACACAAGGCCTTCGAAGTCACCGAGTTCGAAGTGACCCGTCACTATGATCGCTACACGCCTTATCAACCCTGGCGCGAAGTCTACGAGATCCCGCTGGGTGTCGTCGCCGTCGTGGCCGGCCTGGGCGCCAATGTGGTCAATGTGTTCGCCTTGGGCAACCTGCCCGACAGCGTGACCCACGACTGGCTCGATTACGGCCTGGCCGGACTCAATCCATTCATGAACGCGCCGTCTCATGGGCGGGCCGAACAAAACCTGGCCAGCATCGATGAGGCCCAGCAGGACAAACGGATCGAACGCACGACCCTGCCCTGGAACGAACGCCCGGTGCTGGTCAAAGCGGGCAACACCACACATGAACTGAGCACCGACCGTAACGGCGTGTTGCGCCTGAACCTGCTGGACAGCCCGTTCGCCGAACAGGACCTGCGGCAGATCACGCGCCTCTATATAAATGTCGAAGACGAGCAGGACAACACCCACGCCAGTGACAGCCTGCCCATCAGTCGCAGCCTGCGCGGCAAACTGCTGGAAGCTCACGATCTGATTTACGACGATCTTGAAGACGACGAAGTTAGCCAGTGGGTTTATCGGGTCAAGCGTCTTGCTGAGCTGGGCCTCGAAGAACAGGCCGGCGAACTGGAGCAAAGCCTGATCGAACTGACCCGCAACGACCCGCAATTGCAGCGCGACTTTCTCAAGCTGCTGGCCCGTGACGCCGGACGCCTGGTAGCACCCGCACCTGCGGACGAGTAAAACGCTCAGCGCTCGAACAACTCCAGCTGTTCATGTGCGCCGCGCAAATCCTGCAGGCGCACACCGATGCCCAACAGCCGCACCGGCTTGCCGCCCCGGGCAAATGCCTGGGTCAGCAGTTGCTGATAACTGCCAAGGTCGCGCCCGGCGCCGGCTTGCTCCAGCGTCGTCTGGCTGAAGTCATGAAACTTGACCTTCACGAACGGCTTGCCCGGCCTGTACTGGCCATCGAGCCGCTGCATCCGGTTTTCGAGGGTTTGCATCAGTTCAGGCAACCGCTCAAGGCAACTTTCCAGATCGGGCAGGTCTGTGTCGTAGGTATTTTCAACACTGATGGACTGGCGCCGGTTGTCGTTATGCACCGCACGCTCATCGATCCCCCGCGCCAGGCTCCATAGCCGCTCGCCAAAGCTGCCGAACTCGCGAACCAGCGCCAGTTTTTGCCAGCCCAGCAGATCGTGGCAACTGACAATTCCCAGGCGTGCAAGCTTGTCGGCCGTGACCTTGCCGACGCCATGCAGCTTGCTGACCGGCAAGGCCGCCACAAAGTCTTCGACCTGTGCCGGCGTAATGACAAACAACCCGTTGGGTTTCTTCCAGTCACTGGCGATCTTGGCCAGAAACTTGTTGGGCGCAACGCCTGCCGAAACAGTGATGTGCAACTGATTGGAAACCCGACGACGGATATCCTGAGCGATGCGCGTGGCACTGCCCTCGAAACGGGTGGACTCAGACACATCCAGGTAAGCCTCATCCAGCGACAGCGGCTCGATCAGGTCGGTGTAGTCGCGAAAGATAGCCTGAATTTCTCGTGAAGCTTCTTTATAGGCATCCATGCGCGGCTTGACGATGGTCAAGTCCGGGCACAGCTTTAACGCATGGTGCGACGACATGGCCGAACGCACGCCAAATGCACGCGCTTCATAGTTGCAAGTAGCAATAACTCCACGCCGATCCGCCGAGCCGCCCACTGCCAAGGGAATGTTGGCCAGCTTCGGGTTGTCGCGCATTTCGATGGCTGCATAAAAGCAGTCACAGTCGATGTGGATAATCTTGCGCTGGGCCATGCCGTACGATCATCTATTTCAGGGAAGTGCAGTATCTCACTGCTCTTTATCGCTGACACCTCTCGAGCCTGGCAATGCCGGTGAAAAACCGGCGACAGGCTGACGGTGACTGCACGCGCACTGCAATGCTTTCACTAAACAATTGAACAAAAAGCACTTTTTCCGAATAGGCGCTTGACAGCCAGTCGAGAATCCGTAGAATGGCCACCACAGACGCGGGATGGAGCAGTCTGGTAGCTCGTCGGGCTCATAACCCGAAGGTCGTCGGTTCAAATCCGGCTCCCGCAACCAAATACAGAAAGAAGGCCACTTGAAAAAGTGGCTTTTTTTTGGCCTGAATTTTGTGCTTTAACAGTTTCAGACGTTTTATTACTATTTTTCACATCCAGCATTGACAACATTTCGTTTGGCTGTAGAATGCGCCCACACAGACGCGGGATGGAGCAGCTTGGTAGCTCGTCGGGCTCATAACCCGAAGGTCGTCGGTTCAAATCCGGCTCCCGCAACCAGATACAAAAGAAAGGCCACTTGAAAAAGTGGCCTTTTTTGTTGCCCATCATAAAGCCTGCACTGCCCTACCAAGCCGCTGATAAAAAACTGTTTAGCGTCGTCGCGTGGAAAACCCTATCATCGGCGCGGTAACCGGATGTGTCCTGTCCGACAGTTTTTTCCTGCACTGCCGATACCTTTGTGTCTAGGCTGGGATACAACTGAATCACACCTGAACAACTCTGCCCTGCTCCACTGGCTATTCGCTCGTTAGCCGCTGACGCGCTAACATCTCGACATATTTTTGCGTAGGGATCGGTAACTTGGCTGTAGACCTCAACCCTGTCGCGCACATTTCAGGAAACGAATGATGCGCGATAACTCGTCAGAGACTCCCGAAGCCGTAACGGCGACTCAACCGATCCAACCCGCGCGTCTCCAGTGGCTGGAGCGCCTGAGCAAATATCGCCAGCCTATTGGCCTGGCGGTGATGCTGGTGCTGTTCGGCATGGCCTTGATTGCCTGCCGGCACATGTTGATCGAAATGGACTTCTATGCGCTGCGCGATGCGATGTACGCCGTGCCCTTGCCTTCACTGGGTGGCGCGCTGCTGGCCGCGGTGATCGGCTATGTGATCCTGATGGGGTACGAGTTTTCAGCCAGCTACTATGCCGGCGTCAAGCTGCCCGCTCGCACCCTGTTGCTTGGCGGCTTCACGTCCTTTGCGATCGGCAATGCGGTCGGGTTATCGATGCTGTCTGGCGGCTCGGTGCGCTACCGCTTGTATTCGAGGCACGGCATAGGCGCAGTCGAAATCGCCCGCATGACGGTGTTTGCCAGCTTGTCGCTGGGCTGTGCCTTGCCGCCGCTGGCCGCCATCGCCACCTTGAGCAACCTGTCCGGCGCTTCGCTGGCCCTGAAACTGCCAGTCGATCTGCTGGCCGGTATCGCCATTGCGGTATTGGTCGGCAGCGCGGTGCTGGCCTATGCGGTGTATCGCCGGCGCCTGCCCGAACAGGACATCCCTCATGTCCTGCTGGTACGTGCCGGACGCCGCTCGCTGCGCCTGCCTGACCAGCGCCTGACACTGGTGCAGTTGCTGATCACCGCGCTGGACGTCGCCGCTGCGGCATTGGTGCTGTATATGCTGCTGCCAGAAGCGCCGCCGCTGGGCGCCTTCATGCTCATCTACCTGCTGGCCCTTGCCGCTGGCGTGCTCAGCCATGTGCCGGGCGGCGTTGGCGTGTTCGAAGCCGTCCTGCTGGCCGCGTTTGCCAATGAACTGGGCGCCGCGCCACTCGCGGCAGCGCTGTTGCTGTACCGCTTGATCTATGTAGTCCTGCCGTTGTTGCTGGCCTGCCTGACACTTCTATTCACAGAGGCACAGCGTCTGCTGCCGACCCGTCAGGCCATGCGCGTGGCTTCGGGTCTGGCCGCGCCGATCCTGGCCTTATTGGTGTTTCTTTCTGGTGTAGTCCTGCTGTTCTCCGGCGCTACACCCGAAATCGACACTCGCCTTGAAAACGTCGGCTTCATGCTCCCGCACCGCTTGATCGACGCTTCGCACTTTGTCGCCAGCCTGGTCGGCGTGCTGTGCCTGCTGCTGGCCCAAGGCTTGCGGCGTCGACTGTCTGCCGCCTGGATGCTGACTGTGATTCTGTTGCTGGTCGGTGCCGTGCTGTCGATGCTCAAGGGCTTTGACTGGGAAGAAGCCAGCCTGCTGCTGTTGACTGCTGCGCTGCTGGCGACCTTCCGCCGCTCGTTCTATCGTCCCAGCCGGCTGCTGGAGCTACCGTTCTCGCCGCTGTACCTGATTGCCAGTTTCTGTGTGGTGGGTGCATCGATCTGGCTGCTGCTGTTTGCCTACCAGGACGTGCCCTATAGCCACCAGCTGTGGTGGCAGTTCACCCTCGATGCCGATGCGCCTCGGGGCCTGCGCTCGGCACTGGGCAGCGCCGTGCTGCTGCTTGTGGTTGGCCTGACCTGGCTGCTGCGCACTGCGCGCCCGGTCATCAAGCTGCCCGATGCAGAGGATCTGGCCAAGGCTGCCGCGATCCTCAAGAGCTCCAGCCAGCCTGACGGCGGCCTGGCACTGACCGGCGACAAAGCGATCCTGTTTCATCCGGACGGCAACGCGTTCCTGATGTATTCGCATCGCGGTCGCAGCCTGGTGGCGCTGTACGATCCAATCGGCCCGGCGCGTCAACGTGCCGAGATGATCTGGCAGTTTCGCGACCTGTGCGACGTGCACCATGCCCGCCCGGTGTTTTATCAGGTGCGCGCAGAGAATCTGCCCTACTACATGGACATCGGTCTGACCGCGATCAAGCTGGGTGAAGAAGCCCGCGTCGACCTGCGCCGCTTTGACATCGACGCCAAGGGCAAGGAGATGAAAGACCTGCGCTACACCTGGAACCGTGGCAGCCGCGATGGCCTGTCGCTGGAAATTCATGAGGCCGGTCAGGCGCCGCTGGAAGAGTTGAAGGTCATTTCCGATGCCTGGCTGAGCGGCAAGAACGTACGCGAAAAAGGCTTCTCTCTCGGGCGTTTCACCCCGGAGTATCTGCAGCATTTTCGTGTCGCCATCATCCGTTTTCAGGGCAAACCGGTGGCGTTTGCCAACCTGCTGGAAACCACCAGCCTGGACTTGTCCAGCCTCGACCTGATGCGCGCCCACCCCGACGCGCCCAAGTCGACCATGGAATTCATGATGATCGGCCTGATTCAATACTACAAAGCCCAGGGCTACAGCCGCTTCAGCCTCGGCATGGTGCCGTTGTCGGGCCTGCAACCACGGCGTGGTGCACCGCTGACCCAGCGCCTGGGTTCGATGGTGTTCCGGCGCGGCGAACAGCTGTACAACTTTCAGGGGCTGCGGCGCTTCAAGGACAAGTTCCAGCCCGACTGGGAACCTCGCTACATGGCCGTACCAGCCGGACTCGATCCGCTGGTGGCCCTGGCTGATACCGCCGCCTTGATCGCAGGCGGCCTGACTGGATTGGTGAAACGCTGATGATTCGACGCTTATGGCGCTATGCGCTGGTGGTACTGGCGATTGTCCTGATCGCAGGTTTGGGCGTATGGCTTTGGCAGCGCCCTGCCACACCGGCAACCCTTGAACAACTGACCCTGGCCGACGGCGCCGCAGTGACCCGCGTAACGCCGGCCGGACGGGTCAAGACCCGTATTGCCCTGGCCGTTTCGGACAAGGACAAACTCAGCGACAAGCAATTGCAGGCATTGGGTACTGACGCTTCTGCACGTGTTGTGCAGGTCGTCTTGCCGGCCGATGACTGTGTACTGCAAGGCAAGACCTTCCAGGCCGCACTGCAACAGCTCGACGGCCCGGCTAATGTGGTCGGCGGCATCGGCCATGGCGGAACACTGGCCTGGCGCTGGCTGGCGACACAGACCGACGACAAGGCCCAGGCCATTTCGGTAGGCTTTGCCTTGCAACATGTCTCCAACCCGCCACCGGTGGTCGACGAAGGCGACACCCCGCCACAGATCTGTGACGAGCCTTTGCCACAAAAGGCCCCGCACGGTCACTGGCTGGCCGCCTTCAACGATGCGCCGGACGATCCGAGCGCGGCGTTCGTGCGCGATCAACCTAACGCCGACACCAGCATCAGCGACTATGACATTCCGCTGCCGCAGGTCCTGACCACTGAATTGCGTCACCTGCTGCTCGGCGAAAACGATGCCGGTGGCCTGGGCGTACCGACCGTTGAGGTGCCGTCCAAACAACCCAGCGACACCGTGACCCTGTTTCTGTCAGGTGACGGCGGCTGGCGCGACCTGGATAAAGTGGTGGCCGGTGACATGGCCGGCATGGGCTATCCGGTCGTCGGTATCGACGTGCTGCGCTACTACTGGGAGCGCAAGTCACCTGAGCAGACTGCCACCGACCTTACCGACCTGATGAACCATTACCGGCAAAAGTGGGGCGCCAAGCGCTTTATCCTCGCCGGCTACTCGTTTGGCGCAGACGTGCTGCCAGCGGTCTATAACCGCATGGCGCCGGAAGATCAGGCACGTGTAGACGGCATCATCCTGCTGGCCTTTGCGCGCAGCGGCAACTTCGAGATTCACGTCGACGGCTGGCTGGGCAATAAGGGCACCGAGGCCCAGACAGGGCCGGAAATGGCCAAACTGCCCGCCAGCAAAGTGCTGTGCGTGTACGGCGTAGAAGAGCAGAAAGACAGCGGCTGCACCGACAGCACTGCCGTGGGTGAAGCCCTGCAATTGCCGGGCGGTCACCACTTTGACGAGAACTACCCGGCCCTGGCCAAACGCTTGATTCAGGCGATCAACAAATGGCAGGGCAAGCCGTAACGGCGAAGTAATACCAAGCCCCGGCACCACAAGGTGACCGGGGCTTTTTTATTTACATCTCGACCTGAGTACCCAGTTCGATCACCCGGTTGAACGGCAGCTTGAAGAAGCGCAGGTTACCGTTGGCATTTCTGAGCATGAACGCGAACAGCGCCTCGCGCCAACGCGCCATACCAACCATCTTCGACGGGATCACCGTCTCGCGACTGAGGAAGTAAGTGGTGCGCATGGGACTGAAGTCCAGCTCATCGAGATGGCACAAGCCCAGCGCCTGAGGCACGTCCGGCTCATCGATGAAACCGAAGTGCAGAATCACCCGATAGAAACCTTCGCCATACGCTTCAACCTCGAAACGCTCATGCGCCGGCACCCTCGGGCGATCTTCATACACAACGGTCAGCAGCACCACCTGCTCGTGCAGCACCTGGTTATGCAACATGTTATGCAGCAAGGCGTGCGGCACCGCGTCGGACCGTGCGGTCAGGAACACCGCCGTGCCCTGCACCCGATGCGGAGGCTGCACGCGGATACTGCCGATGAAGATCGGCAGCGGCAGCCCACCCTCGTCAATCCGGTCAGCCAACAGTTGCCGGCCACGCTTCCAGGTGGTCATGAGGATAAACAGCGCAGCCCCCGCCAGCACCGGAAAAGCCCCGCCCTGCACGACCTTGGGCACGTTGGCGGCAAAAAACAGACCGTCGACCAGCAACAGCCCGATCAGCAGCGGCACAGCCAGCAATGGCGGCCACTTCCACAACAGCAACATCACCGACGACACCAGGAAAGTGGTGCACAGCATGGTGCCGGTGACCGCAACGCCATAGGCCGACGCCAGCGCGCCAGAAGACTCGAAGCCGATCACCAGCAGAATCACGCCAACCATGAGCGCCCAGTTCACCGCACCAATGTAGATCTGCCCCTGGGCATCACTGGAGGTGTGCTGGATGTACATGCGCGGAATGTAACCAAGCTGAATGGCTTGCAGGGTCATAGAAAAGGCCCCGGAAATCACCGCCTGCGAGGCAATAATGGTCGCCAGGGTCGACAACGCGATCAGCGGCAGCAAGGCCCAGCCCGGCGCCAGCAGGTAGAACGGGTTGCGCACCGCTTCCGGATGCTCCAGCACCAGTGCGCCCTGGCCAAAGTAATTGAGCAGCAAGGCCGGCAACACCAGAATGAACCAGGCACGGGATATCGGCTTGCGGCCGAAATGCCCCATGTCGGCATACAAGGCTTCGGCACCGGTCAGGGCCAGCACCACCGCCCCCAGAATCGCCACACCGATACCGGGGTGCACAATGAAAAAGCGCACTGCCCAGACCGGGTTGACCGCCTGCAAGACCTCTGGCGTGTGCAGGATGCCATAGACCCCAAGCGCCCCCAGCACCAGAAACCAGACGACCATCACCGGCCCGAACAGCACGCCGATACGTGCTGTGCCGTGCTTCTGGATCAGAAACAGACCCACCAGCACCACCAGCGCCATCGGCACGATCCAGTTATCCAGCCCGTCGAAGGCCAGCTCCAGCCCTTCCATTGCCGACAACACCGACACCGCAGGCGTGATCATGCTGTCGCCGTAGAACAAGGCGGCCCCGAACAACCCGAAGGCGACCATGACCATTTGCAGCCGTGGAAAGCGCGCCGTGGCCCGCCGGGCCAACGCAGTGAGGGCCATGATCCCGCCTTCGCCCTGGTTGTCGGCACGCAGGATGAACACCATGTATTTGAACGACACCACCCAGATCAGCGACCAGAAGATCAGCGATAAAACCCCGAAAATAGCGTCGTGGGTCACCTCGACGCCATAACCCCCCTGAAACACTTCCTTGAGGGTATACAACGGGCTGGTGCCGATATCGCCGTACACCACTCCCACCGCTGCAATCAGCAATCCCAATGGTTTGGCGGCACTTCCTGTTCCGGCCTGACTACTTGCATGACTCATCGAATACTCCCGAAACCGGAACCTGCGACCTTGAACCTGACCTGAGCCGCATTTGCGCTAAACAACAGGAAACAATTGTACTTGTACGCGTTCTTGACAGATTCCACGCACAACGGCGCGAAGCATAGCGCAGCACTCGTCTTATTTCTCTGTCAGCACAGCTCCCGATCCTGATCAAGCGCTCAGCACTTGCTCGTACCCTCTCCGTATGCGATAAGGAAATTCAATCAACGCAATGTCTCTTTTAAGGTACATTTTTTGATGTACAGCGTGGGACACGTATTGTCTGCCAATGGAGTCGACATCTATCAAGCCTGGCTCGACACGATTATAGATAACCGTACCAAGGCAAGAATTACCACAAGAGTGGACCGGGCTTCCTTGGGCCATTTTGGTATCACTGAGCCCGTAGGCGATGGGGTCTATGAGATGAAACTGGATTTCGGTCCAGGCTTTCGCCTGTATTACGCGGTTCAGGACCGAAAAATCATTTTCCTTTTAGGCGGTGGCTCGAAAAACAAGCAGCAGAATGATATCAATCAAGCCAAGGCTCTCTGGAACTCTCACAAGGTAAAAAAGAAATGACAATTCATACTCGCTCTCATGAGGAAAGCGTTCTTGAAATGCTTCGAGACGACGAAGCCTTTGCCATCGAATACCTTTCTGTGGCCCTCGAAGAAATCGATGAAGAAGGTGGAGAGGACACGTTTCTTGTTGCTATCCGTCGCCTTATAGAAGCCAGAGGCGGCATGGTCAGTCTTTCTCAGAGCACTGGACTGGCTAGAGGCAACCTCTACAGATCCATAGCAGTTGGCGGTGACCCGAAGCTTTCGACGATTTTAAAAGTGCTTCAAGCACTAGGCGTAGGCATGTCCAAGGTCGTGTCCCATCGCGCAGATGAAGCTTGTGCCTGATCGATATCTGGCCTCAGTCGGAGAAAGCCCCAATCACCATCAGGGCTTTCATTACCGGCGAGCGCAGCATTCGTCTTATTTCTCCATGAAGCGCTGGTCATGTCACCGGCTGATCGCTAGAATTGCGCACTTTTTGACCAGAGACGCGTCCAGCGTCCACGTCGGAGCCCGCGCAGTGCGTTGAGGCCTCCCCCTTTACGCCGAGGTTCGCCATGTCCACCGCTACTCCATCCGCCCCCAAGGTCGGGTTCGTCTCTCTGGGTTGCCCAAAGGCCCTTGTAGACTCCGAACGCATCCTTACCCAGCTACGCATGGAAGGCTACGAAGTCGTGCCGACCTATCAGGACGCCGATGTCGTGGTGGTCAACACCTGCGGCTTCATCGATTCGGCCAAGGCTGAATCGCTGGAAGTTATCGGTGAAGCCCTCGCCGAAAACGGCAAGGTCATCGTCACCGGCTGCATGGGTGTCGACGAAAGCGTGATCCGCAACGTGCACCCCAGCGTGCTGTCGGTCACCGGTCCCCAGCAGTACGAGCAGGTCGTCACCGCCGTTCACTCGGCGGCCCCCCCGAACCTCGAGCACAACCCGCTGATCGACCTGGTGCCACCACAAGGCATCAAGCTGACACCGCGTCACTACGCGTACCTGAAGATTTCCGAAGGCTGCAACCACAGCTGCAGCTTCTGCATCATCCCGTCGATGCGCGGCAAGCTGGTCAGCCGTCCGGTGGGCGATGTGCTCGACGAGGCCCAGCGCCTGGTCAAGTCGGGTGTCAAAGAGCTGCTGGTGATCTCGCAGGACACCAGCGCCTACGGCGTCGACATCAAGTACCGCACCGGCTTCTGGAATGGCCAGCCGGTCAAGACCCGCATGACCGAACTGTGCCAGGCGCTCAGCTCGCTGGGCGTCTGGGTGCGTCTGCACTATGTGTACCCGTACCCGCACGTCGACGAGCTGATTCCGCTGATGGCGGCCGGCAAGATCCTGCCGTACCTGGATATTCCGTTCCAGCACGCCAGCCCGAAAGTGCTCAAGCTGATGAAGCGCCCGGCCTTCGAAGACAAGACCCTGGCGCGGATCAAGAACTGGCGCGAGCAGTGCCCGGAGCTGATCATCCGCTCGACCTTTATCGTCGGCTTCCCGGGCGAAACCGAAGAAGATTTCCAGTACCTGCTGGAGTGGCTGACCGAAGCCCAGCTCGACCGCGTCGGCTGCTTCCAGTACTCGCCGGTCGAAGGCGCACCGGCCAACCTGCTGGATGCCGAAATCGTACCCGATGACGTCAAGCAGGATCGCTGGGATCGCTTCATGGCCCATCAACAGGCTATCAGTGCTGCTCGCCTGCAAATGAAGATCGGCAAAGAAATCGAAGTACTGATCGACGAAGTCGATGAGCGCGGCGCCGTCGGACGTTGCTTCTTCGACGCCCCGGAAATCGACGGTAACGTCTACATTGGTCTTGAGGACGACAGCCAGGTCAAGCCGGGCGACAAGATCATGTGCCGGGTCACCGACGCCGACGAATACGACCTGTGGGCCGAACCGCTGTAACCCCGACCCGGTGCCATCAAGCCCCGCCGTCGGCGGGGTTTTTTATTTTGCGCAGGAGTTATCCGGCATGGATTTCCATCGCCCTGACAAGCACGATTACCCACGGCTGATCGAAGTCTGGGAAAGCGCGGTGCGCGCCACTCATGATTTTTTACCTGAACCCTATCTGCAACGCCTCAAAGGTCTGCTGCTGGAGCAGTACCTGGACACCGTGCTGCTGTTCTGCACGCGTAACGAACAGGGGTTGATCACAGGTTTTGCGGGCGTCAGCCCGGGCAAACTGCAAATGCTGTTCGTTGACGCCCAATACCGTGGCCAGGGGCTGGGTACGCAATTGCTCAAACACGCCATCGAGCAATTCAATATTCGCCACCTGGACGTCAACGAGCAGAACCCTCAAGCACTGGGTTTTTATATCAAGCACGGCTTCAAACAGATAAGCCGCAGCCCGGTGGACGGGCTGGACCAGCCCTACCCGATGCTGCGCCTGGGACTGGCCAGGCACCGACGGATCTGACCCAGAACCGCACCACACACATTAACCGGGCGCGCATGCGTACAATGACGCCTTTCTACTCTTTTAAAACGGCTGCCTTTCATGTCTGAACCTCTACGCCTTTCCAAACGCCTCATCGAGCTGACCGGTTGCTCGCGTCGCGAAGCCGAGCTGTATATCGAAGGCGGTTGGGTAACCGTCGATGGCCAGGTGATCGAGGAGCCGCAATTCAAGGTCGACAATCAAAAAGTCGTGCTCAATCCCGACGCAGTGGCCAGTTCGCCAGACCCGGTCACGCTGATCCTGCACAAGCCAGCCAGCCAAAGCCTGGATGCTGCGCTCAATTCGATTACCCCCGGCACCCTGTCGGTCGAACACAGCTACGGCAAGCGCGTGCTCAAGGGCCACTTTTTGCGCCAGGAGGCGGTATCGAGCCTGCAGGCCAACGCCAGTGGCCTGGTGGTGTTCAGCCAGGACTGGAAAATCCTGCGCAAGCTCACCGACGATCGCAGCCGTATCGAACAGGAATACGTGGTTGAAGTCAGCGGCGAGATGGTCGCCCACGGCCTCAACCGCCTGAACCACGGCGTCACCCACAAAGGCAAGGAGCTGCCGGCGGTCAAAGCCAGCTGGCAGAACGAGAACCGCCTGCGTTTCGCCCTGAAGAACCCGCAACCCGACGTCATCGCCCAGCTGTGCAGCGCCGTTGGCCTGAAAATCGTCGCCATTCGCCGTATTCGTATCGGCGGCGTGTCCATGGGCAAGCTGCCTGAAGGCCAGTGGCGCTACATGACCGCCTCGGAAAAATTCTGATAACCGTTTTCCAGGCTAACACCTGAAAGGATTTCTGCTTCCATGATCAACAACGACATTTTGCGCAGCGTGCGCTACATGCTTGATATCAGCGACTTCAAGATCGTCGATATTCTCAAGCTGGCAGGCTGCCAATTGACCCGCGAAGAAGTCGCCGCCTACCTGAAAAAAGAAGAGGACGAGGGCTACGCCGTACTGCCCGATGAGCTGATGGCGCATTTTCTCGATGGCCTGGTGTATTTCAAGCGTGGCAAGGACGAAAGCCGCCCGCCCCAGCCGCTGGAACTGCCGGTCACCAATAACATTGTCATGAAAAAACTGCGCGTGGCCTTCGAACTCAAAGAAGAAGACCTGCACGCCATTCTGGCCTCGGTGGACTTCCCGGTGTCCAAGCCGGAACTCAGCGCGCTGTTTCGCAAGGTGGGGCATAACAACTACCGCGAGTGTGGCGACCAGTTGCTGCGTAACTTCCTCAAGGGCCTGACCCTGCGCGTACGCCCTGCCCAGCCATGACCTACAGCGTCTCGCCGGTCGGCTTTGTGCGCTCGTGCTTCAAGGAGAAGTTCGCCATTCCGCGCCAGCCGCACCTGGCTCCGGCAGCGCGTGGCGTGCTGGAACTGGTGGCGCCCTTCGATCAGGGCGATGCCGTGCAAGGCCTGGAGCAGGTCAGCCATGTCTGGTTATTGTTCGTGTTCCATCAGGCGCTGGAAGCGACGCCACGCCTGAAGGTACGGCCGCCGCGGCTGGGTGGCAACCAGAGCATGGGCGTGTTCGCCACCCGCGCCACGCACCGCCCCAATGGTATCGGCCAGTCGGTGGTGCGTCTGGACAAGGTCGAGCCGGGTCGCCTGTGGTTGTCGGGAATCGATTTGCTCGATGGCACGCCAGTGCTGGATATCAAACCTTACGTGCCTTACGCCGACATCGTCAGCGCTGCGCGTAACGAGATGGCCAGTGCAGCGCCGACACTGATCCCGGTGCAGTGGCAGGACAACGCCCTGCAACAGGCTAACAGTCACGCCCTGCGCCTGAATGAGCCGCTGGTCGAGCTGATCGAGCAGTGCCTGGCCCAGGACCCGCGCCCGGCTTATCAAGTACCCACGCCGGAGCGCCGTTATGGTGCGCAGTTCTGGGATCTGGATGTGCGCTGGCATTATCCCGAGCCCGGACTGATTCGGGTGCTGGAAGTCGTACCGGCCTGCCAATAAAAAACCCGCCGGCTCGACAAGAGGCGGCGGGTTTTTCATTCAGGCGCCAATCACTTCTCGACGAAGGCGCGCTCGATCAGGTAGTCGCCCGGCTCGCGCATGCGCGGCGAAACGGTCAGACCGAAGCTGTTGAGCACTTCACTGGTTTCATCCAGCATGCTCGGGCTGCCGCATAGCATGGCGCGGTCGTCCTGCGGGTTGATCGGCGGCAGGCCGATATCGCTGAACAGCTTGCCACTGCGCATCAGGTCGGTCAGACGACCCTGGTTGCGATACGGCTCGCGGGTCACAGTGGGGTAGTAGATCAGTTTTTCACGCAGCGCCTCACCGAAGAACTCGTTCTGCGGAAGGATCTCGGTGATGAACTCGTGGTAAGCCACCTCGTTGACGTTACGCACGCCGTGCACCAGCACGACTTTCTCGTAACGCTCGTAGGTTTCCGGGTCCTGGATAACGCTCATGAACGGCGCAAGACCAGTGCCGGTGCTCAGCAGGTACAGGTGTTTGCCAGGCTTGAGGTCGTCGAGCACCAGCGTGCCGGTAGGCTTTTTGCTGATGATGATTTCATCGCCTTCCTTGAGGTGCTGCAACTGCGAGGTCAGCGGGCCATCGGGCACCTTGATGCTGAAGAATTCCAGATGCTCTTCCCAGTTCGGGCTGGCAATGGAGTAGGCACGCATGAGCGGACGACCAGTGGGCTGCTGCAGACCGATCATGACGAATTGACCGTTCTCGAAGCGCAGGCCCGGGTCACGGGTGCACTTGAAGCTGAAGAGCGTGTCATTCCAATGATGAACGCTGAGGACGCGCTCGTGATACATGTTGCTCATGTACGTGCAAACTCCTGAAAAAATCGCTCGCGCCGGCACAGGCGCTATTGCGCGACATTCTAGTGGCAGACACAATATCTGTTAACTGGATTATCAAGATATGGGTTATCGGTTATATAGATATGCGATTTACTCTGCGTCAACTTCAGGTCTTCGTGGCCGTCGCTCAGCAAGAAAGCGTCTCGAAGGCGGCGGTCATGCTGTCGCTGTCGCAATCGGCTGCCAGCACCTCGATCACCGAGCTGGAGCGCCAGTCGAGCTGCCAGCTGTTCGACCGCGCCGGCAAGCGCCTGAGCCTCAACGCCACCGGGCGCCAACTGCTGCCCCAGGCGGTGGCTCTGCTCGACCAGGCCAAGGAAATCGAAGACCTGCTCAATGGCAAGTCGGGGTTCGGCTCGCTGGCGGTCGGGGCCACGCTGACCATCGGCAACTACCTGGCCACCTTGCTGATCGGCAGCTTCATGCAGCGCCACCCGGAAAGCCAGGTAAAGCTGCACGTGCAGAACACCGCACACATCGTGCAACAGGTTGCGCATTATGAAATCGACCTGGGCCTGATCGAAGGCGACTGCAGCCACCCGGACATCGAGGTGCAAAGCTGGGTCGAGGACGAACTGGTGGTGTTCTGCGCGCCCCAGCACCCGCTGGCCATCAAGGGCCAGGCCACACTCGAGGAGTTGACCCGTGAAGCCTGGATCCTGCGTGAGCAAGGCTCCGGCACCCGCCTGACCTTCGACCAGGCCCTGCGTCATCATCGCAATGGCCTGAACGTGCGCCTGGAACTGGAGCATACCGAGGCCATCAAACGTGCGGTCGAATCAGGGCTGGGAATCGGCTGTATTTCCAGACTTGCCCTGCGCGATGCCTTTCGCCGTGGCAGCCTGGTGGCACTGGACACGCCAGAACTGGACCTGTCGAGACAGTTCTACTTCATCTGGCACAAACAGAAGTACCAGACCTCGGCGATGCGTGAGTTTCTGGAGCTGTGCCGCGCCTTTACCGCAGGCGTACAGCGCAGCGACCAGATCGTGTTGCCCAGCCTTTATTAGCCGAGCAGGATCACTGCCCAGACCAGTGCAATCATGCTCAAGGCAATGAGTTGCGCAGCGCTGCCCATGTCCTTGGCATTCTTCGACAAGGGGTGCAGGTCCAGAGAAATGCGGTCGATGGCCGCTTCTACCGCCGAGTTGAGCAACTCGACGATCAGCGCCAACAGGCACACGGCAATCAACAATGCGTGTTCGCCCCGGCTGACGTTGAGGAAGAACGACAGCGGGATCAAAACGACATTGATCAGCACCAGTTGGCGAAAAGCAGCTTCGCCCTTGAAGGCGGCGCTCAGGCCGTCGAACGAATAGCCGGCAGCATTGAAAATACGTTTAAGGCCGGTCTGGCCCTTGAAAGGCGACATACAAAGAACTGCCATGCAAAAAAGATGAGCGAAATTAAGGCGGGCCCTGTCAAAAAAACGTGAACCCCGCCTCATTATTGTGCCGGGATTGATTCCAGCTGTTGCAGCAGCAGCGCCGCCTGAGTACGGGTGCGCACCCCGAGCTTGCGAAAGATCGCCGTGACATGCGCCTTGATGGTCGCTTCCGAAACACTGAGTTCATAGGCAATCTGCTTGTTCAGCAAGCCTTCGCAGACCATGGTCAGCACCCGGAATTGTTGCGGCGTCAGGCTGGCAAGACCTGCGCTGGCAACCTTGGCCTCGGCCGATACACTGACTGCCTCATCCACTTGCGGCGGCCACCAGGCATCACCATCCAGCACCGCACGAACAGCCTGCTGAATGGTCTCCAGCGGGCTGGACTTGGGAATGAAGCCGCTGGCGCCGAATTCGCGAGAACGCACGACAATGGAGGCCTCTTCCTGCGCCGAGACCATCACCACCGGGATCTGCGGGTATTGACCGCGCAGCAGGACCAGCCCGGAGAACCCATACGCGCCCGGCATGTTCAGGTCGAGCAGCACAAGATCCCAATCGGCCTTCTGTGCCAATCGGGATTCGATCTGCGCGATGCTGTCTGCTTCGACCAGCTGTGCCTGTGGCCCCAGGCCCAAGCTCAGTGCCTGGCGCAGCGCACTGCGAAACAGCGGGTGATCATCGGCGATCAGGATATCGTAGGTCATTATTTGATCCTGTTTTTATACTGAGTACGAATACCCGATCAGGCCGCTGCGAATGTCGGCAAATGCTCAGCGGCCCTGCGCGACTCGGGGCGGCGCCAAGCATGCCCAGCCAGGCCCTAGTGGTCAAGCGTGATCCGGCCAGAGTATGGCAGTTGGCCTTTAAGGCATTCAGCTCAAAGCCAGGCCTTCAGGCGGTTATGCACCGCATCGTCCGGATCAATCGGATTCTGGTACTTGGCACCCAGATAATGGGTGGTAAACACATCCAGATAAGCGTCGAGCTGCTGACTGGCATCCATATCGCCTGCCAGCTCCAGACATAACGCAGCGACTTCAGCAGTGCAGAAGTGATCGTCTCGCTTTGAGCGACGCAGGCGATACCGCGAGATTTGCTCTGGCGCTAGGCTCAAGACCGGAAAGCGCTCCAGGTACGGGCTCTTGCGGAACATCTTGCGCGCTTCTGGCCAGGTGGCGTCCAGCAGGATAAACAGCGGACGCTTGCCGGATACCGGAGCAACTTCACTGACCACCCTATCCTGAGCGACAAACTCACCGGGGAACACCAAGTAAGGCTGCCATTGCGGATCATCGAGCAGTGCCAGCAGCCGTTGATCGACGTCCAGGCGCGACCAGCCGAATGCGTGGGTATCCTTGATCACATCGGCGATCAACCACCCGGTATTGGTTGGCTTCAAGGGCTCGGTGTCATGCATCAACAGGCACATGCCCGACATGGCAGAGGCCTGCGTGCGCCAGGCACACAGACAATAGCTGAAAATCACCCGGCAGCCAGGACAACGCGGCGCCCGGGAACCCCGGGCAATGAATGGCTTGGTACTGCGTGCCAGGCGCTCGTCGCGCAGGCGAGATACGGCGTGGCTCATTGCGAGACACACTCGCAGGAGGAAAGCATCGGCACAACGAATAACCCGACAGGACTGAAAGTGCGCGCAGTTTATCAGAGCCTGTGCCATGAGCGTTTTTGGCCCGATGGGATTCGGGGCACGCAGCCTTTATAATGCTGCACCTGGTTGTGAACGCACACCCAGGTCGCTGGTCAAAGCGCCAGCCACCGTATCAGGAGAGTTCAATGCTGCGCCTTATCGCCCCCACCCTCATGCTTTTGCTCGCAGCCCCTCTGGGTGCCCAGGCGGCGTCGAAACAAGAGTACGAATTGAGCAAGATGCTGGAGCAAGTCGCCCAGCAAAGCAGTGTCGGAACACCACGCGCTATCAACGAAGACATTCTCGACCAGGGTTATACGGTCAGCGGCAACGAGCTGATCAATCACCTGAGCGTGCGTGAAGGGCAGGCCCGGCAGATGCGCGCCAACCCGGACACCGTTCGCGCTCAACTGGCCAACAGCGTCTGCCACAACAATGGTTATCGCCAACTGATGACCAAGGGCGCCGTGCTCAAGTATCAGTTCACCGAGTACAAGACCAACAGGCCGGTCATCAGCCAGTCGTTCGTCAACGCCGACTGCATCACCAAGCCTGCGGCCAAGGCTAAAAAGTAAGCACTAGCGCTTGCCCATCACCTGCACTCGCCTGGTCGCGCGCCGCTGTTCATCGTCGGCGCGCAACTCAGCGATCAATGCCTGAACGTAGCGTGAGCGCGTTTCTTCACTGCGCAAACGGCGCAGGCATTCCTGACCCAGCGTCAGACGATCAGCCTGAGCTGCCTGTTCAAGCACTTCATACAACGCCTGGTCCACTTCCAGCCTGATGATTACCATCTGCAGCCTCCCTGCACCTCAATCATCGCCACGCTCCGTCAACAGATTCTGCAAACCTGCGATTGAAACCTGTCTCCAATTGAGTAAATCAGAGCGATGTACAGGCATCGGGCAGACCGACGAGCGGCTATCTATAAACCTTGATAATCTTTGGGCAGGCATGCAGCGGAACGCCACGCCGATTTTGCAGAAGGAGAACACTTAAATGCCGTACGTACCTAACGATGTTCTGTCCCGGCACTTTCAGGACAAGGGCCTGGACATCACCGATCAGGTTCAGCAGCATCTCGACCTGCTTTCCCCTGGCAGCGCCAATCTGCCGCTGTACCGCGACATGATTCTTACCGTTTTGCGCATGGCCGAGGACGACCGCAACCGTTGGGATGCCAAGATTGTTTTGCAGACCCTGCGTGAACTGGATAACGCCTTTCGTGCCCTGGAGCAATTCAAGGGGCGCCGCAAAGTCACTGTATTCGGCTCGGCACGCACACCGCTGGAACACCCGCTTTACGCCCTGGCCCGCGAGTTGGGCAAACGCCTGGCCGAGTCGGACATGATGGTCATTACCGGCGGCGGTGGCGGCATCATGGCGGCGGCTCACGAAGGTGCCGGTCTTGACCACAGCCTAGGGCTGAATATCACCCTGCCGTTCGAGCAACACGCCAATGCGACGATAGAAGGCAGCGAGCATTTGCTGTCCTTCCATTTTTTCTTTACCCGCAAACTTTTTTTCGTCAAGGAAGCCGATGCGCTGGTGCTCTGCCCTGGCGGCTTCGGCACCCTGGATGAAGCCCTGGAAGTGCTGACGCTGATTCAGACAGGCAAGAGCCCACTGGTGCCGATTGTGCTGCTCGACGCACCAGGCGGTGGCTTCTGGCAAGGCGCGCTTGACTTCATCAAGGCGCAACTGGAGGACAACCACTACATTCTGCCCAGCGACCTGAAACTGCTGCGCCTGGTTCACAGCCCTGAACAGGCAGTCGAAGAAATCGACCGTTTCTACAGCAACTTCCACTCCAGCCGCTGGCTGAAAAAGACCTTTGTGCTGCGCATGCGCCATCCACTCAGCGATGCCGCACTTGAGCATATACGCCACACATTTGCCGATTTGTGCCTGAGCGAAGGATTCCAGCAGTCAGGGCTAAAACCCGAAGAGCACGAAGAAGCGCCTTTCAGTCACCTGACCCGGCTGACATTCAACTTTACCGGTCGCCAGCAGGGGCGCTTGCGAGAGCTGATCGACTGTATCAACCTGCCGCAGAACCGGGCTGATGCACCGCCCTCCAGCGAGGCCCATGCACATGAGTCACTGAATATCGACTAAGCATCGACTCAGTCGAAATCACCACCACGGCCGCTCAACAAGCGGCCGATCAAATCCATCGGGTAACCCCGATAACTCAAAAACCGGGTTTGTTGTGCACGCTCACGCATGTCGGTCGGTAGCTTGCCGGAAAACTTGCGCTGCCAGGTTTCTTCCAGCCCTGCCCGCCAGTCGATGTCGCACTCGCGCAATGCCTGCTCGATATCACCCCGCGCCAGACCGCGCTGGCTCAGCTCTTCGCGAATCCGCAAAGGGCCCTGCCCTGCGCGCGCACGGTAGGCGATAAAGCTTTCAAGGTAGCGGGCTTCAGAGAGCAGGCCGTCTTCGACCAGTTGATCCAGAGCAGCATCGATCATTTCGGAGGGAGCGCCGCGCTGACGCAATTTGCGCGTCAGCTCGACACGACCGTGCTCGCGACGTGCGAGCAGGTCCATTGCAGTGCGCCGTACAGCGACGAGGGTATCGAGCACGGTAGTCATGATCGAAAATCAGACGTCGGCGTCGATTTCGGCCACATCATCAGCAGACTCATCGATGTCCACAGCACGCGCATCAGCAGCGACAGGGCCACCATTGAGCAGCTTGTCACGAATCTGCTTCTCGAGGGCGCCGGCGATTTCCTGATTTTCAGCAAGGAACTTGGCCGAGTTAGCTTTGCCCTGGCCAATCTTGCTGCCCTTGTAGCTATACCAGGCACCGGATTTTTCGAGGAAGCCATGCGCAACAGCCAGGTCGATGATTTCGCCGTTCAGGTAGATGCCCTTGCCATACAGGATCTGGAACTCCGCCTGACGGAAAGGCGGTGCAACCTTGTTCTTGACAATCTTGACCCGGGTTTCGCTACCGACCACTTCGTCGCCTTCTTTCACGGCACCGGTACGACGGATATCCAGACGAACCGAAGCGTAGAATTTAAGGGCGTTACCACCAGTGGTGGTTTCCGGGCTACCGAACATCACACCGATCTTCATGCGGATCTGGTTGATGAAGATCACCAGGCAGTTGGCGTTCTTGATGTTACCGGTGATCTTGCGCAGCGCCTGGGACATCAGGCGAGCCTGCAAGCCCACGTGCATGTCGCCCATTTCACCTTCGATTTCAGCTTTAGGCACCAGAGCGGCCACGGAGTCGACCACGATCACGTCGACGGCATTGGAGCGCACCAGCATGTCGGTGATTTCCAGAGCCTGCTCGCCGGTGTCCGGCTGGGAAACCAGCAGGTCATCGACATTGACGCCCAGTTTGCCGGCGTATTCAGGGTCCAGGGCGTGTTCGGCGTCGACGAAGGCGCAGGTGGCACCCAGTTTTTGCGCCTGAGCGATGACCGACAGGGTCAGCGTGGTTTTACCCGACGACTCAGGACCATAGATTTCGACGATACGGCCGCGTGGCAGACCGCCGATACCCAAGGCGATGTCCAGGCCCAGCGAGCCGGTGGAGATCGAAGGAATAGCCTGGCGGTCCTGGTCACCCATGCGCATCACGGCACCTTTGCCGAACTGACGCTCGATCTGACCCAAGGCCGCAGCCAAGGCTTTCTTCTTGTTCTCGTCCATTGAAGTCCTCACGTAATCAAATTCATTAAAGGCCTTGCGGCCACGACAACTGTATAAGTAGCCAGTATTATTCCACAGCGTTGAGCGCTCGCCTACCCCTGTTTTGGTTTTTCACCGATACAAAGCTGGATAAGCCCGTCTAGCGCAGCCTTTACCGTTTGTCGGCGCACCTCATCGCGGTCCCCGGCAAAGTGATGACACTGCGCGATGACCTGCTGACCGTCAGCCCAGCAAAGCCATACCGTGCCCACAGGCTTTTGCGGCGAACCGCCCGAAGGACCTGCCACACCGCTGACCGACACCGCAAAACGTGCGCCGCTATGACGCTGCGCCCCGGCCGCCATTGCCCGCACCACTTCTTCGCTGACCGCCCCCACCGAGTCGAACAGCGCTTCGGGCACATCAAGCTGACGGGTTTTCTGGGCATTGGAATAGGTCACATACCCGGCCTCGAACCAGGCCGAGCTGCCGCCGATACGGGTGATGGCCTCGGCAATGCCGCCACCGGTACAGGACTCGGCGGTACTGACCTGAGCCTTGAGCGATCCGAGATGCCTGCCAAGCGCGTCGGCAAGCCGGGTAATGTCATCCATGGTGCAGTTCCTGACAGGAAAAAAAAGTGATCGACGCCTGACGAATCGAGGGGTAGCCAACGGTTGGCGAGTCTACACACACGCAAGGCGTTGCATACCCGGACAAATGTGTGGGCATCCTTCGCAGCAGCCCGGCGCATACCTGCACCGACCCCGCGCACATGGTAATCTTGCGCCCATTACTCAGCCGCCAGCCGACATTTCTTGTTGCAAGCCGAGAAACGCTTTTGCCCCTTGGCGTTGCCCCATCTATTTACGAATTTGCCCTAAGCCACTGATGAATAAAGCCATTTCCGATCTATCCTCGCATACCCCCATGATGCAGCAATACTGGAGACTGAAGAATCAGCATCCAGACCAACTCATGTTCTACCGCATGGGCGACTTCTACGAAATCTTCTATGAAGACGCCAAGAAAGCCGCAAAGTTGCTCGACATCACCCTGACCGCGCGCGGCCAGTCAGCCGGCCAGAGCATCCCCATGTGCGGAATTCCCTACCACGCCGCCGAGGGTTACCTGGCCAAGCTGGTAAAACTGGGCGAGTCGGTGGTGATTTGCGAGCAGATCGGCGACCCGGCGACCAGTAAAGGCCCGATGGAGCGCCAGGTCGTGCGAATCATCACGCCGGGCACGGTCAGCGATGAAGCCTTGCTCGACGAACGCCGCGACAACCTGCTGGCTGCCGTGCTGGGCGACGAGCGCCTGTTCGGTCTGGCGGTGCTCGATATCACCAGCGGCCTGTTCAGCGTTCAGGAGTTCAAGGGCTGGGAAACCCTGCTGGCAGAGCTGGAGCGGATCAATCCGGTCGAGCTGCTGATCCCCGATGACTGGCCGCAGGGTCTGCCGGCCGAAAAACGTCGGGGTGCGCGACGCCGTGCACCTTGGGATTTCGAGCGCGACTCGGCGCACAAGAGCCTGTGCCAGCAGTTTTCGACGCAGGACCTGAAGGGCTTCGGCTGCGAAAACCTGACCCTGGCCATCGGCGCCGCCGGCTGCCTGCTGGGCTATGCCAAGGAAACCCAGCGTACTGCCCTGCCGCACTTGCGCAGCCTGCGCCATGAACGCCTGGACGACACGGTCATCATGGACGGTGCCAGCCGCCGTAACCTGGAACTGGACACCAACCTGGCCGGCGGCCGCGACAACACCCTGCTGTCGGTCGTCGACCGCTGCCAGACCGCCATGGGCACGCGACTGTTGATTCGCTGGCTGAATCGCCCGCTGCGCGATCTTCCGGTGATCCAGGCCCGACAGAGCGGCATTGCCTGCCTGCTGGAACAGTATCGCTTCGAGGGTCTGCAACCGCAGCTCAAGGAAATCGGGGATATCGAGCGCATTCTGGCGCGTATCGGCCTGCGTAATGCCCGTCCGCGCGACCTGGCGCGCCTGCGTGACGCCCTGAGCGCCCTGCCCGAACTGCAACAGGCCATGGCAGCGCTTGAGGCACCGCATCTGCAACAACTGGCGCGCACCACCAGCACCTATCCGGAACTGGCCGAACTGCTGCAACGCGCGATCATCGATAACCCGCCAGCGGTCATTCGCGATGGCGGCGTGCTCAAGACTGGCTACGACGCCGAGCTGGACGACCTGCAGTCGCTGAGTGAAAACGCCGGTCAGTTTCTTATCGACCTGGAAACCCGCGAAAAAGCCCGCACGGGCCTGGCCAACCTCAAGGTGGGCTATAACCGCGTGCACGGCTATTTCATCGAGTTGCCCAGCAAGCAGGCCGAACAGGCACCCGCCGACTATATACGCCGGCAGACGCTCAAGGGCGCCGAGCGCTTTATCACGCCCGAGCTCAAAGAGTTCGAAGACAAGGCGCTGTCGGCCAAGAGCCGTGCCCTGGCCCGGGAAAAAATACTCTATGAGGCACTGCTCGAAGACCTGATCGGCCACCTGGCGCCGCTGCAGGACACCGCCGCTGCCCTGGCTGAACTCGATGTATTGAGCAACCTGGCGGAACGGGCCCTGAATCTGGATCTCAACTGCCCGCAGTTCGTAGCGCAACCGTGCATGAAGATCGAGCAAGGCCGTCACCCGGTGGTCGAGCAGGTGCTGTCCAGCCCCTTCGTGGCCAATGATCTGGCGCTGGACGACAACACCCGCATGCTGGTCATTACCGGCCCGAACATGGGCGGTAAATCGACTTACATGCGCCAGACCGCGCTGATCGTACTGCTCGCGCACATCGGCAGCTATGTGCCAGCAGCCAGTTGCGAACTGTCGCTGGTCGACCGGATCTTTACCCGTATTGGCTCCAGTGACGACCTGGCCGGCGGGCGCTCGACCTTCATGGTCGAAATGAGCGAAACCGCCAACATTCTGCACAACGCCACCGAGCGCAGCCTGGTGCTGATGGATGAAGTCGGGCGCGGCACAAGCACTTTCGATGGCCTGTCGCTGGCGTGGGCTGCGGCAGAATGTCTCGCCCAGCTACGCGCCTACACGCTGTTTGCAACGCACTATTTCGAGCTGACGGTATTGCCCGAAAGCGAGCCGCTGGTGAGCAACGTTCACCTTAATGCCACCGAACACAACGAACGCATCGTGTTCCTGCACCGGGTTCTGCCGGGGCCGGCCAGCCAGAGCTACGGCCTCGCCGTGGCCCAGTTGGCAGGCGTTCCAGGCCGCGTAATCAGCCGGGCCAAAGAGCATCTGCAACGTCTGGAGACCACCAGCCTGCCGCACGAGCAACCCAAGGCCAGGCCCGGCAAACCTGCCGCCCCCCAGCAAAGCGATCTGTTTGCCAGCCTGCCTCATCCGGTGCTTGAAGAGCTTGGGCGCCTCAAACCCGACGACCTGACCCCACGCCAGGCGCTGGATTTGTTGTACTCATTGCAAACTCGCCTGTGACGCAGAGCGTTACATACTGTTAGAATCCCGCGCGGTTTTGGAATGCTCTTGACATTTAGCCTGGTCAAGCAGCTATCCGGGCCGCGTGAGAACGTAGCGAACCAAAGGTCAGCGGCAGGCGGACACAGCCACCCGCCTTGAGACCGCTCACTTAAAGCACATGTTTTCATACGGCTCGGGCGATAACCTCCCGAACCCGGTATCCCTGTCTGATACAGCGATGCTGCCGCCGCCTGAGGAGAGAATTAGAAATGACCTTCGTCGTCACCGACAACTGCATCAAGTGCAAGTACACCGACTGCGTAGAAGTCTGTCCGGTGGACTGCTTCTACGAAGGCCCGAATTTCCTGGTGATCCACCCGGACGAGTGCATCGATTGTGCGCTCTGCGAGCCAGAATGCCCGGCGCAAGCCATTTTCTCGGAAGACGAGATTCCGGCTGGCATGGAGAACTTCATCGAGCTCAACGCTGAACTCGCTGAAATCTGGGAAAACATTACCGAGCGCAAAGACGCCCTGCCCGATGCTGAGGAATGGGACGGCAAGCCCGGCAAGATCGCTGATCTGGAACGTTAACCAAAAGGCCCCTTGCGGGCCTTTTGCATATCGGATGCTGACGACTTTTCTGCAGGCAAAAAAAGGGGCGGTATGACCGCCCACATTTTTTCCCTTGTCCCTTTGATCCCTTTCATCGTCCTGATGAATCGCATCCTGCGATGTCCATTCCGGCCTTCATCCTTGAGGGCCTGTGCCGCTCCGTTGGCACAGTTCCGATAGTAGTGATTTCTCAGCCAAGAGCAATCCCTGTAACCGACACCAGACATGTCAAAATACGGCACATCCTTTAAAAATCCCTTTTAAATCAAAATTATAAAAATTTAACGAGTCTGAATTCGCACAATTCAGCAGCTTAAAACAGTAAAAACTTACAGCCTGCGTAAGCAATGACTTACACAGTACTTAGTTGATCTCAAAGGGCCAGTTTTATAAGTAACGATTAGCCTTATAGCCACTACTGTCACGATAGCGCAATGCAAGTATGCAGATGCAAAAAGGCCGATAGCAACAAGCCAGTTGCTATCGGCCTTTTATCCGCCAGGCGATCTACTGGAAAAGAGACTCGCTCGAAAGACCGTTCTTCTCGAGGATTTCACGCAGGCGCTTGAGACCCTCGACCTGAATCTGCCTGACACGCTCACGGGTCAGACCGATTTCAAGGCCTACATCTTCGAGCGTGCTGCTTTCATGACCACGCAGCCCAAAGCGGCGAATCACGACCTCACGCTGCTTTTCGGTCAATTCCGAAAGCCACTGATCGATGCTTTGCGACAGATCGTCGTCCTGCAGCAATTCACATGGATCGGTTGGACGATCGTCGGTGAGGGTGTCGAGCAGTGTCTTGTCCGAGTCCGGGCCCAGCGACACATCCACCGAGGACACCCGCTCATTAAGGCCCAGCATGCGCTTGACCTCGCTTACGGGTTTTTCCAGCAGGTGGGCGATCTCTTCGGCAGAGGGCTCGTGATCGAGCTTCTGGGTCAGCTCACGGGCAGCCCGCAAATAGACGTTCAACTCTTTGACGACATGAATCGGCAGACGAATGGTTCGCGTCTGGTTCATGATCGCCCGTTCGATGGTCTGGCGAATCCACCAGGTGGCGTAGGTAGAAAAACGGAAGCCACGCTCAGGGTCGAATTTTTCGACAGCCCGAATCAGCCCCAGGTTGCCTTCTTCGATAAGGTCGAGCAATGACAGGCCGCGATTGACATAGCGCCTGGCAATCTTGACCACCAGTCTCAGGTTACTTTCGATCATGCGCTTGCGGCCGGCAGGATCGCCACGTTGCGACAGACGCGCAAAGTGAACTTCTTCTTCCGGAGACAGCAGAGGAGAAAAACCGATTTCGTTGAGGTAGAGCTGGGTGGCGTCTAGCGCCCGGGTGTAATCGATATACTTGTGCTGTTTGAGCGAAGAAGAAGTTTTGGCCTTGGCGCGAGCCGAGACTGCGGTTGACGATTGCTTATCGTCAGACACCTGCTCCAGGACAATGCCTGATTCCATAAGGAGCACTTCATCATCGATGTCAAACTCCGGCGCCTCGTTGCTAAGAGCCATTGTTATAGTCCTTTGGTGAGTTCGACCTCAAGCCCCCGCGTCACCTGATTTCCATGGCAACGCCTGGGCCTGTTCCTGTTTCGCCGGGAACAGGCCGACAACTTTCAACGACGTGGCAAGAATTGCAGCGGATCTACAGGCTTACCCTGGCGGCGAATCTCGAAATGCAGCTTCACCCGGTCAGTCCCCGTTGACCCCATCTCGGCAATTGTCTGCCCTGCCTTGACCTGTTGCCCTTCCTGTACCAGCAGCCTGCGGTTATGACCGTAGGCACTGACGTAGGTATCACTGTGTTTGATGATGATCAATTCGCCGTAGCCCCGTAGTCCACTTCCGGCGTAAACCACTGAACCATCAGACGCAGCTAAAACAGGCTGTCCCAAATCTCCTGCGATATCAATGCCTTTATTCAAACTCCCGTTTGAAGAAAATTTTCCTATCAAAACGCCACTAGCCGGCCACGTCCAGCCCGTTGGAGAGCGCCCTGCCGGCGTCTGCGCATTGGTTGCCGCCGGTGGAATGACCACTGGCGTTACAGCGACCGGCCTGGAGATGACCGTGGTTTTTACAGACCCCGAGCCACTGCTGGTCACGGACGTCGACGTGCTGACAGGCCCGCTACGCACCGGTGTGCTGGCCACATTCGGTGCTGCATCCGAGCGCCCGTCGAAACGAATGGTCTGCCCGGGGCGGATGGTGTAGGGCTCAGGAATCGCGTTGCTCACCGCCAGTGCCTTCCAGTCCCAGCCATAACGGAAGGCGATGGAAAACAGGGTGTCGCCGCGCTTGACCACGTATTGCCCGGAGGTGGTCGGCGTGCGCTGTTGCACGGGATTACCGTTGCGATCGACGACGCGAACGCCACTCGAAGGCGAGCTGGAGCAGCCGACCAGAAGGACGCTCAGGGCAAGGCCAATCACCAGACGCTGAAAACCTGTCAAAAACCTAAGCTGCCGAATGACTGTGTGACTCACCCGCCACTCCCTTTCCTGGTGATTGATTTGAAATGATGCCTGTTGCGCTGCACCCATGATGAGCAGCGAGTGTAACCGGTGTTACGCGCACTTGCCTGAAACAACTGGCACCAGACAATAATGCCATGCTGCCATATCAAGACCTGCAGGCAGGTGATAGACCGACGGCGGCGTACAGAATTCCCCGATGTTCACAGGCCTGACCGTTCAGGCCAGAGGGCCATTGAGCAACGGTACAAAACGCACGGCGCCCAGCACTCGCCGGGAGAACCCGTGTTCTTCACGCACGATCATCAGCAACTGTTGAACCTCGCCCGAGCCCACCGGGATGACCATCCGCCCACCGGGGGCCAGTTGATCGAGCAGGGCCTGAGGCACATCGGTGGCCACCGCCGTGACAATGATACCGTTGTAAGGCGCCAGTGCAGGCCAGCCTTCCCAACCGTCACCCCAGCGAAACACCACATTGCGCACGTTCAGTTCGATCAGGCGTTCTTTGGCACGATCCTGTAACACCTTGATGCGTTCGACGGAGAACACCCGCTCGACCAGCTGTCCCAGCACAGCCGTCTGGTAACCGGAACCGGTACCGATCTCCATGACCTTGTCCAGAGGCCCGGCCTCCAGCAGCAGCTCGCTCATGCGTGCCACCATATAGGGCTGGGAAATGGTCTGGTTATGGCCGATAGGCAAAGCGGTGTCTTCATAGGCCCGGTGTGCCAGCGCCTCATCGACGAACAGGTGACGTGGCGTCTTGCGGATGACATCAAGCACCCGCCTGTCGGCCACTCCCTCTTCGGACAATCGCTGGATCAACCGCTCGCGGGTACGCTGCGAAGTCATGCCGATGCCACGGCGCAGCAAGTCATCATGGTCACGGGACATCAGCGTAACCCTCCAAGCCAAGTATTCAGACTGCTGAAACCGTCCTGAAAAGTACGATCGAGCTGCAAGGGGGTGATCGATACATACCCTTGCATCACCGCATGGAAATCGGTACCCGCTCCGCCGTCTTCGGCGTCCCCGGCTGCCGCTATCCAGTAACCGGCCCGACCACGCGGGTCAACCACCCTGACCGGTGCAGCGGCGCGAGCCCGATGTCCCAGCCGGGTCAGTTGAATGCCACGCACCCGATCCAGCGGCAGGTTGGGAATGTTCACGTTCAATACGGTGCGTGGCGGCAGGTCGAGTTGTTCGTGCGCCTCGACCAGCAGGCGGGCGTAATGGGCCGCCGTCGCAAGGTTGTCCGGCTGACGCGACAAAAACGAAAAGGCCATGCTGGGACGCTGCAGGAAGCGGCCCTCCAGAGCGGCAGCCACCGTGCCTGAATACAGCACGTCATCGCCAAGGTTGGCGCCAAGATTGATACCCGACACCACCATATCGCACTCATACGGCAACAGCCCGTTGAGGCCCAGGTGTACGCAGTCTGTGGGCGTGCCATTGACGCTGATGAAACCGTTATCCAGCGTTTGTGGGTGCAGCGGGCGATCCAGCGTCAATGAACTGCTGGCACCGCTCTTGTCTTGATCCGGGGCAATCACCGTGCACTCGGCATAGTCCGACAACGCGGCGTACAGCGCTGCCAGACCGGGCGCGGCGACCCCGTCATCGTTTGAAATCAGAATACGCATGGGCTATCCGTTAGCCCGACCGGCACCAGATCGACGAGTTCGCGTACCAGAACGGTGGCGAAACATCCGGGCGGAAGGACAAATTCCAGTTGCAGAATGTCAGACTCGGGATAATGCCATGCCAAACGGCCAATGGGCAGTCGCAGAATACGTCGTTCGTGTTCCATTCCCGCCCGCACCAGCCACTCGCACAGTGCCGCTTCGCTGCTTGCCAGGCCGTTTTCCAGCTCACCTGTGGCACCGCTGGCCGGCGAGGCTCCGGCGCCCCACTGCGGACCGGTAGGGTGCAGGTCGAGAATCGCCAGGCGTGGATCGTTGCACTCCTCGCTGCCGGCCACAAAGAAGCTGCGGCTGTCAGTGAACGCCAGCAAGTCGCCCACTTGCGCCTTGTTCCAGTTGCCCTCGCTGACCCGCGCCGCCAGAACCCGGTTGAACAGGTAACTGCGCGCCGTCGACAACAGCCGCGAGCGTACCGCACGCTGTTCGGGCAAGGCCAGGCGTGCGGCATAGTCGCGGGCCTGGGCCAGGTTGCCGCCCTCATAGCCGAAACGCTGGGCACCGAAGTAATTGGGCACGCCCTGGGCTGCAATGGCTTCCAGGCGCTGCTGCAAGGCGGGCTTGTCGGCCTTCAACCCCGTCAGGCGCAAGGTAAAACCGTTGGCAGCATGCGCACCGCGTTGCAGTTTACGGCGGTGCCGGCCACGCGAAAGAATCGTCAGGGTGTCATCTTCGGCCGCCGACAGGTCCGGGTCGGCCTTGCCCGGCAACTGAATGCTGAACCACTGACGGGTCAACGCCTGACGGTCCTTGAGACCGGCATAGCTGACGGTACGCAACGGCACCCCGGCAGCACGCGCCAGCCGGCGAGCGGCCTCTTCGGTGTTCAGGTCGCGCTTTTCGACCCACAGCCACAGATGCTCACCATCGCCGGACAACGGGATGTCGAGCACCTCATCGACCTGAAAATCATCGGCAGTGGCCTTGAGCACGGCTGTACCCAACGCCTCTCCGTAAGCCCGCGGACCCAGCAGTTGAAGGTCGTTCATGCGCGCAGCAACAGTGCGACGGCATGCACGGCAATACCTTCTTCGCGGCCGACGAAGCCGAGTTTTTCCGTGGTGGTGGCTTTGACGTTGACCTGATCGAGATCGACCTGCAGGTCCTCGGCGATCAGCTCGCGCATGGCCTGGATATACGGCGCCATCTTCGGCGCCTGGGCAACGATGGTGGCGTCGACGTTACCGACCTTCCAGCCTTTGCTCTGTACCTGCGCCATCACATGGCGCAGCAATACACGGCTGTCAGCACCCTTGAACTGTGGATCGGTGTCCGGAAAGTGCTTGCCGATGTCGCCCAGTGCGGCGGCCCCCAGCAAGGCATCGCTCAAGGCATGCAACAGGACATCGCCATCGGAATGGGCCAGCAGGCCGAAACCGTGTGCAATCCGCACGCCGCCCAAGGTAATGAAATCGCCTTCGGCGAAACGGTGCACATCGTAGCCATGGCCAATACGCATAGAAAAACGCCCTGAAAAAAGTCAGGGCGCGATTCTACCTGCTTTGCAAGGCACACGGTCAGTTGAACTGACCTGATTGCACTCAATAAGCGTTCAGGGCTGTGGCGTGATGCCGCAGGTGTTCTTCGATGAAGCTGGCGATGAAGTAGTAACTGTGGTCATAGCCGGGCTGCAGACGCAGATTCAACGGATGGCCCGCAGCCTTGGCGGCCTGCACCAGCGCCTCTGGCTTGAGCTGGTTGACCAGAAAATCGTCGCGGTCGCCCTGATCCACCAGAATCGGCAGCTTCTGCGTGGCCTGCGCCAGCAGCAGGCTGGCATCCCACTCACGCCAGCGCGAACGATCCTCGCCCAGATAGCGCGAAAACGCTTTCTGACCCCACGGGCAGTCCACCGGATTGCTGATCGGTGAAAATGCCGACACCGATTGATAACGCCCAGGGTTGCGCAAGGCACAGACCAACGCGCCATGGCCACCCATGGAGTGGCCGCTGATACCACGCGCCTGAGACGCCGGAAAGTGCGACTCGATCAGCGCCGGCAACTCGTCGACCACATAGTCGTGCATGCGGTAATGCTTGGCATACGGCTGCTCGGTGGCATTGAGGTAGAACCCTGCGCCAAGGCCGAAATCCCAGGCACCGTCCGGGTCACCCGGCACATCGGGGCCGCGCGGACTGGTGTCCGGCGCCACGATGATGATCCCGAGCTCAGCCGCCAGCCGATGCGCGCCAGCCTTTTGCATGAAGTTTTCATCGGTGCAGGTCAGCCCCGACAGCCAGTACAGTACCGGCAGCTTGCCGCCCTGCTCCGCCTGCGGCGGCAAATACACGGCGAAAACCATGTCGCAGCCCAGCACTTTGGAGGTGTGCCTGTAGCGCTTGTGCCAGCCACCAAAGCTCTTCTGGCAGGAAATATTTTCAAGGCCCATTGGATAGCTCCAAGCTGCAAGCTCATGGCTGCAAGCGGCAAGTAAAGGCGGGCACCCTCTTGCCGCTTGCAGCTCAACGCTTGCGGCTTCTTTAGAAATGGATGACGGAGCGAATGCTCTTGCCTTCGTGCATCAGGTCGAATGCCTTGTTGATGTCTTCAAGGCCCATGGTGTGGGTGATGAAGTCGTCCAGCGGAATCTCGCCGCTTTGCGCCATGTCGACGTAGCTCGGCAGTTCGGTACGGCCACGCACGCCACCGAAGGCCGAACCGCGCCAGACGCGACCGGTCACCAACTGGAACGGACGGGTAGCGATTTCCTGGCCGGCACCGGCCACGCCGATGATCACCGACTCGCCCCAGCCCTTGTGGCAGCACTCCAGCGCAGCGCGCATCAGTTGCACGTTGCCGATGCACTCGAACGAGAAGTCGACACCACCATCGGTCAGGTCGACAATCACTTCCTGGATCGGGCGATCGTATTCTTTCGGATTGATGAAGTCGGTAGCCCCCAGCTGACGGGCGATATCGAACTTGGACGGGTTGATGTCGATGGCAATGATGCGCGAGGCCTTGGCCTTGACCGCACCGATGATTGCCGACAGACCGATGCCGCCCAGGCCGAAGATGGCCACGGTGTCACCCGGCTTGACCTTGGCGGTATTGAGCACCGCACCGATGCCGGTGGTCACGCCGCAACCCAGCAGGCAAACCTTCTCCAGCGGGGCATCTTTCTGGATCTTGGCCACCGAGATTTCCGGCAGCACGGTGTACTCGGAAAAGGTCGAGGTGCCCATGTAGTGGAAAATCGGCTGACCCTTGTAAGAGAAGCGCGCAGTGCCGTCCGGCATCAGGCCCTTGCCCTGGGTCGCACGGATCGACTGACAGAGGTTGGTCTTGCCCGACAGGCAGAATTTGCACTGACGGCATTCCGGGGTGTACAGCGGAATAACGTGATCGCCCACTGCCACCGAGGTCACGCCCTCACCGATAGCCTCGACGATTGCGCCGCCTTCGTGGCCCAGGATCGCCGGAAAAATCCCTTCGGGATCGGCACCGGACAAGGTGTAGGCGTCGGTGTGGCAAACACCCGAGGCAACGACCCTCAGCAGCACTTCGCCAGCCTTGGGCATGGCCACATCGATTTCGACAATCTCCAGCGGCTTCTTGGCTTCAAAGGCGACAGCGGCGCGTGACTTGATCATTGGGTCTCTCCATTTGGGTAAAAACAGACCCGGAGTGTATTACGCTGCTGAATGATGAATAATCCAGACAAAAGCAAAACATTATTGCTGCACAGGGATAATCAATGTACGCCAACCGCTGGGAAGGTCTGGATGAGTTTGTGGCGGTCGCTGAAAGCGGCCAGTTCACAGCGGCGGCGCAGCGGCTGGGCGTGTCGTCTTCACATGTCAGCCGGCAGATCATGCGCCTTGAAGAACGCCTGCAGACCCGCCTGCTATACCGCAGTACCCGCCGGGTCACCCTCACCGAAGCCGGGCAAACCTTCTTGCAGCATTGTCAGCGCCTGCAAGATGGCCGCGAAGAAGCCCTGCGCGCGGTGGGCGATCTGAACAGCGAGCCCAAAGGGCTGTTGCGCATGACGTGCGCAGTCGCTTACGGCGAGCGCTTTATCGCACCGCTGGTGACCCGCTTCATGGAAAGTTACCCGCAGTTGCGCGTCGACATCGAGTTGAGCAACGACACTCTGGACCTGGTGCATGAAGGCCTGGACCTGGCGATTCGCCTGGGGCGCTTGCAGGATTCGCGCATGGTCGCCACGCGCCTGGCGCCACGACGCATGTACCTGTGCGCCTCGCCGTCGTATCTGGAGCGTTATGGCAGGCCGCACAGCCTGTCGGAATTGAACCGCCACAACTGCCTGATCGGCAGCAGCGACACCTGGCTGCTGCAGCAAAATGGCCGGGAATTTTCTCAACGCGTGCAAGGCAACTGGCGCTGCAACAGTGGCCAGGCGGTGCTCGATGCTGCTTTGAATGGCACGGGCCTGTGCCAGTTACCGGACTATTACGTGCTTGAACACTTGCACAGTGGCGCTCTTGTTTCTCTGCTGGAGGCTCATCAGCCGCCCAACACGGCGGTCTGGGCGCTGTACCCGCAACAGCGGCACTTGTCGCCCAAGGTGCGCAAGCTGGTCGATTACCTCAAGCAGGGCCTGACGCAGCGCAAGGAATACGCGGCAGGCTAAACGCTGCCTTGCCGGCGCTGGCGCAGCCATTCAAGGTCTTCGGGACGGGTGACCTTGATATTGTCGGCACGGCCTTCGACCAGGCGCGGCGCGGCACCGGACCACTCGATGGCCGAGGCCTCATCGGTGATCGGTACATGGGCCACCAGGCTGTCGGCCAGCGCACGGTGCAAGGCGCCAAGACGGAACATCTGCGGCGTATAGGCTTGCCAGATCAGGCTGCGGTCGACCGTTTCGGCCACTCGCCCCTGGGCATCGGCACGCTTGAGGGTATCGCGGGCCGGCACCGCCAGAAGGCCGCCGACCGGATCATCGGCCAGTTCGCCCAGCAGGTTATCCAGATCGCTGCGCGCCAGATTGGGCCGCGCCGCATCGTGCACCAGCACCCAGTCATCGTCGCCTGCACCCTGCGCATGCAGGTGCAACAAGGCATTGAGCACCGAATCGGCGCGTTCCTTGCCACCGGTGACGCGCTGAATCCGTGAATCCAGAGCACAGGGCAAGGTCGGCCAGTAGGGATCATCCTCGGCCAGGCTGATGACCAGCCCCTTGAGCCGCGGATGATCGAGAAAACACAGCAGGCTGTGTTCAAGAATAGTGAGGCCGCCCAATGCCAGATATTGCTTGGGACGGTCTGCGGCCATACGGGCACCCACGCCTGCGGCGGGAATGACGGCCCAGAAAAAAGGCAATGCATTGCTCATGCTCAGCGCGCCAACTGATAAAGCGTTTCGCCATCTTTGACCATACCCAGCTCATGGCGGGCACGCTCTTCGACGGTCTCCAGACCTTTTTTCAGCTCCATGACTTCAGCATCCAGCACCCGATTGCGTTCAAGCAGGTTTTGATTCTCGGCATGTTGATCCGCGATCTGCTGGGTCAGGCTGGCCACTTGCGCAAGACTTCCGTTACCTACCCACAGTCGATATTGCAGACCGCCAAGTAACAACAGCAGGACGAGAAACAACCAGTAAGGACTGCGCATTTAAATATCAGTGACCCGGTAATGAGGCGGCAGCGCCAGAAACATAGCAACCAACGGCATTGAGCCTGACAAAGGCCAGGCTCAATAAGCACAACATCGGCATCAACCTGCACAGACCGCGTGCAGGCCCTGCCGTTTTACCATCTATGGCTTAGCCGCGAAACTCTGCACGACCGCGATAAACAGCCTTGGAGCCCAATTGCTCTTCGATACGCAGCAGTTGGTTGTACTTCGAGACGCGGTCGGAACGGCACAGAGACCCTGTCTTGATCTGGCCAGCAGCAGTACCCACGGCCAGGTCGGCAATGGTCGAATCTTCGGTTTCACCGGAACGGTGCGAGATCACTGCAGTGTAACCGGCAGCCTTGGCCATCTGAATGGCTTCCAGCGTCTCGGTCAGGGTACCGATCTGGTTGAACTTGATCAGGATCGAGTTGGCGATGTTCTTCTCGATGCCTTCTTTCAGGATCTTGGTGTTGGTCACGAACAGGTCGTCGCCCACCAGTTGCACCTTGTCGCCGATCTTGTCGGTAAGGATTTTCCAGCCAGCCCAGTCGGACTCGTCCAGGCCGTCTTCGATCGAGATGATCGGGTAACGGCTGGCCAGACCTGCCAGATAGTCGGCAAAACCGGCGGCGTCGAAGGACTGGCCTTCGCCGGACAGGTTGTACTTGCCGCCTTCTTCATAGAACTCGCTGGCGGCGCAGTCCAGTGCCAGGGTCACGTCGGTGCCCAGGGTGTAACCGGCATTGGCTACCGCTTCGGCGATGGCGCTCAGGGCGTCTTCGTTGGAAGCCAGGTTTGGCGCGAAACCACCTTCGTCACCCACGGCAGTGTTCAGGCCGCGGGCCTTCAGTACAGCCTTGAGGTGATGGAAAATCTCGGTGCCCATGCGCAGCGCGTCGGAGAAGGTCTTGGCGCCAACCGGCTGAACCATGAACTCTTGAATGTCGACGTTGTTATCGGCGTGCTCGCCACCGTTGATGATGTTCATCATCGGCACCGGCATCGAGTAGACGCCCGGGGTGCCATTGAGGTTGGCGATGTGCGCGTACAGCGGCAGGTCCTGATCCTGAGCCGCGGCCTTGGCAGCCGCGAGGGACACAGCGAGGATGGCGTTAGCGCCCAGGCTACCTTTGTTTTCAGTACCGTCGAGGGCAATCATCGCCTGGTCCAGCGCTTTCTGGTCGACCGGGTCTTTGCCCAGCAGCAGGTCGCGAATAGGGCCGTTGATATTGGCTACCGCTTTGAGAACACCTTTACCCAGGTAACGGCTCTTGTCGCCATCACGCAGCTCGAGCGCTTCGCGCGAGCCGGTCGAAGCACCGGATGGCGCACAGGCCGAACCGATGATGCCATTGTCGAGAAGCACGTCAGCTTCGACAGTGGGGTTGCCACGGGAGTCGAGAACTTCACGACCTTTGATGTCGACGATTTTTGCCATTGTTGTGAACACTCCAAGATTGACGTAAACGACACAGCAGGGAAAAACGGGTGGCGCCCGACCGAAAACCGGCAGGACCGGGCGCGCACTTTACCGCAGAGCCGGACTTAGGCGGTCTCTACGGGCGCAAAACTTTTCACCAGATCATCCAGGGCCTTGAGCTGGGTCAGGAACGGCTCCAGCTTGTCCAGACGCAGGGCGCAAGGACCATCGCATTTGGCGTTGTCAGGGTCCGGGTGCGCTTCCAGGAACAACCCGGCCAGACCTTGCGACAGACCAGCCTTGGCCAGTTCCAGCACCTGGGCACGGCGACCGCCGGCCGAATCGGAGCGACCGCCCGGCATTTGCAGGGCATGGGTCACGTCGAAGAACACCGGGTACTCGAACTGCTTCATGATGCCGAAGCCGAGCATGTCGACCACCAGGTTGTTGTAGCCGAAGCTCGAACCACGCTCGCAGAGGATCAACTGCTCGTTACCCGCCTCTTCGCACTTGGTCAGGATGTGTTTCATTTCCTGAGGCGCGAGAAACTGGGCTTTCTTGATGTTGATCACGGCACCGGTCTTTGCCATCGCCACGACCAGATCGGTCTGACGCGACAGAAAGGCCGGCAACTGGATGATGTCGCACACTTCGGCCACCGCAGCGGCCTGGTGCGGTTCATGCACATCGGTGATCAGCGGCACATTGAAGGTGCGCTTGATCTCTTCGAAAATGCGCAAGCCCTCTTCCAGCCCCGGCCCCCGATAGGAATTGATCGAGGAGCGATTGGCCTTGTCGAAACTGGCCTTGAACACGTACGGGATACCGAGTTTCTCGGTAACGCGCACGTATTGCTCGCAGATCTGCATGGCCAGGTCACGGGACTCCAGCACGTTCATGCCGCCGAACAGGACCAGGGGCTTGTCGTTGGCGATCTCGATGGAGCCTACGCGAATGATTTTCTGAGCCATGTACTTGATATCCCGAATCAGGCGTTCTTCTGATGTTGAGCCAGGGCAGCCTTGACGAAACCGCTGAACAGCGGATGCCCGTCACGCGGCGTCGAGGTGAACTCAGGGTGGAACTGGCACGCCACGAACCATGGGTGATCAGCCGCTTCAACCACTTCAACCAGCGCGCCATCACCGGAGCGACCAGAGATTTGCAGGCCGGCCTCGATCAGTTGTGGCAGCAGCTTGTTGTTGACCTCGTAGCGATGACGATGACGCTCGACAATCACATCCTTGGCATAGCAGTCGTGCACCTTGGTGCCCGGCAACAGCTGGCACTCTTGAGCGCCCAGACGCATGGTGCCACCCAGGTCGGAGCTTTCGGTGCGGGTTTCGACCGCACCGGTGGCATCTTCCCACTCGGTGATCAGGCCCACGACCGGATGTGCGACGGTACGGTCGAACTCGGTAGAGTTGGCGTCTTTCCAGCCCAGCACGTTACGTGCGAACTCGATGACCGCCACTTGCATGCCCAGACAGATACCCAGGTAAGGGACCTTGTTTTCGCGGGCGAATTGTACGGCAGTGATCTTGCCTTCGACACCGCGCAGACCGAAGCCGCCCGGCACCAGAATCGCGTCGACACCTTCGAGCAGGCCAGTGCCCTGGTTCTCGATGTCTTCGGAGTCGATGTAGCGCAGATTGACCTTGGTGCGGTTGGTGATACCGGCGTGGCTCATGGCCTCGATCAGCGATTTGTACGCATCGAGCAGCTCCATGTACTTGCCGACCATGGCGATGGTCACTTCATGCTCTGGGTTGAGCTTGGCGTCGACTACCGCGTCCCATTCGGACAGATCGGCGCCGCCGCATTGCAGGCCAAAGCGCTCGACGACGAAATCATCCAGGCCCTGAGCATGCAGGATGCCCGGGATCTTGTAGATGGTGTCGGCGTCTTCCAGACCGATGACCGCACGCTCTTCAACGTTGGTGAACTGCGCGATCTTGCGACGCGACGACACGTCGATCGGGTGATCGGAACGGCAGATCAGTACATCAGGCTGCAGGCCGATGGAGCGCAGTTCCTTGACCGAGTGCTGGGTCGGCTTGGTCTTGGTTTCACCCGCAGTGGCGATGTAAGGAACCAGCGTCAGGTGCATCAGCATGGCGCGCTTGGCGCCCACTTCGAAGCGCAGTTGACGAATCGCCTCAAGGAACGGTTGCGACTCGATGTCGCCGACCGTGCCGCCGATCTCGACCAGGGCCACGTCAGCATCGCCGGCGCCCTTGATGATCCGGCGCTTGATTTCGTCGGTGATGTGCGGGATGACCTGAATGGTCGCACCCAGATAATCACCACGGCGCTCCTTGCGCAACACGTGTTCGTAGACACGGCCGGTGGTGAAGTTGTTGTTCTGGGTCATGGTCGTGCGGATGAACCGCTCGTAGTGGCCCAGGTCCAGGTCGGTTTCGGCGCCGTCGTGGGTGACGAACACTTCACCGTGCTGGAACGGGCTCATGGTGCCCGGGTCGACGTTAATGTAGGGGTCCAGCTTGAGCATGGTGACCTTAAGTCCCCTCGCCTCCAGGATGGCCGCCAATGAAGCTGAGGCAATGCCTTTCCCCAATGAAGAAACAACACCGCCCGTGACGAAGATGAAGCGCGTCATGAAAAACCCTAGAAGTCTGCGTTAAAGCGGTCAGAGCCGCCGGGGAAAGCGAAGGAAGGCCGAAGCCCCCGATTGCCCACCAGGTTCACAATGCATGCCTGAAACTGCTGCGTTGAAACCGACTGGCCATAGGCCTGTCCATTGCGCCACACGTTAAAAGATTGCCCCGTAAACACGGGTTGAAAATCGGCAACTTGAGTCAATTGGAAACCACTGACACAAGCTGTATCAAGAAGGGAGCGTAGTCTACCGGAAAGGGCCTATCAGCTCAAACATTGGTCGCTCGTCGGCGCACTCCAGCACAACTGCGCACCTTTTTCGCCCACGCGGTCCAGCCCTGACAGATTGGCCACCGCCACCAGGCGACCGCCCTGAAACAGCAGTGGCAGACGCGTGCGGACAAAACCCGGCAGTTTTTTTTCGTTGAACAGCCGCTTCAGATCACGCTGCCCGCGTCCGGGTACGCTCATGACTTCCCCGCCCTGGCGATAGCGTATTTCAAACGTTCCTTGCGGCACTTCGCCTGAAAAACCCAGTACGCCATTGCCGGGCAAGACCTGCGGTTGCGTCAAGTCGTGCCAGACAGATACGCCGCAAGGCTGATGCAACCAGTCACCCGCCAGCCAGAACATATGTTCGCCTGCCCGATGCAACTCGCCATCGGCCAGACGCCAGACGGGATGCGCCGAAGGCTGGGCGTCGCGCAGGTCTTTCCAGCCGGCCCAATGATCGGTGTCCGGCAGCCGGGTCAATGACGCCAGCCAGTGGCGCAGGGCATTACGCTGACGTGCCTCGGAAAGTCCGGCCAGCGGCGCCATGGCCAGCACCGGCAGAACAAGCCAGGAAAAAAGGCCGATGTCACACGAACGCGCATCTGCCAGATCTTCGACCGCCAGCTCATCGAGCAATTGCTGAGCCTCGCCCAGATGCGCCGCACTGCGCGCCAGGCTGGTCTGCGCCTGCGGCCAGCGTGCCTGCAACAGCGGCAGCACCTGAGCGCGCAGAAAGTTGCGCGAGTAATGCGTGTCCTGATTGCTCGGATCCTCGACCCAACTCAGGCTATGTCGCTGCGCATAGCCTTCAAGCTCCGAGCGAGAGACGCCCAACAACGGGCGCAGCAGACTGCCCTGTCCTAACGCCCGATGCGGCGCCATGGCCGCCAGACCGCGCACGCCGGCACCACGTAACAGACGAAACAGCAACGTTTCGGCCTGATCGTCGCGATGCTGGGCCACAAGCAACCATTCACCCGCCCCCAGCACATGCGTAAACGCGGCATAGCGTGCCTGACGCGCCGCCTCTTCAAGGCTGGCGCCGCTGCGCACCTGAACCTTTTCTACGCGCAAGGGCACGCCCAGCGCCATGCAGACCTGGCGACAATGCTCAGGCCAGGCGTCAGCCGTCGCTTGCAAACCGTGATGGACATGAATGGCATGAATCGGCGGGAGTGGCTGGCGCTTTGAAAGTGCGACCAGCAGGTGCAGCAGGACAGTGGAATCCAGACCACCGGAGAACGCGACATGCAAGGCAGGCGCCGCGTCAGCCCCCGACAGCGCCCGAGCGAGGGCGACGTATAACGCGTGATCGCTCATGACACGGTCGGGGGCAACGTCATGTCAGACGCCGTAGCTCATCAGACGCTCATAACGGCGCGCCAGTAATGCAGCACTGTCGAACTTCTTCAGCGAGTCCAGCTGGCCTAGCAACTCTTCGCGGATCAGCGCGGCAGCGGCCGCCGGATCACGGTGCGCGCCACCCAGTGGCTCGTTGATCACCTTGTCGACGATACCCAGGCCCTTCAGGCGTTCGGCGGTGATACCCATGGCCTCAGCGGCGTCCGGCGCCTTCTCGGCGGTTTTCCACAGAATCGACGCGCAACCTTCCGGCGAAATCACCGCATAGGTCGAATACTGCAGCATGTTCAACTGGTCGCAAACACCGATGGCCAGTGCGCCGCCAGAACCGCCTTCACCGATCACAGTGGCAATGATCGGGGTTTTCAGACGCGCCATGACGCGCAGGTTCCAGGCAATCGCTTCGCTCTGGTTGCGCTCTTCGGCGTCGATCCCGGGGTAAGCCCCCGGCGTATCGATGAAGGTCATGATCGGCATCTTGAAACGCTCGGCCATTTCCATCAGACGGCAGGCCTTGCGGTAGCCTTCCGGACGCGGCATGCCGAAGTTGCGACGTACCTTCTCGCGGACTTCACGGCCTTTCTGGTGACCGATCACCATCACGGGCTGATCATCCAGGCGTGCCACACCGCCGACAAGGGCAGCGTCATCGGCAAAGTGCCGGTCGCCGTGCAGCTCGTCGAATTCGGTAAAGATGTGCTCGATGTAGTCCAGGGTATAAGGACGACGCGGGTGACGCGCCATCCGTGCGATCTGCCAGCTGGTCAGGTTGCCGAAGATGCTTTCGGTAAGCGTATTGCTCTTGTCCTGCAGTCGGGAGATCTCGTCGCTGATGTTCAGCGAGTTGTCATTGCCTACCAGGCGCAGCTCTTCGATCTTGGCTTGCAAGTCAGCGATAGGCTGTTCGAAATCGAGAAAATTCGGGTTCATAGGCATCCGTCTTGGGTCGACGGCCAAGAGGCCGGCCGGTTGATCTGTAAAAGCGCCCCACCATACGGAAGGGGCGCTTTCAGGTCGAGGTTAAAAACTCGCTACTTTAAGCGCTTAACGATACTGGAGGAAGACGTTCTGCTTGCCGAACTGGTCACGCAACGCCTGAATCAGGCTGTCGGCAGGGTCGATTCTCCAGCTGTCGCCAAACTGCAATATCGCCTGGGCATCCAGCCCTGTGTAATCGAGGGTCACCGGGCAGGCACCGCGATGGCGCTTGCACAGATCCCCCAACCAGCGCAGCCGGTCGCCCTTGAGGGCGTCGGTATCCACCGTCACGCGCAGGCTTTCGGCAAGACCGGTACGGGCATCTTCGATGCTCATGACGCGCTTGGCACGCAAGCGCAGGCCACCGGAGAAATCATCGTTACTGACCTCACCTTCGACCACCACGATAGCATCGGTCTGCAACAGCGACTGAGCGGCGTGAAACGCCTCGGCAAACAGCGAGGCTTCGATACGCGCAGAACGGTCGTCCAGGGTAATGAACCCCATCTTGTCGCCCTTCTTGTTTTTCATCACCCGCAAGGCAATCACCAGCCCCGCCACGGTCTGCGTATCGCGCGCCGGCTTCAAGTCGATGATGCGCTGACGGGCAAACCTGCGTATCTCACCTTCGTATTCATCGATCGGGTGGCCGGTCAGGTACAGGCCCAGGGTTTCTTTCTCACCGCGCAGGCGTTCCTTGAGGGTGATCTCGCGGGTCTTGCGATGGTTGGCATAGACATCGGCGTCTTCGGCTTCGAACAGACCACCAAACAGGTCGCTGTGCCCGCTGTCGCGGCTGCGCGCAGTCTGTTCGGCCGACTGGATGGCTTCTTCCAGCGCGGTCAGCAACACCGAGCGGTTACGGTCGATGTTGGCCTGATACGCCTTGGGTTCCAGCTCGAAATACGGCCCCAGACGGTCCAGCGCACCGCTGCGAATCAGGCCATCGAGGGTTCGCTTGTTGACCCGTTTGAGATCGACCCGCGCACAGAAGTCGAACAGGTCCTTGAAAGGCCCGTTACGACGCGCTTCGGTAATCGCCTCTACCGGGCCCTCACCCACGCCCTTGATCGCACCCAGACCGTAGATGATCCGTCCGTCGTCACTGACCGTGAACTTGAACTCGGACATGTTCACGTCCGGCGCATCCAGGCGCAGCTTCATGCTGCGCACTTCTTCGATCAGGGTCACGACCTTGTCGGTGTTGTGCATGTCCGCCGACAGCACCGCCGCCATGAACGGCGCCGGGTAGTGCATTTTCAGCCAGGCGGTCTGGTAAGAGACCAGACCATAGGCGGCCGAGTGAGACTTGTTGAAGCCGTAGCCGGCGAATTTTTCTACCAGATCGAAGATGTTGCCTGCCAGATCCGGCTCGATGTTGTTGTTCTTGCAACCCTCAATGAAACCGCCACGCTGCTTGGCCATTTCTTCGGGCTTTTTCTTGCCCATGGCGCGGCGCAGCATGTCGGCGCCACCCAGGGTGTAGCCGGCCATGACCTGGGCAATCTGCATCACTTGTTCCTGATACAGAATGATGCCGTAGGTCGGTGCCAGAACGGGCTTGAGGCCTTCGTACTGATAATCGGGGTGCGGATAGGCCAGCTCTGCGCGGCCGTGCTTACGGTTGATGAAGTCATCGACCATGCCCGATTGCAGGGGCCCCGGACGAAACAGGGCCACCAGTGCGATCAAGTCTTCCAGGCAGTCGGGCTTGAGCTTTTTGATCAGCTCTTTCATGCCTCGCGATTCAAGCTGGAACACCGCCGTGGTCTCGGCGCGCTGTAACAGTTCGTAGGTCGGCTTGTCGTCCAGCGGAATAAAGGCGATATCCAGCGGCGCCTTGTCTTCCTTGGCCCGCTCACGGTTGATGGTGTCCAGCGCCCAGTCGATGATCGTCAGGGTCCGCAGGCCGAGGAAGTCGAACTTCACCAGACCCGCCGCCTCGACGTCGTCCTTGTCGAACTGGGTCACCAGACCGTCGCCGGCCTCGTCGCAATAAATGGGTGCAAAGTCGGTCAGTTTGGTTGGCGCGATCACCACGCCACCGGCGTGTTTGCCGACGTTACGCACCACACCCTCGAGCTTGAGCGCCATTTCCCAGATTTCGGCCGCTTCTTCGTCGTTCTTGAGGAAGTCGCGCAGAATCTCTTCCTGCTCGAAGGCCTTCTCCAGCGTCATGCCGACTTCAAAAGGAATCATCTTCGACAAGCGATCGGCCAGCCCATAGGACTTGCCCTGCACGCGCGCCACGTCGCGCACCACCGCCTTGGCCGCCATGGAACCGAAGGTGATGATCTGGCTGACCGCGTTGCGGCCATATTTCTCGGCCACGTATTCGATGACGCGGTCGCGGCCGTCCATGCAGAAGTCGACGTCGAAGTCGGGCATCGAAACCCGCTCGGGGTTAAGAAAGCGCTCGAACAGCAGGTCGTATTCCAGCGGATCGAGGTCGGTGATCTTCTGCACATAGGCCACCAGCGATCCGGCACCCGACCCCCGGCCCGGGCCTACCGGCACGCCGTTGTTCTTGGCCCACTGGATGAAGTCCATCACGATCAGGAAGTAACCGGGAAAGCCCATCTGGATGATGATATCCAGCTCGAAATTCAACCGGTCGACATACACCTGCCGGCGTTCTTCATAGTTTTCCGAGTCTTTGGGCAGCAGCACCTGAAGACGTTCTTCAAGCCCGTCGAAAGAGACCTTGCGAAAGTATTCGTCGATGGTCATGCCATCGGGGATCGGGAAATTGGGCAAAAAGTGCGTGCCCAGCTTGACGTCGATGTTACAGCGCTTGGCGATCTCGACGGTGTTTTCCAGCGCCTCGGGCAGGTCACTGAACAGCGCGGCCATTTCTTCCGCACTTTTGAGGTACTGCTGATCGCTGTAATTGCGCGAGCGGCGCGGGTCGTCCAGCGCCCGGCCTTCGCCGATGCACACGCGGGTTTCGTGGGCGGCAAAGTCTTCTTCGCGGATGAAGCGCACATCGTTGGTCGCCACCAGCGGCGCGCCATGGCGATCGGCCAGGGCAACGGCGGCATGCACGTGCTCTTCGTCGTTGACGCGGTTGGTGCGCTGCAACTCGATGTAGAAGCGGTCGGGGAATACCGCCATCCACTCACGCAACAACTGGTCGGCCTCATCGGCATTGTTGCCGAGCAGGGCCATGCCGATCTCGCCCTCTTTGGCCGCCGACAGCGCGATCAGGCCTTCGCTGGCCTGGGCCACCCACTCGCGCTCGACGATCACAAAGCCATTGCGCTGGCCTTCGGTGAAGCCACGGGAAATCAGCTCGGTCAGGTTGCGATAGCCCAGCGGGTTCATCACCAGCAGGCTCAGGCGGCTCAACGGTGCATCGGCATTCTTGCCGGCCAGCCACAGGTCGGCGCCGCAGATCGGCTTGATGCCGGCCCCTTGCGCCGCCTTGTAGAACTTGACCAGCGAGCACATGTTGCCCTGATCGGTGACGGCGACCGCCGGCATGTTCATGCCCGTCAGCGCCTTGACCAGCGGTTTGACCCGGACCAGCCCGTCGACCAGGGAGTATTCGGTGTGCAGGCGCAGATGAACGAAAGAAGCCGACATGAAGATCCTATAACGCTGGAACACGAAAAACGAAGATCGGGATTGTACCCAGCCAGGCTTGAAACGTCAGTCCTGCAGCAAGCCCTTGGGTACGCCGGGTGCTGTGGCGGCAACGGCCTCCCAGGCGGCGCGCACCGGGGCGAAAGAGCGCCGATGGATCGGCGTTGGCCCCAGACGCGCCAGCGCTTCCAGATGAACGGGGGTCGGATAGCCTTTGTGCCCACCCATGCCGTAGCCAGGATAGATCAGCTCGAAGGCGGCCATTTCCCGGTCGCGGCTGACCTTGGCCAGAATCGAAGCAGCTGCAATCGCCGGCACCTTGGCATCGCCCTGCACTACCGGCGCCGACGGCACCGACAGTTTCGGGCAGCGATTGCCATCGATCAGCGCCAGTTTTGGCGTGATGCTCAGGCCCTCGACAGCGCGCTGCATGGCCAGCATGGTGGCATGCAGAATATTCAAGCTGTCGATTTCTTCGACCTCGGCACGAGCGATGTACCAGCACAGGGCTTTTTCACGAATTTCGTCGAAGAGTTTTTCGCGACGCGCCTCGGTCAGTTTCTTCGAGTCGTTCAGGCCAAGAATCGGCCGGGCCGGGTCGAGAATCACCGCAGCGGTGACCACCGGACCACACAATGGACCACGTCCGACTTCATCGACACCGGCAACCAGCTCTTCGACGAGGGTGAAATCCAGGCCCATTTGCATTGTTCGTACACTCACAGAGAAGAAGGGCGGCCGATCAGTGCCAGCACGGCGTCAGCAGCCTGGTTGGAGGCATCGCGACGCAGCGTGCGATGAATCGCATCGAAACCCTCGGTCTGCGCCTGGCCGTTATCGATCAGCGGCAGTATTTCGCCCGCCAGCGCTTCTGGCGTCGCCGCATCCTGAAGCAACTCGGGGACCAGCCCACGATCGGCCAACAGGTTGGGCAGCGAGACATAAGGGCTCTTGACCAGGCGCTTGAGAATCCAGAAGGTCAACGGTGCCATGCGGTAGGCAACCACCATCGGACGCTTGTACAGCAGCGCCTCCAGTGTGGCGGTCCCCGAGGCGATCAACACCGCGTTGCACGCCGCCAATGCCAGATGCGAGCCGCCGTCCAGCAGCGTGACGGGCAGGTCGCGGCCTTGCAGCAACTGCTCGATCTGCACGCGCCGCTGCGGGCTGGCGCAAGGCAGCACGAAACGCAGTTCGGGCCGCTCGGCCAGCAAGCGTTGTGCGGCATCGAAAAACAGCGCACCCAGACGCCCGACTTCACCGCCACGACTGCCGGGCATCAGCGCAACCAGCGGACCATCGCCCAACCCAAGTTGCGCCCGTGCCGCCGCGCGGTCCGAGTCCAGCGCAATGGTGTCGGCCAGCGGATGCCCGACAAAACGCACCGGCACGCCCTTCTCTTCATAGAAGCGCGCCTCGAACGGCAGCAGGGTCAGCATCAGGTCGCAGCCTTCGCGAATTTTCAGCACCCGCTTCTGTCGCCAGGCCCAGACCGACGGGCTGACGTAGTGCACGGTCTTGATGCCTGCACGGCGCAATTGCAGTTCGATATTGAGGGTGAAATCCGGCGCATCGATGCCGATGAATACATCCGGTCGCTCGGCGATCAGGGCCGCGATCAGCTCCTTGCGCCGACCCAGCAACTCACGCAAACGCCCCAGCACTTCGACCAGACCCATGACCGACAAGCGCTCCATGGGAAAGTACGAGGCCATGCCTTCGGCTTCCATGAGCGGTCCGCCAACGCCAATGAATGTGGCATCCGGATGACGCGCCTTGATTGCACGCATCAGGCCGGCACCAAGAATATCACCGGACGCTTCGCCGGCGACCAGGGCGATACGCAATGAATCGCCCATGGTCAGCGGGTGATGCCGCGGGTCGAGGACTGGATCGACTGGAGAAAGATAGCCACCTCAGGAAATGCAGCCGCAGGCTCAGTGAGCTGGACAATCGCCTGATCGACGGTCAGACCCTGACGGTAAACCGTCTTGTAGGCCTTGCGCAGCGCCTGAATGGCTTCTTCGGAGAAACCACGACGGCGCATGCCCTCGAAGTTCATGCTGCGCGCTTCGGCAGGATTACCGAACACCGTGACGAACGCCGGTACATCCTTGCCAATCGCCGTGCCCATGCCGGAAAAGCTGTGGGCGCCGATATGGCAATGCTGATGCACCAGGGTATAGCCGGACAGGATCGCCCAGTCATCGACGTGCACGTGACCGGCCAATGCCGTGTTATTGACCAGGATGCAGTGGTTGCCGATTACGCTGTCATGGCCGATGTGGGCATAGGCCATGACCAGGTTGTGGTCGCCCAGCGTGGTTTCGGCGCGGTCCTGAATGGTACCGCGATGAATGGTCACCCCTTCACGAATCACGTTGTGATCGCCAATCACCAGGCGCGTCTCTTCACCCTTGTACTTGAGGTCAGGGGTGTCTTCACCTACCGAGGAAAACTGGTAGATACGGTTATGACGACCGATGCACGTCGGGCCGCGCACAATTACGTGGGGACCGATCACTGTACCCTCGCCAATTTGCACACCGGCTCCGATGATCGACCAGGGGCCGACCTCAACGTTGTCGGCCAGTACGGCCGTCGGATCGATGATTGCGCGAGGGTCAATCAAACTCATAGCTTGCGTTCCGCACAGATGATTTCAGCGGAGCAAACCGACTTGCCGTCAACCGAGGCCTTGCACTCGAACTTCCAGATCTGGCGCTTGCAGCTGACGAACCTGGCCTCAAGCAGCAACTGGTCGCCCGGCACCACTGGCTGACGAAAACGCAGTTTGTCCGAACCAACGAAGTAGTAGAGAGTGCCATCGGCAGGCTTGGCGTCAAGCATTTTGAAGCCCAGGATGCCGGCAGCCTGAGCCATGGCCTCAATGATCAGTACGCCCGGCATGATCGGATGCTGGGGAAAATGGCCATTGAAGAAAGGTTCGTTGACGCTGACATTCTTGTAGGCGCGAATAGTCTTGCCCTCGATATCCAGCTCTACGACACGATCCACCAACAGGAAAGGGTAACGATGAGGCAAGTATTCGCGTATTTCGTTGATGTCCATCATTTCGAGGGAAAGCCTGTAGTAAAGAGTGAGAATGCGTAACGACTGCACGCACTCTTCTGCAAATCGGGCAGGCGGTCTATCGACCGTACTGACCCGATATGAAAGAGATTTCAGCCATCAGATGAATCATTGGCGTCGCGGGTCACGGTCTCGACGGTTTTTTCCAGCTTTTGCAGGCGTCGCGCCATGTCATCGATCTTGCGCAAGCGCGCTGCGCTCTTGCGCCACTCGGCGGCAGGCTGCATGGCCGTACCCGACGAATAGGAACCCGGCTCGGTGATCGAGTGGGTCACCATGGTCATGCCGGTGATGAATACCCCGTCGCAAATGTCGATATGCCCCACCAGCCCCACACCACCAGCGAGCATGCAGTGCTTGCCGATTCGGGTGCTGCCGGAAATGCCGACGCAAGCCGCCATTGCCGTGTGATCGCCAATCTGCACGTTGTGTGCAATCTGGATCTGGTTGTCCAGCTTCACGCCGTTGCCGATCCGGGTGTCAGCCAGCGCGCCGCGGTCGATGGCGGTGTTCACGCCAATCTCCACATCGTCACCGATGACCACACCGCCGATCTGGGCGATTTTCTGCCAGACACCCTTTTCATTGGCGAAACCAAAGCCTTCCCCGCCCAGCACCGCACCGGACTGAATCACCACACGCTGGCCGATGCGAACATCGTGATACAGCGTGACACGCGAAGCCAGCCAGCCGCCCTCACCGATTTCACTGCGCGCACCGATGAAGCAATGAGCGCCCACAGTCACGCCCGCAGCAATCCGTGCAGCGCTTTCGATGACCGCATAAGGACCGATGCTTGCAGCCGGATCGACATGCGCATCATCGGCCACAATGGCGGTTGGGTGAATTCCGGTCACAGCCTTGGGCTTGGGGTCGAACAGGTGTGACACCCGGGCATAGGCCAGATAAGGATCAGGGACCAGAAGCGCGTCACCGTCGTAGCTGTCGATATCGGCCGGCTTGAGCAGCACGGCGGCAGCGCGGGTTTCGGCGAGAAACTTTCGATACTGCGGGTTGGCCAGAAAACTGACTTGACCGGGCCCTGCCTCTTGCAAGGTAGCAAGCCCGGTAATGTCCTTGTCCTTGTCGCCACGCAGAGTGGCGCCGAGGAACTCGGCCAGCTGGCCGAGCTTGATGGCTGCGCTCATGATTACTTCAGCTGGTTCATGCGCTCGATGACCTGGCGAGTGACGTCATACTGAGGCTTGACGTCGATCACTGCACCACGCTCGAACACCAGATCGAAAGCACCTTTCTTGATGACTTCTTCAACAGCCTGATCCAGCTTCGGCTTGAGCTGCTTGAGCATTTCGCGGTCGGCAGAAGCTTTGGCTTCGTTCAGTTCCTTGGACTGGAACTGATAGTCGCGGGCCTTTTGCTTGAATTCCAGCTCAAGACGCTCGCGCTCTGGCTGAGCCATCTTGTCGCCACCGCTGACCAGACGATCCTGGATGCCCTTGGCGCTGGTTTCCAGACCTTTGAGCTTGGTGACTTGCGGGCCGAATTTTTTCTCGGCGTCCACGGCGTAACGCTTGGCAGCGTCGGATTCCAGCAGGGCCATCTGATAGTTCAGAACGGCAATTTTCAGATCAGCGAAGGCCGGGGTTGCTACCAGTACAGTGGCCAGCAGTGCCAATTGGGTCAACTTACGCACAAATACACTCCTACAAAATTCGTTTTCGTTGCCAGGAGTCAGACCTTAGAAGGTCTGGCCCAGAGAGAATTGGAACACTTGGGTTTCCGAATCGTTGTCCGGCTTCTTGATCGGCATCGCCAGAGCAAAGCTCAGCGGGCCGAGCGCGGTGATCCAGGTCACGCCAACGCCAACGGAACTTGCCATGCCGGAGAAGTCGACACCGTTACATTCGACTTTTTCGCCTGTACCGGTCCTTGTTTTGGACTCGCAGTTGGTATCGAAGACGTTACCCACGTCCCAGAACAGGGAGGTACGCAGGGAACGCTGGTCCTTGATGAATGGCAGCGGGAACATCAGCTCTACACCACCTTGCACCAGTGCGTTGCCGCCAAATGGCAGCGGATCCTGGTCCGGATCACGCAAGGTGCCAGGCCGTCCGTTTGGATCATCAGCACCTTTACTTGGCGTGCTGCGAGGACCTAGCGTACTGTCCTTGAAGCCACGTACCGAGTTGAAACCGCCGGCGTAGTAATTCTCATAGAACGGCAGGCCGCTGGTCGAACCATAACCATCACCAAAGCCCAGCTCGGTATGCAAGCGCAGGGTATAGGTGTCGTTGATCGGGTAGAAGTACTGGCCACGGTAGTCGACCTTGAAGAACGACAGATCGCTGCCCGGCAGTGTCGCTTCGGCCACCAGGCTTTGCGAGTGACCACGGGTCGCCAGTACACCTTTGTTCAGGGTCGACTCGGACCAGCCGATCGAGCCCTTGAAGTTGGTGAAGTTGCTGCCTTCCTTGTCGATGAAGTCGAAGATTTCATCAACGGTGTAGGTGCCGGTCTTGATCTTGTCCTGCTGTACGTTCAGGCCGTAGGTCAGGCGCGCGGTTTCGCTGATCGGGTAGCCCAGGCTGATGCCGGCACCCATGCTGTCCACGGCGTAGCTGGCCACGTCGACGTCGAGGTCATCGTAGTCGGTGGTGCGGTAGAACGCGTTGTAACCCAGGCTCACACCGTCCGGCGTGTAGTACGGATCGACATAGCTGAAGTTGTAGCGAGTCTGGTATTCGCTACGGGTCAGGCCGATGCTGACCTTGTTACCGGTACCCAGGAAGTTGTTCTGGCTGATCGAACCACCGAGGATCAGGCCGGCGCTTTGCGCAAAACCAACGCTGGCGGTGATGGAACCGGAAGCCTGTTCTTCAACAGCATAGTTCACGTCGACCTGGTCGTCGGTGCCCGGCACGGCCGGTGTTTCGACGTTGACTTCCTTGAAGAAGCCCAGACGGTCAAGACGCACTTTCGACTGGTCGATCAGGTAGGTCGAAGCCCAACCGCCTTCCATCTGGCGCATTTCGCGACGCAGCACTTCGTCGGCCGACTTGGTGTTGCCACGGAAGTTGATGCGGTTGACGTACGCGCGCTTGCCCGGATCGACTACAAAAGTGATATCGACGGTACGGTCTTCGGCGTTCGGAGTCGGCACGCCGTTGACGTTGGCGAAGGTATAGCCTTCGTTACCCAGACGACGGGTGATCAGTTCGGACGTGGTGGTCATGATCTTGCGCGAGAACACCTGGCCAGGCTGCACCAGCAACAGGGACTCGACCTGATCTTCAGGCACTTTCAGGTCGCCGCTGAGCTTGACCGACTTGACGTTGTACTTGTCGCCCTCGTTGACGTTGACCGTGATGTACACGCTCTTCTTGTCAGGGGTGATCGAAACCTGGGTAGAGGCGATATCCATGTTGATATAGCCGCGGTCCAGGTAGTAGGAACGCAGACGCTCAAGGTCGCCGGACAGTTTTTCACGGGCGTACTTGTCGTCGTTCTTGAAGAACGACAGCCAGTTGGTGGTCTTGAGCTCGAACAGGTCAACCAGTTCCTGCTCCTGGAAGACGGTGTTGCCCACCACGTTGATGTGCTGGATGGCAGCGACGGTGCCTTCGTTGATATCGATCTTCAGGCCTACGCGGTTGCGTGGCTGGGGAACGACTTCGGCTTTCACTTCAGCGGAATAACGGCCCTGGGCAACGTACTGGCGTTGCAGCTCGTTACGCACACCCTCAAGGGTCGCGCGCTGGAAGATCTCGCCTTCGGCCAGACCGGACTGCTTCAGTCCCTTCATCAGGTCTTCGGTCGAGATCGCCTTGTTGCCTTCGATCTCGATGCTGGCGACCGATGGACGCTCGACGACGGTGATGACCAGAACGTTACCTTCACGCCCCAGCTGGATGTCCTGGAAGAACCCGGTTTTGAACAACGCACGAGTGGCTTCGACCAGACGACCATCGTCCGCGCTCTCGCCAACGTTGAGCGGCAAGGCGCCAAAGACGCTGCCGGCGGAAACCCGCTGCAGGCCATTGACACGGATATCGGAGATAGTGAAGGACTCGGCGTGAACTTCAGCGATCATCAGTACGGCAAGAGCCGCAGTTAGCAGCAGACGTTTCATGAAGTCCTTTATTCCAACTGGCAATAAACAAACTGCCGCCTCAGGCGGCAGATTCGCAATGGAGCGAAGCTTTTAGAGTCGACCCAGATCGTTGACCAGTGCGAGCAACATGACGCCCACTACCAGACTGATACCAATCTGAACCCCCCAACCCTGTACCTTTTCCGAAAGAGGACGCCCACGGGCCCATTCGATCAGATAAAACAGCAAATGCCCCCCATCCAGCACCGGAATGGGCAGCAAATTGAGAACCCCCAGGCTTATGCTCAGATAAGCCAGAAAATTCAGGAAGTCACCCACGCCCGACTGGGCTGAAGCGCCCGCCACTTTAGCAATGGTTATCGGTCCACTCAAGTTTTTTACCGAGAGCTCCCCGAACAACATTTTCTTCAGCGATTCAAGGGTCAGCACACTCATGGTCCAGGTACGCCTGAAGCCTTCGGCGACTGCCTCCAGCGGCCCGTAGCTGACCTCTCGAAGCATCTCGGCCGGCCACTCGCCACCTTTGACCCCAGCGCCCAGGTAACCGGTTGCCGCCTCGCCCTCGCCCCGCGCCGCCAGCGTCAACGGCACAACCACCTGCGCGCCGTCGCGCTCAAGGGTGACAGAAACTCGTGCTTCGGGCCGCTCGCGCACCCAGTCGACCACCTGCTGCCACTCATTCAGCGGCTGAGCATCAAGCGCAACCAGCCGATCACCGGTCTTGAGGCCGGCAGCTTGCGCAGGGCCTTTCGGATCGAGCTCGGCGAGCACCGGCGGCAAGGCCGGACGCCAGGGCTGGATACCCAGCGAGCGGATCGGGTCCGGCTCTTCGGCACCCTTGAGCCAGTCCTTGAGTACCAGTTGATGCGCGCTGTCGACACTGGCGCCCGGCTCGCGCACGCTCACATTGACGATGCCGCTCTCGCCCAGACGGCGAACCAGCTGCAGATTGACCGCCGACCAGCCGACGGTCGGCTTGCCATCGACAGCAACGATTTCCTGACCTGCAACAAGACCTGCCTGCTGCGCAATACTGTCTGGCGCCACCGTGCCGATCACCGGCTTGACCTGCTGACTGCCGAGCATCGCCAACAACCAGAAAAACACGATTGCCAACAGAAAGTTGGCAATTGGCCCTGCCGCAACAATGGCAATGCGCTGATAAACAGTCTTGCGATTGAACGACTGCTCTGCCATTTCAGCCGGCACATGCCCTTCACGCTCGTCGAGCATCTTGACGTAGCCGCCCAGCGGAATGGCCGCCACCACAAATTCGGTACCCTGCCTGTCATGCCAGCGCACCAGCGGTGTGCCGAAGCCCACTGAAAACCGCAATACCTTGACGCCACAGCGGCGTGCCACCCAGAAGTGGCCGAACTCGTGGAACGTCACCAGTACACCCAGGGCCACCAGGGTCCCGAGAATCATATATAACGCGCTCATTTATCTTCTCCGGGGACCGGCTTTCTGGCCGGCATGCCAATCATTGCAGGCCACAGGACTGCCCCTGACGCATCACCCGATCATCCATGGTTTTATCGTGCATGCCGCTCGAGCCATTGCCCGGCCAGCACCCTCGCCCTCGCATCCATCGCGAACACGGTCTCCAGCTCATTGACCACCACCACCGGCTCGCTCTCCAGCACCGATTCGATCAGGCTGGCGATGTGCAGATAACCGATACGCCCTTCAAGAAAGGCTGCCACCGCCACCTCATTGGCCGCATTGAGCATGGCCGGCGCACTGCCGCCGGCCTCTGCTGCCTGACGCGCCAGGCGCAGACAAGGGAAACGCTGTTCGTCCGGCGCCTGGAAGTCCAGTTGACCGATACGAAACAGATCCAGCGGCGCAACACCCGAGTCGATACGCGCAGGCCACGCCAGGGCATTGGCAATCGGCGTACGCATATCGGGATTGCCAAGCTGGGCCAACACCGAGCCATCGACATAATCCACCAGCGAGTGGATCACACTTTGCGGATGGATGACCACCTCGACCTGATCGGGACGCGCATCGAACAGCCAGCAGGCCTCGATCAGCTCCAGACCCTTGTTCATCATGGTCGCCGAATCGACCGAGATCTTGCGCCCCATCGACCACACCGGATGCGCACAGGCCTGCTCGGGCGTGACTGCCTGAAGTTGCTCCAGAGGCGTCTGCCGGAAAGGACCGCCAGAGGCCGTCAACAAGATACGCCGCACACCGACGGCGCCCAGACCACGGGCAAAATCCTGCGGCAGGCACTGAAAAATCGCATTGTGTTCGCTGTCGATCGGCAGCAGTACAGCGCCGCTTTTGCGCACTGCCTGCATGAATAGCGCGCCGGACATGACCAGTGCTTCCTTGTTGGCCAGCAATACTTTCTTGCCGGCCTCGACCGCTGCCAGGGTCGGACGCAGACCGGCCGCACCGACGATAGCCGCCATGACCGCATCGACCTCAGGGTGAGCGGCCACTTCACACAGACCGCCCTCCCCCACCAGCACCCGAGCGTCAAGCCCGGCACCGAGCAGTTGACCCTGCAAACGGCTGGCAGCCTCGAGCGTCGGCACCACGGCAAAACGTGGCCGGTACACGACACACAGCTCAAAAAGCTTGTCCAGGCGCGCGAAACCGGTCAGGGCGAATACCTGATAAAGATCGGGGTGACGAGCGATGACATCCAGGGTGCTCAGGCCGATGGAGCCTGTAGCCCCCAGCACGGTGATCTGTTGCGGCGTACTCACATGACACCCCAATCAGCGGCCCACAGCAGCACCGCAAACACCGGAATGGCCGCCGTCAGGCTATCGATACGGTCCAGTACGCCGCCGTGACCGGGCAGCAGGTTACTGCTGTCCTTGACCCCGGACTGGCGCTTGAACATGCTTTCGGTCAGGTCGCCGACCACGGAAATCACCACCACCGCCGCCGCCGCCAGAAGCCCTGCAACGAACTGGCCGAACGACCAGTCGCGCATCACTCCGACCACAAAGGTAATCGCCAGGCTGACGGCCAGACCGCCATAGACGCCTTCCCAGCTTTTGCCGGGACTGACCCTCGGCGCCAGCTTGCGCTTGCCTAGGGCCTTGCCGGTAAAGTAGGCACCGATATCGGCCGCCCAGACCAGCACCATCACCGACAGGATCAGCCAGTTACCCAAAGGCCATTGCTTGATCAGCACCAGACCTTGCCAGGCGGGTAACAGAATCAGCAGGCCGATCGCCAGCTTGCACACTGCGCTCGCCCAATGATCGCTGGAAGCCGGAAAGGTCAGGACCAGCCAGGTCGCGAGCAACCACCAGATGACCGCTGCGGTCAGCACCCAAGGCGCCAGCCCCGGCAGCAAGTACAGCAGAAACAGCAACACAGCGACGGTCGCTGCATAAGCGATGCGCATCGACTGACTGGCAAAGCCGGCCAGGCGCGCCCATTCCCAACCACCCAGAACGACCACCAGACCGATGAACAAGGCAAAGCTTGCCCCCTTGAGCAGGAAGAAGCCGCACAAGGCAATCGGCAACAGGATAAGGGCAGTGATAATCCGTTGTTTGAGCATCAGGCGCGGGCTCCGGCTTCTATCTGTTCGCTGGTCTTACCGAAGCGACGTTGACGTGAAGCGAAATCGGCCAGCGCTGCGCGCATGGCGTCGTGTTTGAAGTCCGGCCAGAAAAGGTCGGAGAAATACAGCTCGGCGTAAGCCAGTTGCCAAAGCAGGAAGTTGCTGATGCGGCGCTCGCCACCGGTACGAATACACAGGTCCGGCAACGGCAGATCGCCGGTGGACAGGCAAGCCTGCAGCAACCCCGGTGTAATGTCTTCGGGCTGCATATGCCCGGCCTGCACCTCACGCGCCAGACGCTGGGCAGCCTGGGCAATATCCCACTGACCACCGTAATTGGCAGCGATCTGCAGAATGAACCGGTCATTACCGGCCGTACGCTGCTCGGCATCGCGCATCGCAGCCTGCAGCTCAGGATGAAAGCGCGAGCGATCACCGATGATCCGCAGCGAAATATCGTTTTCGTTGAGGCGCCGCGTTTCACGCCGCAAGGCGCTCAGAAACAGCTCCATCAATGCGCCGACTTCTTCGGCAGGCCGCTGCCAGTTCTCGCTCGAGAAGGCGAACAGGGTCAGCACCTCGACCTTGGCCTCGGCACACACCTCGATCACCGCACGCACCGCATCCACGCCCGCCTTGTGCCCGGCGACACCGGGCAGCAGGCGTTTCTTCGCCCAGCGATTGTTACCATCCATGATAATCGCGACGTGTCGCGGCACTGAAGACAGTGCCGCTTGCTTGGTCTTTTCCATGAAAACGCCCCGAGCCTTACACGGCCATCAGGTCGGCTTCTTTCTGCTTAACAGCCACTTCGATGTCTGCCACGAACTTGTCAGTCAGCTTCTGGATGTCGTCAGCCGCACGACGCTCTTCGTCTTCACTGATTTCCTTTTCCTTGACCAGATCCTTGTACTGGCTCAAGGCATCGCGACGGATGTTGCGCACGGCAACACGAGCGTCCTCAGCGGCATCGCGCGCCTGCTTGGTGAAGCCCTTGCGGGTTTCCTCGGTCAGGGCCGGCATCGAGATCAGCAGCAGCTCACCCAGGTTGGTCGGGTTCAGGTTCAGACCCGCATTCATGATGGCCTTGTCGACGGCACCGAGCATGTTGCGCTCGAATGCAACCACTTGCAGGGTACGAGCGTCCTTGACGGTGACGTTAGCCACTTGCCGGATCGGTGTGTCGGCGCCGTAATACGGCACCATCACCCCTTCAAGGATGTCCGGGTGCGCCTTGCCGGTGCGGATGCGACCAAATGCATGAGCCAGGGACTCCAGGCTTTTCTGCATGCGGACCTGAGCATCCTTCTTGATTTCATTGATCATTATTGAACTTCCTCGATCAGGGTTCCTTCAGCGCCACCGTGCACGATATTGAGCAGGGCGCCAGGCTTGTTCATGTTGAAGACGCGCAACGGCATCTTGTGGTCGCGACACAGGCAGATAGCAGTCAGATCCATGACGCCCAGCTTGCGATCCAGCACTTCATCGTAAGTCAGATGATCGAACTTCTCGGCATTGGGGTCTTTGAACGGATCGGCGGTGTAGACGCCATCGACCTTGGTCGCCTTGAGGACAACGTCGGCATCGATTTCGATGGCTCGCAGACAGGCAGCCGAATCGGTGGTGAAAAACGGGTTGCCGGTGCCGGCAGCGAAGATGACCACTTCCTTGGCACTCAGATGGCGCATGGCTTTGCGACGATCGTAGTGATCGGTCACACCCACCATGGAAATGGCAGACATCACGATGGCGGTGATATTGGCACGCTCCAGCGCATCGCGCATGGCCAGCGCGTTCATCACCGTGGCAAGCATGCCCATGTGATCGCCGGTGACCCGGTCCATGCCGGCAGCACTCAGGGCTGCACCGCGGAACAGGTTGCCGCCACCGATGACCAGGCCGACCTGAACACCGATACCTACCAGCTGACCCACCTCAAGCGCCATGCGATCAAGCACTTTGGGGTCGATCCCGAACTCTTCGGAGCCCATCAGGGCCTCGCCGCTAAGCTTGAGTAGAATGCGTTTATAGCGAGCCTGGTGACCACTGCTCTGCTGAGCCATTGCGAATCTCTCCTGCGGCGTTACTTGATAATGAAATCCGTGCAGGCACCAAGGCCTGCGTCAACTCTAGTCCGGCACCACGCAGGCGCCAGAAAATGCTGCCTTGCAGACTGCTTTTGCGAGAAAAAATTCCCTTTCTTTCTTTGACAAAGAGGCCGCGCGCGTAAGCGGGCAGCCTCTTTGGCAGACGTGTGAAACCGTCTTACTTCTTGCTGGCAGCTACTTGAGCAGCCACTTCTTCAGCGAAGTTGTCGACCGGCTTCTCGATGCCTTCGCCCACTTTGAAGTAGGTGAAAGAAACGATTTCGGCGCCGGCTTTCTTGGCCAGTTCGCCGACCTTGATTTCAGGGTTCTTGACGAACGCCTGCTCGACCAGGCTGGCTTCGGCCAGGAACTTGGCGATACGGCCTTTGACCATGTTCTCGACGATGTTTTCCGGCTTGCCGGCAATCTTGTCGGCGTTCAGTTGCAGGAAGACACCCTTCTCGCGCTCGATCGCTTCAGCCGAAACTTCCGACGGCAGCAGGAACTCAGGGTTGCTGGCAGCAGCGTGCATGGCGATGTCTTTGGCCAGCTCGGCGTCACCGCCTTTGAGGACCACGACCACACCGATCTTGTTACCGTGCAGGTAAGCGTTGACCACGTCACCCTCAACACGCGCCAGACGACGGATGTTGACGTTCTCGCCGACCTTGGCAACCAGAGCCTGACGCTCGGCTTCTTGAGCTTCGATCAGCACGGCGACGTCGGTAACCTTGTCGGCGTAGGCTTTTTCGATGCTGCTGGTGACGAAGTTCTTGAAGTCGTCCTGCAGAGCCAGGAAGTCGGTCTGCGAGTTGACTTCAATGATGACCGCAGCTTTGCCGTCTTCGGCAACCTTGACACCGATCGCGCCTTCGGCAGCGATGTTGCCGGCTTTCTTGGCAGCCTTGATGGCGCCGGAAGCACGCATGTCGTCGATTGCTTTTTCGATGTCGCCGCCGGCCTTGGTCAGGGCCTTCTTGCAATCCATCATGCCTTCGCCGGTACGCTCGCGCAGTTCTTTGACCAGCGCTGCAGTAATCTCTGCCATTTCAAAATCCTCTTGGAAAGGTCTTAAACCAAACCACCCGACTCGCGGGTGTTCAAATTCTTGGAAAACCATCGTGGCAGTCACAGATGACAAGCAGACCACGACCTGACAGCACGATGTTTCCCGAGGTGGCAAAAAGGGGGCCTAGCCCCCTTTTTGCGCACTGAGTCAACGCCTGGCGTTGGTTACTCAGCCTTCTACGGCAGCAGCCGGAGCTTCTTCAACGTAGACTTCGGTACCACTAGCAACGTTGTTGCGACCACGGATGACGGCGTCAGCCATCGAACCCATGTACAGCTGAACGGCGCGAATGGCGTCGTCGTTACCTGGAATCACGTAATCAACGCCTTCCGGGCTGCTGTTGGTATCGACGATGCCGATAACCGGGATACCCAGCTTGTTGGCTTCGGTGATTGCAATGCGCTCGTGATCAACATCGATAACGAACAGGGCATCAGGCAGGCCGCCCATGTCCTTGATACCACCCAGGCTGCGATCCAGTTTTTCCAGATCACGGGTGCGCATCAGCGCTTCTTTCTTGGTCAGCTTGGCGAAAGTACCATCTTCAGCCTGAACTTCCAGATCACGCAGGCGTTTGATCGACTGACGGATGGTCTTGAAGTTGGTCAGCATGCCGCCCAACCAGCGATGGTCGACGTACGGCGAACCGCAACGTGCTGCTTCTTCAGCAACGATCTTGCCTACGGAACGCTTGGTGCCGACGAACAGGATCTTGTTTTTGCCCGAAGCCAGGCGCTCAACGAAAGTCAGGGCTTCGTTGAACAGTGGCAGGGTTTTTTCGAGGTTGATGATGTGAATCTTGTTGCGCGCGCCGAAAATGTACTTGCCCATTTTCGGGTTCCAGTAACGGGTCTGGTGGCCGAAGTGCACACCGGCCTTCAGCATATCGCGCATATTGACTTGGGACATGATAGTTCCTTGATAAGTCGGGTTAGGCCTCCACGCATCCCAATGACCAACCAGAGGCATTGCCCAAGGCACCCAGGTCATCGTGTCGATACGTGTGTGGGTTTATGCTCTGCAGGCTAGCCCTGCAAAGCGGCGCACTTTATATCACAAAAGCCTGACAAACAAAACCGCCCGATGCGCCCGCCTTTCACAACCCGCAGCAACCTGCCCGCAAGCCCATCGCCACTGCCCGCCCGGCGGTCTGGTAGAATCGCCGTTTTCCGTATTTTCAAGCCGCACGCGGCTTCCTGAGAGAGCCTGTATGACCATCAGCATCAAAAACCACGAAGACATCGAAAAGATGCGGATCGCCGGCCGCCTGGCCGCCGATGTACTGGACATGATCGAACCCTATGTGAAGCCCGGCGTCACCACCGACGAGTTGAACACCCTGTGCCACGACTACATCGTCAATGTGCAGCAGGCCATCCCGGCGCCGCTCAACTATAAAAGCTTCCCCAAGTCGATCTGCACCTCGATCAACCAGGTGGTGTGCCACGGCATCCCCAGTGACAAGAAGCTCAAGAAAGGCGATGCGCTGAACATCGACATCACCGTCATCAAGGACGGCTACTACGGCGACACCAGCAAGATGTTCCACGTGGGCGAGGTGGCGCCATGGGTTGAACGCCTGTCGCGCATCACTCAGGAATGCCTCTATAAAGGCATCGAAGTGGTACGCCCCGGCGCACGTCTGGGCGACATTGGCGCGGTGATCCAGCAGCACGCCGAGAAAAACGGCTTTTCGGTGGTGCGCGACTTCTGCGGCCACGGCATCGGCAAGGTCTTTCACGAAGAACCACAGGTGCTTCATTATGGCGTGGCCGGCACCGGCCTCGAGCTGGTCGAGGGCATGACCTTCACCATCGAGCCGATGATCAACCAGGGCCGCGCCGACACCAAAGTGCTGGGCGATGGCTGGACCGCCGTGACCAAGGACCACAAACTGTCGGCCCAGTGGGAACACACCCTGCTGGTGACCGCCACCGGCTATGAAATCTTCACCTTGCGCGCCGACGACACCATCGCGCGCACCAACGCAGGTTAATACACGTCGTTTATTTGCCGACAACCCCAGAAGGAAAGCAGTTGCCATGCCGCAGGTGGATCCTGATTTGTTCGATCGCGGCCAGTTCCAGGCCGAACTGGCCTTGAAGGCCAGCCCTATTGCCGCCTTCAAGAAAGCCATCCGTCATGCACGCGATGTCCTCGACGAGCGTTTTCGCTCAGGCCGGGACATCCGCCGCCTGATCGAAGACCGCGCCTGGTTCGTCGACAACATCCTGCAGCAGGCCTGGAGCCAGTTCGACTGGAGCCAGCAGGCCGACATCGCCCTGCTGGCCGTTGGCGGCTACGGGCGTGGCGAGCTGCATCCCTACTCGGACATCGACCTGCTGATCCTGCTCGACAACGACGATCACGAGCTGTTTCGCGATTCCATCGAGCGCTTCCTGACCCTGCTCTGGGACATCGGCCTGGAAGTCGGACAAAGCGTGCGCTCGGTCAACGAGTGCGCCATCGAGGCGCAGGCCGACCTGACGGTGATCACCAACCTGATGGAAAGCCGGACCATTTCCGGTCCCGAGCCGCTGCGCCAGCGCATGCTCGAAGTCACCAGCACGCAGCACATGTGGCCGAGCAAGGACTTCTTTCTGGCCAAGCGCGCCGAACAGCGCGCCCGGCACCACAAATACAACGACACCGAATACAACCTGGAGCCCAACGTCAAAGGCTCGCCGGGCGGCCTGCGCGACATCCAGACCATCCTCTGGGTCGCCCGCCGTCAGTACGGTACCCTGAACCTGCACGCACTGGCCGGTGAAGGCTTTTTACTCGAAAGCGAAAACAACCTGCTGGCCTCCTCCCAGGAGTTTCTCTGGAAGGTACGCTACGCCTTGCACATGCTCGCCGGCCGCGCCGAAGACCGGCTGCTGTTCGATCACCAGCGCACCATCGCCGCCTTGCTGGGCTATCAGGACAGCGACGCCAAGCGCGCCATCGAACGCTTCATGCAGAAGTACTACCGCGTGGTCATGAGCATCGCCCAGCTGAGCGACCTGATCATTCAGCATTTTGAAGAAGTGATTCTCAGCGACGATGACGGCAGCACCCAGCCGATCAACTCACGCTTTCAGCTTCATGATGGCTACATAGAAGCGACCAACCCCAACGTCTTCAAGCGTACCCCGTTCGCCATCATCGAAATCTTCGTGTTGATGGCCCAGCGCCCGGAAATCAAGGGTGTGCGCGCCAACACCATTCGCCTGTTGCGCGAGCACCGGCACCTGATCAACGACGACTTCCGCAACGATATCCGCAACACCAGCCTGTTCATCGAGCTGTTCAAGTGCGAAATCGGCATCCACCGCAACCTGCGGCGCATGAACCGCTACGGCATTCTGGGCCTGTACCTGCCGGAATTCGGCCATATCGTCGGGCAGATGCAGCACGACCTGTTCCACATCTACACCGTGGATGCGCACACGCTTAACCTGATCAAGCACCTGCGCAAACTGCAGTACACCGAGGTGTCGGAGAAATTCCCGCTGGCCAGCAAGATCATGGCCCGCCTGCCCAAGCCCGAGCTGATCTACCTGGCAGGGCTGTACCACGACATCGGCAAGGGCCGCGGCGGCGATCACTCGGAATTGGGCGCGGTGGATGCCCAGGCCTTCGGCGACCGCCATCAATTGCCCAAGTGGGACACGCGACTGATCGTCTGGCTGGTCAGCCACCACCTGGTAATGTCGACCACCGCGCAGCGCAAGGACCTCTCCGACCCGCAGGTAATTCATGACTTTGCCCTGTTCGTCGGCGACGAAGTGCACCTGGATTATCTGTACGTCCTGACCGTGGCCGACATCAACGCGACCAACCCGACGCTGTGGAACTCCTGGCGTGCCAGCCTGCTGCGCCAGCTCTACACCGAGACCAAGCGTGCGTTGCGTCGCGGCCTAGAAAACCCGGTTGACCGCGAAGAGCAGATCCGCCGCACGCAAACCGCCGCCCTGGACATTCTGGTGCGCAACGGCACCGATCCGGACGATGTCGAGCAGTTGTGGTCGGGGCTGGGCGATGACTATTTCCTGCGCCACACCGCAGGCGACGTCGCCTGGCACAGCGATGCGATCCTCCAGCAGCCGGCCGACGGCGGCCCGCTGGTACTGATCAAGGAAACCACCCAGCGCGAATTCGAAGGCGCCACGCAGATCTTCGTCTACGCCCCGGACCAGCACGACTTCTTCGCCGTGACCGTGGCCGCCATGGACCAGTTGAACCTCAACATTCACGATGCCCGGATCATTACCTCCAGCAGCCGCTTCACCCTGGACACCTATGTGGTGCTCGACAGCGACGGCGGCTCGATCGGCAACAACCCCGAGCGTATCGAAGAAATCCGTCGCGGCCTGACCGAAGCGCTGCGCAACCCCGACGACTACCCGACCATCATCAAACGCCGGGTACCGCGCCAGCTCAAGCATTTTGCCTTCGCCCCGCAGGTCACGATCCACAACGACGCACAGCGCCCGGTGACCGTACTGGAACTGCTGGCGCCGGACCGCCCGGGCCTGCTGGCGCGAATCGGCAAGATCTTCCTGGAGTTCGACCTGTCACTGCAGAACGCCAAGATCGCCACCCTTGGCGAGCGGGTCGAGGACGTGTTTTTCATCACCGACGCCCATAACCAGCCGCTGTCCGACCCGCAACTGTGCCTGCGCCTGCAAGAAGCAATCGCCGAACAATTGAGCGTCACCAGCGAGCCGACGGCGGGCTTTCGCCTCAGCATCTGATTCGATGGCGCCCGCATGACGGGCGCCTGCACTTTGCCTTGGGACATTTGCACCATGAACAACGCCATGCAACTGCTTCAGCCCTACCCGTTCGAGAAGCTGCGCGCCCTGCTCGGCAGCGTGACGCCCAACCCCGACAAACGCCCGATTGCCCTGTCGATCGGCGAACCCAAGCACAGGTCACCTGCGTTCGTTGCCAAGGCCCTGGCCGACAGCCTCGACCAGATGGCCGTGTACCCGACCACCCTGGGCATCCCGGCCCTGCGCGAAGCCATCGGCCACTGGTGCGAGCGGCGCTTTGGCGTGCCCGAAGGCTGGATTGATCCTGCGCACAACGTGCTGCCGGTCAACGGCACCCGCGAAGCCCTGTTCGCCTTTACCCAGACCGTGGTCAACCGTGAAGACAAGGGTCTTGTGGTCAGCCCGAACCCGTTCTACCAGATCTACGAAGGCGCAGCCCTGCTTGCCGGCGCTCAGCCGCACTACCTGCCATGCCTGAGCGAAAACGGCTTCAACCCCGATTTCGACGCAGTATCGCCAGACGTCTGGCAGCGCTGCCAGATTCTGTTCCTGTGCTCGCCGGGCAACCCGACCGGCGCGCTGGTGCCGCTTGAAACCCTGAAAAAACTGATCGCCCTGGCCGACCAATACGATTTCGTCATTGCCAGCGACGAGTGCTACAGCGAGCTGTACTTCGACGAAGACACCCCGCCACCGGGCCTGCTGACCGCCTGTGCGGAGCTGGGCCGCGAGGACTTCAAACGCTGCGTGGTCTTTCACAGCCTGTCCAAGCGCTCCAACCTGCCCGGCCTGCGCTCGGGCTTTGTCGCCGGCGACGCCGAGATTCTCAAGGCATTCCTGCTGTACCGCACCTACCACGGCTGCGCGATGCCAGTACAAACCCAGCTGGCCAGCGTCGCGGCCTGGAACGACGAAGCTCACGTGCTCGCCAACCGCGACCTGTACCGCGAGAAATTCGATGCCGTGCTGGACATCCTCGGCCCTGTACTCGATGTGCAACGCCCCGATGGCAGCTTCTACCTGTGGCCCGATGTGGGTGGCGACGATGCGGCCTTCTGCCGTGATCTGTATGTCGAACAGCACGTGACCGTGGTTCCCGGCTCGTACCTGTCGCGTGAAGTCGATGGTTTCAACCCCGGCGCCGGCCGTGTGCGCCTGGCGCTGGTCGCACCACTGGCCGAGTGCATCGAAGCCGCCGAGCGGATTCGCGCTTTCGTCACCCGCTGATCCGTGCGCTGCTGCCCGCCTGCCGGGCAGCAGCCTCATGCAATAGCTATATATACCACCGGCAACCTGCCGCCTGGCCTTACCTTCGTCGCTCGTCGCAACACCTGCTCACATCAGGTTACGCACTCCCACACGAACGAAACGAGCCGCCCACCCGGCGCTCAGCGAGGCCTTCATGTTCCACTCAACCCCACTCGACCGGCGCCTGCTGCTGCGTTGCTCCCTGCGCGAAGCCGATGACTATCACGCAGCCTATAGCGCCGCAATCAAGGAAAACCCGGGCAATGCCGCCATTACCCCCACCTACGAAAGCGACTATGAAACCGAAGACAGCCGCCAGCCACGCCTGCTGATCGCTTTCAATAAATACTGGGCACGCGGGCGCACCCTGAAAATCCTGTTTCTGAAAGACCCGCCCGCCGTCCTCACCCAACCGATCATCGACGCCGCACGCCAGTGGCTGGTGCATGCCAACCTCAAATTCGAATTCGTCACCAGTGGCCCCAGCGACATCCGCATCGGCTTCAACGAGCACCTGAACTGGAGCGAGCTGGGCACCGATGCGTTGCTGATCCCTCAGGACCAGCCAACCATGGAGTTCAACGCCCATGAACTGTTCGACGCCAAAATCAACGCCCTGCCGGAACTGCCGCGCATCGTGCTGCACGAGTTCGGTCACGCGCTGGGCGCGGTGCACGAACACCAGCACCCCAAGGCCAACATTCCCTGGAACCAGCCGCTGCTCACCAGCCTGCTCACGCAGGCGGGCTACACCGAAGCGCTGATCCACAAGAACTTTCTCGAACACTACGAAGCCGCCGACTTTCAGTATTCGGCCTACGACCGCGACTCGGTCATGCACTTCGACATCCCCAATGCCCTGACGCTGGGCGATTTCGAGGTGATCAACACCGGTAAAACGCTGAGTGAAGGCGACATTCGCATGATGAAGTTTGTCTATCCGGATAGAGGCAATTCGAAGTACGGCGGGGATTGAGGTTTGAGTACATGACTGAGTGATATCACATGCACAAAAATCTATGGTCACCCTCATTTTTGCAATACTGATTAACGGGTGTTGTGGTCGGCTTGCTTAAATCTATCCGGCCTCTGTTTGGGGCATGCCCCAGCGCCACGATGAGAGTCGCGCCTGACGATCCTTAAGCCCGTCGGTTTTTGCAGCCAATTTTTGCGTCAGGATCTTCGTCAGGCCGGTGTGCCGCTCACATCATCTGTTGTTCAGCTATCGCAAAACCTGAAGGTGAATCGTGGTACTGCAACAACCGCAGGGTCAGGCGTTCAAGGCGCCTGACCCTGACTTGCGAAAGACCTCGCGGCCCGACTTATCCTGGCCGTGCAGGTGGACAGTATGTTTGCCGAGATAGATACCCATCAGCGCCGACTCGATCATGATGATGGCCTCCGAAAACAAAACACCCTGTGAAAGCGTAGCCCTCACAGGGTGTTGGGAGTGACCATCTCATTAGAAGACTGGCGCAATGGCCGGGCTTTCAGAAAATCAGAGTTTATTGTGGGCTGAACGACACACGCCGGACTCTTCCGGCTTCTTTTGCGGCTTTATAGGCAGCCAACGCTGCATTCAGTCGTTCGGCTTTGCTGACTTGTACGTCTTTCTTGGCGTCAGACGAGCGCATAACCTTTACCCTCGAGGACTGTGTGCACACCAAAACCTAGCTGGCCTTGATACTTTTTGAGCAAGCGACCGTAGTATGCGGCAAGTTTTGGCCTGTCAACAAGAGCCACCATGACGAGTCCTCGTACATCTCGATGACTACGAAGCATCCATGTAGACTGAAAAATCCCTCGGCCTAACGCCATAGACTGACCGTAGCTCAGGCTGGATAAATCATCCCAGTCTTCAGGAGAGGTAAAGTCTGGCGCCCCTCCATCAAAATCTCGGCGAAGCGCAAACTTCAGCTCGTAACAATTGAGCGGGAGGGCCTTTCCGAGCTCTCGCTCGATCATGCCTTGCTCTGCGAAGAAACCAGCGTCGATCGGCACATAGAGAACACCGTACTCAATATTGTCAACGCGGATGGTGTGGATCAGGGCTTGATGACCGTCATCAGTCATAAGGTCCATCTCCTCATACCCATCATCTAGCCACAGCTCAGCCACTTCGCTCATTCCAGTCCATTTTAGCGGCTCGAATCCAACAAAAGCCCGGCACATTCACTGGCCGGACTTTCTCTGTTTGAGCGCTCACCTGATCACGCTCAAAACCGCAGGGGCGGAACCTAACCGGTCACTTGGGGGCCGTCAAGCGACACGCCAAAGCAACAGCTCCCGCCATTCAAGCGATGGCTATCGTGTCATACAGCCCCTGTATTGAATTCCTACACCCCGCTGTGCCCCGATTGTCCGACAGATGTCGAGACGAGCCGGGCACAGCGGCGTTTGCCATGGCATAATCCCCGGCTGTTTTCAGCGATGCATGGGAAGTTCTGGCAATGGGAAATACCACCAACGGCAGCAACATCATTCGTCTATACGGCATCAAAGCCTGTGACACGATGAAAAAGGCCCGTACATGGCTCGATGAACATGCCGTGAGCCATGAGTTTCATGATTACAAGACCCAGGGCATCGACCGTGAACACCTGACGCAGTGGTGTGACGAACACGGTTGGCAAGTGGTCCTGAACCGCGCCGGTACGACATTTCGCAAGCTTGACGAGGCACAGAAAGCCGACCTCGACCAGGCAAAGGCTGTCGAACTGATGCTGGCGCAACCGTCGATGATCAAGCGCCCGGTGCTCGATCTCGGCGAACGAACCCTGATTGGCTTCAAACCAGAATTGTATGCGGCGGCGTTGCAGTAAGCCCAAGCGCTACTGACACCCCCGATCACCAAGAGGAATCTGCATGTCCACCACCCTGTTCAGCCTGGCCTTCGGCGTCGGCACTCAAAACCGTCAAGGCACCTGGCTGGAAGTGTTCTACGCACAACCGCTGATCAATCCGTCGGCCGAACTGGTCGCTGCCGTTTCCCCGCTGCTGGGCTACACCGGCGGCAACCAGGCGATCACCTTCAGCACCGACCTGGCCTCGAAACTGGCCGATGCACTCAAGTCGGTCGATGCCGCTCAAGCCGCGTTGCTGACCCGCCTGGCCGAGAGCCACAAGCCGCTGGTCGCCACCCTGCTGGCCGAAGACGCTGCCCTGACCTCGACACCCGAGGCGTATCTGAAGCTGCACCTGCTGTCGCACCGCCTGGCCAAGCCGCACGGCCTGAGCCTGGCCGGCATCTTCCCGCTGCTGCCGAACGTGGCCTGGACCAGCGCCGGCGCCGTCGACCTGGCGGAACTGGCCGAGCGTCAACTCGAAGCACGCCTGAAGGGCGAACTGCTGGAAGTCTTCTCGGTCGACAAATTCCCGAAAATGACCGACTACGTGGTGCCGAGCGGCGTGCGTATCGCTGACAGCGCACGTGTACGCCTGGGTGCCTACATCGGCGAAGGCACCACCGTCATGCACGAAGGTTTCGTCAACTTCAACGGCGGCACCGAAGGCCCGGGCATGATCGAAGGCCGCGTTTCGGCGGGCGTATTCGTCGGCAAGGGCTCGGACCTGGGCGGCGGCTGCTCGACCATGGGCACCCTGTCTGGCGGCGGCAACATCGTCATCAAGGTCGGTGAAGGCTGCCTGATCGGCGCCAACGCCGGTATCGGCATTCCGCTGGGCGACCGCAACACTGTCGAGTCGGGCCTGTATGTCACCGCCGGCACCAAGGTTGCACTGCTCGACGAAAACAACGAGCTGGTACGCATCGTCAAGGCCCGCGACCTGGCCGGCCAGCCCGACCTGCTGTTCCGTCGCAACTCGCAGACCGGCGCCGTGGAATGCAAGACCCACAAGTCGGCCATCGAGCTGAACGAAGCACTGCACGCTCACAACTGATGTTGTCGGTGGCACCTTGCCTGCGGCTTGAGCCCGCAGGCCAGGTGCCAACTGACCGAGCTGGATGGACCAATGCCCCTCATTTCTCCCTGGCGCGCGGACTTTCCTGCCCTCGACGCTCTGCAACGGCAAGGCCAGACCTATCTGGACAGTGCCGCTACCACGCAAAAGCCAAGGGCATTGCTCGATGCCCTGAATCACTATTACTTGAGCGGCGCCGCCAATGTGCACCGCGCCCAGCATTTGCCCGGCGCGCATGCCACCCAGGCGTTCGAAGCTTCGCGGCATACGATCGGCCAATGGCTCAATGCCGGTGAATCCGGGCAGATCATCTTCACCCACGGCGCTACCTCGGCCCTGAATTTGCTGGCCTACGGTCTGCAAGAGCGCTTTGCCGAGGGCGACGAGATCGTCATCAGCGCCCTGGAACATCACGCCAACCTGCTGCCCTGGCAACAACTGGCGCGCCGTCGCAACCTGCGTTTGGTCGTACTGCCGCTGGACAGCACAGGCCTGATCGATCTGGACGCCGCCGCCACCCTGATCGGCCCGCGTACCCGTTTACTGGCGGTCAGCCAGCTCTCCAATGTGCTTGGCGCCTGGCAGCCGCTGACCCGCCTGCTGGCACTGGCCCGTGCGCAAGGCGCGCTGACCGTGGTCGACGGTGCACAGGGTGTGGTCCATGGCCGTCACGATGTGCAGACGCTGGGCTGCGATTTTTATGTGTTCTCCAGCCACAAGCTGTATGGCCCCGAAGGGCTGGGCGTGCTGTATGGCCGCCATGAAGCACTGGCGCGGCTCGATCATTGGCAGTTCGGCGGTGAGATGGTGCTGAGCGCCGATTACCACCATGCCGAATTTCGCGCAGCCCCTTTAGGCTTTGAAGCCGGTACGCCGCCGATTGCCAGCGTCATCGGCCTGGGCGCAACCCTTGAATACCTCGGCGGCCTCGATCAACACGCGGTGGCCAATCACGAAGCGCGCCTGCACCAGCGCCTGCTTGAAGGCCTGCTGCAGCGCGAGCAGGTGCGCGTGATCGGCGCGCCGGAGCTGGCGCTGGTCAGTTTCGTGGTCGAAGGCGTGCACCATGCCGATCTGGCGCACCTGCTGACCGAACAAGGGATTGCCGTGCGCGCCGGTCACCATTGCGCGATGCCACTGCTCAAGAGCCTGGGCTTACCGGGTGCAATCCGCGTTTCGCTGGGGCTGTACAACGACTCCGATGACTTGCTGCGCTTCTTCAGCGCGCTGGATCAGGGCCTGGAGCTGTTGGCATGAGCCTGACCGTTGAAGCACAGGCCGCGCTTGAAGCGTTCAGCCAGGCACAAGGCTGGGAGCAACGCGCACGTCTGCTGATGCAGTGGGGTGAACGCCTGCCGGCCTTGAGCGATGCAGAAAAGTCCGACGAACATCGGGTGCATGGCTGCGAAAGTCAGGTCTGGCTGTTGAGTGAGGAACACGACGGCCGCTGGCAGTTTCGCGCCAGCAGCGATGCCCGGCTACTGCGCGGCCTGCTGGCAGTGTTGCTGGTGCGGGTCAACGACCTGCCAGCACAAGCACTGCATCAGGTCGACCTGACCGACTGGTTCGAGCGCCTGGGCTTGAGCCGTCAGCTCTCACCATCGCGCAGCAACGGCCTGAACGCGGTGCTGCAACGCATGCGCGAGCTGGCTCAGGCCTGAGCCGGCTGCGTCTTGACCCGCTCCGAAGGGCGTCGTGCGCCGGCCACCAGTTTGTCTACCGCACGACTGGCCGCGACCATGCCAAAGGTCGCGGTGACCATCATCACCGCGCCAAAGCCGTCGGCGCAGTCCAGCCGAACCCCTTCGCCGACAAAGGTCTTGCTCTGGCACACACTGCCGTCGGGCATCGGGTAACGCAGCTGTTCGCTGGAAAACACACAAGGCACGCTGTAGCTGCGATTGGGGGTGCGTGAAAAGCCGTATGCGCGGCGCAGGGTCGAGCGCACCTTGGCCGCCAGCGGATCGTTGAACGTACGGTTCAGGTCGGCCACCTGAATCTGCGTCGGGTCGACCTGGCCGCCGGCGCCGCCGGTGGTCACCAACGGGATCTTGCGCCGCTTGCACCAGGCGATCAGCGCCGCCTTGGCCTTGACGCTGTCGATGCAGTCGACGACAAAATCGAGCTCGGCAGTGATGTACTCGGCCAGGGTGTCGGCGGTGACGAAATCGGCCACCGCATGCACCACACACCCAGGATTGATGGCCAGAATGCGCTCGGCCATGACCTCGACCTTGGCACGCCCCACCGTACCGTCCAGCGCGTGCAACTGGCGATTGACGTTACTGACACAGACATCGTCCAGATCGAACAGCGAGATCTCGCCGACCCCTGAGCGCGCCAGCGACTCGGCCACCCAGGAACCCACGCCGCCTATACCGATCACCGCAACATGGGCGGCTTGCAGGCGCGCCAGCCCCTCATTGCCGTATAACCGGGCGATACCGGCGAACCGTGGATCTGCTGTACTCATGTGCCTGCCCTCAAAAACCGGCGCGCATTATAAAGCGCCCAACGAATGAAAGCAGTCACTTGTCGAATGGTCGTTGCCACTGATCAGTACAAATCGACAAGACCGGAAGGCAGAAACGCTCTGCGTCGCCCCTCACCCTCACGTTGACATTGTTTTTTACGGTCAGTGCCCTATGACGTGCCAGACCAACCCGGCAATACGTCCTGCAGAACTCTAGACTTAACGAAGTATCCACTTCACATCGCGTGGCAACGCCTGACGCCCATGACCTTGCTCATTATTGTTTGCCTGGCACTTTGCGGGCTGTTGTTGATCGTTATTCATGCCTGTAAGAGGTCGTCTGTTCACGCACCTGACTGGCCAGAACGCGTCAGCGGACTTTGCTATGCGCCTTATCGCCCCGGTCAAGACCCGAATAAAAAAATCTACCCTTCGAAAGCCCAGATTCACGAAGACCTGATATTACTAAGTACGTTGACCTCGCACATTCGTACGTACTCGGTAGAAGGCACGTTGCGGTATATACCCGAGATGGCCGAACCCTTGGGGTTGACCGTCACGCTGGGTATATGGATCTGTAACGATGATGAAAGCAACCGTCATGAAATCGCACTGGCGATTGAACTGACGGAGCGTTTCCCCTGTATCAAACGCATCATTGTGGGCAGCGAAAGTCTCTACCGGGGTGATACCACATTCGAACAATTGGTGGGGTATCTGCAATTGGTACGTCAACAGGTGAGCGTGCCGCTATCTACTTCCGAACAGTGGCACCAGTGGCGCGACCTTCCGATGCTAGCGGAGCAGGTGGACTTTATTGCGGCGCATGTACTGCCCTACTGGGAGGGCAGGGACTTCCTTGATACACCTGCCTACGTAGCAAAATGCGCTGTACAACTGAGGCAGTCATTTCCGGGAAAACCTGTATTGCTCTCTGAAATTGGCTGGCCCAGTCATGGCAATGTCACCAGAACAGCATGTCGTTCGCGGGACCAACAGGCCATCAGCTTGCGTCAGCAGGTCAATGCACTGGACCGGCAAGGGGACGAATATTGTGTAATCGAAGCATTCGATCAGGACTGGAAAAATGACGAGGGTATAACAGGACAACACTGGGGCATCTTCACAGCGCAACGCAACATCAAACTTCAGTTGAAAGGCCCCGTCAGTGTGCAGGCGAACTGGAGCAGTACCTTATCGTTCCTTTCAGGCAGCCTGCAGAGACTGGGTAGCCCCCGCCGCCTGATCACAGCCGGCCTGATCCTCTACAGCTTTCTGGTACTGGCCAGCATCAGCCAGATACTGACCACGCCCTTATGGATCAGCCTGCCGGTAGTCTTGTGCTGGGCCGCATTCACGCTCGGCATTCTGATTGTGGAAATCCATGAATGGCTTGAAAGCATCGGAGCGCCCGAACAGCCGAGGCTGTTCTTGCCTCTACGTGACGCCAACCACTATCGCCCGCCACTGTCGATCCACATCGCCTGTTTCAATGAACCCCCGCACATGGTCATACAAACCCTTGAGGCACTGAACCGGCTGTACTATCCGGACTTTGAAGTGCTGATCATGGATAACAACACCTGCGACCCGGCTATCTGGAAACCGGTGCAGGCGCATTGCCAACACTTGGGTTCGCGCTTTCGCTTCTTTCATGTCAATCCGTTGTCAGGGTTCAAGGCTGGCGCCCTCAATTATCTGCTTGAGCACACCCGGCCCGACGCTCAGGTCATCGCAGTGATCGACGCAGATTATTGTGTCCACCGAAACTGGCTGTACGAAATGGTGCCGCATTTTGCCGACGCCAACATTGCCTTGATTCAGGCCCCGCAAGACTATCGCGATGCCACGGAAAGTCTTTTCAAACGCTGTTGCAATGCCGAATACCGGGGCTTTTTCAATATTGGCATGGTCATTCGTAACGATCACAACGCGATCATTCAGCATGGCACGATGACCCTGATGCGACGTTCGGCTCTGCAGGCATTGCGCTGGGCGCCCTGGTGCATCTGCGAAGACGCCGAACTTGGCCTGCGCTTTCTGGAGAATGGCTACTCGACCGGTTATTTACCGGTCAGCCAAGGCAAGGGGCTGATACCCGATAACTTTTTAAACTTCAAGAAACAGCGCTATCGCTGGGCCTATGGCGCCATGCAGATCATCAAACACCATGCTCATAGCCTGATCTTCACCCGGCATGGAAACTTGAGCAGTGCCCAGCGCTATCACTTCCTGAGCGGCTGGGTACCGTGGATGAGCGAAGGCATCAATTACCTGCTGATCTTCGCCAGCCTGTTCTGGTCAGTCATCATGCTCAACTGGCCGGAGGAGTCAGGCCCTGCTCCCTGGTTGTTTTCAGCACCGCCGATACTGATGCTGCTGGTGCGCACGGTAAAAATCTTCTCACTCTATGATCGCTTCGTCAGCACAGACCTGCGAGAAGCCTTTGCCGCCACCGTGGCAGGCATGGCGCTGTACCCCACCATAGGCAAGGCCGTACTGTCGGGGATGCTCACCCACACACTGCCCTTCTTCCGAACCCCTAAAACGGCGTCCGGCCATGGACTGCTCGTGGCACTTGCCCATGTCCGTGAGGAGGGCTGCCTGGTACTGTCGTTATGGACTGCTGCGCTGGGGTTAGTGCTGACTGGCGACCTGACAGCAGACATGCTGGTATGGATTGCCTTGTTACTGACCCAGTCGCTGCCTTGCCTGGCGGCCGTGGCAATGGCGCTTCTTTCCTGCTCAAACGCTCGTACGCCATTGAACTGAACGGCGCCCTCTGCAAACGGCGGCCTTCACGACGACTTTTTGCTTTAAGATACCCGCCTTTTCGCCTTGCGCCCTGTTACCGGAGTCCTGTTCATGACGGCCCCAGCCGACCTTTCGCCCACTCTTCAACTGGCCTGCGACCTGATCCGCCGTCCATCGGTCACGCCGCTCGACGCCGATTGCCAGGCCGTGATGATGCGCCGCCTGGGCGCGGTCGGTTTCAAGCTTGAACCGATGCGCATCGAAGACGTCGACAACTTCTGGGCCACCCACGGCAACGGCGACGGCCCGGTGCTGTGCTTTGCCGGACACACCGACGTGGTGCCGACCGGCCCTGTGCAGGCCTGGCAGAACGACCCGTTCGAGGCATTGATCGACGAACAGGGCATGCTCTGCGGGCGCGGCGCGGCCGACATGAAAGGCAGCCTGGCGTCGATGATCGTGGCGGTCGAGCGCTTTGTCGGCGACTACCCGGACCACAAGGGCTCGGTGGCATTCTTGATCACCAGCGACGAAGAAGGCCCGGCGCACCACGGCACCAAGGCCGTCGTCGAGCGCCTGGCGGCACGCCAGGAACGTCTGGACTGGTGCATCGTCGGCGAGCCGTCGAGCACCACGCTGGTCGGCGATGTGGTCAAGAACGGTCGTCGCGGCTCGCTGGGCGCCACCCTGACCGTACGCGGCAAGCAAGGCCACGTCGCCTACCCGCACCTGGCCCGCAACCCGATTCACCTGGCCGCGCCGGCGCTGGCAGAGCTTGCCGCCGAGCACTGGGATGAAGGCAATGATTTCTTTCCGCCGACCAGTTTCCAGATTTCCAACCTCAACTCCGGCACTGGCGCGACCAACGTGATTCCCGGTGATCTGGTGGCGGTGTTCAACTTCCGCTTCTCGACCGAGTCTACGGTTGAAGGCCTCAAGCAGCGCGTCGCGACGATTCTCGACAAGCACGGCCTGGACTGGCACATCGACTGGGCGCTGTCGGGCTTGCCGTTCCTCACCGAGCCGGGCGCGCTGCTCGACGCGGTATCGGCCAGCATTCGCCAGGTCACCGGCCGTGAAACCCAGGCCTCTACCAGCGGCGGCACCTCCGACGGGCGCTTTATCGCTACCCTGGGCACCCAGGTGGTCGAGCTGGGCCCGGTCAACGCCACCATTCACCAGGTCGACGAACGTATTCTGGCCAGCGATCTGGATGTGCTGACCGAGATTTACTACCAGACCCTGGTCAAGTTGCTCGCCTGATGCTGACCTGCCCAATCTGTGCAGCGCCCCTGAGCGCTGTCGAACATGGCGTGGCGTGCCCGGCCAACCACCGCTTCGACCGTGCGCGTCAGGGTTACCTGAACCTGCTGCCGGTGCAGCATAAAAACAGCCGCGACCCTGGCGACAACCAGGCCATGGTCGAGGCGCGGCGACGCTTTCTCGACGGCGGGCATTACGCCCCTGTAGCGCGGCGCCTGGCAGAACTGGCCGCCGAGCGTGGCCCCAACCGCTGGCTGGACATCGGCTGTGGCGAGGGCTACTACACCGCCCAACTGGCCCAAGCCCTGCCGAAAGCCGATGGCTATGCACTGGATATTTCTCGCGAGGCGGTCAAGCGTGCCTGCCGGCGTGATCCGGCGCTGACCTGGCTGGTCGCGAGCATGGCGCGCATTCCGCTGCCCGATGCCAGCTGTCAGTTTCTCGCCAGTGTGTTCAGCCCGCTGGACTGGACCGAGGCCAAGCGCTTGCTGACACCCGGTGGCGGCCTGATGCGGGTCGGTCCGACCAGCGGCCACCTGATGGAAATGCGCGAGAAGCTTTACGACGAGGTCCGCGACTACGCCGACGACAAGCACCTGGCCCTGGTGCCAGAGGGCATGGCGCTTGCGCACAGCGAAACTTTGACCTACACCCTCAAGCTGATCGACAACCAGTCCCGCGCCGACCTGCTGGCCATGACGCCTCACGGCTGGCGCGCCAGTGCCGAGCGGCGCACGGCAGTCATCGAGTACCCTGGGCCGTTCAAGGTCACTATCTCTATGCGCTACGATTATTTCGTCCTGCGTTAAGCACTTATTCGAGGCCATCATGCGTCAACCCGATATCGAGATTTACCTCAAGGACGAAGACGTCGACCACAAGGCCATTACCACCTGGCTGAGCGTGGCCCTGGGCCCATGCAGCGAGTGGAAGCAACGCGGCCAGACCTGGAAATGCACCGCAGGCGATGTGCCGGTGACCTGGTTGCCAAAAGCGGTCGGCAAGTGGAACAGCCTGTACCTGGAAAGCGAACAGACGCCGTGGGACGACGACATCGCCTGCGCCCGCGCCGCCTTTGCCGCACTGGGTGTCGAGGTGCGCTGCGCACCGGGCACCTGGGTCGAGGAAGAAGGCGAAGACGACGCCGACCGCTGGATTCGCGTGAGCGAAGACGGCGAGCAAGAGATTGTCTGGCGCACCTCGTAACCCGCACAAACTCGTAAGACTTCGTAGGACCGACTTTAGTCGGGAAGCAGACGCCACAAATCTGCAGTGGTGCCTTTCGCTGCTAAAGCAGCTCCTACGGACATGGGTATGGGTGCGAGTGCGGGTACCAAAACGGAACATTCTTACAATCTGCGACACCAATAGACGACACCGGCCCTTTTGCCGTTCTCTGGCAGATACGGCACACTGCCGCCCGAGCCCTCTATTCAGCAGAAGCGTATGACTCGTTCCCCCCTGCGTCGCCTTGTGTTCGGTGCCCTGCGCCGCCTGTTGTTCCTCTGGGTTCGCTCCGAAACCATCAATCAATCGTCCCTGGGGCTGGACCTGGACCGCAGCAAACCGGTGTTCTATGCCTTGCAGTCGCCGGCATTGAGCGACCTGGCCGTGGTTGACCGTGAATGCAGCAAGGTCGGCCTGCCACGCCCGGTGCTGCCGGTAGCGGTGGGTGAGCTGCTGGAACCGGCAGGGTTTTTCTACCTGACGCCAGAGCCCGACTGGCTGGGCCGGCATGACAAGCGCGGCGCCCCGCCGACCCTTGAGCGGCTGATGGCGACGCTCGGCGAGCACCCGGACCTGGATGCGCAGATCATTCCGGTCAGCGTGTTCTGGGGCCAGTCACCGGATCGCGAATCCAGCGCCTGGAAGCTGCTGTTCGCCGACAGCTGGGCCGTTACCGGGCGCCTGCGCCGGCTGGTTACCATCCTGATTCTGGGGCGCAAGACCCGCGTGCAGTTTTCCGCGCCCATCCACCTGCGCGACCTGCTCAACCAGAACAAGGGCCCGGCCCTGACCCTGCGCATGACCCAGCGCCTGTTGCGCGTACACTTTCGCAACCTCAAGAGCGCGGTCATCGGCCCGGACGTTTCGCACCGGCGTAACCTGGTCAAGGACCTGTTGCAGGAGCCGCTGGTCATCGAGGCGATCAACGAGGCCGCTCAACGCGACAATATTTCCAAGGAAAAAGCTCGCGCGCAGGCACAGAGCTACGCCAACGAAATCGCTTCGGACTACACCTACACGGTAATCCGCTTCATGGAAGTGGTGCTCAGCTGGTTCTGGAACAAGATTTACGACGGCATCAGGATCAGCCATATCGAGAACGTGCAGAAGGTCGCGCCGGGCCATGAAGTGGTGTACGTGCCTTGCCACCGCAGCCATATCGACTACCTGCTGCTGTCGTACCTGCTGTTTCGCAACGGCCTGACCCCGCCGCACATCGCCGCCGGCATCAACCTCAACATGCCGGTGGTCGGCGGCCTGCTACGCCGGGGCGGCGCATTCTTCATGCGCCGCACCTTCAAGGGCAACCCGCTGTACACCGCTGTGTTCAACGAATACATGCATACCCTGTTCAGCAAGGGCTTCCCGGTCGAGTACTTCGTCGAGGGCGGTCGCTCGCGCACCGGGCGCATGCTGCAACCCAAGACCGGTATGCTGGCCATCACCCTGCGCAGCTATCTGCGCAATTCACGCATGCCGATTGTCTTCATCCCGGTGTACATCGGTTACGAACGGGTACTCGAAGGCCGCACTTACCTGGGCGAGCTGCGGGGCGCGACCAAGAAGAAAGAGTCGATCTTCGATCTGTTCAAGGTGTTCAGCGCCTTCAAGAAGCGTTTCGGCGAAGTCGCGGTCAACTTTGGCGAGCCGCTGCATCTGGGCGAGTTTCTCGACCGAGAGCAGCCCGACTGGCGCGCCCAGCCCCTGGCGCCACAAGACCGCCCCGAATGGCTGAATGCAACCACCCACCGCCTGGCCGATCAGGTCGCCCAGCGCCTGAATGCCGCAGCGGCAATCAACCCGGTCAACCTGGTGGCGCTGGCGCTACTCTCGACCCCGCGCCTGGCGCTGGATGACCTGGCACTGGAACGGACACTGGACCTGTTCCTGAGCCTGCTGCGCGCGGTGCCCTACTCGTCGCACATCACCCTGCCCGAAGGCGATGGCAAAGCACTGATCGCCCATGTCAAAGGCATGGACCTGCTGTCTGAACAGAAAGACGCGCTGGGCCACATTTATTATCTGGACGAGCAGAATGCCGTCCTGATGACCTACTACCGCAACAACGTACTGCACATCTTCGCCCTGCCCTCGCTGCTGGCCTGCTTCTTCCAGAGCTGGTCACGCATGAGCCGCGAACTGATCTTCCGTTACGTGCGTGCCCTGTACCCGTTCCTGCAAGCAGAGCTGTTCATCCGCTGGCCGCTGGAAGCGCTGGACGAGGTCATCGACCAGTGGCTGGAGGCATTCGTCGCCCAGGGCCTGCTGCGCCTGGAGAACGACGTGTACCTGCGCCCCGAGCCCAGCTCGCGGGAGTTCGTGCAACTGAGCCTGCTGTCCAAGCCGATTACCCAGACCCTGCAACGCTTCTACATGGCGATTGCCTTGTTGCTCAACAACGGTCAGCACAGCCTCAGCGCCGAAGAGCTGGAAGACCTGTGCACGGTCATGGCCCGGCGCCTGTCGATCCTGCATGGCCTGAATGCCCCGGAGTTCTTCGACAAGAGCCTGTTCCGCCACTTCATCCAGACCCTGCTCGACCTCGGCGTATTGCGCAAGGACGGCAATGGCAAGCTGAGCTATCACCCATTGCTGGGCGAACTGGCCGAGGGCGCGGCCAAGCGTGTGCTGACCGCCGAGATCCGCCTGTCGATTCGTCAGGTGACCCTGCATGGCAATGACGATGAACCCGCCAAGGAGACACCCGCATGAAAGCCCTTCCCGTGATCGCACTGGCCAGCCTGCTGGCCGCCTGTTCGACCGCTCAGACGCCGACCGCCAACCTCGACGGTGAAGTGTTCTACCTGCAACGCATTGCCCTGCCGCCGTCGGCGACCCTGAGCGTCAGCCTGCAGGACGTCTCACGCGCCGATGCCCCGGCCATTGTGCTGGCCCAGCAAAGCGGCCAGGTCAACGGCCAGGTGCCGTTGCCGTTCCACCTGAAATACCAGCCAGGCCAGGTACAACCCGGCCATCGCTATGCGGTCAGCGCGCGCATCGAGGCTGACGGGCGTCTACTGTTCATCAGTACCGAGCAGCACAGCGTCACGCTCGATGGCAGCGACGTGCAGCCGCTGCGCATCCGCGTCAACCCGGCGCATCCCTGATATTCTGCGCAGGTACCGTTCAGACACCCTTATCGCAAAAGGAAACTGCCATGTTTCGCCCCTCGTTTACCCTTGCCGGCCTGTGCGCGGGCCTGTTGCTGTCGGCCAATGTGTTTGCCCTGTCGTTGAGCGACCTGACCCAGTCGGACGCCAGCGGCGGGCTCAAGGACGCCCTGACCCAGGGCGCGCAGATTGCGGTCAAGCAACTGGGCACGCCGGGCGGCTTCAGCAATAACGAAGACGTGCGCATCGAACTGCCGGGTAATCTCGGCAAGGCTGCGAAAAAGATGCGTCAGTTCGGCATGGGCGCACAGGTCGACCAGCTGGAAACCAGCATGAACCAGGCCGCCGAAGCCGCCGTGCCGCAGGCGCAGGCGCTGCTGGTCGATGCCGTGAAGAAGATGACCGTGGCCGATGCCAAGTCGATCCTCAGCGGTGGCAAGGACTCGGCGACCCAGTACCTGGACAAGAGCAGCCGCGAAGCGATCCGCGCCAAATTCCTGCCCATCGTCAAGCAGGCCACCGACAAGGTCGGTGTCGCGCAGAAATACAACACCTTCGCCGGTCAAGCGGCGGCATTCGGCCTGGTCGACGCCAAGAGTGCCAACGTCGAGAACTACGTGGCTGAACAGGCACTCAACGGCCTGTTCGAGATGATCGCCAAACAAGAAGAAAGCATCCGCGCCAACCCGGCCGCTGCCGCGACCAGCCTGGCGAAGAAGGTGTTTGGCGCGCTGTAACGCGCCTTTCATTCACACCGGCTTCTTGACCCTGAACCACGCGGCATACAGCGCAGGCAGAAACAGCAGGGTCAAGGCCGTCGCCACGATCAGCCCGCCCATGATCGCCACCGCCATCGGGCCGAAGAACAGGCTGCGCGACAACGGGATCATCGCCAGCACCGCCGCCAGCGCGGTGAGCACGATGGGCCGGAAGCGCCGCACCGTCGCTTCGATGATCGCCTGCCAGGTGTCCAGCCCCGATGCGATGTCCTGCTCGATCTGATCCACCAGAATCACCGAGTTGCGCATGATCATCCCCGACAGCGCAATGGTGCCGAGCATGGCGACGAAGCCGAACGGCTGATTGAACGCCAGCAGAAACAGCGTCACGCCGATCAGCCCCAAGGGCGCGGTGATGAATACCATGAACATCAGCGAGAAGCTGCGCAGCTGGATCATCAACAAGGTCAGCACCACGACTATGAACAGCGGTACCCCGGCATTCACCGAGTTCTGCCCGCGCGCCGAGTCTTCTACCGTACCGCCGACTTCCAGCAAGTAGCCATCGGGCAGCTCGGTACGAATCGACTCAAGGTTGGGCGAAATCTGGTTAACCAGCGTCGCCGGTTGTTCACGGCCATAGATATCGGCGCGTACGGTGACGCTGGGCAGGCGGTTGCGATGCCAGATGACCCCCTCTTCAAAGCCGTACTCAAGGGTCGCGATCTGTGACAGGGCGATGCTCGCACCGTTGCTGGTCGGCACCGCCAGGCTAGACAGGTCCTGAAGGCGCTCGCGCTCACTGCGAGTGCCGCGCAGCACGATGTCAATCAACTCGTCGTCTTCGCGAAACTGGCTGACGCTGGCGCCGGTCAGCGACGATTGCAGAAACGCCGCCACGTCGCGGCTGCTGACACCCAGCGCCCGCGCGCGGTCCTGATCGATATTCAGGTGCACCACTTTGCTGGGCTCTTCCCAGTCCAGATGCACATTGGCCACATGCGGATTTTCACGCACCTTGTCCTGCACCTGACGCGCCAGCGCCCGAACCACTTCGATATGCTCGCCAGTAACCCGGAACTGCACCGGGTAACCCACGGGCGGGCCGTTTTCCAGACGCGTGACCCGCGAGCGCAGGGTCGGGAAGTTTTCGTTCAGCGCGCTAATCAGCCAGCTGCGCAGGGCTTCGCGGTCTTCGATGCTTTTCGCCAGCACCACGAACTGGGCAAAGCTGGCGGCGGGCAATTGCTGGTCCAGCGGCAAATAGAAACGCGGCGAGCCGGTGCCGACGTAGGCCACGTAATTGTCGATGCCGGCGTGGTCCTTGAGCATCTGCTCCAGGCGCTTGACCTGTTCGCCGGTGTTGCGCAGCGACGCGCCCTCGGCCAGTTTCAGGTCGACCATCAACTCAAGGCGCCCGGAAGCCGGGAAAAACTGCTGCGGCACGAAGCGGAACATCAGCACCGAGAGCACAAACAAGGCAACGGTCGCGACGATCACCGTCTTGCGCCGTCGTACGCACCACTCAACCACGCGACGCACGCGCTGGTACATCGGCGTCGCATAAGGATCAGGGCCATGCGTGCCACCATGCTTGGCCGCGTGCCGCTTGGCCAGATCAGGCAACAAACGATCGCCCAGATACGGCACGAACATCACCGCCGCCACCCACGAAGCCAGCAACGCGATGGTCACCACTTGAAAGATCGAGCGGGTGTATTCGCCGGTACTCGACTGTGCGGTGGCAATCGGCAAAAAGCCTGCGGCGGTGATCAGCGTGCCGGTGAGCATCGGAAACGCCGTGCTGGTCCAGGCGTAACTGGCTGCCTTGAGGCGGTCATAGCCCTGCTCCATCTTGATCGCCATCATCTCGACGGCAATGATCGCGTCGTCCACCAACAGGCCCAGCGCCAGCACCAGCGCGCCGAGGGAGATCTTGTGCAGGCCGATGCCCAGGAAATACATGGTGGCAAAGGTCATGGCCAGTACCAGCGGGATCGCCAGCGCGACCACCATGCCGGTGCGCACGCCCAGCGAGAAGAAGCTGACCAGCAACACAATGATCAAGGCTTCGGCCAGCACCTGGACGAACTCGCCGACGCTGGTCTTCACCGCTGCCGGCTGATCCGAGACCTTGCGCAATTGCATGCCGGCCGGCAGGTTGTTCTGCAAGCGGGTGAATTCAGCTTCCAGTGCACGGCCGAGAATCAGAATGTCGCCGCCGTCCTTCATGGCCACCGCCACGCCAATCGCGTCCTGATCCATGAAGCGCATGCCTGGCGCAGGCGGTTCGTTGAAACCGCGATGGACCTCGGCCAGATCACTGATGCGCAGGGTGCGGTCTTGCACCCGGATCGGGAAATCACGAATCTCGTCCACCGAGACAAAACGCCCGCTGACCCGTAGATGGATGCGCTCTTCAGGGGTTTCGAAGAAGCTCGACGAAGCCACCACGTTCTGCTCTTCCAGCGCCTGCTGCACGCTCGACATCGCAATGCCCAGGGTGGCCAGCTTGACGTTGGACAGCTCGATCCAGATCTTCTCGTCCTGCAGGCCGATCAGTTCGACCTTGCCGACGTCCTTGACCCGTTGCAGCCGCACTTGCACGCGCTCGGCGTAATCCTTGAGCACCGCATAGTCGAAACCCTGGCCGGTCAGCGCATAGATATTGCCGAAGGTGGTGCCGAACTCGTCGTTGAAGAACGGTCCTTGCACGCCCGGCGGCAAGGTCTGGCGAATATCGCCGACCTTCTTGCGCACCTGATACCACAGCTCGGGCAGCAAGGCAGACACCAGCGAGTCGCGGGCGACGAAAATGACCGTCGATTCACCGGGCCGCGAGAACGACGACAGGCGTTCGTACTCGCCGGTTTCCATCAGTTTCTTTTCGATGCGGTCGGTGACCTGCCGTGCGACTTCCTCGGCACTGGCGCCCGGCCACATCGTGCGGATGACCATGACCTTGAAGGTAAACGGCGGGTCTTCGCTCTGTCCCAGCTTGCTGTAGGACAGCGCCCCGACCACGGCCAGAACGATCATCAGGTACAGCACGACCTGGCGATGACGCAACGCCCACTCGGAAAGGTTGAAATGCATGGCGGGCTACTCCTGGCCGGTCAGCTTGACCGCGCGGTTGCTGCGGTCCACCGGACGAATGCGCTCGCCTTCGCGCAGCACATGCACGCCGGCGGCAACCACCCAATCGCTGGCGCGCAGACCGTCCAGCACCGGTACGGTTTCCTGGCCCCAGGCACCCAGTTGCACTGGCACTCGCTTCAAGGTGCTGTCCGGCTCGACCCGCCAGACATAGCTGACGCCGTCATTGGCACTGATCGCCGACAACGGCAGCGCCAGCGACACGGCCTGCCCGGTAGCGATGGACACCCGGGCGCTCTGGCCCAGCTCGACCGGCACCTGGCCGGCATCAAAAGCGATACGCGCGGCGAAGGTGCGCGAGCGCGGATCGGCGGCCGGCGACAGCTCACGAATGCGCCCGGCCAGACGTACATCGCGCTGGGTCCATAGCTCTACCGTCACCGGCTGGCCGACCTTGAAGCGCGCAAAGTTCTGCTCCGGCAGGCTGATGGCAACCTCACGCTCGCCATCGACCGCCAGGCTGAACACCGTCTGCCCGGCCGCGACCACCTGGCCGACCTCTACCGAACGCCGGGCTATCACGCCGTCCTGCGGGGCGCGCAACACCGTGTAGTCGGCCTGATTGTCGGCCACCGTCAATTCGGCCCGCAGTTGTTTGACCCGTGCCTCGGCGGCACGATAGCTGTTGTCTGCGTTGTCGTACTGCGACTGGCTGACCATCTGCTTGCCCAGCAGGGTCTTGTAGCGTTCGCGATCGGTACGCACCCGTTGCAGATCGGCTTCGGCACCGGTGAGCTGGGCGCGCATGGCCTCACGTTGCAGGCGCACATCCTGGGCGTCCAGTTCGGCCAGCGGTTGATTGGCCTTGACCCGCTGGCCCTCTTCGACCAGCCGGCGGCTGACCTTGCCGGCAATCCGGAAAGCCAGCTCCGGCTCGAAGCGCGCGCGGACTTCGCCGGGGTAGCTGTCCAGCGATCGTGACGACGGCAGCGGCTGGACTACCATGGCCGGACGAACGGTAACGGGAGCCGCTACGTCCTGACCGCACGCGGTCAGCAGCACTGTCAGACCTGCGCCAAGGCAGGGAATCAGGAGTTTGCGCAACATGATGTGAAGGGTTCTTCCCTGTGGAGGCTTGGAATAATTGTACCGGCGAGTATATTAAAAATTACCGAACCCACCAGTACATTATTAGAACCAAAATGCCTGATAACCCTTCAAATATTGGTCCGGGCCGCCCCAAGGACCTGGAAAAACGCCACGCCATTCTGGAAGCGGCAAAAAACCTGTTCGTGCGCCAGGGTTATGCCGGTACCAGCATGGACGCCATTGCCAGCGAAGCCGGGGTTTCCAAGCTCACGGTGTACAGCCACTTCACCGACAAGGAGACACTGTTTACCGCAGCGGTAATCGCGCGCTGTGAAGAGCAACTGCCCGACCTGTATTTCGCCTTCGATCCCGAGCAGCCGCTGGAGCCGGTGCTGCTGAATATCGGCCGGGCCTTCGAACGGCTGGTCAACAGCCCCGAATCCTTGCAACTGCATCGCCTGATGTCCGACCTGGGCATTCAGGACCCGCAGCTTTCGCAAGCCTTCTTCGCGGCCGGGCCTCAGCGGGTGCTCGATGGCATGCAACGCTTTCTGGCCCAGGTCGATACCAGCGGTCAGCTACACATCGCCGCACCCGACAAGGCCGCCGGGCACTTTTTCAGTCTGGTGAAGGGCATCGACCACTTCCGCCTGCTGGTGGGCTGTTGCGAAGCGCTGGATGAAGCCGACATCGAAGCGCATGTGCAGGAAGTGGTCCGGCTGTTCATGCGCGCCTATGCGCCGTAGGAGACGTGAATAACCGTGGCGCCTGATTCCCGACTGAAGTCGGTCCTACAGCTTGAGCGCCTTTTTCGGGTAGATGTCGTAGCGGCTGGATTTGCCTTCCAGCGTATAGCCGGGCCGGGTGCCGTCGATGCACGGTGCCTTGCGTGGGCGCTTGACCACCACCCGGTGAGTCGCCAGGGCCAGGGCGGCTTGCAGCAACGCCGGGGCGTCGAGGTCGTCGCCGACCAGCGGGCGGAACAGGCGCATCTCTTTTTTCACCAGCGCACTCTTGTCGCGGTGCGGAAACATCGGGTCGAGGTAGATCACCTGTGGCGGCTCCAGTTGCCAATTGCCGATCAGCTCGATGGAGTTGCCCGCCAGCAGTTGCATGCGCTGGACGATCTCGCCCACGTCCAGATTCTGGCGGCCACGCGCCAGGCCATCTTCAAGCAAGGCGGCGATGATCGGCTGGCGCTCGATCAAGTGCATCTCGCAACCGAGGCTGGCCAGCACGAACGCATCCTTGCCCAGCCCTGCGGTGGCATCCAGTACCCGCGGGCGCACGCCCGGTTGCACGCCGACGGCCTTGGCAATCATTTGCCCGCTGCCGCCGCCAAACAACCGACGGTGGGCCGTCGCGCCCTCGACGAAATCGACCCGCACCGCGCCTGGCGCGTCTTTACCCAACTGCTGCAATTGCAGGCCGTCAGCAGTCACTTGCAGGGCAAAGTCCGCATCGATGTCCTGCAACGGCAGGCCCAGGCGCTGCGCCCAGTGGCCAGCCTGCTCCTGCCCGCTCACCTCAGAAGCTTCAACCCGGATACGACTGCCTGTTTGCTGCTCGGTCATTGCGTTTACACACTCGAAAAAAAAAATTAATGATCGGCCAAACCAGCCGATAACTTCGGTATCAGGCATTTTGCCAGAGCCACAGCCAGTACTGATCGCTATGTCAGAGATTGTTCAATCCATAGGTTACTTGTCGCACTCTGGCGACTATAGCCTGCGCAACAACCGGGCACTGGGTGGCGTCACCCAGCTCTGGTCTGATGCGTTCGCCCGGGCGATGGCTGAACAGATCGGCGATGGCAGCCAGTTTCCGGCTACCGCAGCCCCGGCCGAGGTCTACAGCAGTGAAGGCGAACCCATCGCCGGCGCGCAGACCCTGAGCCAGATCGTCGCCCAGCGCAACCTGCCAGTGACTGACACCGAAGTCCGCCCGCCAGAGCCGCTGTTTCTGCCTATCGCCGAATTCGAAACGGACCTGCTGCCACCGGCCCCTGAACCCTTTGATGCCTTGGCGCTGATCGAACAGCAACGTGGCCTGGAATTCGACACTCAGTGGGTTCGCCCCACCGTGTTCCACGCCTACGATGATCGCGCAGAACCTGGCCAGGCACCGAAACCGCGTCCGCTGAACCTGCCGATTGCCGAGCTGGAATGGGACCTGGCCGACAAGCCTGCCGTGCCGTTCGACGAAGCCACCATGGCCGCCCAACAGCGCCAGCTGGACTACGACAATGGCTGGGCCCGGCCATTGATCCTGCAGAACCTGCGCCAGGTCGCCTGATCCACGCCTGTCACCTGCACACCCGCCACAAGCCCATGTCCAGATGAAAATGATTACGGTGCGCCGCATTGTATTCCGGCCCCAGCACGGTATTGAAATGCGTGCAGGCGGCTTGCTGTATCGCTTTCAGAAAACGCCCCTTGTTCCCTGAATCACTCCAGTCCTTGAGCAAATCGATGCGTTGCCCATCGGCCAGGCGAAAGCCCGCGATGTCCAGCGCATTGGCGCTGGCGTGCTGGCTGAGACGGCCTTCGCTGCGATTGTAGATATTGCGGCAGGCAAAACTGCCCAGATGGTCGATGCGCGCGATACGCTGGCCCAATACGTCTTGGGCAGTAGATTGCAGGCTGTGGTATTCGAACATGGCGTAAGCCACCGCCAATGGGCAACTGGCCAGAAAACTGCTGCTCAGCGCCACATCGCCGCCCTGGATACGCAAGGTGTTACTTAACGGGCAGCGCGCCGAGGCCGGGCTGTCGGCCTGGCGGCTGTAGCGCAAGGTTGAGGTGGCCAGCGCCTGATCGCACAGTGCCGGATCGTCCTGCAGGCGACCGAGCTTGAACGAGGTCAGAAAATTTGGCTCGGCTCGCACATCCAGCGGCGCCCACGGGTTCCAGCGTGGCGGCACATCGACCCAGCCGCGCCATACCGACAGCGTCGCCAGGCCGCACAGCAGCAGGATCAGGAGCATTACACGCATCGAGTCGCCCTTGTAGAGGTCCGTTACAGCATTGACCTCACAACAGGCCCAACTGCTCCACGTGCGGACCACGATCGATCTGCGCCAAAGGCGGCAGTCCCGGTAGCCGGGTCATAAGCTGCTCATGAAAGCGCTGCGCCAGTTGCGGCGCATTGTGATTGTCGGGGGTATGCAGATACACGTAAGGCGTGCGGCCCTCTTCGATCCATACCGCGACTTTTTCGACCCACTGAGCCATGAACGGGTCATTGGCCTCAAGCTCCGGGCGACCGATAAAACGCACCTGCGGGCTTTGCGTCAGCGCCGCCGGGCGCACGGGCACCTTGGGCTTTTTCGACTGCGCATGCAGCACCGCAGGGTCGCTGGACACGCAACTGAACAGCGCCCGCGAATCCAGACAGATGCGCTCAACGCCACGCTCCAGCAACAAGCGGTTGAGCAGACGCTCTTCATCGCCCTTCTGGAAAAACGCCATGTTCCGCACTTCCACCGCCATCGGCAGTTTCAGCTCGTCGATGAAGGTGACCAGTTCAGCGAGGCGCTGCGGCGTGAAGCTGGCCGGCAATTGCAGCCAGAACGGTGTGACTCGCTCGCCCAGCGGCGCCAGCAGACTGACGAAGGCTTGCGCGGCGTCGATCTGCAAGCGCAGGTCGCCTTCGTGACTGATGTCGCGGTGAAACTTGGCCGTGAAGCGAAAATCCGCCGGCATGGTCTCGGCCCAGCGCTGCACGGTGTCCGGTTTCGGGCGCGCATACAGCGTGGTATTGCCTTCGACCGTATTGAACACTTGCGCATACAGGCCGAGAAACTCGCTGTTGCGCGCATCACTGGGGTAAAACGACTCGCGCCAGGCGTTATCGCCCCATGACGGGCAGCCGAGAAAATAAGGCAGGCTGGACACGGTCAGACGTACAGATCGAGTTCCGCGCCATCCATATCCCAATCGCCGACAAAAGTAGCTGTAGTCAGGTAGCTGGCCAGGGCATTGGCCACGCGAGAACTCATGGAACGCGGAAAGATGATGTCTTGCGGGCGTGCAGGCACATTGGCCGTTGGCGTATCGCTGGCCTCACGGCGAGCGGTCTGGGCCGGCTGCGGCGGTAATTCGACTTCACTGTCGAGTTGCTCGAACGAACCCTCAAGCGTAGCCGAGTTCTGGCGCGGCTTGCGCTTGATAGGGTACGAGCGTGATGAAGGACCGTCTATGCGCATCGATGGTTACTCGGCGTCTTGTAGTGGCAATTTAACGTCACGAACAGGCGCTTTGGCAAACAAACAGGTGCCTGGGCAAATATCCGAATGACGAACAGACCACACCTGTCGCAATTTATTTGAGCCACAGGTCGTTCTGATAGAGCCAGCCGATAAATGGTAGATGGCTGATCGACATCTTGTATTGCAATACATGTCCGGTCAGCCACAAACCTGCAGGCGCAAGCTCGCTCTATCACTGTTATATCGTCCGCTGCCCGGTATTCTTGAGGCGATGACTTACTGGCCCTTGGGCGTTGCCACTTTGTCGCGCAGGTAAACAGGCTGGGCGTCGTCAGCCGGCAGCGCTTCGCCGCGATGCCAGGCGAAGGTCGCCAGGCTCAGCAGGTCCTGGGCGTGGGGCAGCAGGCTGGCGTCCATACCGCTGAGACTGACCGGCAAGCGCGGCGCATAGCCCCAGCCGGTGCCGGCGCCGAACCAGTCGCCTGTGGCGTCGGCGGGCAGGATCGCCTGCTCGGGTGGCAGTACGGCTTCATTGCCCACCAGACGCATCTCGCCGGCCGTGGCGCGGTAGCAGCCCCAATACACTTCATCCATGCGCGCATCGATGGCCGCTGCGACCTGGCTCGCGCCGTGTTCGCGCTGGGCGCGCTGGGCCAGTACGGCCAGGTTCGACACCGGCAATACCGGACGATCCAGCGCGAAGGCCAGCCCCTGCACCACACCGATGGCGATCCGCACGCCGGTAAAAGCGCCCGGCCCGCGACCGAAAGCAATGGCGTCCAGCGCCGAGCGCGCCAGACCGGCCTGGGCCAGCAGGTCCTGAATCATCGGCAGCAGCTTCTGGGCGTGCAGGCGCGGGATCACCTCGTAGTGGCTCAGCACCTTGCCGTCATGCAGCAAGGCAACCGAGCAGGCTTCAGTGGCAGTGTCCAGGGCCAGCAGGGTGGTCATCGAGGTATCCGTCGCAAAATAAAAGTGGCGCAGTATAAATGACAAATGGCCCGCAAGCGGGCCATTGTCGTGTGAAACATGTCGCGGTCAGTTCAGCGCGGCCAGAACCTTGGCAGTGATCGAATCGACAGAGCCCACGCCTTCGATGTGGCTGCACTTCGGCTTGCCCTGCTCAGCGCTCAGCTTGCTGTAGAACTCGACCAGCGGCTTGGTCTGCGAGTGGTAGACCGACAGACGATGGCGCACGGTTTCTTCGGTGTCGTCCTTGCGCTGGATCAGCGGCTCCTGGGTGACATCGTCCAGACCTTCGACTTTCGGCGGGTTGTAGATCACGTGGTAAACACGGCCCGAGCCATCGTGTACGCGGCGGCCGGAGATGCGCTTGACGATTTCTTCGTCGTCTACGGCGATTTCGACAACGTGGTCGATCTCGACACCGGCGTCCTTCAGGGCTTCGGCCTGAGGAATGGTGCGCGGGAAGCCGTCGAACAGCACGCCTTTTTCGCAGTCTGGCTGGGCCAGACGGTCTTTGATCAGACCGATGATCAGGTCATCGGAGACCAGGCCACCGGCGTCCATGACGCTCTTGGCCTTCAGGCCCAGCTCAGTGCCTGCCTTGACTGCCGCGCGCAGCATGTCGCCCGTGGAGACCTGGGGAATGCCGAACTTTTCAGTGATGAACTTTGCCTGAGTACCTTTTCCGGCGCCCGGAGCTCCCAGCAGAATCACGCGCATCGTCATGCTCCTCAAATTTTTATATGGAAATCGTCGGATTCGCCTCTTGGGCCAATCGAAAACTAAATAGACGGCCAAAGGCCAAAAGGTTGATCAAGATACACAGCCCACACAGGGCGCACAAGCCGCCCAAGGTCGCAGCTACGCCGCGCCCGGCAAGCCTTACAGTGTCGGGCTGAATTGTCTGACAAGGCCTGCCGCCAGGTTCCGGCGGCAGGCGCTTGAAGAGGGCCGCAGACACTTAGCCGGTGTTGCGCAAACCGGCCGCGATACCGGCCACCGAAACCAGCAAGGCCCGCTCCAGCGGGCTGTCCAGACGGGCTTCACGCTCGCGCGAGCGCGCCAACAGTTCGGCCTGCAGCAGGTGCAACGGGTCGAGGTAGGTGTTGCGCAAACTGATGAACTCCAGCGTCTCCGGGCTATGCGCCAGCAACCGCTGCTGGCCGGTCAAGCCCAATACCACGCCGCACGCCTGCGACAATAGGTCGCGTAAATGCGCCCCTAAATGGCGCAACTTCGGGGTGACCAGACGTTCGTCGTAGAGCTGCGCGATGTCGCTGTCGGCCTTGGCCAGGACCATTTCCAGCATATCGATGCGGGTACGGAAAAACGGCCACTGCTCGCGCATCTGCGCCAGCAACTCGCCCTCACCGCGCTCCAGCGCCTGACTCAAGGCCGCTTCCCAGCCCAGCCAGGCCGGCAGCATCAGCCGCGTCTGGGTCCAGGCGAAGATCCACGGGATGGCGCGCAGGCTCTCGACGCCGCCCTCGCGGCGCTTGGCCGGGCGACTGCCCAACGGCAAGCGACCCAGCTCCTGTTCGGGCGTGGCCTGACGGAAATACTCGACGAACTCAGGGTGCTCGCGCACTACGGCGCGGTAGGCCTTGACCCCGTCACTGGCGAGGCGGTCCATCATCTGCCGCCAGGCCGGCTCCGGCAACGGTGGCGGCAACAGGGTCGCTTCCAGCACCGCGGCCAGGTAAAGGTTGAGGTTCTGCTCGGCGATGCCCGGCAGACCGAATTTGAAGCGAATCATCTCACCCTGCTCGGTGGTGCGGAAACGCCCGGCCACCGAACCCGGTGGCTGCGACAGAATCGCCGCATGCGCAGGACCGCCGCCACGCCCGACCGTGCCACCACGACCGTGAAATAGCAGCAACTCGACCTGCTGCTCGCGGCAGATCTTCACCAGAACTTCCTGGGCCCGATACTGCGCCCAGGCCGCCGCCGTGGTGCCGGCGTCCTTGGCCGAGTCCGAATAGCCGATCATCACTTCCTGCGGGCCGTGTAAACGCGCCCGGTAACCCGGCAAGCCCAGCAGTCGCTCGATCACAGGTCCCGCGTTATCGAGGTCAGCCAGGGTTTCGAACAGCGGTACCACGCGCATCGGCCGTTGCAGGCCGGCTTCTTTCAATAGCAACTGCACGGCCAGCACATCGGAAGCCGCGCCGGCCATGGAAATCACGTACGAGCCCAGCGATGCTGCCGGCGCTGCCGCCACTTCCCGGCACGTGGCCAGCACTTCAGCCGTGTCGGCGGCCGGCTTGAAGTGCGCCGGCAATAGTGGTCGACGGTTGTTCAGCTCGTTGGTGAGAAAAGCGATGCGGGCCTCTTCATCCCAGTCCTCATAACGGCCCAGCCCCAGGTAATCGGTGATTTCGCTGAGCGCCGCGCTGTGCCGGCTGGAGTCCTGGCGCACATCCAGACGCACCAGAAACAGCCCGAAGGTCACCGCGCGGCGCAGGCAATCGAGCAACGGGCCATCGGCGATCACGCCCATGCCACAGTCATGCAGCGACTGAAAACACAACTGCAACGGCTCAAGCAGCTCGCGGTTGTCGTGCAGCACTGCTGCAGGCGCCGGCTGGGTGCTGGTCAGCGAGGCCTGCGCCCAATTACGCGTGGCGCGCAGGCGTTCACGCAGGCGCTTGAGTTCGGCACGGTACGGCTCGGCGCTGTCGCCCACCTTCGCCCGCAACTCGGCATTGGCTTCTTGCATCGACAGGTCGGCGGCCAGGTGATCGACATCGCGCAGGTACAGGTCGGCGGCCATCCAGCGCGCCAGCAGCAAGACCTCATGGGTCACGCTGGCGGTCACATTGGGGTTGCCGTCACGGTCGCCGCCCATCCACGAAGCAAAGCGAATCGGCGCAGCCTCCAGTGGCAAACGCAGGCCGGTCGCGGCATGCAGCGCCTGGTCGGCCTTGCGCAAGTAATTGGGCACCGCCTGCCACAACGAGTGTTCGATGACCGCAAAACCCCACTTGGCTTCGTCCACCGGTGTAGGCCGGGTGCGGCGGATTTCTTCGGTATGCCAGGCCTCGGCGATCAGCCGTTGCAGGCGGGTGACGGTCTGTTCGTATTCCTGGCTATTCAGGTCTCGATGGTCCAGCGCAGCCAGTTGCTCGGCGATGGCATCGTATTTCTGGATCAAGGTGCGGCGGGCGACTTCGGTGGGGTGGGCGGTCAGCACCAGCTCGATGTCGAGCTTGCCCAGTTGCCGGGCCAATGCATCGTTGCTGTGCCCCGCACTCTTCAGACGCTCAAGCAGTTCGGGCAGCACCCGGTTCTCGAAGGCGGCGGGCTGCGCATCGTCGCGACGGCGAAGCAACTGATACTGCTCGGCGATATTGGCCAGGTTGAGAAACTGGTTGAACGCGCGGGCGACGGGCAACAGCTCATCGTCTTCCAGGCTGGCGACACTCGAACTGAGCTGTTCGGCGCCTTCTGCCGAGCCACGCCGGCCGGCCTTGGCCGCCTTGCGGATGCGCTCGATGGTGTCGAGAAAGTCGGCACCGCGCTGCTCGCGAATCGTATTGCCCAACAATTCGCCCAACAAGTGGACGTCTTCGCGCAAACGGGCATCTATATCGGCCATCCTGATCTCCTGAAGTTTGTTGTTATATTACGAACATTGCCTTAAAAATTTCAGTACGCCAAATCCTTTGTCATCGAACCACCGACGCGCTAGCGCAGTCACAACCTCTGACTGCATCAATCGCCACCGGAGGCATCATGAACAGTTTCAAGGACCTGCTCAACGAATGGGAAACCCGCGCCCGCCAACAACAAGAGCGTAGCGAAGTCACCTTAAGCCTGTACCGCCACGACCTGGTCAAGATCAAGGCGCTGGCCGAAGCCTACGGCATCAGCGAAGCACAGGTGACCGAAGGTCTGTTGCATGTCGCGCTCGAACAGGCCGAAGCGGCCATTCCCTATGTGCAGGGCGCCGAAGTGATTCGCGTCGAAGAAGGCGATGAGGTGTACGCCGACAGCGGTCGCACGCCTGCGTTCGTCGAGGCCGAGCAACGCATCCTCAAGGCACAAACCACGCACCGCTGATGCAGGTCATATTTCATGAAAAGTGGCTGTAGCCCTTGATTTCAAAGGCGCTTGAAAAAGTTGACTCATCGGTACAGAAATTCGAGTGAACTATTCAAAAACGCCAAAGGTCACAGCCAATAGCCATTACAGGAAGACCGCAGGTAACAGCCAGGCACGGCTCTGGCACCTCTGATTCCGGCACCGACTGTCATGGAAAACCAAGCACTTGGAGTTAAACAATGGAGTTGATGACCATGAACACCCTCACTGCCAAAACCTCGTTCAAACGTCTGCGCGGGCTGAAACTGGCTGCGTTGGCCCTGGGAAGCACTCTGGTTCTGGCCGGTTGTGCCGGCAACCCTCCCACCGAGCAGTACGCGGTGAGCCAATCGGCAGTCAATAGCGCCGTCAGCGCCGGTGGCACCGAGTTTGCCGCCGTCGAGATGAAGTCCGCCCAGGACAAACTGCGTGCCGCCGATCTGGCCCTGCAGGACAAGAAATATGACGAAGCGCGTCGCCTGGCCCAACAGGCCGAGTGGGATGCCCGCGTCGCCGAGCGCAAGGCACAAGCCGCCAAGGCTGAAAAGGCCGTGCAGGATGCTCGCCAGGGCGTCAACGAACTCCGTGAAGAAAGCATGCGTCAGGTCCAGTAAGACGACCCCTTGCTTCTTGTTTTTCACGCTTTCGCCATTGATTTAAGGACGACAACATTATGCGTAAACAACTGATGATCCCTGCCCTGCTGGCCATGAGCGTTGCCCTGGCGGCCTGTGCCACCAAGCCAAACCCGACCCTTGAGCAGGCACGCACCAACTACACGTCCTTGCAGACCAACCCTGAGGCCACCAAGGTCGCAGCGCTGGAAACCAAAGATGCCAGCGAATGGCTGGAAAAAGCCGACAAGGCTTTCCGTGACGGCGAAGACGCCAAGAAAGTCGACCAACTGGCCTACCTGACCAACCAGCGCGTTGAAGTGGCCAAACAGACCATCGCCCTGCGCACTGCCGAAGCCAACCTGGGCAAAGCCAGCGCCGAACGTGCCAAGGCACGTCTGGATGCACGCGATGCACAGATTGCCAAGCTCAAAGAAAGCCTGAACGCCAAGCAGACCGAACGCGGCACCCTGGTGACCTTCGGTGACGTGCTGTTCGACTACAACAAGGCCGAACTGAAGCCGGGCGCACAAGGCGACATCTTCAAGCTTGCGCAATTCCTGCAAGAAAACGCCGACCGTAAAGTGATCGTCGAGGGCTACACCGACAGCACAGGCTCCGCCACTTACAACCAGGGCCTGTCAGAGCGTCGTGCCGGTTCCGTACGTATGGCGCTGGTGCGTGCCGGTGTCGATCCAAGCCGCATCGTCGCTCAAGGCTATGGCAAGGAATACCCGGTTGCCGACAACTCGAGCAACTCCGGCCGTGCCATGAACCGTCGCGTCGAAGTCACCATCTCCAACGACAACCAGCCAGTAGCACCGCGTTCGACCATTCGTTGATCGCCTGAGCTGTAGTCTCAAGCCCCGCCCGCGTTGCGCAGGCGGGGCTTTTTCATGACTGCTGTTAAGTAAAACACCACGGCGCACACGGAGAGCCCATGGCACAAAAGCCTCAACCCATTGCCAAGTCGGCACTCAACCCGCCGGTCTTCTGGATCTCATCGATCCTGCTGTTGATCCTGGTGTTGTTCACCAGTATTTTCCGCGACGCGGCGCAAAACATGTTCAACCTGATCCAGGACTGGATCATCATCAACCTCAGCTGGTTCTACATCCTCGCTGTAGCGATCATTCTCGGTACCGTGGTGTTTCTCGGCATTGGCCGCTACGGCGACATCAAGCTGGGCCCCGACCACAGCACCCCCGATTACAGCAGCACCACCTGGTTCGCCATGCTGTTCTCGGCGGGCATGGGCATTGGCCTGATGTTCTTCGGCGTTGCCGAACCGGTAATGCACTTCATCAACCCGCCGATCGGCGACGGCTATACCGTTGAAGCGGCCCGCGAAGCGATGAAGATCACCTTTTTTCACTGGGGTTTGCACGCTTGGTCGATCTACGCCATCGTCGCGCTGATCCTGGCCTATTTCAGTTTTCGCCACGGCCTGCCGCTGACCCTGCGCTCGGCGCTGTACCCATTGATCGGCGAGCGCATCAATGGGCCTATCGGCCATGCCGTGGACATCTTTGCGATCATCGGCACCGTGCTCGGCGTGGCGACCTCGCTGGGCTTTGGCGTGTCGCAGATCAATACCGGCCTGAACAGCATGTTCGGCGTACCGGTAAACACCGGCGTGCAGATCGGCCTGATCATCGGCACCACGGCACTGGCCACCTTGTCGGTGGTGTCCGGCCTGGACAAGGGCATTCGCCGGCTCTCGGAGCTGAACCTCGGCCTGGCTGTGCTCCTGCTGCTGATGGTGGTACTGCTCGGCCCGACCGTGCTGATTCTGCAAACCTTCGTGCAGAACACTGGCGGCTACCTGACAGAAATCGTCAGCCGCACCCTGAACCTGTATGCCTACAACCCGACCGACTGGATCGGCGGCTGGACCCTGTTCTACTGGGGCTGGTGGCTGGCGTGGTCGCCTTTTGTCGGACTCTTTATCGCGCGTATTTCACGTGGCCGCACGATCAGGGAGTTTGTGACAGGCGTGCTGCTGGTGCCGACCGCGTTCACCCTGTTGTGGATGACCGTATTCGGCAACACCGCGATCCACCTGATCCTCAACGAAGGCATGAGCGATCTGGCGGCGGCCATCGACAAGGACACGGCGCTGGCGCTGTTCGCCTTCTTGCAGCACTTCCCGCTCGCCAGTTTCATCTCGGTGCTGGCAATCATCATGGTCGTGGTGTTCTTCGTCACCTCCGCCGACTCCGGCGCCATGGTGGTCGACATGCTGGCTTCGGGCGGCAACGATCAGACGCCGGTCTGGCAGCGGATCTTCTGGGCCTCGGCCATGGGCGTGGTGGCCATCGCGCTGCTGCTGGCCGACGGTTTGAAAGCCTTGCAAACCGCGACCATCGCCAGCGCACTGCCCTTCACCATTGCTCTCTTGTGCAGCATGCGCGGGCTGCTCAAGGCGCTGAAGCTCGATGCGACCAAACGCGGCCTGCGCCATCACGCGCTGTCACCGTCGGTGGCCCGCACGCCGGGCAGCTGGCAACGGCGCCTGCGCAACATGGCGATGTTCCCGAGGCGCTCGCACGTGGTGCGTTTCATCACTGAAGTGGCCAAGCCGGCGTGTCTGTCGGTGGCTGAGGAGTGGCGGCGCCAAGGCTATAACTGCAGCGTCCAGGACGGTGAAGACGGCCGCGTGCAACTCACCGTAGGCCCGGCCGACAACCCGGAATTTCTCTACGAAATTCGTCCCCAGGCCTACGCCATGCCCAGCTTCGTGATGGGCGATACGCAAAATGAAGAGCGCAAATACTTCCGCGCCGAAGTGCACCTGCGCGAAGGCGGCCAGGACCATGACGTCATGGGCTGGTCAAAGGAAGACGTGATCGGCGACATTCTTGACCAGTACGAGCGGCACATGCACTTCTTGCATCTGGTCGGGGATTGATCGCTGCAAGCCCCTGCGCGACCGGATCGACTATTGACGCGGGACCTGTTCGATCCGGCCGCCACAGGTGGTGAAACAACCGTCATACGCCTCCCGGCAATGACGGGTATCGGGTGCGGACGGTGAGCGTGGCTCGCCGCCGCAGGCCGATGACGGCTGCGACGACGAACTGCCGATCTGCGTCATGCAGGCCCGGTAGTTCATCATTTGCCAGTCGTAACCGGTCTTATCGACCTTCTGTGCATCCTCGGCCTTGCTGGTGCAGGCGCTGCGCCTGGCTGTACATTGCGCCACGCATTGCTGCCCGTCAGCGGTTTCAGGCGGCACATGGCGGTACTCGACACAGCCGCTGAGCAGAACGCCAAGCAAGCCTGCGGTGAACAATCGTTGAACTGACACGGTATCCCTACCCTTTCTATTGCTGATGGGTTCGCTGCCCCCGGCAACAAAAAGGGCCGGGGAAATCGACAGGAATAGACCGGGATTGTGGAATCAAGTTCGTCAGGACGTTACGGGGCCGGTCACTCCACCAACCGCAACACCCCATCCACATACACCACCTCACGCCCTACCCAGGTCACATCAACCTGCGGTAATACCGCCGACGGCTTACGCAGTTCACGCAGCAGGGTCGAACCGTGCGACAGGCGTCCGCCCATGCGTGCGATTACCGCCTGCGCGGCTTGATAATGCGCATGGCGGCCGGGATCGAGAGTGTCTTCCAGCAGGATGTCGCGGCCCAGAATGCCCTGCACCTGGCCTGGGTAAATCATGAAACCTGTGGCCTGTTCGCTGCCTTCGCGCCCGTCCTGCCAGAAGCTGCCATCGCGGCTGCGGATGTGCGGGTGTGGCGCGAACCAGTGCTCGCGCTCGGCCTGGGGCATGGCGTGATGCAGACGGAAAAACACGCGCATCAGGTTGTCGCGATACCACTCGCGCACTTGCAGGTAATAACCGCGCAAACCCGGTAAACCTGTCGCATGCGCCAGACGGACGCGGCGTGGCCAGTGCGGGAAAGTTTGCAACGGCAAGTCGGTCAGCGCCGGGCGCGGTGTGCCGGGATCGGTCTCCCATGGCAGGCGGTGCGGGCAGTTTTGCAGATCGTCATAGGCCGTAGGCGGCCGCCCCAACCAGTCGCCGCCGCTGCTCGCCAACGCGGTCGCGATGCACAGATTGCCCTGCACCACGAACACATAGAAGCGGGTAAACCAGTCGGCCAGTCGTTGTCCATTCGCCCCTTGCCGAGCAAGATCAGCCAGCTCATGGTCGAAGCGGCGCAGTTGTTTTTCAAGGGTCGGCAAGTGCCCGCGCGCGCTGCGCTGCATGCGCAGAAAAACCGGCAGCGAATGCAGTAACCGCGCTGGTCGCCAGGGCAGAGGCGGCGTGGCGCCACCCACTTCGCCAGCATAGCGGCTAGCGGCGATGCCCCAGTCGGCCAGACGCGCCAGAAACAAGTCATTGTTGATGTAGGAAGCACCGCCAAACACGGCGGTAAACGGCTCGTTGTCCTGCAACACCCGCGCGTCCCAGCGCGCCATGATCGCCGGAATACTGGCCGCTGCCCGGCGCTGGCCGTACTCGACAAAACGGCTCGGTTGCGGCGGCAGAATCTCGGCGATGTTGGCTGCGGTCAGGTGCCGGCGCCAGCCGTAATCGCTGATCGGCCGGTATTGCAACAGCCATAACTGGCGTCCGTCCCACGCCCACTCGACATCGCCCGGCACATAATGAAAAACCCGCAACACACCTTGCAGAAAGTCCCACAGCTGCGCTTGACTCAGCCCGTGCGCAGTCTTGAATGCGCCGCTGCTCCAGCCGTCGCCCAGTCTGGAAATGACGGCCCTTTCGGGACTGATCTGACCGTCGGCCAAGGCTTCAAGATGGCCTTCGACCCACTCCAGCTCCACAGCCAGATGCCGCACAAACGCAATGCCCGACAGCACCGGCGTGATGAAACGCTGCACCACCACTTCTTCGACACCGGCGCCGCGCAACTCGGCCACGCGCCCATTGACCTCATCTGCCGGCACGCGCAAATACGTGGTGCTCAACCCGGCATTCGCAGAGTCGGCCTGGTCTTCACCATAGCTGGACGAACGCACCGCCCAACTCGCTTGCGGCTGGCTGGCCAGCAACGCAGGCAACCGTGGGTCAGAAGCATCCTGCAGCGATAGCGCCGCAGGCACCGGCTGCCCGGCCAGTTCCGCCAGACTCAGACGCCCGCCTTTGGTGTGCGCGACAAAGCCCTGCTCACCCGACTCCAGCCAGGTGGCAAATTCGGACGGCGCGTCGATCCACGGATAATGCCCCCAACCCGGCTTGAGGCAGATGCTCAGGTTCGCGCGGGCCAGGATCGCCGACCACGCCGCAGCCTGCTCGATGCCCAGCACACCGTCCTGATCGCCCCACACCAGCTCGACCGGATCGGTGATCCACTCCAGCAATGGCAGTGCGGTATCGGCACGCAGCAGGTCCCAATACGGCACAAACGCCCGGCAGCGTTTATAGCCATCGCCCATGCGCTGGTACTGCGCCGCGCTCCAGGTGTGTCGGGAGAACTTGCTGGCAAACAGCGTCGGCTTGTTGGCCAACAGCCAATGGATGGTCTTGCGAATCGGCATCGGCGACATCAAGGCCGGCAGGCGCCGCTGCCACAAAAAGGCCCCCACCGGCGCCAGCAATACACTGCGCGAGAAATGCCCGGGCCGGCGCTGCAAGGCATGCAACACCAACAAGGCACTGACGCCCACCGCCATGATCGCGCCGCCCTTGACCGTCGCCGCCAGCAAGGCCTCGGTGTAGGCCGGCAAGTCTTCACACAACGGCTCGGTATTGCTGCCAAACCCCGGCAACTCCACCGGCACAACCTCATAGCGCTGAAAATACGGGATCACGTCATCCCACCAGCGCGCGCTGCTGCCGTTGCCGGCCAGCAGGTACATCACAGGCCGACTCATGCTGCCTCCCTGCGGTCATGGCGATATAGCCAGAACAACGGCGGCAACAGGGCAAGCAAGGCCAGAGAGTCGATCACCAGGTGCGACCAGACACCGGCCTGCAACGAGAAAAACAGATCCTGCGGCGCCCACAGCAGAAGTCCTGCAATCAACCAGCCCCACACCATCGGCCGCCTGATCTGGCTACCGATGTGCACCAGCGCCAGCATGTACAACGAAAAACTCTGCACCGTGGCACCGAACAAGGCCAGCCACCAGACCTGCTGCTGGCGCGCAAAGACTGGCGCCGCCTCTGGCCAGAAGGCCCGCTCCAGCGAACTCAGATAAGCGTCGAACAACCCGGAATTTCCCGCCCAACTGACCAGCAGGCCACCCAGCAGATGGGCCACGGCTACGGCGTATAGCCAGAGCACCAGTGTGCGTCGCAAGGTCGAAGGTGAGCGCGGCATTGCAAGTCCTGTGCAGGTGCTGGAGGGATGGCGAGTGTAGCGATTTCCCCGAACGATTGATAAGCGCGGCACGTTTACAGACTCATGGCGTATCGGTGGTGGTGCAATGTTATAGCCCACGCGATGACGTATCGGAACATGATGCCTGTCACGAAATTCATGACCTCCAGGCCAGAACGCCGCCCAATAATGGATAACCGAACACATGCGTAATCCTCAAACAGCCAGCGGTTCTGTAGCGCGTGATATCGTGCCTGCCTCCATCGACCCACGCTCGACAGCCGGGCGGCTCGAAGGAACGGCAGCGGATCTGCCTGGATACCTGAGGAAAATCGTCATGCTGGACAGCGCGATCATTCATAACTTCGGCCCGCTTCCCAATGCCGAGTTTCGCTTCGCGCCTGGTTTGAACGTGGTGGTCGGTGAGAATGGTTGCGGCAAAAGCCAGCTTCTGAAACTGCTGTATTCGCAGCTTAAAGTACAGGCCGATCATAAAGAACTGACCAAGACCCTCCTGCAGAAGGCCTGCGCCGAAAAGCTTGCAGGGGTGTTTCGTGCCGAGGCCTTGGGACGTCTGGTAAAGCGCCAGCAAGGGCAAGGAAAATGTGAAATAGAGCTGGTCATGGAGACGGCGTCCAACAACCTTTCCATCAGTTTTACACCACGCGCCAGCACATCGGTGCACGTGGGCAAATTGCCTTCGACGGGACTGGAGAAATCACCGGTCTATTTGCCGACTCGTGAATTGCTGACCCTGTGTCCGTGGTTTGTTCCGCTTTACGATAATTACCATCTTGAGTTTGAAGAAAGCTGGCGTGACACCGTTTCATTGCTGGGCAATCCATCGATCAAAGGCAAGCGCGAGGCGACTGCCGCCAGACTGGTAAAACCGCTGGAGGACGCCATGGGCGGCAAGGTCATCGTTGACCCGACGACAGGCCGCTTCTACGTGCAAATGCCCGGCGGCAAAATGGAAATGCCCCTTGTCGCCGAAGGCCTGCGCAAGATTGCCATGCTCGCCCGTTTGATCAGTACAGGCACCCTGCTTGAACAGGGATATCTGTTCTGGGACGAGCCCGAAACCAATCTCAATCCAAGGCTGATCAGGCTGGTTGCCCGGTGCATCCTCAGTTTGTGCGCACAAGGCATTCAGGTGTTCGTGGCCAGCCATTCGCTGTTTCTGCTCAGGGAGCTGGAAATGCTCGCAGATACGACTGAGTTCGAAGCGGTCAAACAGCGTTACTTCTCACTGAACATAACCGATCAAGGTGTCGAGCTTGAACAAGGCGACAGGCCCGATGATCTTCAAACCCTGGTACTACTCGATGAAGAACTGAAACAGTCTGACCGCTTTATCGGGCTGGAACACTGAAATGCCGGTCATTGAGCAAGTCATCGGCGAAGGACGGCTGACGTTTCGTTTTCCTGATCAGGCACTCTCCAGTCAATACGATGAGTGGGCGCATTATCGTCGTCAGTTCAACAGTGCTTTTGGTGGCACCAAAGCTGTCGATATTCTTTATGCCGAAGGGACCACAGGCTGGCTGGTTGAGGTCAAGGATTACCGTGAACACTGCCGCACCAAGACAATCGATCTGGCCGAAGAAGTTGCCATCAAAGTCAGAGACACCCTGGCGGGTCTGATTTCCGCCAGGCTGCATGCTCAGGATTCTGATGAGAAGAACGTGGCCAAGGGCATTCTCAAAAGCCGGCGATTGCGAGTGGTGCTGCACCTTGAACAGCCTGACAAGCAGACCAGACTCCGGCCAAAGGCAATTGATCCGGCGGCCATTTTGCAAAGGCTTAAAAACCTGCTCAAAGCCATCGATCCACCCCCATGCGTCGTCGACCAGAACAGCATGAAACCTGAAATGGTATGGACCGTTGAGGGCTAGATTGAATCTGCACGACGGTGCCTGGCAGCAACTCAAAGACGATCCAGCCGTGCCATGTCCTCATCACTGAGCGTCAATGTCGCCGCCCTTGTCAGGCTTTCGATTTTATGGACATGAACGGCAACCCACGAGTCCACGAGCTTGTTCATATCCTTCAAATATCAAGCAAAGCGGGAGCTATCCCCAAAGCCACTGCAATTTTTTCACGCGTTGCACCGCGTGGCCTCGCGGCCTGTTCCTGCTGCGCATAGGCAGACTGGCTGATCCCGATACGCTCGGCCACCTGAGCCTGAGAAAGGCCAAAGTATTTGCGCCACGCACCAATGGCTGTAAGCCCTTCCTTGACCATAAATCCAACGACTTCATTAGGCACCCGATCATCCAAGGGATGATCTTTTACATAATCGGCGTAAGGAATGACGACGAAGGCAGGCGCACCGTCTGGCCCGTTGATTATTTGCACGTTAGTAGGTGTGCTCATCCCGCTTTTTCACCTCTTCAATATTCACGATCTTTACGCCGCTGTCCCAGTCAAACATGACCCGATAGTTTCCTGTACGAAGCCGATAGCCATAGGGGTGGTTGGTGAGCCTTTTGACATTCTGGGCATTAGGCATGTAGGCCAAGGCTTGGATCGCATCGTAGATTTTGGACTGATCCGGCTTGTGAATCTTGCCCAACTGCTTGACCGCTTTGCGTGCCCAGTAAATCGTGTTCATGCCACCTCGCCAAACACTTATTAAAAATAAGCAATTAAATAAGAATTATCAAGTTCTAATTCGTAAGGCGCAGTCTGATCCGGACACGCGGCAGTGTCTCGTCAGCGCAATCGGGGAATGTTGAGTGAAATGTCGCAACATTTCTTGGAAAAGGCAAAATGCCCTTAAGGATTTTGACGTAAGAAGACGTCAGAATTATCGAGTAGCCACTACTCCTTAGAGAGCGAAGCAATTGCGACGGTGCCTCGCAGCACCGCCGCCCGTCACCTCAAAGCCGATCCAGCCGCGCCACGTCCTCATCACTGAGCGTCAATGTCGCCGCCCGTGCCAGGCTTTCGACCTGGGCCACGCTGGTGGCGCTGACGATCGGTGCGGTCACGCCCGGTTGGCGCAGCAGCCAGGCCAGCGATACTTCAGACGGCGTGGCCTGGTGGCTGGAGGCGATATCGTCCAGTGCATCGAGTATTGCCAGGCCGCGCGCATCGAGGTATTTGGCGATGCCCTGGCCGCGCTTGCTTTTGGCAAGGTCGGCCTGCGAGCGGTATTTGCCCGACAGAAAGCCCGACGCCAGGCTGTAGTAGGTGACCACGCCGATATTGGCGGCAATGCACAGCTGTTGCAGGTCGCCTTCAAAGCCTTTGCGGTCGTACAGGTTGTACTCCGGCTGCAGCACTTGATAGGCCGGCAGGCCCGGTTGTCCGGCGGTGCTCAAGGCTTCGGCCAGTTGCGTGTAGTCGAGGTTGGAGGCGCCGATGCTTTTGATCTTGCCTTCGCCCAGCAACTGGCCGTAGGCATTCAGGGTTTCCTGATAAGGCGTTTCAGGGTCAGGCCAGTGCGAGAAATACAGGTCGATGTAATCGGTCTGCAAGCGGTTCAAGGAGTTTTCCACGGCTTCGCTGATCCAGCGCTGCGACAGGCCCTTGCGCCCTTCGCCGCCCAGGTCCGAGCCGACCTTGGTAAAGATCTTGATCTTCTCGCGCAGGCCCGGCCGCGCCTGTAGCCATTTGCCGATGATGGTTTCCGACTCGCCGCCCTGGTTACCGTCGGCCCAGGCCGAATACACGTCGGCGGTGTCGATGGCATCGAAGCCGTAGTCGATAAAAGCGTCGAGCACGGCAAAGCTGGTCTGCTCGTCGATGGTCCAGCCGAACACGTTGCCGCCGAACACCAGCGGTGAAATGTCAAAACCGGTGCTGCCCAAAGTGCGTCGTTGCATGGTCGTCTCCCTGTCGATTGCCCTCAAAGGTGTGTGCATCGGAACGCTTGATGCACCTGCAGGTTCGATAAAAGTTGGTAAAACCGTGTCCCCTTTTCAGCGCTCGGGTGTCATGAGCTACAAGTGAACCCAAAAAGAGAGCCCCCCAATGCCCGCACTGCCACGCCACAGGTCGTTCCTGGCGTCATCGATTTCCCGTTCAACGTTATGCTTGAGCCTTGCCCTGGGTCTGGCTCCGCTGACCGTGCCCGTAGCCCTGGCAGACAGCCAGCAGCAGAGCTACAACATTCCGGCCGGTGAGCTGGGCACGGTGCTGACCCGCTTTGCCGGCCTAGCCGGGGTCAGCCTGTCGGTGGACCCGGCCCTGGTCAATGGTCGGCGCAGCGCCGGCCTGAGCGGTAACTACAGCGTAGAGGCCGGCTTCAGCCACTTGCTGCAAGGCAGCGGTCTGCAACTGCAACCGGTCGGCAGCGGCAGCTACACCCTGGTGCCCGCACCAACGGCAGCGTCGGGCACGCTGGAAATCAACGCCACCGATATCGTCAGCACCAGCATCCTGTCGTTCAACGGTGACGGCGAGCGCTATGCCGGCGGCCAAGTCGCAAGGCGTGGTTCGCTGGGCCTGCTGGGTTCGCGGGACTTCATGGACACCCCGCAAAGCATCACCACCTACACCAGCGAGGCGGCCAAGAACCAGCAGGCACGCACCCTTGGCGACCTGGTGGCCAGCGACCCTTCGGTGCGCGCCACCAACCCGGCCGGTGGACGCTTCGAGCAGTTCACCATTCGCGGCTTCAGCCTGTTCAACACCGATGTGTCGTACAACGGCCTGTTCGGCGTATTGCCGACCTATTCCATCGACATGGAAATGGCCGACCGCATCGATGTGTTCAAGGGCACCAGCCAGTTGCTCAACGGCATTTCGCCGCGCGGCAGCGTGGGCGGTGGCATCAACGTGGTCGCCAAGCGCGCCACCGAAACGCCAATCACCGAATTCACCGGCAGTCTGGCTTCCGACAGCCAGGTCGGTGGCGCTGTCGACATCGGCCGGCGCTTCGGTGACGAAAACCAGTACGGCATCCGCTTCAACAGCGTCAAGCAGTCTGGCGACACCGCGTGGGATCACCAGAACGTCGACCGCGAAATGTCGGTACTGGGCCTGGATTTCCGTGGCGAGCGCCTGCGTGTCTCGGCTGACATCGGCCGTACCGAACGCGACACCGATGCCCCGCAAGAACGTATTCAGGTCGGCGCCAACGCCCGTGTACCCAGCGCCGGCTCGGTCGATAAGAACTACGCCCAGCACTGGAGCCAGGCCAGCACCAACGACACCTTTGGCGATCTGAACGCCGAATACGACCTGAGCGATTCGTTCATGGTCTACGGTGCCGTGGGCGCCCGCGAAAGCAACCACGACTTCCTGCGCCATGCCGTCAGCGTCACCAACAACGCCGGTGACTTCACTATTTCGCCACGCTATTTCACCCGTGACGAAAGCGTACGCACTGCCACCGTCGGCGCACGCAAGTGGTTCCAGACCGGCCCTGTCAGCCATGAGCTGAATATTTCGGCGACCCACTTCTACATGGACTTCACCAACGGCGGCTCACGCTATGCCACCGCCGCCGGCAATATCTATAACCCGATCCAGCGCCCTGCGCCCGGCACGCCGACCCGCCAGGATTCGAAGGACTACACCGAAAACCGTTTCGACAGTATTGGTATAGCCGACACCCTGGGCTTCTTCGACGACCGTTTGCTGGTGACCCTGGGCGGGCGTTTCCAGCGCGTGCAGGTCGAGGACTGGAGCGATGGCGTCAAGGGTGCCACCGCTTACGACGAGAAGAAGTTCTCGCCGTCGGGCGGCGTGGTGTACAAGGTCACCGATCAGTGGTCGCTGTACGCCAACTACATGGAAGGCCTGAGCCTGGGCAAGATCGCGCCATCGACCTCAATCAACGAAAACCAGATTTTCGCGCCTTTCATCAGCCGTCAGGTCGAACTGGGCACCAAGTATGACCTGGGCTCGGTGGCCTTCACCGCCAGCGTGTTCCGCATCAAACAGCCGGCCTACGAGACCAACGCTACCACTCGGGTCTTCGGCCCCAGCGGCAAACGCGAAAACACCGGCGTGGAACTCAGCGTGTTCGGCGAACCGCTCGAAGGCGTGCGCCTGCTCGGTGGTGTGATGTACATCGACAGCGAGCTGACCAACACCGCAGGCGGTATCTACGATGGCAACCGTGCTCCGGCCACGCCCAAGTTCAACGTCAACCTCGGCGCCGAATGGGATGTACCGGGCGTGCAAGGCGTGACCCTGACTGCACGCGGTATTCACTCCAGCTCGCAGTACCTGGACCAGGCCAACAGCAAGTCGATCGACGGCTGGGAACGCTTCGACCTCGGTGCCCGTTATGCCTTCAAGGTCGAAGGCCGTGACATCACTCTGCGCGCCAACGTCGAGAACGTTCTGGACAAGGCCTACTGGGCCTCGGCCGGTGCCTCGGATGACAGCGAGCCAGGCCTGACCCTGTCGACCCCACGCACCTACCTGATCTCGGCCACGGTCGGGTTCTAAAGGATTGGCGGGGCGCTAATCAATGCCCCGCCGCCTGATTCAGCAAGTGCCGGATCTTCACCGGCACACCTGCGTCCTGAAACCTGCGCGCGGCCACTTCCAGCTTCTGGTCTGCGCGGGTGACCCGGTCGTGATGGCGCAAGTGCTCGACCCAGGATTCCTCGAAGAAATACTCCTGCCACACCTGCGGATCCTGCGCGTCCTGCATCAAGCCCCATGAAAACGCGCCGTTGCGCTGGCGCATGTGACTGACCGCCTGCATCGCATGGCTGAATTTCGCGGCGTTCTGCTGCGCAATCCGGTACTCCACCGTGATCATCACCGGCCCGCGCTCGGCTGGCAGCGCTTCATCAAGTTGCGGTGCGGCCCAGTGCTTTGAAGGCTGCAACTCGTCCATCTCGCTGCTCGGCAACGGGAAGTGCCAGCGCAACAGGATGCCCACCAACAACACTACGCCTGCGCCCATGAACGCCGCATTCATCGACACATGGCTGGCCACCGCGCCCCAACCCGCTGCGCCACCGGCCGAACAGCCGAAAAACACGAGGATATACAGCGACACCGCCCGCGCCCGCACCCACGACGGCACCGTGGTTTGTACCGCGACCTGCAAACTGCTCAACACCGCGATCCAGGCCACGCCACTGATCAACATCAACGGCGCCAGCGCCGCAATGGAGCGTGTCCACGCCAGACCAAACAGCACCAGCGCATACACCACGCTGGCGCCGACCACGATCTGATCGGCACTCAAACGCGCACGCAGTTTGGGCAGAAGTACAGCGCCCAACACCGCGCCGATGCCGACACAGCCCAGCAGAATGCCGTAGTCCAGCGCCGTACCGCCGATCTCACGACGCACCAGCAACGGCAGCAACGCCATGCCCACCACCGCCCCGACAAAGAACGCCGCCGTACGCACCAGCACCGCCCGCAACGGCCGCGCCCCCTGGGCATAACGCACCCCGGCACGCATTGCGCCCCACCAGCGCTCGGCCGGCAACGTTGCAGGTGCCGGCGTGTGGCGCCAGGCATACAGCGCCACGATCACCGCCAGAAACGACACGCTGTTCAAGGCAAAGGTCAACCACGGCCCGCTCAGGCTGACCAGCACCCCTGCAATCGCCGGACCAATGGCCCGCGCCACGTTCATCGCCAGGCTGGACAACGCCACCGCCGACGGTACGTCTTCACGGGCGACGATTTCCGGCGCCAGCGCCGACCACGCCGGCATCATCAGCGCACTGCCGATGCCCATGGCGAAGGTCAGGGTCAGCAGCAGCGGCACCGACATCTGGTTGGTCACCGTTAATATCGTCAGCACCAGCGCCACTGCCGCCATCCAGCACTGTACGGCCAGCAGGTAGCGGCGCTTGTTGACGATATCCGCCAAGGCACCGGCCGGCAGCGCCAGCAAGAACACCGGCAAGGCACCGGCCACCTGTACCAGCGCCACCGCTTGCGGGCTGGCCGACATCGAGGTCATCAACCAGCCGGAGCCGACTTCATGCATCCAGGTGCCGATGTTCGAGGCGATACTGGCCAGCCACAACCACAGGAATACCCGCGTGTGCAGGGGCTTCCAGGGCGAGGTGGTGGGCAACGTGGCGGGCTTGTTCATGGCGACTCTCACAGATCCGGGGCGGAAAAAAAGCCTGCGGGCGAAGGCAGGCTTTTGGTCGGTTGCTTAGGCCTGACGGGCGGTCAGGGCGGCGTAACCATTCATGAGGTTGCGGTAGTTGGGGATGCGTTGCGACAGCAGGTTGCCCAGGCCTTCGATATCGTTGCGCCAGTCGCGGTGCAGCTCACAGGCCACCGAGAACCAGTTCATCAGTTGCGCACCGGCCTGGCTCATACGATTCCACGCCGCCTGCTGCACGGTCTCGTTGAACGTACCGGAAGCGTCGGTCACCACAAACACATCAAAGCCTTCGGCCAGTGCTGACAGCGTCGGGAACGCTACACAGACATCGGTGACCACGCCGGCAATGATGATCTGCTTGCGGCCGGTGGCCTTGATCGCCTTGACGAAGTCTTCGTTGTCCCAGGCATTGATCTGACCAGGACGAGCGATGTACGGCGCGTCGGGGAACATTTCTTTCAGCTCCGGCACCAGTGGGCCATTCGGGCCTTGCTCGAAGCTGGTGGTGAGGATGGTCGGCAGTTCGAAGAATTTGGCCAGATCAGCGAGGGCCAGCACGTTGTTCTTGAACTCGTTGGGCGAGAAGTCCTGCACCAGCGAAATCAGGCCGGTTTGATGGTCGACCAGCAGTACGATGGCGTCGTCTTTGTTCAGGCGGTTGTAAGTGGCTGCGCTCATGATTGAATCCCTTTTCCAAGTGAGTAAGTGGTTGCGTTCAACATGGGCACAGATTAGGGGTGATTGATTGAGGGATAAATCGGCTGAAATGTGTTTGACCGTCAACCTGAGAGGGACAATAAAAATGCCGACTACCTCTGTAGTCCATTTCTGAATTTTCGTGATTGGCCTGCAACAACTGGTTATGCCCGGCTGGCCTGACTACCCTGCGCAGCACTCGCTGCCAATTCAGCGAGACGGGTTTGGCGACCCGATGATCAGTTGCTACGCAGCTCGTAATGACGTTGTGTGTATCCTTACGCACGTCGCTTCTATGGCGGCTGTGCGTCGGAGACCAACAGGTCTGCCGGGCGTGGCTCCTGACCCGGTTCGCCAACCCTCGCACAGCTGCCACCCTATTGTTTGGCGACGGTTCGGAGCAGCTCCTTTTGAAGATCAGGAGCTTGAACAATGCAAAACTTCAACATCTGTACACCTTGCGCAGAGCACTACACCGCCGAAGCTTTTTTCCGCCATCACCGCCGTCTACGCGCCATTCGCCACGACAGCCAGGCCTGGTTCTGCCTGGCCGATATCGCCCGTCTGATGGGCGCCCACCTCGACGAACGCGCCACCCTCAAGCTCGACCCCGACCAACGCCGCTTGGCTTGGCTCTCCTCCCACGGGCTGTGGGAGAAATGCATCATGGTCAGCGAGTCCGGCGTCTTCGCCTTGCTTGTTCATCACTACATCCCCGAAAACCGCACACTGCGCCAATGGCGGACCCACGAAGTGCTGCCCGAACTGCATCGCCGCTCGGAGCGCATGCTGGAAGAACCGAACCTGAGCCGGCTGGAGTGGCTGGGCAATACCCTGCAACTGCTGCACTGGTATAACGACGCGTGGATACGCTGGCGCGATATGCCGTATCTGGTGGCAAAGGTGCCAAAGCCGCTGCGGCTGTGGGAACGGCTTTTAGGCAGGTCGGAGGGTAAGGAGGATTCGCTGGGGATTGGGCAGCGGTAAGGCTAGAGATACTGAGGTATCTGTAGATGCGAGACAGATGGAAATCCGTCTCGCGTCACACGCATAAAGTCCAGAACTCACTCTCTGCTGCGCGCATATTGCTGAGCTACGAACATGCCTACAGTGGTCAGAAACATGACCCACGCGCACGCCACTTGCCAATGCCTGAAAATCCCTTGTTCATCGCCCATGAAAAAGACGGTCGAGGTCATGAACAATACGACGCAAACGCTCGCCAACAGGATGCGGGGAATAGCCAGCAACCAGCGCCACGTGCGACTGGGTCCTGAGCCTTGCGCGCGCCATCGGGCAAACACGGTCAGCCCCCCCAAAACGAAGGCGGCCACGATCAGCAGAATGGGAATGCCCAGCATCGCCATGGCCGGCTCGAACTCGCCGCCATCTTCACCGGGTGTGTAGTAGTTCGCGTACCAGATTTCACGACACAAAATGTGGGTCAGATAAATCACGGTAATCGGCGCGACGGGAAAGATCAGGCAGTTGATCAGCGGGTTCCTGGAGTCCATCAAGTAAAGCGTCCTTGGCAGCAAAGAGTCTGATTATCAGCAAAGCCCTCTGCTGCTGTCATCAAACGAAACTCATTCCTTGATCTTTCCCCATTCACGCGCAACCGCCTCAACATCAGCACATTCGATTCGCGCCAGATCCGTCGGGTAATCAACACCCGGATTCTCGCAAAAGCGCGTCGCCGTGAACTGCCCATTGCTGGCCCGCAAAATGAACCCGGTGTCCAGGCAGAGTGAACTGGCCAGGTACAACACACCGGGCACCACCCACTCAGGCTTGAGGTTTTCCGGCTCCCCGGTCTGCCCCCACATACGGGTCCGGGCCACTGGCGATACGGCATTGACCAGAATGCCGTCTGCCTGCCCTTCCATGCTCAGGGCATTCATGATGCCGATCTGCGCCATCTTGCCGGCTGCATAGGCGACCAGCCCCGGCTGGGCGTATTGCTGATACATGGCCCGGTCCGACGTGGTCAGCACCATACGTGCGGCATCGGAACGCTTGAGGTGTGGCCAGGTATGCTTGCTCAGCCACACCGGCGCGTACACGTTAATGCCCAGCGAACGGTCGAGAAAACCAGCCTCTTGCGCCTCGATGGGCTGATAACCGACCCAGCCTGCGTTGTGAATCACAATGTCCAGCGCGCCAAAGTGCTCAATGGCCAGATTGACTAACTGCTCGCAGCCCGCCTCGGTGTCCAGATGCCCGCAATGGGCGACCACCTGTGCATCACCGACCTGTAACGCACCAGCCGTTTCCATGACCAGCTCTGCGTCATGGCCTTCGCCTTCGCGACCGGTGCCCAGGTCGCTGATGACCACGCGCGCGCCCTGTTCAAGCAAAGCCCTGGCGTAGGCCAATCCCAGCCCCTGCGCCGCACCGGTGACAATCGCAACCTTGTTCTTGAACAGCATGATCGAGCTCCCGAGATGATCTGCTGTTACGGTAGCGCTGAAAAAATCGGCCGCCCAATATCAAATACAGGCACGTTTGATATTTGCCAGATATCGATTCGACGAGGGAACGCAGCATGATCGAGACCCGTTTACTGCGGCAATTCATCGCCGTCGCCGAGGAGTTGCACTTCCACAAGGCAGCAGCTCGTCTGCACATGGCGCAGCCCCCCTTGAGCCAGGCGATCAATCGGCTTGAAGACAAACTGGGGGTCGGCCTGTTCATACGCGACAAGCGCGAGGTAAGGATGACCGCTGCAGGCGAGGCATTTCTGCAAACGGCTTATCGCACCCTCAATGAGCTGGAACAGGGCATTGAACATGCCCGCAGTGTGGCGCAAGGCATCGCCGGCACCTTGACCGTGACAGCGATTTCCATCGCCTGCTATGAACAGTTACTCGATGCCTTTCGCCAGTTTCGCGAGACCTTTGCCCAGGCACGCCTGGTGATTCGTGAAATGCCTTCCTGCGAGCAGTTGCAGCCGTTGCTGAGCGGGCAAATAGACATCGCCTTCATGCGCGAACTGCCCCTGCCGACTCAGGTGCTGACCTCGCGACGAATCCTCGACGAGCAGATCGTCATGGCCCTGCCGTGCGATCACCTCCAGGCGCAATACTCGACGGTCGATCTTCGTCAATTTGCCGATGAAGCCTTTGTCTTTACCCCGCAAGCGCTGGGCAGCGGTTACCACAGCCAGTTAATCGCGTTGTGTGCAGCGGCCGGTTTCTATCCAAAAGTAGTTCAGGAGGCATCGAAGATTCATACGCTGCTGGGGCTGGTGGCCTGCGGCTTCGGGGTGGCGCTGGTACCGGAATACGTTGCCCGGTCAGTGTCGAACCCCAGGGTCCGGTTACGACCGATCCAGCCGTTGGAGGGCCAGGCCAATCCAGCCATGGGGTTGTACATGAACTGGAGTCATCGGCATGTTTCTCCATTGCGGGATAACTTCATGGCGCTGCTGGGTGACGGCTGGCCGTACTGAAACACACGAATGTCCGCCTGACTAATATGTCTGCAAGGAAAAGCACGCACCTCGCAAAATTTGCGCCGTTCGCGCGTCCCCGCATAAGATGCGAACAATTCCCAAAGAGCTTTTTCCTATGCCCACCTCGACCGATTCCTACACGCACCAGGTGTCGGGCTATTACACCGCCCATCACGGCTGGATTCAGGCGTGGCTGAGCAAGCGTCTGGGCAACTCCAGCGATGCCGCCGACCTGGCGCACGATGTCTTCGTGCGATTACTCGCCCGGCCGCGGCAGTTCGACAGCGACAGCCATGCGCGGGCGTACCTGCATACGATGTCGCGCCATGTGTGCGTGGATTTCTGGCGGCGTCGCGAGGTGGAGCACGCGTGGCTGGAGGTGTTGGCGACGCGGCCTGAGGCCTGTGCGCCGTCGGAGGAGCATCGTGCGGTGGTGCTCGAAGCGCTTGAGCAGGTGCATGGCATGCTCGCCCGTTTGCCGCCGCGGGTGGCGCAGGCGTTTTTGCTGGCACAGCTCGACGGCCTGACCTACAAGCAGATCGGCGAGCAGCTTGGCGTCTCGGCGCGCAGCGTGACCAAGTACCTGGCCCAGGCCATGTATCAATGCTTGCTGCTGGAAATGGAACTGGATGAAGCCCTCGTCTGATTCGCTCGATCACGCCGTGCTCAAGCAGGCGGCGCAGTGGTATGCGCGCTTGCAGGGCGAAGACGATGCGCAGGTGCGAGCTGCATGGCAACGCTGGCATGCGCAGCACGACAGCCATCGCCAGGCCTGGCAGTACGTCGAGCGCATCAGTTCGCGCTTCTCACCGCTGCAAGACGATCGCGATACCGCGCGCGCGACCCTAAGTGGCGCACGGCAGGTGCAACAGTCGCGGCGCAATGTGTTGCTGGGCCTGGCCTTGCTGGGTGGCGGCGCCCTGCTCGCCCGTCTGGGCTGGCGACCGGTCGAGCAAAATCTGATGGCTTGGCGCGCGGACCAACGCACGGCGGTTGGCGAAGTGCGTGTGCTGAATCTGCAAGACGGCACCCGCGTCTGGCTCAACAGCGACAGCGCCCTGAACATCGCCTACGCCGCGCAACAACGGATGTTGCAACTGGTGCGTGGCGAAGTGCTGATCGAAACCGCCCGTGATACCCGACCATTTTTTGTCGAGACCATCGACGGACGCTTGCAGGCATTAGGCACACGCTTCAGCGTGCAGCAAGAAGCCCAGGACACCCGGCTGAGCGTATTCGACGGCTCGGTGGCGATTCGCATGGGCGACAGCGAAAGCATTGCAGCGGTGGTTGCCGCCGGGTACGAGCGACGTTTCAACCGCGAACGTCTTGAAGGCGAGCAACCGGCCAGCGCTGGCCGGCAAAGCTGGAGTCGCGGCATTCTGCAAGCCGATAACCAGCCGCTAAGCGAGGTCATCGCCGAGTTGAGCCGCCATCATCCCGGCCATATCGGCGTAGCACCGGAGATCGCCAGCCTCAAAGTGGTTGGCACTTTCCCGCAGGACGATCTGCAGCAAACCCTGAGCATGATCAGCAGCGCACTGCCGATTCGCATCGAGCGCTCGCTGCCGTGGTGGGTCAGCCTTGAGGCGAAACGCTGATGACTGATTGAAAATTATTTTCATTCAGGTGTTCCTGTTTTGCCGGTTCATCCGAATTAGCTGAGACCAACATTACAACATCAGCTAATCAGGAGCCTCCATGCACCGCTTGCCCGCCGCTTCCTTGCGCCCCTTGAGTCTGGCCATTGCCCTGGCGCTGTTCACGCCGCTGAGCAACGCCGCCGATCAGTACCATCTGGCACCCGGCCCGCTGTCGACCCAGTTGAACCAGTTCGCCGCCCAGGCCGGGATCTTTCTGGTCGGCGCTGGCAGCCTGACCGAGGGTCATCAGAGCCGGGCGCTGGAGGGGAGCTACAGCGTTGAACAGGCCTTGGTGATCTTGCTGGAAGGCAGTGGGCTGGAGGCGGTGAAGACGGGGGAGAAGCGCTATGAGCTCAGGTCTGCACCTGTCAGTGCAGGAATCGAGCTTTCAGCCGTCAGTATTTCAGGCAAGGCGCCGGGGTCAACGACGGAAGGGACAGGTTCCTACACAACAGGCTCGACCAGCAGCTCGCTGCGTTTGAACCTGACCCCGCAAGAGACGCCGCAGTCAGTGACGGTATTAACTCGGCAGCGCCTGGATGATCAAAAACTGGATGATCTGGCCGATGCGCTGGATGCCACCACCGGGATTATCGTCAAGACATTGACCTTCGGCGGTGACGCACCGCAGATATTTTCGCGCGGTTCAACGATCAATAACTTCCAGATCGATGGCGTGCCAAGTTCTTCTTCCATGGCCAACTATGTGCAGAACACGGCCATGTACGACCGCATCGAAGTGGTACGCGGCGCGACAGGCATCATGAGTGGTCTGGGTAAACCGGCGGCAACCGTCAACCTCATCCGTAAACGTCCCACCCATGAAGCACAACTGTCAGTCAGTGCCGAAGCCGGTAACTGGGATCGTTACGGCACGGGGGCGGATATCTCCGGCCCGCTGAATGAGAGTGGCACGCTTCGCGGTCGTTGGGTGGTCGACTACAAGACGCAACATGGCTGGACTGATAACTACAAACAGGAAAAGACGGGCGTTTATGGCATCGGTGAATGGGACATAGATGACCGCACGCTGTTGACCTTCGGTTTCAATCACACCGTTAGAAATACCAATAGTCAGTCGACAATCTTCCCCATGCTCTATAGCAATGGAGAAAAAATCGGCATCAACGCATCAGACACAGCGACACCCGACTGGGCATTTTACGATCATGAAATCACCAATATCTTTGCCTCTGTCGAGCATCAATTCGACTCGGGATGGAGCCTGAGAAGCGAGCTGACCCATACTCAGTATGAATATGAAACGTTACTCCCCTCTGTCATTGGCTCCATCGACAAGGCGACCGGCTCAGGAGGCCGGTATCAGAACCCCTACTTCGTCAACAACACCGATCAGGAGACACTGGACACCTACGTCACCGGCCCCTTTTCACTGTTTGGGCGGCAACATGAAGTGGTGGGCGGTATTACCCTCGCTCAGTTGACACCCAGCGGGACCAACTACACATCGATGACACCCAACAGCCTCCCCACTATTTTTACCTGGGCCAAGGACACGCCAAAGCCCGAGTACAGGGCGACGGGGAAAAGTAACGGTGATGAACATCAGTACAGTGCCTACCTCAGCACCCGCCTGCATTTGACCGACAGCACGACACTGCTGATTGGCAGCCGCCTGACCGATTGGAAAAAGAACAGCGAAAGCCTGTCTTACGCCAACGGTAACAAGAGCAAAACGTCCCTGAGCGAAACCGGTGTTTTCACCCCTTATGCAGGGGTTGTGCAAGCGCTGGACGACACATGGTCGGTCTATGCCAGTTACACCAAGATCTTTCAGCCACAAGATCCACTCGTAAGCCAATACGTCGCCTCCCCCCCTCCTGAAGAAGGCACCAGTTATGAAGCGGGCGTTAAAGCCAGCTTCAACGAAAGTCGTTTGAACTCCAGCCTTGCGCTGTTCAGAACCAACCAGGATAACCTGGCCGTCTGGAGCAATGCCACGGCCAGTTATGAGTTGTTCAGCAATACCAAAACCGAGGGTGCCGAACTTGAGTTCAATGGCGAGCTTGCCCAGGACTGGAACTTCAGCAGCGGTTATGTTTACAGCGTGACGCGCAATGACCAAGACCAACGCATCGTGACCCGCGCGCCAAGACATAGCCTTAAAGCATTTACCACCTATCGTTTACCGGGTGAACTCGACCACTTGACTGTCGGCGGTGGTTTCAGTTGGGAGAGCAAGACCGGCGACGATCTGAAGGTCATGCATCAAGGCAGCTACACGCTGGTCAACCTGATGAGCCGCTATGACATTAACCAGCACCTCTCAGTGTCAGCGAATATCAATAACCTGTTCGACAAGGAATATATTATCTCGACTGGAGTACGCGGCACTTACGGCATGCCGCGCAACTTCATGACATCGATCAAATACACCTATTGATGACGACAGGTGCTGAAAATCACACCCTCAGCACCTTCGAACACACCTCAATAAAAGCCCGCAACTTCGGTTGGCTCTTGGCCGTACGGGAAAAATAAAGAAACAGCCCATCACTGCCAGGCGAGCAGTCCAGCAAGGCTGGCTCAAGCGTGCCGTTGGCCAGTTCACGCGAGGTGTGAAAGGTCGAGGAGTAAATCAACCCGACGCCTTTGACCGCCAGGCTACGCATCAGCTCGCCATCGTTGACGGTGAGTGGCCCGTTGGGCTCGATCCTGACAGTCTCTTCGTTTTCAACGAACTCCCAGCGATAGACATCGCCCTTTTCCGGGCGGCGAAATCGAATACAAGGATGGTCTGCCAGATCGCCGGTAACGATGGGTTTGCCCTTGGCCTTGAAATACGCGGGCGATCCAAACACCGCCCATTGGAAGGGCTTTGAAAGCCGCACGGCAATCATGTCTTGCTCGATGTATGAGCCGATCAGGATGCCGGCATCAAAGCCCTCGGAGACGAAGTTGTCGTGACGATTGCTGACGGTGATGTCCACATGCAAGTTGGGCCAGGCTTTTCGGAAAACCGGCAGCACAGGCTCGATCACGTGTGGCAACGCCAGGCGCTCGACGATAAGGCGCAACGTGCCAGACGGCGCTTTGGCTGACTGGGCGGTATCTTCAAGCCCGGTCACAATCGCTTGCGCGGCAGGTTCAATACTGATCAGCAAGTTCTTGCCTGCGTCCGTCAGTGCCATCTTGCGCGTGGTGCGATGAAAGAGCGGCACACCCAGGCGGCCTTCGAGTCGTTGCAATGCCTGACTCACCGTCCCCGGTGTTTTGCCAAGATCCAGGGCCGCCTTGCGAATACTCAGCCACTTCGAAATGGCCAGAAACTCTGATAAGCCATCGAAACGATCAGGCTGCGCCATCGGGCTTTCCTCTCTGGTTCAGGCACGTCGTGCCGCAATGAATACGGCGGCAATGTACACCGTTTTTTCATCGCAATATTTCTCTATAAGGCCGTTTTATTAAACAGTCCGTTCGGTGGTAGCTGGCTATTTCCAGACTCGACCCACCGCTACAGTGGCCGCCATCACTTACAACTGAAGGAAGCGGGCATGTCGATTACGAAGTTTTTTGCCGGCCTTGTCGCCGCGCTGGTCCTGTTTAGCAACCCTGTGTTTGCCGATGAACATGTAAAGAGCAAAAGAGTGCTGTTTGTGGTGTCCAGTCTGGACAAGAAAGCGCCGAATCTGGTCGGTGGCTTCTGGTTTCCCGAACTTACACACCCGGTCGAAGTGTTCGATCAAGCCAATGTCGGCTTCGATATCGCCAGCCCCAAAGGAGGTCTGGCGCCCTTCGATGGCTTTGACTTGAACGACCACGCCAACCTGAGTTTCTGGACCAACCCTGAGCACCGCAACAAGCTGGGCAACACCCTGAAACTGTCGGCGGTAGACCCTTCCCGATACGACGCCATTCTGTTGGTCGGCGGACATGGACCGATGTGGGACTTCGTCGGTAACCCTGAACTTGATCGGATCGTGCGTACGTTCTACGAAAGCAACAAAGTGGTCAGCGCCGTTTGCCATGGCCCGGCAGGACTGATCGACGTCAAACTCAGCAATGGCCAACGCCTGCTCAAAGGCCACCGCGTCACCGGATTTACCGCCGAAGAAGAGCAATCACGCCAGTACGACAAAATCGTGCCTTTTGAACTGGAAAGTGCTTTGAAACAGGCCGGTGCAACCTTTGAAGAAGCACCGGTGTTCGAAAACCGGGTCGTGGTCGATGGTCGTCTGGTGACCGGGCAAAATCCGGCGTCAGCAAAGTCTCTGGGAGAAGCCGTGGTCAAGTTGCTTCAATCGAAAGCGATTTGATTCACTGCCGAACTCAACTACAAAAAACCGGTCAATCAACCCCAGACCTGATCAGGCTTGCCTATTCATTGTTCAAGGATGATTTTCCGCCCGATGAAAAAACCACTTTACGCTGTTCTCGCCGCACTCCTGTCTTTCACGCCCGTTGCCATTGCCGATGCAGAAACCGAGGCCTTGATCGCCAAAGGCCAATGGCAACAGGTGGCCGACCGTCTTTATCTAGAAGTACTAGAGGCCGGATATTCAAAAACGGTGGTTGCCAGGACACTGTCCGCAGACGGGCGTGAAGAACAGGCCGTGGCGTTGATCAAAGCATGCTGCTACAGCACTGGGTTGATTGACGTAGCGGTTCTGTCCCGTCAGTCAAGCCACGCGCAACGACTGGCCATTCTGGATCAGGTGGCGCGGGATAATCCAAGGAACCCCCAACAGTTGAAACTGGCCCAAGCCTATCTGAAATATGGCCGTACCGATCAGGCCCTGCAAATCTACAACACCTATCTACAAACGGCAGTCGCTGACAACCTCAGTTTATCAGTGTTGGTTGAGAGCGTTATTGCGACCAACAACAAGGACATGATGAGTCGCATGCTGCCCGTGCTGTCCGATGCTGCGCAGCGTCTCTCCAATAAGGTCCTGGCCGCAAAAACCTATGCTTTGCTGGCCATTATCCAGGCACGATTGGGGCAAATGCCAGCGGCCGAAGCCGCCTTGCAGCAGGCTTATGATCGGGTTGAGCGCAAGCAGCGCAAGGCAATATCGGAATCGCTTGTACAAGCCGCGCTGATCATCGACCGGCCGGATCTGGCTGATCAATATAACGAGGATGACGATCAGGAATGGCGTAACTGGGCACTCTACCACGTCAATAAGGGCGACTATCAGGGTGCCGTTGCAATCGGTATGAAGATGACCTCCAAAACAGTCTGGGTAAAGAAGTACGTACACATCGAGGCCATCGATAACGCCCGCACAAGCCCGAACATGCCGGCCTTGGTGGCCTTTATCGAAAGTGTCAAAGACGAGAAGCCTTCAAGGTATGTCCAGGACCTGCAGGACATTGCCATTGCTTACGCCATCAAGGGGGATTCTGCACAGGCCCGGGCCACACTGGCACGCGCTGCAGATAGCCTGACACAAGACGGCGCTGCGGACCTGAACGGCCTGCTGCTGACTGCCCGGCTCGCGAGCCTGGCACTGCAACGGAAGTTCGACGATATCGCCCAACCGGCCATGCGGGCACTGCCGGAGCGTCTTCAGAAGATGCAAACCGATGCTTATGGCTATGCCGAGGCATGGCAGGCTATCAGCAAAACACATTCCTTCATTGCTGATCAGACATTGGTCCGGCACAGCATGGCCCAGGCTTATAGCGCCACGCAGCCATTAATACAGAAGAGTCTGGACGACAAAAACTTCAGGCGTTCAGATAACGTGAGAGCCCTGCTGTTAAGCATGGCCCGTTCCGCGCAACGAATGGCCGATGCCACAAAGGCTCCGCTCAAGGAATCACACGCCGCGCTTGAGGCACCATAAGCCGTTTCGTAGCCCTCGTTGTGCAGCGTGCTCGCGAGGATTAGCACAATTGCCAGCGACTTAAGGTGCTTTGAGTTACCTTTCCAACATCAGAATTTCCAGCTCACGGAGGCGGTGACATTGCGCGGGGCGCCGTAGTTGGCGGTGGTTGCGCTCTGGTACAGCGACAGCAGGTATTTGCGGTCGGTGACGTTGTTGAGGTTCAGCGCGGTGCTCCAGTGGCTGTCGATGTCGTAGCTGGCCATCAGGTCCACCAGGGCGTAGGCGTTCTGGCGCACGTGGCTGTCGCTGTCGCTTTCGACCGCGCCTTGCCAGGCCACGCGGGTGCCGACACGGGCTTGCGGCAGGCCCGGCAGGCGATAGATCAGGCTGCCGCGTACGGTGTGGGTGGGCACGTATTTGCGTGCACGGTCGCCGTTGTCGTCGTCGATGCGCACGTAGGTGTAGCCGCCATTGAGTTCCAGGCCGTCGGCGATTTCACCAGCCGCGCCCAGTTCCAGGCCGTGGCTCTTGTAGTCCAGCGCTTCGTACAACTGGCGCGAGCCTTGGTATTCGCCGGTACCTTCGGCGACGTTCTGCTGTTCGGTTTTGAACAGCGCTGCGGTGACGTTCAGGCGTTTGTCGAGCAGGCTGCCCTTCACACCCACCTCGTAGCTGTGGCCTTCCAGCGGATCGAGCAGGCGGCCGTCGGTGCCCAGCGTGTATTGCGGATTGAAGATTTTGGTGTAGCTGGCGTACAGCGCGTAGTCGTCGTTCAGGTCATAGACCAGCCCGGTGTACGGCGTGACCTTGCCATGAATGCGCACATCGCGTGGCTGGGCGTAGTCGGTGCCTTCGCTGTCGGCGCTGAGCATGCGCGCCCCGACGATCCAGTGCAGGTTGTCGGCGAGGCTGAAACGGGTGCCGGCATACACACTTTTCTGGCGGTCGGTGAAGTCTGAGGTTTCGGCATCGCTGGTGAACGCCATCTCTGGCTCGACGACAGTACCGGCCACGGTCGAGGCCAGACTGCCCATCACGTATTCGTCGGCGCTGACGTAGTAGCCGCGCTCATGGTTGCGCGCACGGCCGTAGCTGGCGCCCAGGGTCAGTTGGTGCTCGCGACCGAACAGGCTGAACGGGCCGCTGACTTTGGCCTCGCCGAGCAGTTGATTGTTGCGGGTGCGCGTGTGGCTGGGGTAGGCGTAGACGTCGTCGCCGACATCGGCCAGCACGTAGTACATCTTGGTGTCGTTGTGCTGCTGCACGCCGGTCACGCTGAGGGTGCCGTTCCAGCCACCGCCGAAGTCATGCGCCCATTCGGCAAACGCGCGTTGGGTGTGTACGTCCCAGTAGGTCCAGTCCTGGCCGATGCTGGAGCTGCGGCTGCTGTAGTGGATCAGGTTGCCGGCGCCGTCGACCAGCGGCAGGTTGCCCCAACTGCTGCCGTTGGAATTGCTCTTGGTGTCGGAGTAACCCACGGTCAGCGTGTCGGCCTCGCTGAGATCGAAGGCCAGCAAACCGGCGACCACGTTACGTTCGTGGCTGTAGCGGTCGAGCCAGGAATTGCCGCTGTCGTTGGCATAGATGAAGCGCCCGCGCACGTTGCCGCTGTCGGTCAAGGGGCCTGAGACATCGACGTCGACACGGCGGTTATCCCACGAGCCGACACTCATGCCGATGCTCGCCTGAGTCTCGTAGGTGGGACGTTTACGCACGAAGTTGACCGTGGCCGAAGGGTTGCCGCTGCCGCTCATCAAGCCGTTGGCGCCGTGCAGGATATCGACCTGTTCATACTCGGCCAGGTCCAGATCGCCGACCAGCAAGCCGGTGGCGAACGGCATGCCCATGCCGTCGTACTCGAAGTTGTCGATATCGAAACCGCGCGAGGTGAAGCTGGTGCGGTCGGTCTCGGTCTGCTCCACGGTCACCGACGGCGCACTGCGCAGTGCGTCCTTGACGCTGTTGAGCCTGAAGTCCTCCAGTTGCTCGCGGGTGATGGTGGTGATCGCTTGCGGCGTCTGTTTTTCGCTCAGGCCCAACCGTGTGGTGCTGCTGGCGGGCTTGCCCTGATAACCCTGGCTTTCGCTGTCTTGCTGCTGCGCGGTGGTCTGGATCTGGGTGGCCGGCAGGGTCAATTCATCGGCGGCATGCGCCAATGGCAGGACACTGCAGGCCCCTGTCAGCAGCAGGGTCATGGAGAAGCGGGGTTTCACAGTCGCGATTCCTGTTGAGAATGAGAAGGAATCGCTATTGTGGCGCAAAAGATAATTATTTCAAAATGTAACTATCTTTAGCCGTTTCGTCACAAAGCGCTGGCCAGAAAGCTGGCGGTGCGGCTTTTCTTGTTCTTGGCCACGGTTTGCGGCGCCCCTGCCACCACCACCTTACCGCCCGCCTCGCCTGCGCCCGGACCGATGTCGATCACCCAGTCGCTCTGCGCCACAACACGCATGTCGTGCTCGACCACGATCACCGTATGCCCGGCGTCGACCAGCCGGTTGAGCTGCACCATCAGCCGATCAACATCCTGCGGGTGCAAACCGTTGGTGGGTTCGTCGAGCACATACAGGGTTTTGCCGCGCGCCATGCGTTGCAGTTCGGTGGCCAGTTTGATGCGCTGCGCCTCACCGCCCGAGAGTTCGGTGGCCGGCTGGCCCAGGCGCAGGTAACCCAGGCCGATGTCCTTGAGCACCTGCAAGGCGCGTCGGGCGGCCGGTTGTTCGACAAAGGTGTCGAACGCCTGGTCGACGGTCTGTTGCAATACTTGGGCGATGTTCAGACCTTGCCAGGTCACGGCGAGCGTCTCGGGGTTGTAGCGCGCGCCGTGGCAGGTCGGGCATGGCGCGTAGACGCTGGGCATGAACAGCAGCTCGACGCTGACAAAGCCCTCACCCTCGCATTTTTCACAGCGACCTTTGGCGACGTTGAAGGAGAACTGCCCGGCATCGAAACCCAAGGCCTGCGCCTGTTCGGTGGCGGCGAACAGTTTGCGCACGTGGTCGAACAACCCGGTGTAGGTCGCCAGATTGGAGCGCGGCGTGCGACCGATGGGCTTCTGGTCGACCTGTACCAGGCGCTTGAGACCTTCAAGGCCGGCGCTGACATGGCCACCACTGGTTTGCAGTGGCTCGTCTTCCAGGCTCGATTCGGTGGCCTCACTCGTGGCGCTGGTCTGGCCGAGATGACTGCCGACCAGTTCCAGCAACGCCTGGCTGATCAGGCTGGATTTGCCTGAGCCGGAAATGCCGGTCACGGCGGTGAAGCAGCCCAAGGGAAAGTCGGCGCTCAGGTTGTTGAGGTTATTGCGGGTGATGCCTTGCAGACGCAGCCAGTCATCTGCCGGGCGCGGTTTACGCGGCGTCAGGTCGGGTTCGGCAAACAGATAGGCGCGGGTGCGCGATTCGGTAATCTGCTCAAGTCCTGCGGGCGGGCCGCTGTATAAAATGCGCCCGCCTTGTTCGCCAGCCGCCGGGCCGACATCGATCACCCAGTCGGCGCGGCGCATGGTGTCCAGGTCGTGCTCGACCACAAACACCGAGTTGCCCGAGGCTCTAAGCCGTTGCAAGGCATCGAACAGCGCCTGGCTGTCGGCCGGGTGCAAGCCGGCGGAAGGTTCGTCCAGCACGTAGATCACGCCGAACAATTGCGAGTTGAGCTGGGTGGCCAGGCGCAGGCGTTGCAGTTCGCCGGACGACAAGGTCGGCGTGCTGCGCTCCAGCGCCAGATAACCCAGGCCCAGATCGATCAGGGTGGTGATGCGCTCCAGCAACTCATTGGCGATGCGCTGTGCGGCCAGGCGCTTTTCCAGCGACAGCTCGGGGTCTTCGTGTTGCAGATAGTCATCGGTCGCCACGCGCTTGAGCACGTCGGCCAGTGCTTGTAGCGACAGGTGCGACAGTTCGGCGATGTCCAGGCCTGCGAAGGTCACGGTCAGCGCCTCACGCTTGAGGCGTTTGCCCTCGCACGCCGGGCACGGGCTGGCGCGCATGTACTGCGACACGCGTTTGCGCATCTGCGCGCTTTGCGAGTGCATGAAGGTGTGCAGCAAGTAGCGCCGCGCACCGCTGAAGGTGCCCTGGTAACTGGGCTCGAGCTTGCGCTTGAGTGCCTCGCGGGTCTGCGCCGGCGTCAGCCCTGCGTACACCGGCGCCGTGGGGGTTTCTTCGGTAAACAGAATCCAGTCGCGCTGTTCTTTGGGCAGGTCGCGCCATGGAATGTCGACGTCATAGCCCAGGGTCACCAGAATGTCGCGCAGGTTCTGGCCCTGCCAGGCCAGCGGCCAGGCGGCGACGGCGCGTTCACGAATGGTCAGCGACGGGTCAGGCACCATGCTGGCTTCGGTGACTTCATGCACCCGGCCGATGCCGTGACATTCGGGGCACGCGCCTTGTGGCGTGTTGGCCGAAAAGTCTTCGGCGTAGAGCATCGGCTGGCCGGCCGGATAGGAACCGGCACGCGAATACAGCATGCGGATCAGGCTCGACAGGGTCGTGACGCTGCCCACCGACGAGCGTGCACTCGGTGTACCGCGTTGCTGTTGCAGGGCCACGGCCGGCGGCAAGCCTTCGATGGCATCGACATCGGGCACACCGACCTGGTCGATCAACCGCCGCGCATACGGCGCGACCGACTCGAAATAGCGACGCTGGGCTTCAGCATAAATCGTCGAAAAGGCCAGCGACGATTTACCGGAGCCCGAGACGCCGGTGAACACCACCAAGGCATCGCGCGGAATATCGACGTCAACGTTCTTGAGGTTATGCTCGCGCGCGCCACGCACCCGGACGAATCCTGAGCTGTGGGGCAAGGCTGAATCGTGAGCTGCAGGCATTGGGCTTCCTTGGTACGACAAAGGCTGTAAGGCAATGGACCGCACACAATCGGAATCTACTGCCCCGATGTGCAGCGTACGGCGCGCTTGCGCTCATCGACCAATACGCCGCTCAAGCCTTTTTGTTGGGTATCGAACAGCACCAGCACGCCGTCGATGCACTGCGCCACCTGATCGGCCGGAGTCAGGCTGGCACGCTGCTCTTGGCCGGGCACGGTCTTGAGCATCGTGAATTCGTTGAGCAGCAGTGCGTCTTCGGGTTTGGCGAAATGCAGGTAGCCGTAGTAGCCGAGGCACGCGACCGTGCCGGCGATGCTGGCCACGGCCGTCAGAATCAGCGGGATCAGGTTGCGTTCCTGGGTCATGGCCTGGCATCGCCTTGGTAATTGGGGATTTCGCCCAGCCGGCGTAGACCGTTGAAGTGCTGCGGGTCATCAAGGTAGCGCAGCATCACCTGGCGCCAGGTCGGGTCGGCGAACGTTTGCACGTGGCCACCGCGGGTCAGTTGCAGCACGCGCGGCAACGGCGCGGCCTTGTACAGCGCCAGGCCGTTGTCGAGCGGCACCAGTGTGTCGTCCAGACTGTGAAAGATCAGCATCGGCGTGCCCTTGAGTTGCGCCAGGCTGTTGATCGCGCTGTCGCCATCGGGAATCAGCCAGGACAACGGACGCTTGAACGCCCAGGTCAGCCATGACGTGCCCAGCGTATAACGGGCCACGTCGCGGTAGCTGGCCGGCACACCGTCGAGAATCAGCGACTTGAGGTTTTTACGCTGTTCGGGATGCTGCGCCAGATAGTGCACCGCCAGCGCACCGCCGATGCTTTGCCCGAGCACGATGCGCGGGTGGTCTTTAACCTCTGGCGCGCTATCGAGCCAGGCAAAGGCGGCGTCCAGATCCTGATAAATCGCCGGCAGGCTGGGCGCCCCCTGCGACAGGCCGTAGCCGCGATAGTCGAGCATCAGCACCTGATACCCCTGCTCCGGCAACCACCCGCTACCGCCCAGGTGCCAGGCCAGATTGCCGCCATTGCCATGCAAGTGCAGCACCGTGCCTTTGACCGCCACACCCGGTTTGGCCGGCAACCACCAGGCATGCAGGCGCGTGCCGTCGGCGGCGGTCAGGGTAATGTCGCGGTACGCCAGTTGCGCCTTTTCAGGGGTGAAAGGCTGGCCGGGTTCCGGGTAGAACAGCATGCTGCTGCAACCGGTGAGGGTCAACAGCAGGGTCAGGATGCCGATGAGTTTCACGTCCACCTTCCTTGCGTACCGGATCTACAAAATATTCGAATAATCCGCTTCGATCCGATCCAGGCTCAGGTGGTTCAAGAAGTTCGAAAAGCACATCCAGGCCGACAGTGCGTTCATGTCGCGGAACTGGTCGGGCAGGTATTTGGGCGCAATCACCAGGCCTTCATCCACCAGTTGGCGCAGAGTGCGCATGTCTTCCAGCGTGGTCTTGCCGCAAAACAGCAATGGCACCTGTTCAAGCTTGCCTTTACGCACGGCCAGCTGGATGTAGTTGTAAATCATGATGAAGCCTTTGAGGTACGACAGGTCCTTGGTGAACGGCAGCCCGTTGGGGGACGAGCCACGGAATACGCGGCTGGCGTTGCCGTAGCTTTCGGACATACCGAAGCCTTGTTCACGGTAGAAGTTGAACACCTCGATAAAGTCGGCGCCCTCCTCGGCCATGTGGATGGCGCGGGTGCGGTTGGTCAGTTTGCGCAGGCGGCTGGGGTAGGACGCAAAGGCGATCACTTCCATCAGAATCGCCAGGCCTTCCTGGGTCACGGTCGATGAGGGCGGGCCCTTGGACAGGAAGGTGCAGATCGGCTGGTTCTGGCCATTGAGGGTGGTGGCGACGTGTACCAGGCCTTCGTGGACTTCCAGCGCCCGCACGTCGCGCTCGTTGAACATCGCGTCCGAGCGCACCTTGATGTAGTCGGCGCCGGCCGCCGCATCGGCGACGATGCCGTCGGACTCGAACACCCGCACGGTGTCCTCGGCCTCGCCGAACACCCGGTTCAGCCGGCTTTGCAGCATGGCCACGGCGTCCTTGGCGGTGAGGGTCTTGGGCTCGTCCTTGAGGTCGCCGCGCCCGGCAATGTTGTTCAGGTAGCCGGACAGCATCAGGCCCAGGTCGGACAGGGTCGGGTCGCCGGCATGAAAGGCATCGGAGGCCGCGCCGTACAGCTCCTGGGAAATCAGGCCGAAATCCTGGGTGCCGCGCGCCTCTAACATGCGCACCACCATGCGATATTCGCGGCACATGCGGCGCATGATCTGCCCTGCCGGGTTGAACTGGCCTAGCTGGCGAGTGATGTCGCGCTCGATGTTCTGGAATTCCTGCTTCAGTACACCGGCATCGAAGCCCAGCGGGCGGCCTTCGTAATAGGCCCGATCGACGATCGGCAGTTCCTTGCCCTTGGCGGCCAGAAAGGTCTTGCGTACGCCGTCGTCCCACTTAACTGCATCCAGTACGCGAATCGGTGTTTGCGCCGCCACGATGCGGTCGGATAACACGCGAATAGTCTGCTGGTAATCGTCCACCCGGTACTCCTTGATCCTGTTGTTGACGTCCTGCATGCACACAACGCCCGATATTCCATGCCACGGACAAGGTCCGTCAACATTTATGCCGTGCATAAAAAAACCGCCTGCTCATATCACACGAACAGGCGGTTCTGGATATTCCGGCTTACGCCTGTGGGCGCATGTGCGGGAACAGGATCACGTCGCGGATCGACGGCGAGTTGGTCAGCAGCATGACCAGACGGTCGATACCGATGCCTTCACCGGCAGTCGGCGGCATGCCGTACTCCAGGGCACGTACGAAGTCAGCGTCGTAGTGCATCGCTTCGTCGTCGCCGGCGTCCTTGTCGGCCACCTGGGCCTGGAAGCGTTCGGCCTGATCTTCGGCGTCGTTGAGCTCGGAATAGGCGTTGGCAATTTCACGGCCGCCGATGAACAGTTCGAAGCGGTCGGTGACGTTCGGGTTGTCGTCGTTGCGGCGCGCCAGTGGCGACACTTCGAACGGGTACTGGGTGATGAAGTGCGGCTGTTCCAGCTTGTGCTCGACCAGTTCTTCGAAAATCATCACCTGCAATTTGCCCAGGCCTTCGAAACCCAGCACCTTGGCGCCGGCTTTCTTGGCAATGGCGCGGGCCTTGTCGATGTCCTGCAGGTCATCGGCGGTCAGCTCGGGGTTGTACTTGAGGATCGAGTCGAACACCGACAGACGCACGAACGGCTCGCCGAAATGGAACACCTTGTCGCCGTACGGCACGTCGGTAGTCCCGAGAACAAGCTGCGCCAGTTCACGGAACAGTTCTTCGGTGAGGTCCATGTTGTCTTCGTAGTCGGCGTACGCCTGGTAGAACTCCAACATGGTGAATTCTGGGTTGTGACGGGTCGAGACGCCTTCGTTACGGAAGTTGCGGTTGATCTCGAATACTTTTTCAAACCCGCCAACCACAAGCCGCTTGAGGTACAACTCTGGCGCGATACGCAGGAACATGGCCATGTCCAGCGCGTTGTGGTGGGTTTCGAACGGCTTGGCCGCCGCGCCACCCGGAATGGTCTGCAGCATCGGCGTTTCGACTTCAAGGAAGTCGCGCTTGGCCAGGAAGCTGCGGATGTGGCTGATGACTTGCGAGCGCACGCGGAAGGTGTCGCGTACTTCTTCGTTGACGATCAGGTCGACGTAGCGCTGGCGATAGCGCTGCTCGGTGTCGGTCAGGCCGTGGTGCTTGTCCGGCAGTGGGCGCAGCGATTTGGTCAGCAGGCGCACGCTGGTCATCTCGACGTACAGGTCGCCCTTGCCCGAACGGGCCAGGGTACCTTCGGCAGCGATGATGTCGCCCAGGTCCCAGGTCTTGACCTCGGCCAGGGTTTGCTCAGGCAGGGTCTTGCGGTTGACATAGACCTGGATGCGACCGGTCATGTCCTGAATCACCATGAAGGCGCCACGGTTGAGCATGATGCGACCGGCAACCTTGACAGGGATTGCAGCCTCGGCCAGCTCTTCCTTGGTCTTGTCGACGTACTGCTTCTGCAGGTCGTTGCAGTAGCTGTCGCGACGGAAGTCGTTGGGGAAGGCCTGACCCTTGGCGCGTTCTGCGGCAAGTTTTTCCTTGCGCAGGGCGATCAGGGTGTTTTCTTCCTGTTGCAGGGCTTGCGAGTCGGGTTGTTGGTCGCTCATGTCTTCAGTTATTCCATCACAGGTTCATTGTCCCTCGCCTGCGGCAAGGGATGGCGGGCAGTCCGGGCTGCCCGCTGCTGTTGTGTCGCCTTACAGGCCTTGTTTGAGGCTGGCGATCAGATACTCGTCCAGGTCGCCGTCAAGCACCTTGTCGCAGTCGCTGCGCTCGATGCTGGTGCGCAGGTCCTTGATGCGCGAAGCATCCAGAACGTACGAGCGAATCTGGTGACCCCAGCCGATGTCGGACTTGGTGTCTTCCAGCGCCTGGGAGGCAGCATTGCGCTTCTGGATTTCCTGCTCGTACAACCGGGCCCGCAGCATTTTCATGGCGGTGTCCTTGTTGGCGTGCTGGGAACGTTCGTTCTGGCAACTGACCACGGTGTTAGTCGGCACGTGGGTAATCCGCACCGCCGAGTCGGTGGTGTTTACGTGCTGACCACCGGCACCGGAGGAGCGGTAGGTGTCGATCCGCAGGTCGGACGGGTTGATCTCGATTTCGATGTTGTCATCGATTTCAGGCGAGACGAACACCGCCGAGAACGAGGTATGGCGACGGTTGCCGGAGTCGAACGGGCTCTTGCGCACCAGGCGGTGCACGCCGATCTCGGTGCGCAACCAGCCAAAGGCGTACTCGCCCTTGATGTGCACGGTCGCGCCCTTGATACCGGCGACTTCACCGGCGGACAGTTCCATGATGGTCGCGTCGAAGCCGCGCTTGTCGGCCCAGCGCAGGTACATGCGCAGCAGGATGTTGGCCCAGTCCTGAGCCTCGGTGCCGCCGGAACCGGCCTGGATGTCCAGGTAGGCGTTGTTGGGGTCCATCTCGCCACTGAACATGCGGCGGAATTCGAGCTTTTCCAGCGCTTCGCGCAGACGCTCGACTTCAGCTGCCACGTCGGCGACCGCGCCTTCGTCTTCTTCTTCGGCAGCCATTTCCAGCAGGTCACGGGCATCGGTCAGGCCGCTGCCAAGCTCGTCGAGAGTGTCGACGATCAGCGCCAGCTGGGAGCGTTCGCGGCCCAGGTTCTGTGCGTATTCGGGTTTGTTCCAGACAGCGGGGTCTTCGAGCTCGCGGGTAACTTCGGTCAGACGATCATGTTTGTGATCGTAGTCAAAGATACCCCCGAATGGTTTGGGAACGCTCGGAGAGGTCCTTGATGCTGTTTAGGATCGGATTGATTTCCATGGTAGTCAGCACTCGCAGGCGAAATTTTCAAAGCCGGAGAGTATACCTTAGAGGGCGGGGTGATAGCAGCCTATTCCTACCCCCCCATCTGCACCTGATTACGCCCATTATGCTTGGCCGCATACAGCCCTTTATCCGCATCCAGTATCAATTGCCGGCTATTACCGCCGGGCTGCGGCACCACGGTCGCCACACCGATGCTCACCGTCAGGTGCGCGCCAGCGTCAGGGGCGATGTGCGGGATGTTCATGCCGGCTACGCTCTGGCGCAGCTTTTCTGCCAGCAGTCGGGCGCCGCCAGGGGTGGTGTTGGGCAAGACCATGGCGAATTCTTCGCCGCCGTAGCGGGCCGGCAGATCCGACGGACGGCTGCAGTTGGCGCGAATCGCCTTGGCGACCTGGCGCAGGGCTTCGTCGCCTTCGAGGTGGCCGAAGTTGTCGTTGTAGGCTTTGAAGTAGTCGACGTCGATCATCATCAGCGACAGCTGGCTTTGCTCGCGGGTGGCGCGGCGCCATTCCAGCTCCAGATATTCGTCGAAGTGGCGACGGTTCGACAGACCGGTCAGGCCGTCGGAGTTCATCAGGCGTTGCAGCACCAGGTTGGTGTCGAGCAGTTGCTGCTGGCTGACGCGCAAGGCGCGGTAGGCTTCGTCGCGCTGCAGCAGGGTCATGTAGGAGCGTGAGTGGTAGCGGATGCGCGCCACCAGTTCGATGTTGTCGGGCAGTTTGACCAGGTAGTCGTTGGCACCGGCAGCAAAGGCGGCGCTCTTGATCATCGGGTCTTCCTTGGTCGACAACACGATGATCGGAATATCGCGGGTCAGCGGGTTGTTGCGGTATTCGCGCACCAGGGTCAGGCCGTCCAGGCCAGGCATGACCAGGTCCTGCAGGATCACGGTCGGCTTGATCTGGATCGCCTGGGCGATGGCCTGATGTGGATCGGCGCAGAAGTGGAAGTCGATCAGGTCTTCATTGGCCAGGCCGCGACGCACCGCTTCGCCGATCATGGCTTGATCGTCGACCAGCAGTACCATGGCGGCGTTCTCATCCGGGGCTTTGAAGTCTTCTGGCTGAAAGTCATGCATGAGGCGTCTCCTGGTCACCGGTTCTGGGTGATTTCACCTGGATAATCATTGAGCGAATACCTCAAGCAAACGAGGTGCGATGGTGCGCAGCGGCCGGATCTCGACAGCGGCATCAATAGCAGCAGCGGCCTTGGGCATGCCATACACCGCACTGCTTGCCTGGTCCTGGGCAATCGTCAGAAAACCCTGCTCGCGCATGGTTTTAAGTCCTTGAGCACCGTCACGCCCCATGCCGGTCAATAAGACTCCCACAGCTTCTCCACTCCAGTAACGGGCCACACTCTCGAAAAAAACGTCGATCGAGGGCCGGTAGATTTCGTTCACTGGCTCCGCCGTGTAAGCCAGTGTTCCGTCCTTGAGCAGACGGATATGGTGATTGGTGCCGGCCAGGACCACCTGGCCGCTTTGTGGCGGCTCGCCCTCGCGAGCCAGACGCACCGGCATGCCCGAGGCACTGCTCAGCCACTCGGCCATGCCGGCGGCGAACACCTGGTCGACATGCTGTACCAGCACGATGGCCGCCGGAAAATTTACCGGCAGGCCTTTCAATAACTCTTCCAGCGCCGCCGGACCGCCGGCCGATGAACCAATCGCGACCAGCCCGCCGCGCTTGGCGGCAGTGCGCAGCGGTGAAGTCTCGCTGCGCTCACGGCTGTTACGCTGGCCAATCAACCAGCCGATGTTGAAAATCTTGCGCAACAAGGGCGCCGCAGCGTCCCTGGGGTTGCCTGAGCCAATGGCCGGGGTATCGACTACGTCCAGCGCGCCATGGCCCATGGCTTCGAATACCCGGTGCACGTTCTGCTCGCGATCGACCGTCACCAGAACGATAGCGCATGGTGTGGCAGCCATGATCCGTCGTGTCGCTTCGACACCGTCCATGACCGGCATGATCAGGTCCATGAGAATCACATCCGGGGTCAGTTCGGCGCAGCGCTGCACGGCATCCGCCCCGTTGCTGGCCACCCAGACGATCTGGTGCGCCGGCTCGAAGGCCAGCGCCCGGCGCAGGGCTTCGACAGCCATGGGCATATCGTTGACGATAGCGATCTTCATCCCTGTGCTTCTCCTATCAGTTCCACCACTACATCGAGCAATGCATCATCGTGGAAGCTGGCTTTGGCCAGGTAATAATCGGCACCGGCATCAAGGCCCCGCCGGCGGTCTTCTTCACGGTCCTTGTAAGAAACCACCATCACTGGCAGCGATTGCAAGCGCGTGTCGCGACGCAACAGGGTCACCAGTTCGATACCGTCCATGCGTGGCATGTCGATATCGGTAATCAGCAGGTCGAAGTCTTCGCCGCGCAAGGCGTTCCAGCCATCCATGCCGTCGACGGCTACGGTTACATCATAGCCGCGACTGACCAGTAACTTGCGCTCCAGCTCACGCACCGTCAATGAGTCATCGACGACCAGAACCCGCTTACGCGTCACATTGCCAGCATTGCGGTTCTGTCGGTCGATGCGCTCCAGCCGGCCGGTATTAAGCAGCTTTTCGACAGAACGCAGCAGGTCTTCGACGTCGACGATCAGCACCACCGAGCCGTCGTCGAGCAAAGCGCCGGCCGAAACGTCCTGAACCTTGCCCAGCCGCGGGTCGAGGGGCATGACCACCAGAGTCCGCTCGCCGATAAAGCGCTCCACCGCCACCCCGTACACCGCGTCGCGCTCGCGGATCACCACGACTTTCAGGCTGTCCTGCACCTTGGCGCTCGGCGGCCGGTTGAGCAACTGACTGGCCGATACCAGACCGACATGCTGCCCCTCGTGCCAGAAATGCTGGCGGCCTTCGAGCTGTACGATATCCGAGGGCTCAAGGTCGCGCATGCGTTCGATGTGCGCCAGCGGAAAGGCATAGGCCTCACCGCCGACGTCGACCACCAGGCTGCGCGCCACCGACAGGGTCAGCGGCACCTCGATGCGAAAACAGCTGCCCTGCCCTGCGCTTTGTTCCAGGGTTACGCCGCCATGCAGCTGGCGCACCATATGCTGCACGGCGTCCAGGCCCACACCGCGACCGGAAATCTGGGTGACCTTGTCGCGCATGCTGAAGCCGGGTAAAAACAGAAAGCTGAGCAGTTCTTCTTCGCTCATCTGGGCGGCGGTTTCGGCTGGCGACAGCTTGCGCTGCACAATGGCCTGGCTCAGGCGTTGAAGATCGACACCGCCACCGTCGTCGCTCAGCTCCACGACCAGCATGCCGGCCTGGTGTGAGGCACGCAGGCGGATGGTACCTTCGCTGTCTTTACCGTGCGCAAGGCGCAGTTCGGGCATTTCGATGCCATGATCGACGGCATTGCGCAGCAAATGGGTCAACGGTGCTTCGAGTTTTTCCAGCACCTCGCGATCGACTTGAGTTTTCTCGCCTTCGATGTCCAGGCGCACCTGTTTACCCAACTCGCGCCCCAGGTCGCGAACCATGCGCGCCTGGCCGCCCAGCACATCGGCAAACGGGCGCATGCGGCACGCCAGAGCGCTGTCGTACAGCGATTGAGCGCGCTGCGCCGATTGCCAGCCGAACTCGTCAAGCTCGGCTGCTTGTTCGATCAGCATGTTCTGCGCCTGAGACAGCAGGCTGCGCGCATCTTCCAGTGCGCGCTGCGCCTCGGGGCTGACGGTACTGACGCTCAGGCTCGCCTCCAGGACCTGCAAGGCGCGGTCGCTGCCCAGTTGCAGACGCTTGAGGCGCTGCATGCCCGCCAGCAGTGGCTTGATGCGCTGGCTTTCAACCAGTGACTTGCTCGACAGATCGAGCAAGCCATTGAGGCGTTCGGCGGTGACGCGCAAGACCCGCTCGCCACCTTCGGCCACCCGGCGGTCGCGTAAGGGTCGGGGCGCAGAATCGGCGTCACTCACGACTGGCGCAGGCTCAAGCTGTACAAGCTCGGGTTGCAGTTGCAGTGCGTGCGAAAGATCGATTGGCGGCAATGCCGGCGCTGGCTGTTCCGGTTGGCGCAGGGCGTCCAGCAGCAGGCTTTCGGCCAGCAGGGGATCCGGCGGATCGGGCGGCCGGCTGACACTGCGTGCGGCGCCGGCGCCGGAGTCCATCAGGGTGTTCATGCGCTGCACATAGGCATCGACGACGGCCTGATCGACACTGCCATCGCCGGGTGTGGCAATGCGCATCAGCATGTCGGTACCCGACAGCAAGGCGTCGATGTGATCGGGTTGCAGCACCAGCCGGCTTTCCTGGGCGCTGACCAGGCAATCTTCCATCACGTGGGCAACGCTGACGCCGAAGTCGACCCCGACGATTCGGGCCGCGCCCTTGAGCGAGTGGGCGGCGCGCATGCAGGCTTCGAGCTGGTCGGCCAGGGTCGGGCTGCGCTCCAGTTCCAGCAGGCCTGCGCTCAACACCTGGGTCTGCGCCTCGGCCTCCAGGGTAAATAGCTCGAACAGCGACGCATCGCGCATTTGATCAGGCGTCATGTAAGGCTCCGGTTGACCGCCGACAACAACTCCTGCTCATCGAGCAGCCGCAGACTGCGGTCCTTCCAGTGCAGCACGCCGCGGGTAAAACGGGCGTTGGCGTGGGTACCGGAGGTCGACGCCGAATCGAGCAACTGTTCGGTCATGGCATGGATACCGTCGACTTCATCGACCGGCACCACCACCGGTCCTCCCTGGGCCGCGACGATCAGCATGCGCGGCATGATCCGCCCGCCGGCCGCAGCTGCAGGTACAGCGCTATCGAGGCCCAGCAGGTCGCTCAGCGAGATGCAGGCCACCAGCGCGCCGCGCACGTTGGCAACCCCCAGCAAAGCGCGGGAGCGCTGGTGCGGCAGAGAATGGATCGCCTGCATCGGCGCCACTTCGACCAGGCTGCGCGTGGCCAGGCCCAGCCATTCATCGCCCAGACGAAACACCAGAACCGAGCGGGTGCGCACCAGGGTCTGTTGTTCGGCACTGCGCGAGCGGTCGTGGTAGTCCTGAACCAGGCTGTAGCGGTCGAGCAGGCGCGTGGCCGCTGCCGAGTAGACTTCGCAGTTACGGCAATGAATATGCCCGGGCAATAACGGGCAGGAGCGGTCGCCATGAATACCGATGCGGTTCCAGCAATCGTCGATGGCGTGATCGTCGTCCTGGGTAAGGCTTGAAAGGCTGACCCCGCTCATCGCGTGTTTCCTTGTTTATTGGCACCGCGTGCGGCGCGCTCAAGCAAGCGCTGGGCGCCGGCGCTATCGCCTTGGGCGGCCAGCAAAGCCGCCATTTGCGCCAGCGTTTCAGGGTGCTGGGGTTCAAGGTACAAGGCCTTGCGGTAATAACCCTGCGCCTGGCTGGCATTGCCGTCGACCTCGCTGAGCAGGCCCAGCCAGTAGAACACCGATGCGACAGGCTCATGCTGTTGCAGGTAGCGCTCGCACGCTGCGTGGGCCTCGCGGCTTTTGCCCTGATTGGCCAGCCGGGCGATGGTGGCCAGATCATCGACGGCCTGCACCGATTGACCGGTATCGGCTACGGCCGGGCTGGTGGCGCCTACCCGTGAGGCAGCGCCCGGTGCAAAGGGCCGTGGTGCAGGAGCGGCAGTACGACGCGGCGCAGGCTCGGCAACCGGGGCAACAGGGCTGACCGGCGCGACAGGCATGGCCGGTAGGATCGGCACATCGTCTTTGTGGGCATGCCGAAAGGCGAACGACTGTGCGATGTTGATCGAGCGCATGCCGATGTGTGCCAGCAGGTTGCCTTCGGCAGGACCGATGAACAGCACACCATCGTCGAGGGTCAGGCGCTTGAGCACCTCGAATACATGCTTCTGCGTGGCGCGGTCGAAATAGATCACCAGGTTGCGGCAAAACACAAAATCATAGGCCGGCTGGTTGAGCAGTGCCGGATCGAGCAGGTTGCCGGGACGAAAGTCGACGCTGTCGCGCACCCGCTGGGTGACCTGCCAGCCCTCGTCGACCGGCATGAAATACCGTTCGCGGTAAGTCAGATCGCTGCCACGAAACGAGTTCTTGCCGTAAGTGGCGCGCTGCGCCCGCTGAATCGACAGGGGACTGATGTCGATGGCATCGACGCGAAACTTCGCCGCCTCGATACCGGCATCGAACAGCGCCATCGCAATCGAGTAAGGCTCTTCGCCTGTCGAGCACGGCAGGCTGAGAATGCGCAGCGGCCGGGCGCCTGCCAGTTTCTGCAAACGGGCCACGGCCAGCTTGCCGAGCGTGACGAAGGACTCGGGGTAGCGGAAAAACCAGGTTTCCGGGACGATCACCGCCTCGATCAGCGCCTGCTGCTCAGTCTGCGAACTCAGCAACAGCAGCCAGTAGGCGTCACTGTCGGCGGCACCCGACGCGGTACAGCGCTGGCGCAGTGCACGCTCGACGATGGCCTCGCCCACCGAGGTGACATCCAGGCCGATACGCTCCTTGAGAAAGGCGAAAAAGCGCGCGTCGTCACTCATGGCGCATCCTCAAGCTGATCGATATCGGGCGGTACGACCGGGTACAGCAGTTCACGCACCGGCTCGCTGAGCAGTTCTTCGACACGAATCCACTGCAACAGGCCCAGGTCGTCTTCACGCACCGGCCCCAGATAAGGCGACAGGCGATTCTCCAGCCCGTACTCCTTGAACTGCGAAGCCGGGCAACGCAGGGTTTCGGTAGCCTGTTCCAGAATCAGGCCCAGCAGTTGCGCCGGGTGCTTGTCGTCGTGCCGGTACTGCACCAGCACCATGCGCGTGCTGGTGCGTGCCTGAGCCGGCGTGCCGAAACTCAGGGCGCTGATGTCGATGACCGGCACGATTTCACCACGATGGGCAAAGATGCCCGCCACCCAGTGCGGCGCCTTGGGAATGACCTTGAGTTTCAGGCGCGGCAACACTTCGGCGATTTCACGGGCCTGCAACGCGTAGCGTTCTTCGCCAATGCGAAACAGCAGGAACAGTGTGTCCCGGACCTGCGCAACCGCATTGCGCCTGGGTGAATGATCGCGCATGGTCTGGCTCAGACCTTGAAGCGTGAGACGCCACTGCGCAGGCCAACCGCGACCTGGCTCAGCTCGTCGATGGCAAAACTGGCCTGGCGCAAGGACTCGACGGTCTGGCTGCTGGCATCGGCCAGTTGCACCAGCGCCTGATTGATCTGCTCGGCACCGGTGGCCTGGGCCTGCATGCCTTCGTTGACCATCAGTACGCGTGGCGCCAGAGCCTGCACCTGATGAATGATCTGCGACAGTTGCTCACCTACCTGAGTGACCTCGAACATGCCACGGCGCACTTCTTCGGAGAACTTGTCCATACCCATCACGCCGGCCGAGACCGCCGACTGAATCTCGCGGACCATCTGTTCGATGTCGTAGGTGGCGACAGCGGTCTGGTCGGCCAGACGCCGTACTTCGGTGGCTACCACGGCAAAACCACGGCCGTACTCACCGGCTTTTTCAGCCTCGATGGCGGCGTTGAGCGACAGCAGGTTGGTCTGGTCGGCCACTTTGACGATGGTCACTACCACCTGATTGATGTTGCCGGCTTTCTCGTTGAGGATCGCCAGCTTGGCATTGACCAGATTGGCCGCGCCCATGACCTGGTGCATGGTTTCTTCCATGCGCGCCAGGCCTTGCTGACCGGAACCGGCAAGGGTCGAGGCTTGATCGGCGGCGGAGGTGACCTCGGTCATGGTGCGCACCAGGTCCCGCGAGGTCGCGGCGATTTCGCGCGAGGTCGCGCCAATTTCGGTGGTGGTGGCAGCCGTTTCAGTGGCCGTGGCCTGTTGCTGCTTGGAGGTGGCGGCGATTTCGGTCACCGAGGTGGTGACCTGTACCGAGGAGCGCTGTGCCTGGGCGACCAGCGCGGTCAGCTCGGTGACCATGTCGTTGAAACCGGTCTGTACCACATTGAATTCGTCATTGCGCTCAAGGTTCAGGCGCTGGCTCAGGTCGCCGGTGCGCATGATCCCGAGGATTTCGACCAGCCGCTGCATGGGGGCGGTGATCGAGCGCATCAGCAACAGGCCACAGGCACCAGCCGCAAGAATCGCGATAAGCAACGAGACGATCATGCCGAGCTTGGCTGTGAATACGGCCTTGACGATGTTGTCGGTGGCCTGATCGGCCAGCTGCTTGTTGGACAGAATAATGTCGTTGAGTTGCTTGCGGCCCAGGCTCCAGACCGGATTGGCCTGTTCATAAAACTCGGACTTGGCCGTGGCATAGTCGCCGCGCTCGTAGGCAACATGCACCTCCTTGAGCAGGCGCGAATAGACCTCGCGCTGTTTCTCGAACTGCTGGAAGTTGACCTTGTCGGTATCGTCGAAGATCGAGCGCTTATAACCGTCGATCTGCTTTTGCAGGGCATCTTCAAAGCCCTGGAACTGGTCGCGCTCGGCCTGGGTCAACGCCCGGCCCTGCCCTTCGCCGATCAGCTCCAGGGTGCGGATGTAACTTTCGCCCCAGGCACTGCGCACCAGGGTGCTGTAGTAAACACCGGGCAAGGCGTCCAGGCGAACCTGCTCTTCGCTGGACTCGATCGACAGCAAGCGCGAATAGGACGCCACCACCATCAGCAACATGATCGCGATGATTACAGCAAAACTCGCCAGGATCCGTTGACGCAACGTCCAGTTCTTCACAGTCAGCCCTCAAGAGTTCAACACCGGCATGGCCGTGTTCAAGAAATGGACCGCATCAGGGCCCAGGCGGGCTGAGTATAGCCCAGCCATTAATTGATTAGCGTGTCGTCAGGCAAGTAATTGAAAAGACTCTGAATCAGCCAATTCAATGTTGAACCGCACAGTAGGAAAACCTCGAAGTGCCCTCGAAAGCAGGGGGCCTCTCGATTAAATACCCGTTCATACGCCGGTGTTACCTAGATAGTTAGCGCACCAAGAACAGCATCGGCTCGTACGCTCTGGCCACTCTTCAATGCCAAAAGGCGTGCGTGACCATGACCACCAATACCCAGGCGGCGGCCCCAATGACCGTCCCCGTACATTACGACCTCATCAAACAACGCAGCCCCGAGTGGCTGAGCCTGGCGCCAGCCGCCACCCATACGACACTGCGCAATGCCAGCCGGCAGTCGCTACCGTGGCTGGAACAGGCACGCAGCCGGATGCCTCACATCGTCGTCCAGCTGCAAAAGGCCTACGCCGAACACCGCCAGCACGCACTGCGCGTCCTGCCGATAATGGAGAAGCTGGGCACCCCGGAGAGCTTTTGCGAACCCTTGCTGACAGCGGCAATCACGGCAAAGTACAACCTGCCTGTCGATGTTCGACAGGCGTATTTTCTGCATGCCAGCCATGCGCAGGTGGATCAGTCTTTCCAGTCGGTATCCAAAGACCCTATCGTCCAGGCCAATAGGGCCCTGCGTCAGGCAACAAGGCCGTTGCTCAGTGCAGCCATGCAGAACTTTCAGAACGGCGATACGGCGACAGGAGCCATGGATCGTAGCCCTGCGCTCAAAGCCACGGTGTTTGCCAACCATCAGATTCTCGGCCCGCATATCACAGGAACTCCCCTGGCCATTCCCGCCCACGAATTCGCCACGCTGAGCCGCCACCTCGATCTGGGCGGCCGTTACCAGACTCATATCGACTCTCTGTTCAGCCCGCCAGACGACGCAGACGATCCCGCCATGCACTTCAAGGCATTCGAGAGTTCGGCACTGGAGATGCAAGTGCATATCGCCCTGCTCAAGGGGTTGATCGAGCCGGCCGATCATGCAGGCTTACTGCCCATTGTGCGCGGCCAGTGGTATTCCCGGCCCGGCCACCTGCCGGTAAAAAGCAACAGCCTGAGCCTGTGGGATGTCGAACTGCCCGGAATTGTGGTGATCGAGATAGGCGATCGGGTCATGGTGTACATCCCCGAAGACCCGGTGGCCCCCTTGCAAGCTTTCGCATCGTTTGAGGCGTTTCATGATGCCCTGCGCGAGCGGTTGTTCCGGCGCCGCTATATGGCGTTCTTCAATAGTCTGGTGCCCGCCCGCGAGCGTGACCGCATCGCGGCCAGGTTGCATGAGCGGTTGTATCCGCTGGTAAAGAAAGGTCGCTGGTTCGAACGCCAATGGCTCAGCGAAGAAGCGGACCCCAGTGCCAGCCTGTACCTGACCCGCAACCCGATGAGGCCGCCCCTCGCTGAAGCACTGTATCGACAGAAACTGGCCAGCATCCGCGACAATGCGCTGTTTCATGCCGTACCCAGCGCCGAGCAGGATCGCAAGAGTCATGAAGAACGTCTGGCCTATTGGCGCGACAAAGCGCTGCAGGCCTTGAATCTGGCAGCCTTTGCCGTACCGGCGCTCGGCGCGGTGATGATGGCGGTGACTGCCGTCCAACTGGTTCATGAGGTGTATGAAGGCATCGAAAGCTGGACGCACGACGAGCGCGAGCAAGCCATGGGTTATCTGTTCGATGTGGTGCAGAACATTGCCTTTATGGCAGCACTGGGAGCGGCTGGCGCACATGGCTCGCCGATTCCTGCTGTCGAATCGCCGCGCCTGGTCGAGACCCTCATGCCGGTCGAACTACCCAGCGGTCAGATGCGGTTGTGGAAGCCTGACCTGAAGCCGTTTGCCCACGACATCTTGCTACCCGCGACGCTCAAGCCCAACGAACTCGGTCTGTATGAGTTTCAGGGCAAGCAATGGCTGGCGCTGCAAGACCGTATCTACTCGGTCAAGACTGCCAGCAACGGCGATGGCCTGGTGATGCAGCACCCGGACAAGCAGAACGGCTATGAGCCGCCGTTACGCCACAACGGTGCCGGCGCCTGGCTGCATGTACTCGACAATCCCCGCCAGATGCACGGCCTGGACCTGCTGCGACGCCTGGGGTATAGCGCGCTGGCGTTTCCTGACGAAATGGCCGAACGGATTCTAAAGGTCAGCGACACCGGCGAAGGCGTCTTGCGCTACACCCTCACCGACCTGCAACGGCCGCCGGGCTTATTGGCCGATACCGCAGAACGCTTCAGCCTGGATCAGCAACTGGGGGTGCAAGGCGCGCGTGAAACCTTCGATGCCGCTTACCGATCCGGGCAGGTATCGCCCGTGGATGGCGTCGAACCCTTGCAGGCATTATTGCCCGTTCGACTGCCGAGGCGGGTCGCCGAGGAACTGCTGGCGAATGCGACCGACGCCGAGCGGGTAAGCCTGATCAAGAGCAACAAGCTGCCGACACGCCTCGCCGAGGAAGCCAGGATTTACCGGCAGCAGGTGCGTCTGAGCCGCGCCTATGAAGGGCTGTACCTGGAATCGGTGCATAACCCCGACACCGACATGCTGATCCTGCACAGCCTCGAGGGATTGCCGGGCTGGTCAACCGAGGTGCGTCTGGAGGTCCGTGAGGGGCATTTCAATGGGACGTTGCGTGACAGCATCGGCCTGAAGGATGCCCCGACCCGCAAGGTACTGGTCAGAGGTGAAGGCGGCTATGAAGCCTATGACGCCGAGGGCTTGCACCTGTGTGGCCGAAGCGACCTGTACGCCGCCGTTCTGCATGCCTTGCCCGATGCCGAGCGTGGCGCACTGGGTTTTCCCAAAACCGGCCAGAAGGCTGACCTGCAACGCGCTATTCAGGCACAACCGATGTTACGCAGGCACCTGCGCGATGTGCTGGGCATGACGGTGGTCAGACCAGCGTTCAGATCGCCAATGCGCCTGGCCGATGGCCGCATTGGTTATCCCATGAGTGGGCGTATCCGGCCCGACTGGGCATTCACCCGCGACAGCCTGCTCGACAAGCTGCGCCTGCTGGAACTCGAAGATGCCTACCCGGACCAGATCCTTGATCGGTTGTCGGCGAGCGGATTGAGCAATCAGGCAATCGACGAACGACTCAACGCACTTCTGCACGAGCAGCAGACCCTGCGCGCCAGCATGGCTCTGTGGGCTGACGGAGCCAGTTCGATACCGCTCATGGATACGACCCGTCTCGCCGCTCGCACGCACATCGGCGAAGCCATCTGGCGCCACTGGAACCTGAACAATCTGCCCGAAATCGGTCGCAACCTGGAGCCTCTGCAACTGTCTTCGATTGCTCTGGAGGATTTTCCCGGTCAACTGCCGGACTTCTTTTATCAACGGGTCACCGGGTTGCACCTCAATGGCGTAACCACCTATTCGAGTACCGCCCAATCACTGGGCGTCCGAATGCTCGACCTTGAGGTTCTGGAGCGCTTCCTGACGCATTTCAGCAACACCCGGGTCTTCACGATGCGTCAGGAAACAGGAAGCCCCGCCCTGTGGAGTTCCACCAACCTGCCGCGCTCTATCGCGCGCGCCTTGCCGGGCCTGACCGACCTGTCGCTGATCAATCAGCAGCTCTTGCTCGATCAAACCCAGATCGGTACGTTCAGATCCCTGCGCAATCTGCGTAATCTGGACCTGAGCGGTAGCCAGTTCAATCCGATTCTGCCGCTGAGCCTGGAGGGCCTGAACCTTGAGCGCCTGGTGCTGGAGCGCACTGGGTTGAGCCGCTGGCCCACCTGGCTCGACAACATGATACCGGGCACCCTGCGTCAAGTGTCACTGGCCAATAATCGCCTGACCGGGCTGCCCGACAGCATCATGAATAACCGCACTGGCCTGGACGGTCAAACCGTCATCGATTTGCGTGGCAACCCGCTGTCGGTCGGCACCGTACTGCGTGCACGCCTGGATGAGCTGCTGCCGGACCTGTCGTTGAGCGTGCTCGTCGATACACCGCCCGCCCTGGCTGTCAATCTGGGTATTCAGATGGCCGAGCGCAATGTGCTGGTCGAAGCCATCGACGCCTGGACCGAAGCGTCCAGCTCGCAGATGCCTTTGAACGAACAGACGATTGCCGGGCGCCGGCGTATAGGCCAGGCCCTGCTCGCACACTGGAATGCGTATGCGCGAGGTGAAACACAGACGCCACTACGGCTTGACTCGGTGGATCTGGCCGACTTCCCAAGACGCCTGCCGGCCTTGTTTTATACGCGCATTCGCGCGTTACATATCAACCAGGCCAGGGGCACCGGCGAGCAACTCAATGATCTGCTCAAGCGTTTCATAAGCCTGACCACCGTGCATCTGGAGGGGCCAATGACACCGTTGCTCGAACCGCCGGTGGCGCTTGCCGGGCTACCGATGCTCACGACCCTGAACCTGATCGATCAGGGCGTGCTGATCGACCAGCGCTGGATAGACTTTTTTGCCCGACTGCGGCTGCTGGAACATCTGGAACTGGATAACAATCGTCTAGGCGTCATACAGGATGTCTCAGCGCTGGAGCGTCTCAACCTGCGTTGGCTGTCACTGAGCAATACCGGACTCGACCACTGGCCGCAATGGGTGCTCGACCTGCTGCCCGAGCCTCTGGAAACCCTGATTCTGGATAACAACCAGTTGACTGTGATTCCTGATGAGCTGCTGGCCAACCCGCGCCGCTCCTGGGGGCATAGTGAGATCAGCCTGCGCGGTAACCCGCTGCTACACGATGTCATGCAACGCGCACATACCTCGCAGCATTACGGGCGTTCTTACGCGTTCGATATTGATCTGCCGCAAGACATCCTCGACATCACCTGGCATGAGATCCATGACTCGGACACCAGCATGAGTGACTCCGACAGTTCGTTGCACACGCATAGCCCGGCGACAACGTCCAGCGAGGAGGAGATCAGCGTCGAGCCCTGGCTGCACGCCACGATGGCCAATGCCGAAACCCGGCGTGCTACCTGGCAGCAACTTGAAGCGGGAAGCGACGGGCAAAACCTGCTGGGCATGATCGGCTATTTGCAGCGCAGTGCTGACTACCGTATGCCCAATAGCCGTACGCAGTTGATCGAACGTGTGTGGCGCCTGCTCGATGTCGCCGCACAAGACCCTCAATTGCTTACCACCTTCAATGCCATTGCCGAAGATCCGTTACGTATGGCAAGAAATGAAGAGACCTGTCCTGACGGCGTCATGCTGGAGTTCAACCAGATGGAAGTCATGGTGTTCACCCGGCAGTCGCTACTGGACCTGCCGACCGTTTCCAGGGGCAGCGCCCTGCTGAGTCTCACCCAGCGGTTGTACCGCCTCCATGAACTGGATCGCATTGCCCGTGAACGGGCCGGTACTCGCGACGAGGCCGAAGTTCGCCTGGCCTACCGCTTGCGTTGGGCCCAGGTCCTTGACCTGCCGGTACCGCCGGAGCGCATGCTGTATCAGGTAGAAGCCCGTTTGCGCCCCGGCGAGCTGGACTCGGCCCTGACTCAGGTACAGGCCGGCGAACGTGGCGAGTCGTTTCTGAATTACGCCACGACTCAAGAGCCATGGACACAGTACCTGCGCGAACACTATGCACCGCGCTTTCAGGCTCTGGAGCAAGCCTACCGGGACAATCTGACGCAACTGACCGAACGCTTCGATGAGAACAGCCTGAGCCTGAGCAGCCCGGAGTTCGAAGCGTCGGCACGTGAGCTGCAACGGCGGTGGCTGGATGACCAGCAGGAGCTGATCAAGACGCTGACCACCGAGCAGACCATCAGTCAGTCCAGCCTCACTGCGCCTGACGCACCTGAGCCTCCAGCTCACTCTTGAGTCCGGGGGCCAGATTCAACTGGCGGGCCAGCTCTTCGAGATAGGCACGCTCCATGAAATGCTCCTGGTCGACCAGAATCAGGCTGGCGATGTACATCTCGGCAGCCATTTCCGGAGTGCGCGCCGCACGGGCTACCTCGGCCGGGTCGAGCGGCTTGTCCAGCTCGGCATGCAGCCATTGCTGGAACTGCTGATCGTTGTCGAGTTTAACGAACTCGCCTTCGATCAGTTGCCGCTCACGATCATCGACATGACCGTCAGCCTTTGCCGCTGCCACCAGAGCGCGCAAGATTGCCTGGCTGTGCTCTTCGGCCTGGTCGTCGGGCAAGCGATCGATAGTCTGCGGCTCGCGCTGGCCGGCTTGTCCCTGGCTGGCTTGCCAATTGTTGTAGGCCTTGTAGGCGATCACGCCCAATGCCACCAGGCCGCCATAGGTCAGCACCTTGCCGCCCATGCCGCGCGAGCCCTTGCCCTTGAGCAGACTCATCGCACCCGCCGCCAGCGCACCGCCGCCCGCTCCCGATAACAGGCCACCCAGACCACCTGCGGACGACTTGCCGCCGCCCAGCAGGCTGCCCAGGCTACCGGCCAGCCCGCTGTTGCCCGGACTGCGCTTACCCGGTTTGCCGCTGACCTTGTCCTGCAGGATCTGCTGGCCCGATTTAAGCAATTGATCGAGTAAACCGCGCGTATTCATGTAAATGCCCTCAAACCTGACGTTGACTGGATGTGCAACTGACCAGAAAACCGGATCGAAGTCCCTCGTGGCGCCTGAACGTGTGATTCCGGATATTTCAGAGTTTCGATATTCAGCCTCTCGACCGATAGCCAGCACACGTCCTGAAAAGCCTGCTGTTCGTTGACTCTCCCCCACAGGGGAGACTTTAGACTGTTGCACGACAGGCCAACGCCACAAGAGTCCGACATGCACAAAACCGATGTAGTAGTGACCGGCTACGGCCTGGTTGCTCCAGGCGTACTGGATGCCAGAGGGCTGTTCGCCCTGCTCGGCGCACAAGGTTCATGCACGCGTGAGCATTCGGGTCCGATCGAAGCCGAGCAATGGCAGGTCATTCATGACGCCTTGCCCGCCCCGACAAACGATCAGTCCAGGCGCAATACGCTGATCCGCTATGTCGCCGGCCAGGCACTGGCTCAGGCAGGCCTGAACATGGATGAGTACGTCTCGACCCATTCGGCCCCTAGCGCGACCAGCACCCTGGCCATCGGCAATGCTTATCGGGCGATTGCCAACGGTGAAATCGACCTGGCCTTGTGCGGCGGCATCGAACAACTGCCTGGCGAAGGTGCTGCGCTGATGGTACTGGAGTCGGCCAGCCATGCCCGACGCCGCGGGGCACGTGCATTGGGGCGGGTGCTGGGCTTTGCCGCAGGAACCCATTATGCGCAGTGCATGCAGGCCGCACTGGACGATGCCCGACTGGGCGCGCACCAGATCTGTCACGTCAACCTGCACGGCCCGGGCGACCCGAATGAAGTCCGCGCAGTCAAACAACTGTTCGGCGCCAACCTGCATGAAATGACGTTCACCGCCAACCCGCTGACGGCAGGCAGCGGCGTTATCGAAACGGTGCTGTCCTTGATGAGCCTGCAACTGGGCGTACTGCTGCCCACGCGCAATCACACGCCAGAAAAAGCCGGGCTCAACTTTCCGCTCAGCCTGGTGCAACAGCCTGTCGAGGCAATGCTGTCGAACTGGTTCGGTGTTGAAGGGGTCAATGGTTCGCTGATATTGGGCAGGGCGTGAACCGTCAAGGCATCAGGCTTTGCTCGAACGCCAACAAGCCATTGTGCATGCTCTGTAACTGCTGAATCTGTTCGTTCAGTTCCTGCTTCTTGGCGGCGATGGCCTGGCGGGCCTGCTCCTGATGCCCTTCCAGAATGGCCTGCATTTCCTTGAGCCGGAAACCCAGTTGCTGAACATCTTTGATACAGGTCAGACGCTCGATGGTCTGTTGGTCGTAGACCCGGTATTTGCCCTCGCGCCTGGGCGGGGGTAACAAACCGATGGCCTCGTAATGACGAATGGATTTGATCGTAGTCCCCGATAACCGGGCTGCTGTACCGATGAACATGCCTGCTCCTTTCCCTGACATCACGTCCCTTAAATTTCGGGAGGTCATCCGTGATGATGCTGGCCAATTGTTACACAGGCCATCGCAGGAAAGTAACAAGGGCAGAGATCTGCCCTTGTCAGCTGTGTATCAGTCGCGCAGGTCGGACTCGTGAATGGGCTGGTCGCGGTGAGTTGCGCGTTGATATTGCGCGGGCCAGACGGACTGGCGACTGCCCAGATCGTCGTCGGCATGCAGCGCCCAGTACGGATCACGCAGCAGTTCACGAGCCAGCAGGATGATGTCGGCCTGGCCGGTGCGCAGGATGTGTTCGGCCTGGGCAGGTTCGGTGATCATCCCCACGGTGCCGGTGGCGATGTCCGACTCTTTGCGGATGCGCTCGGCGAAGCGGGTCTGATAGCCAGGCCCCACCGGAATTTCGGCATGCACCGAGGTGCCGCCGGAGGAGACGTCGATCAGATCGGCGCCCAGCGCCTTGAGGCGGCGCGCCAGTTCTACGGTTTCGTCCGGATTCCAGCCATCCTCGACCCAGTCGGTGGCCGACACGCGTACAAACAGCGGTAACTCGACAGGCCAGACATCGCGCACTGCAGCGGTGACCTGCAAGGCCAGGCGAATACGGTTTTCGAACGAGCCGCCATAAAGGTCGGTGCGCCGATTGCTCAACGGCGACAGAAATTGATGCAGCAGGTAACCATGTGCCGCATGCACTTCGACCACCTTGAAGCCGGCCTTCAATGCTCGCCGGGTCGCGGCAACGAAGGCTTCGACCACTTCCTGAATATCGTTTTCGCCTAGCGGCTGCGGAACGCTGTGCTCGGGGTCGAAAGCAATCGCCGACGGGCCGCGCGGGGTCCAGCCGCCCTCTTCGATCGGCACGTTGCCATGCTTGCCCAGCCACGGCCGCCAAGTGCTGGCCTTGCGTCCGGCATGCGCCAGCTGGATCGCCGGCACCGCACCCTGGGCGGTAATGAAACGGGTGATGCGTTGCAGGGGCTCGATCTGATCGTCATTCCACAGACCCAGGTCTTGCGGGGTAATGCGCCCGTCGGCGGTAACCGCCGTCGCTTCGGTAAAAATCAGCCCGGCGCCACCCACGGCGCGGCTGCCCAGGTGGACCAGATGCCAGTCGTTGGCCAGCCCGTCGACGCTGGAGTACTGGCACATCGGCGAGACGGCAATACGGTTAGGCAGTTTCAGGTGGCGCAGGGTATAGGGTTCTAGCAGCAGACTCATGGCGACCTCGCAAATTGACAGTCAGGACGGCGGCTCTTGCTTTTTCTAATCAGAGCCTAGTCGACAATTTGCAGACGCACAGGGTTCAACGCGGCGCAATATGCGTCACCAGCAACTGCACGGTTTCGTTACCGCGAAACTCGTTGAGATCCAGCCGGTAAGCCAGTTCGACCCAACGGATATTGGGGTCGGGCCAGACCTCGCGATCGACGCCAAAGGCAATGCCGTCCAGACGCACGCTGCCGCATTCGGTCTTGAGCACCATCTTGAGGTGGCGCTCGCCCACCACCCGCTGCTCGATCAGTTGAAACACGCCATGAAACAGCGGCTCGGGAAAATGCTGCCCCCAGGGACCGGCATTGCGCAGGGCGCGGGCCAGCTCCAGGTGAAACTCCTCGACGGCCAGGGTGCCGTCGGACAACAGCCGGCCGGTCAGGTCTTCTTCGCTGAGCTGGCGACGCACTTCAAGGTCGAAGGCTTCGGTGAAAGCACGGAGATTGGCTTCGGGCAACGACAGCCCGGCGGCCATGGCGTGCCCGCCGAACTTGCTGATCAGATCAGGATGACGGGCCGCCACCGCGTCCAGCGCGTCACGAATATGAAACCCCGGCACCGAACGGGCCGACCCCTTGAGCAGACCGTCGCCAGCACTGGCAAAGGCAATCGCCGGACGGTGGTAACGCTCTTTGAGGCGCGATGCCAGGATGCCGATTACGCCCTGGTGCCAGTCTGGCTCGAACAGGCACAAGCCGAACGGCATGGACTCCAGGGGCAGATCCTGAAGCTGTGCCAGGGCTTCGCGCTGCATGCCCTGCTCGATGCTTTTGCGATCCTGGTTCAACTCGTCCAGTTGCACGGCCATTTCCCGCGCCAGCAGCGGGTCATCGCACAGCAGGCATTCGATGCCCAGGCTCATGTCGTCCAGACGCCCGGCAGCGTTCAGGCGTGGGCCCAGGATGAAACCCAGATCAGTTGAAGTGATGCGCGACGGATCGCGGCGTGCCACTTCAAGAATCGCGCGCAGGCCAGGCCGGGCACGGCCAGCCCGAATGCGCATCAGACCCTGATGCACCAGAATGCGGTTGTTGGCATCCAGCGGCACCACGTCGGCCACGCTGCCCAATGCCACCAGGTCGAGCAACTCGCCCAGGTTCGGCGGTTTCTGCTCGAACCAGCCCAGCTCGGTCAAGCGCGCGCGCAGGGCAATCAGCACATAGAAGATGACCCCGACCCCGGCCAGCGACTTGCTCGGGAACGTGCAGCCCGGCTGGTTGGGATTGACGATTGCGTCGGCCGCCGGCAGCTCGTGACCCGGCAAGTGGTGGTCGGTGACCAACACCTTGAGCCCCGCCGCCCTGGCTGCCGCCACGCCCTCGACACTGGAAATGCCATTGTCGACAGTCATCAGCAGATGCGGCGTGCGCTTCAAAGCCACAGCGACGATTTCCGGGGTCAGGCCATAGCCATATTCAAATCGGTTGGGCACCAGATAATCGACGTGCGCGGCGCCCAGCAACCGCAACCCCAATACACCGACCGTGCTGGCCGTGGCGCCATCGGCATCGAAGTCACCGACGATGAGGATACGCTGGCGCTGCTGGAGCGCCTCGACCAGCAGATCGACCGCTGCTTCGATGCCTTTTAGCTGCTGATAAGGAATCAGCCGCGCCAGGCCCTTGTCCAGTTCATCGACCGAGGAGACCCCGCGGGAGGCATACAAGCGGGTCAGCAAGGGCGGCAGGTCGCCGAGCAACGGCAAAGGATCGGGCAGAGGACGGTGTTCGATGCGCATAAGCGTTTTGGGGTCTCGTAGGGGGCTAGCTGATTAATCGCGTTCGCCGGTCAGCCACTGCAGCTGCACTTCGTGCTGGCCACGGTCGTCGGTGACGAAGATCGTACCGTCGCTGATCATCACATCCCACTTGATAACGCGTGGCATGTCCTTGGACAGAATATCCAGCGCCTCTTGTGGCACCGCCGCAATGTGGACGTTTTTCAGGTTTTTCGCGACCGGCACGACTTTGCCTTCCCACACACGCAGGCTGCCATAGGCCAACAGGCTGGTGCGCTCGGTACGCCGCGAGCACCAGGTCAGGCGGTCGGCATCGGGCTGACCGACTTCGATCCAGTGCAGCACGCGGTCATCCAGACTTTTTTCCCACAACGCCGGTTCGTCTACTTCAGACAGACCACGACCGAACGCCAGTTGCTCGTTGTACCAAAGGGCATACGCCAGCAAGCGCACAGTCATGCGCTCTTCGGTTTCGGAAGGGTGACGGGCGATGGTCTGCTTGACGCTTTCGTAGACGCTACGGTCCAGATCGGTCAGGTTGAGTTCGAATTTGTATGTCGTCGACGGCTGAGCCATGAACAGGCTTCCAGAACAGGAGAAAGCCGGCAAGTCTACCCGATGCAGGCCCCGGCAGGTTACGGATGGCTGACGAGCGATGATTTCGCCAGCATTTGTTGCGGCCAAGGGCCATAAGCCCGGAAAATCCGCTAGTGTAAGCAAGCTTGCCGATGCTCTTTGAATCACTTTGCATGAGGAAGAATTCGACGTATGTGTTTTCGTGCCTCACTCCTTGCAAGCCTGCGTCTGGCTAGCGGCCTGCTGGCCCTGACACTTTGGGCCATGCCCGCCACCGGCCAGGCCAGGGAGACGTTGATCTGGCTGATGCGCGACATGGCACCTGTGACTATTTTCTCCGGCCCCGACCAGGGCCAGGGTGCCATCGACCGGCTGATGCCGCTGCTGATCGCGCACATGCCGGAGTACGACCATGTGCTGATGCGCGTTAACCGAGCCCGTGGCATGCAAATGCTCAATGAGCCGAGCTTCACCTGTGACCCGACCCTGCTGTGGACGGCCGAGCGGGCGAAAAAAATCGTGTTTTCCATTCCAACCTATGCAGTGTTCAGCAATGGCCTGATCGTGCGCAAGGATGACCTGGCGCTGTTTACCCCTTTTATTGCTGATCGGCACATTGACCTGCAAGCACTGCTGGCCAGCAAGACCGTAAAGATTGGCGTGGTGGCCGAGCGCAGCTATGGCCCGGTCATCGACAACCTCCTCAAACAGACCGCGCCAGACGAACTGAACCTGCACTATGGCAACGATGCGATTGGCAGCCTCTTGCAGATGCAGCGGCTGGGACGCTTGCAGGCGATGATCAGCTATTGGCCCGAAGCGCGCTATCAGGCGCAGTTGCAGGGTATTCGCGAAAGCGAGTTGATCTTTCTGCCGGTCAAGGACAACCCCAAGTACCAGTTCACCCACATCGGTTGTTCGGACACTGAGCAGGGCCGTCAGGCCATGGACATCATCAACCGGGAAATGCGCGTGCTGCGTGAAGAATATCTGGTGGGCTTCTACGCCCAGTGGCTGGACGACAAGAAGCGCGCAGAATACCTGGAGGACGCCAAGACCTTCTTTATCGACAAATGATTTTCTGTCGTGCAAAAGAAACCCCGAACAGCGGAGATTGCCATTCGGGGGTTGGCCTTGGCTTTTGGCGTCAGCGTTACAGAAAAACTACAGAAAGGCGGATGAAGCCGAAAACGCACGCTGGGCAGCAGCATGGCGCATGGCTGCGATCATGCAAGGCTCAATACGCCCCTCGACGACCAACAGATCGCGATGCAGACCGTCGACGACATCGGTCAACTGAAACTTGTCGCGCAACTGATCGGCGCTGAAGCGGCGTTCGATCACGGTGACACCGACAGCATTCTTCAGGGTTACCAGACGTTCGCCTTTGGAGCCGGCAGGACCGAGACTGACCTGATACGGTGATAGCGCTTCATTTAGCAGCAAGCTGATATTTTCCATCTGGATCACCACTCAACAGGTTGAATGCAAAGGTGCTTATCAATGACCTGCGCCCGGACTGGAAAGTTCTGACAACCGGGCGTAAAGCAGGCAATGCTCTATAAATCGAGCATGCCTATGGAATGTGACAGAGAGAAAACCACAACGCAATTGGCAATTATTTCAGCGCCCGGCCATCCAGGCCTGCAGCGCTTCGGAAGGAACCTTGCCCTGCCGTCGATCCTGCTCGAACTCAAGCTCCAGCAGGTCGATTATCGCCTCCAGACGGGCGCTTAACTGATGGTTCATATCGCTTACCAGCGTGGCATGGGCGGCTTCGGCCTGATTGAGCCGCTCTTGCAGGCGCTTGTGCCCTGTATTGTCGACCCAGCCCCCCAACAGCCCCTGCAACTGCCCTTCAGCACTGAAGAACGGCACGCTCCACTGACTGACCTCAATGGGATGACCGGCGTATTCCAGCACCCGTTCGGCAAACACTGGCTGGCCACTTTCAAGCAGTTGCAGGTAATCGTCATGCGCCTGCCTGGCCAATGGGCCAGGCAGCAAGTCGACATCGATCAGGCGGCGCCCGAGCAAATGTTCGATGCTGACACCCAGACACGTCTCATAATGGCGATTGCATGACAGCAAACGGCCCTGCAGATCGCGCACATAAAGGGGCATGGGGATGCCATCGAGTAACGCACGCCTGAAAGCCAACTGGTCATTGAGCAATACCTCGGCATTGTGCCGCAGGCGGGTTTGCACCTTGAGCCGGCTGTGCCAGGCCAGCGACACCAGCCCCAACAGCAGCACCAGCGTCACACTCCATAGCACCCATGGCGGAACCCGACTCCACAGTGATGGTTGCGGTGATTTCGCCCCCAGCCACTTCATACGAATCGAGCGCATTTCAGCCACCGGAAACTCCTCCAGGGCCTTGTTGAGGATGCTCAGCAGCTCTGGTTGCGATTTGATCACCGAAAAGCGATCCGGCGACCATTTGCCATCCACGCTGCGCCCGACCTTGAGCTTGCCGGGCGCAAACAGCCAGGCGCCGGCCTCATTCTGCAGGGTGACGTCGGCCTGGCCGCTTTCTACCAGTTGGCGAGCCTGGGCATAGGTGTCGACCAGATGCAGTTGAATGGCCGGATACTGGCGGCGAATTTCACTTTCAAGCGCATGCCGGGCCGGCAAGGCCAGCACACGCCCGTTCAGATCGGCCAGGCTGTCGGGCGAAGCCTGGTCGGCACGGACCACGAACACCCAATGATTGCCGCCAAAGGAATAGGTGAAGTTGAGAAACTGCTTGCGCTCGGCATTTTCGGCCAGCGTGCTGTTCATGTCGGCCTGACCACGGCGCAACAGATCCAGGCTGGCCTGGGTGGAAATCACGGGTTTGTAGACGAACTGCAAGCCGGTCATGCGCGAAATCCGCGACAGCACATCGACATTGAGCCCCACCCAGTGCCCGTGTTTGTCGCGGTAGATATACGGCGGGTGTTCGCTGGTTGCGACGCTTACCAGTGGATGCTTGGCCTGCCAGAGCCGCTCGGCGCGACTCAAGGTGATGCGCTGGCCGGCAACCTCGGCATTAAGCCCCAGAGTCCAGCGCCTTAATACTTCACGCACCAGCGCCGGCTCCAGGCTGGTCAGTGCCTGATCGACCAGCCCGCGCAGGTGTTGATCACTGGCGCGCAGGGCAAAGGCAAATCCTGTCGGTGGCAGCGAACCTTCGAACACGACCCGCAGGTCCAGATAGGGACGCATGGCCAGATAGGAACCTACAACGACTTCGTTGCCGATAAAGACATCCACTTCCTGCTGGAGCAAGGCCTCCATGGCGCTGTACAGCGTCGGCGCCAGGATAATTTCGCTGTCGGGGTAGGTTTGATGAGTCACCTGCGGGTCGGCATAGCCCTCAAGCAGGGCGATTTTCTTGCCGGCCAGCCCCTGTGGCGGCACCAGTTGCTTGCCATGGGCAACCACGACGGTCCGGTCGGGCAGGTACTGCCGGGAGAACACAAGGCCCGCTTCACCCCGATCAAAGCCATTGGCGCTGGTCAGCAGATCGATGCTGCCATCGCGCAAGGCTTCAATCGCATCTTCGCGCTGGGCAAAGCCCACCAGTTGCACAGGGGTGTCCAGCTTGAGGCTGACCAGGCCCAGGTAATCGGCACTGACGCCCTGATAGCGGTTACCGTCGGTGGTGATGTCGATGGGCTCGTTATCGGCGATGGCAATGCCGACCCGCAGCGGGGTGTACCGGCTGAGCCTTTGCCGGTCGGCATCGGACAGCGGCAAAGCGGTGGTGCTCTCGAAGGGCGCCCCCAGCGTAAATGCCAGGCTTTGCGCAGCCGTCGCCGGTTGCACGAACACCATCATGAGCATCAAGGACAGCAACCACCGGACCTGCGCTTTCGCAGCCAGGAGGGTCTTGCTGAGAGGACTTTGCCTGCTTGCCTGTTTCACTGCCACACACTCTTCCGAAACCATTCAACCGGCAGAGTTTGGCATGCGCAAACAAGAAGGCCCGCCAGATGGCGGGCCTCAAGTTGTTACACGACGATACCGTTAAAGCGGTTTGCCGCGGTTGCCGTGCTGACCGACGAAGGCCTGTACGGCTTTGAGGTCATTTGGCAGAACCGTGCAGCGCTCTTCACGCTCGAATAAATCAGAAAGATGTGCAGGTAGCACAAGCTCTTTTCCTACACCGGCCTTCTCCACTGCCTCAGGGAATTTGACCGGATGCGCAGTTCCAAGCACCACCATCGGGATGTCCAGGCTGCGACGGCACTCGCGTGCGGCCTTCACACCGATGGCAGTGTGCGGGTCAAGCACTTCGCCAGTGCGGGCAAAAACTTCGGCGATGGTTGCGCAGGTTTGCTCGTCGTCAACAGCCAGCGAGTCGAATAGCTTGCGGGTTTCGGTCCAGCGATCCTGATCGACGCTGAAACCGCCACCTTGCTTGAAGTTGTCCATCAGCTCGGCGATGGCTGTGCCATTGCGGCCGTGCATGTCGAACAGCAGGCGCTCGAAGTTCGACGACACCATGATGTCCATCGACGGCGACAGGGTCGCGTGCAGGGTTTCCTTGACGTACTGATTGCCGCTCATGAAGCGGTGCAGGATGTCGTTGCGGTTGGTGGCGACGATCAACTGGTTGATCGGCAGGCCCATGTTGCGCGCCAGGTAGCCGGCGAAGATGTCGCCGAAGTTGCCGGTCGGCACCGAGAACGACACCGAACGGGCCGGGCCACCGAGCTGCAGGGCGGCGTGGAAGTAGTAGACGATCTGGGCCATGATCCGCGCCCAGTTGATCGAGTTGACCGCCACCAGACGTGTGCCCTTGAGGAAGCCCTGGTCGGCGAAGCTGGCCTTGACCATTTCCTGGCAGTCGTCGAAGTTGCCTTCGATGGCGATGTTGTGGATGTTGTCGCCCTTGATGGTGGTCATCTGGCGGCGCTGAACATCGGAGACGCGCTTGTTCGGGTGCAGGATGAAGATGTCGACGTTGTCGCAACGACGGCAGCCTTCGATGGCCGCAGAGCCTGTATCGCCGGAAGTCGCGCCGATGATGACCACGCGCTCGCCGCGTTTGGCCAGCACGTGGTCGAGCAGGCGGCCGAGCAGTTGCAGGGCGAAGTCCTTGAACGCCAGGGTCGGGCCGTGGAACAGCTCCAGCACCCACTCGTTGCTGTCGAGCTGACGCAGCGGAGCGACCGCGCTATGGGCGAACACGCCGTAGGTTTCTTCAAGGATTTTCTTGAAGTCGGCATCGCTGATGCTGCCGGCCACGAAGGGGCGCATCACCCGGAAAGCCAGCTCGTGATACGGCAGGCCGGCCCAGGAAGCGATTTCTTCCTGGGTGAAACGTGGCAGGTTTTCCGGTACGTACAGGCCACCGTCGCTGGCGAGACCGGCGAGCAGCACATCTTCGAAGTTCAACGCCGGCGCTTGGCCACGAGTACTGATATAACGCATTTTTTCAAACCTTCGGTTTTTTGAGCTGCAAGCTGCAAGCTATAAGCCGCAAGTAAAGGCACGGTGGCGCTCGACTTGTGGCTTGCCGCTAAAAGCTTGCCGCTGCTCTTAGTTTAGGTGTTCGACGCGGATGCGAACGACCGGGCCCACGACATCCTGCAAGGCTTCCAGCGCCTGGATGGCATCATTGATACGCTGCTCGACGACACGGTGGGTCAGCAGGATCATCGGCACCAGGCCATCCTGCTCTTCAACCTCTTTCTGCATGATCGATTCGATATTGATGCCGCGCTCGGACAGGATGCTCGCCACCTGAGCCAGCACACCAGGATGGTCCTTGCCCTGAATGCGCAGGTAGTAGGCACTTTCGCAGGCTTCGATCGGCAGAATCGGGTGCGCAGACAGTGAGTCGGGCTGGAAGGCCAGGTGCGGCACGCGGTTGGTCGGGTCCGAGGTCATGGCGCGAACCACGTCCACCAGGTCGGCGATTACCGAGGAAGCGGTCGGCTCCATGCCGGCGCCAGCGCCGTAGAACAGGGTCGAACCCGAGGCATCGCCATTGACCATCACGGCGTTCATCACGCCATTGACGTTGGCGATCAGGCGGTCGGCCGGGATCAGGGTCGGGTGCACGCGCAACTCGATGCCCTGCACGGTGCTGCGTGCCACGCCCAGGTGCTTGATGCGATAGCCCAGCGCTTCGGCGTAGTTGACGTCGGCCGTGGTCAGTCTGGTGATGCCTTCGGTGTAGGCCTTGTCGAACTGCAGCGGAATACCAAAGGCGATGGACGCCAGAATGGTCAGCTTGTGCGCGGCATCGATGCCCTCGACGTCGAAGGTCGGGTCGGCTTCGGCGTAACCCAGCGCCTGGGCTTCGGCCAGAACATCCGGAAAGGTGCGGCCTTTTTCGCGCATCTCGGTAAGGATGAAGTTGCCGGTACCGTTGATGATGCCCGCCACCCAGTTGATACGGTTGGCCGACAGGCCTTCACGGATCGCCTTGATCACCGGAATGCCACCCGCTACGGCCGCCTCGAACGCAACGATCACGCCCTTCTCGCGGGCACGGGCGAAGATTTCATTGCCATGCACGGCAATCAGCGCCTTGTTGGCAGTGACCACGTGCTTGCCGTTGTCGATGGCCTTGAGCACCAGCTCACGGGCGATGGTGTAGCCGCCGATCAGTTCGACGACCACATCGATCTCAGGGTTGCTGGCCACCTCGAATACGTCCGTGGTGGTAGCAATACCGGTAATCTGGCAGTTGGGGTTGGGTGTACGAACGGCAATCTGCGCGACTTCGATGCCACGCCCGGCACGGCGGGCAATCTCCTCGGCGTTGCGCTGAAGTACGTTGAAGGTACCGCCACCGACGGTACCCAGCCCACAAATGCCTACTTTGACCGGTTTCACTGATGAACTCCCCATAGAACAGCCGCCCTGAGGACGGCCGCGAAAAAACAGCTGCACGCGACCATGCAGCTAAAAATTGATTATTTGGCGCCCAGCGCCAGTTTGGCGACTTGAGCGGCTGGCTGGTAGCCCGGAATTACCTGACCGTCGGCCAGAACAATGGCCGGTGTGCCGTTGACACCGATCGACTGACCGATCTGGAACTGCTTGCTCACCGGGTTATCGCACTTGGCGGCCTTGATGTCCTTGCCTTCGACCATCTGGTCCATCGCCGCCTTGCGGTCCTTGGAACACCAGACGGCCTGCAACTGCTGGTCGCCCGGCGAGCCCAGGCCCTGACGCGGGAAGGCCACGTAGCGCACTTCGACGCCCAGTTTGTTCAACTGGCCGACTTCTTCGTGCAGCTTGTGGCAGTACGGGCAGGTGGTGTCGGTAAACACGGTGATATGCGACTTGGTTGCACCCACAGCCGGGTAAATGACCATGTCACCTGGGGCGATGGCATTGATGGTCTTGGCGATTGCCAGGCGTTCGGTTTTCTCGGTCAGGTTGACCGGCTTGCCGTCCTGAATCTGAAACAGGTAGCCCTGCACCACAAACTGGCCGTCGGCGCTGGCATACAGCACGCGACCGCCCTTGAGTTTGACTTCGTACAAGCCGTTGAGCGGGCTCGAAGCGATGCTTTCGACCGGCAGTTCGAGTTCGAGGGTATCGAGGGTCTTGCGGATGGCCTGCTCAGCGCCGGCATCGGCCTGGGCAACCAGGCTGAAAGTACTGGCCAGCGCGACAACGATGGCTGCAAAAAAAGAAGGAATGCGCATGAAAACTCCTGGGACGACGGACAAAGCCGAGGCCTTGCTACGTTGTAGCACCTGCCTCGCTCTGTGAAACCGGCAAAGACTATCACATAAGCCCGTCAACACGGACCCGGACTGTCGGGCGTTTTGCTCAACCGCGCGGATGATGGCTGGCATGCAGCTCCTGCAGGCGCGCACGGGCAATATGGGTGTAGATCTGGGTGGTCGACAGATCGCTGTGGCCCAGCAGCATCTGTACCACGCGCAAGTCGGCGCCATGGTTGAGCAGATGAGTGGCAAAGGCATGGCGCAGGGTATGCGGCGACAGGGATTTGCCGATGCCGGCCACCATTGCGTGCTGCTTGATACGGTGCCAGAAGGTCTGGCGGGTCATCTGCTCGCCACGCAGACTGGGAAACAGCACATCGCTGGGCCGCCCATTAAGCAACTCGTCACGCGCACCGCGCAGGTAACGCTCGATCCAGACGATTGCCTCTTCGCCCATCGGCACCAGCCGCTCCTTGCTGCCTTTGCCCATGACCCGCACCACGCCCTGGCGCAGGTTGACCTGCTCCAGGGTCAGGCCGACCAGCTCGGTCACGCGCAGGCCACAGGCATACAGCACCTCAAGCATGGCGCGGTCGCGCTCGCCAATCGCGGCACTCAGGTCGGGGGCTGCCAACAAAGCTTCGACATCGGCTTCGGAAAGGGATTTGGGCAGCGGCTTGCCGAGTTGCGGCATATCGACCTGTAAGGTGGGGTCGATGGCAATCAGCTTCTCGCGCAGCAAATAACGATAAAAGCCACGCAGCCCGGAGATCAGGCGCGCCGTAGAACGCGGCTTGTAGGCGTGCTCAACGCGCCAGGCCAGGTGATCGAGAATGGCCTCACGACTGGCCTCGGGCAGGTGTACACCGCGCTCGTGCAGCCAGCCATTGAACAGCGTCAAATCGCTGCGGTAAGACTCGCGGGTGTTGTCGGACAGGCCCTTCTCCAGCCACAGGGCATCGAGAAAGTGGTCGATCAGCGGATGATCCAGGGCAGACATTACAGCTCGATTACAATGAACAGAGCGCAAAACCTACTACAAGCGATCCATCGAAGGAACGCCAGATAGCAAAAAAGCAGCCCGAAGGCTGCTTTTTTCATGCATCGAAAAACTGTATCAGGACAGTTTTTCTTTGATGCGTGCTGCTTTACCGGACAGGTCGCGCAGGTAGTACAGCTTGGCCTTGCGAACGTCGCCGCGACGCTTGACAGCCAGGCTGTCGATTTGCGGGCTGTAGGTCTGGAAAGTACGCTCTACGCCAACGCCGCTGGAGATTTTACGAACAGTGAAAGCACTGTTCACACCGCGGTTACGCTTGGCGATTACGACGCCTTCGAAAGCCTGCAGACGTGCACGATCGCCTTCCTTCACTTTTACCTGAACGACAACGGTGTCGCCCGGTGCAAAGGTCGGGATTTCTTTCTGCATCTGCTCTGCTTCGAGGGCGAGAATGATTTTGTTGGTCATACTATGCTCCTAAGGGTGATCCTCCCGGATCAGCCATCGATACGTTAACTATCGTCCCGCTCGCGGATGTATTCCGCCAGCAGCTTTTTCTCTTCTCCAGAAAGTGAGCGACTTTCCAGAAGATCGGCTCGTCGTTCGTAGGTCCTTCCGAGGGACTGCTGCAAACGCCAACGCCGGATATGTGCGTGATTGCCACTGAGCAACACGTCGGGTACACGCTGATCCGCATACACCTCAGGTCGGGTGTAGTGCGGGCAATCAAGCAGACCGTCGGTAAAAGAGTCTTCTTCCGCCGAGTCTACATGCCCTAAAGCTCCAGGCAGCAGCCGTGTAACCGCATCGATCAGCACCATCGCCGGAAGCTCACCTCCGGACAGGACATAGTCACCAATCGACCACTCTTCATCAACATGCGCTTCAATGAAACGCTCATCAATGCCTTCATAACGACCGGCAATGAGAATAAGTGCACTCTCTGTTACCAACTCGCGTACCGCCGACTGATCCAGCCTGCGGCCTTGCGGTGACAGGTAAATTACCTTGGCCGCCTCCCCTGCTGCCTGCCTGGCCTGAACCAGAGCATCTTCCAGAGGCTTGATCTTCATCACCATGCCGGGGCCGCCACCGAAGGGGCGATCGTCTACTGTGTGATGCCGATCCGTGGTGTAGTCCCGCGGATTCCAACAGGTCAGCTGCATCAGCCCCTGTTTCACCGCACGGCTGGTTATGCCGTATTCGCTGATGGCGGAAAACATCTCCGGGAACAGCGTAATGACCTCTATGCGCAAATTGGCCACTTAGAAGTCCGCGTCCCAGTCCACCTTCATCTCGCCGGCTTCCAGATCGACTGCCAGCACGCAATGCTCCGTATAGGGCAACAGGCGCTCGCGATCATCCAGGCTGCCCGCGCAGGGCTTGACCACAATTACATCGTTCGAACCGGTTTCGAGCAGGTGATCGATCTTGCCGAGCAATTGCCCCTGCGTGTCGATGACCTTCAGGCCTTCAAGCTGGTACCAGTAGTACTCGCCATCGTCCAGATCGGGGAACAGGCTGCGCGGCACACAGATTTCACAACCGGACAGAAGACGGGCTTCGTCGCGATCGTTGAGACCTTTGAGCGTTGCGACCAGGAACTTGCCTTGCAAGCGTCCACTGACCAGTTCTACCTGTTTTTCCACACGCCCTTCGCGCCGAAGCGTCCAGGTCCCGTAGTCCAGCAGGTTATCAATCGGATCCGTAAAGGAATAAACCTTCACTTCGCCGCGAACGCCATGAACCGAGAAAATCTTGCCAATGACGATCAGACCGTCGGCAGATGCAGGCGTCGCGTTCATAAGGTTCAGGCCGCAGCCTTGGCCTTGTTGTGCTCTTTCAGCAACTGAGCTACGCGCTCGGAAGTCTGTGCACCAACGCCCAGCCAGTAGTTCAGGCGTTCTTCGTTAATGGACAGACGGATTTCCTGGCCACGAGCGATCGGGTTGAAGAAGCCGATCTGTTCCTTGTGGGAACCGTCGCGTGGGTTACGGCTGTCGGTAACGGCCAAGTGGTAAAACGGGCGCTTTTTGGAGCCGCCAAGGGCAAGACGGATGGTTAGCATTGAACATCGTTCCTGTTAGTCGGTGCTGCAAATCTAAGGTGCACAGCGGGCACGGGTGCCCGAAAGGCCGCATATTCTCAAGGAATATCCTGACTAATGCAAATGACTTTTTCCTGCAGGCATTTGCTGCGCCCGACGATTTGCCAAGGTCCGACCGTCGGTGACGGCCGGGAGAGCTGCCCGAAGGCAGAGTGCGCAAGGTCCCCCTCGCACATTGAACGAGCGCAGCCGGTGCCGCGCTCAGGATCGGACGGACTGTCGACCCGGCAACGCCGGATCGACATCCTTTACATCTTCGGCATACCGCCGCCACCCGGCATCATGCCGCCCAGGCCGCGCATCATCTTGGCCATGCCGCCTTTGGTGGAGAATTTCTTCATCATTTTCTGCATCTGCTTGTGCTGCTTGATCAGACGCCCGATGTCCTGGACCTGCGTCCCCGAACCCTGTGCGATACGGCGTTTGCGCGAACCGCTGATCAGGTCAGGGTCGCGGCGCTCGGCCGGGGTCATGGAACCGATGATCGCTTCCATCTGCTTGAACTGCTTCTCGGCCGCGCCCTGGGCGTTGCCCATTTGCGAGAGGTTCATGCCGCCGATGCTTGGCAGCTTGTCCATCAAACCGCCCAGGCCACCCATGTTTTTCATCTGTTGCAACTGGTCGCGGAAATCTTCGAGATCAAAGCCCTTGCCCTTCTTGAGTTTCTTGGCAAGCTTGTCGGCCTTGTCCCGGTCCAGCGTCTGCTCGGCCTGCTCGATAAGGCTGAGCACGTCGCCCATGCCCAGAATACGCGAGGCGATACGGTCGGGGTGAAAGGGCTCCAGCGCCTCGCTTTTCTCGCCCATACCGATGAATTTGATCGGTTTGCCGGTAATCGCTCGCACCGACAGCGCCGCACCGCCACGGGCATCGCCGTCGACCTTGGTGAGGATCACACCGGTCAGCGGCAGCGCATCACCGAAGGCCTTGGCGGTGTTGGCCGCGTCCTGACCGGTCATGGCGTCGACCACGAACAGGGTTTCGACCGGCTTGACGGCCGCGTGCAGCGCCTGGATCTCGGTCATCATCTCGGCGTCGATGTGCAGACGACCGGCGGTGTCGACGATCACGACATCGATGAATTTCAGTTTTGCTTCGCGGATGGCCGCCTGGGCGATGTCGACCGGCTTCTGGCTGATATCGGACGGGAAGAAGGTGACGCCCAGATCGTTGGCCAGCGTTTCGAGCTGTTTGATCGCTGCCGGACGGTAAACGTCGGCCGAGACCACCATCACGGTCTTTTTCTTGCGCTCTTTAAGGAAGCGCGCCAGCTTGCCGGCCGTGGTGGTTTTACCCGCACCCTGCAGACCGGCCATCAGTACGACGGCAGGCGGAGCAACATTGAGGACCAGATCTTCGTTGGCCGCGCCCATCAGGCTTTCGAGTTCGGCCTGGACGATCTTCACGAACGCCTGGCCAGGCGTCAGGCTGCGCGACACTTCAGTGCCGACGGCGCGCTCCTTGATGCTGTTGACGAAGTCCTTGACCACCGGCAACGCGACGTCGGCTTCAAGCAAGGCCATGCGCACTTCGCGCAGCGTTTCCTTGATGTTGTCTTCGGTCAGCTTGGCCTTGCCAGTGACATGGCGCAGCGTCTGCGAAAGGCGGTCGGTAAGGTTTTCAAACATGCGCGATCCTTTAAGGCTCTGGTCGACCCGGTGGGTGCGGCCCCGCCGCGATAGAGACAAGTGGCCCACGGCGAGCCCGCGGCCTGTAACAGGGCAGCGATTATAGCCGAGACTCCGGCGCACGGACACCAGCACCGCAAAGACCGCCTCTGCACTGCCAGGCGGCATCGTACAGCGTCGTGCCGTAGCACTCTTTCGTGCAACGCCGGTCTATGCCACACTCAGCCCCTTTCAGGGCCCGCCCGTCAGGATTTATGTCCCCTTTGTCAGCCAGTCTGTTACCCAGCCTCGCCGCTGCCTGCCTCTACGCCGTTGCGACCGTCTATCAGGGCATTCGCCTGAGCCAGACCACCCGGCCCGACAAACGGCTGCTGGGCCTGCTCGGCAGCCTGGCGGTGATTGCCCACGCCTTCAGCCTTTATTCGCAACTGGTACGGCCTGTCGGCCTGGGCCTGGACTTCTTCAACGCCGCCAGCCTGATCGCCCTCTCCGTTATTGTCCTGACGCTGCTGGCCACGATCCGTATCCCGGTCGAAAACCTGCTGGCGCTGTTGTTCCCGCTGGGACTGGTGACCGTGCTCATGGCCCAGTTCGTGCCCAGCGGCACTGTCCAGCCCATTCTCGAAGAACCGGGCATCCTCAGCCATGTACTGCTGTCGATCCTGGCCTATGGCATGTTCACCATTGCCGCGTTCCAGTCCTTGCTGCTGCTGTTGCAGGACTACCAGCTCAAACACAAACACCCGGCAGGCCTGATCCGCAATTTCCCGCCCCTGCAAACCATGGAGAGCCTGCTGTTCGGCTTTTTATGGGCCGGCTGGACCCTGCTGTCGCTGTCGCTGATCAGCGGCTGGCTGTTCGTCGACAATCTGTTTGCCCAGCACCTGGTGCACAAGACCCTGCTGGCGTGCCTGGCCTGGGTGGTGTTCAGCGTGCTGCTGCTGGGCCGCACACGCCTGGGGTGGCGTGGGCACAAAGCAATTCGCTGGACCCTGGGCGGCTTCTGCCTGCTGATGCTGGCCTATTTCGGCAGCAAGCTGGTACGCGAATTCATCCTGCACATCTGACGAGCCTTGCACATGGATAATCTGCCCATCGGTCCGCTGCTCGGTGTGCTGGCGTTGTTGACGCTGTGGTCGGGGCTGCTCACTGCGCTGGAACGCGCGCATACCCTGTGCACCGACGGCCGCAAGATACGCACCCGGACTGACATCGACCTCGACAGCCTGATCCTGGGCAATACGCTGATCAAGACCCTGATGGTGGTGATTGTCCTGTTGATCACCATTCGCTACTGGTTCTATCAAGGTCCGGTGCTGGCCTGGCTGGGCAGCAGCGCCCTGATGCTGATTTTCGTCGAGTACCTGCCGCGTCGCCTGGCGGCTCGCTATCCGTTAAGCACCTTGTTACTGGGCAAAAGCCTGCTGCGCTGGCCATTGCGCCTGCTGCGGCCGCTCAGCTGGAGCCTGGATGCTATCGCCGGCGTGTTGCTGCGACCTTTCGAGCCCCGCCCGACGCCTCGCGGCGAAGTCGAGCACCAGCAACAACCGCTGCCTGCCACCAGCCTCGATACCGAAGCGGACACCGACCTGCCGCAAGGTGTACTGGCCGGGATTCGCGCACTGGACCGCATGACGGTCAACGACATTCTGATCCCGCGCAGTGAAGTGGACGGCATCAATCTGGATGACAGCATCGAGCAGATCATCGAGCGCCTGATTATTTCCCGGCACACACGCCTGCCGCTCTATCACAACGACATCAATCAGGTGCAAGGCGTACTCAATACCCGGCAGATCAGCCATTTGCTGCCCAAGAGCGAGCTCACCAAAGAGCACCTGCTGGCGGCCTGCTACGAACCCTACTTCGTTCCGGAAAGCACACCCCTGCAACTGCAATTGCTCAATTTCCACAAACAGCAGCGGCGTCTCGGCGTGGTGGTCGACGAGTATGGCGAAGTGCTGGGCATCATCAGCCTGGAAGACATTCTGGAAGAGATCGTCGGCGAGTTCGAAAGCGAGCATTTCGATAACCCGGACATTACCCGACTGGCGGATGGCCAACTGCAAGTCGATGGCGCCGCCTCCATCCGCGAACTGAACAAGAGTCTGGGCTGGCACCTGCCCTCGGACGGCCCCAAGACCCTGAATGGCCTGGTGACCGAAGCACTGGAAACCATTCCAGAAGGCCCGGCATGCCTCAAGGTCGGGCCCTACAGGATCGAGATTCTCGAAACCGAGGACAACCGCGTGACCCGCGTGTTGATGTGGAAGCATGCCCCGGCCCGGGCACTCTACTAAGGTCTGTTACCGCTTGTTTCAGAAATGAAACCCTTCCTATAATCCCCAGGCTTACCCAGCCCCGACCGATCCGCGTGCTACCCGCACGTCGCGTAATCGGCCACGTTTCAGCCTGCCCCACGCACTTTCAGGCGTCGCCCCCACCCATCAGCGACGCCCCTGCCTTGCCGCCCAACCGGGCCGACCGTGGACATGCCCACTAAAAACGTAATAACAGGGATATTCGCATGACCACTACGACCGTTGATGACGCCGACGCCATACCGCCGGCCAACTCCGCCACCCGCGTTGCCACTGCCAGCTTCATCGGTACCGCCATCGAGTTTTACGATTTTTATGTGTACGCCACCGCTGCCGCGCTGGTCATCGGCCCGGTGTTCTTCCCGCAGACCTCCGGGGCTGCGCAAATGCTCGCCTCGTTCCTGACCTTCGGCATCGCGTTCATAGCGCGCCCGCTGGGCTCGGCATTGTTCGGCCACTTTGGCGACCGCATCGGGCGCAAGTCGACGCTGGTCGCTTCGTTACTGCTGATGGGCGTCAGCACCACGCTGATCGGTGTGCTGCCCGGCTATGCCACCATCGGTTTCTGGGCACCCCTGCTGTTGTGCCTGCTGCGCTTCGGCCAAGGGCTCGGGCTGGGCGGCGAATGGGGCGGTGCAGCCTTGCTGGCCACCGAGAATGCGCCCAAGGGTAAGCGCGCCTGGTACGGCATGTTCCCGCAACTGGGGCCTTCGATCGGCTTTCTGGCAGCCAACGGGCTGTTCCTGACCCTGGCGCTGGTGCTCGATGACGAACAGTTCCGCTCGTGGGGCTGGCGCATTCCGTTCCTGCTCAGTGCAGTGCTGGTGATGGTCGGCCTGTACGTGCGCCTGACCCTGGAAGAAACTCCGGCCTTCGCCAAGGTGCTGGCCCGCCAGGAGCGGGTGCGCCTGCCAATCGTCGAGACCTTCAGCCAGCACTGGGCACCGATGCTGCTGGGTGCTGCGGCCATGGTGGTGTGCTACGCCCTGTTTTATATCTCGACGGTGTTCTCGTTGAGCTATGGCGTGTCGACGCTGGGTTACAGCCGCGAAACCTTCCTGGGCCTGCTGTGTTTTGCCGTGCTGTTCATGGCCGCGGCTACGCCAATCTCGGCACTGGCCAGCGACCGTTACGGTCGCCGCCCGGTACTGATCGTTGGCGGCCTGTTGGCAATTGCTTCAGGCTTTTTGATGGAGCCGCTGCTGACCCACGGTTCGACCTGGGGCGTGGCCCTGTTCCTGTGCATCGAGCTGTTCTTGATGGGCGTGACGTTTGCGCCAATGGGCGCCCTGCTACCGGAACTGTTCCCGACCAAAGTGCGCTACACCGGGGCATCGGCAGCGTATAACCTGGGCGGCATCGTCGGCGCCTCGGTGGCACCGTTCTTTGCCCAGAAACTGGTGGCCATGGGTGGCCTGAGCTGGGTGGGCGGCTATGTATCGGCGGCAGCCTTGCTCAGCGTGCTGGCCGTATTGGCGCTTAAAGAAACCCGCGATACCGACCTGTAAACATAGCGGCAAGCGGTGAGCTTCAAGCTGCAAGCAGAATGCGTAGTTCTTGCTTGCAGCTTGAGCCTTGCAGCTTAAAGCTCGACCTTGACCGCTTGCGAGGCGCGGGTGGCTTTGGCGCGAGCGGCTTCGATTGACTCGTCGCGTGCCAGGGCTACGCCCATGCGGCGCTGGCCGTTGACTTCCGGCTTGCCGAACAGGCGCAGGGCGGTGTCTGGCTCGGCCAGCGCCGCGCCGAGATTGGCGAAGGCGGTCTGGGTCGACTGGCCTTCAACCAGCACCACGGCCGAAGCCGATGGCCCGAACTGACGCACCAGCGGCACCGGCAAGCCCAGAATGGCGCGGGCATGCAGGGCGAACTGCGACAGGTCCTGAGAGATCAGGGTCACCAGGCCGGTGTCATGCGGGCGTGGCGAGACTTCGCTGAACCACACCTGATCCCCCTTGATGAACAGCTCGACGCCGAACAGACCACGGCCGCCCAATGCTTCGGTAACCGCCTTGGCCACACGCTCGGACTCTGCCAGCGCGACCGGGCTCATGGCCTGTGGCTGCCAGGATTCCTGATAGTCGCCCTTCTCCTGACGATGACCGACCGGCGCACAGAACGTGGTGCCTGCAGCATGACGCACGGTCAGCAGGGTGATTTCGTATTCAAAGTCGATGAAGCCTTCAACGATGACACGGCCCTTGCCGGCGCGACCGCCTTCCTGAGCGTAATCCCAGGCTTTCTGCACATCATCGACGCTTTTGAGCAGGCTCTGGCCTTTGCCCGAGGAGCTCATCACCGGCTTGACCACACATGGGAAGCCCAGCTCCAGCACAGCCTTGTTGTAATCCTCGAAGCTGTCGGCGAAGAAGTACGGCGAGGTCGGCAGCCCCAGCTCTTCAGCCGCCAGGCGACGGATGCCTTCACGGTTCATGGTCAGCTGGGCAGCACGCGCGGTCGGGATCACGGTGAAGCCTTCGGCCTCCAGTTCCACCAGCGTTGCAGTGGCGATGGCTTCGATTTCCGGCACGATGTAGTGCGGCTTCTCGGCCTCGATCACCGCACGCAGGGCAGCGCCGTCGAGCATGTTGATCACGTGGCTGCGATGCGCGACCTGCATGGCCGGGGCGTTGGCGTAGCGATCGACGGCGATTACCTCGACACCCAGGCGTTGCAGTTCGATCACGACTTCCTTGCCCAGTTCGCCGCTGCCGCACAGCAATACGCGGGTCGCGGTGGGCGACAGTGGGGTTCCGATTTGAGTCATCTCAGGTCCTCGTGGAGCAGATGTCGAGGGCAACCCGGCAGGAAACGGGCAACCGCTGTGGAGAAAGGCGCGCAATTTATCATGCTTGAAGTGCTACGGGGTCAGTTCAGTTCACGCACGCCTGACGACGCAGGCGCCAGGCCATGATCAGCCACACCGCCGTGACACCGGCGAATTTGGAGCCTAGTGCGGTGAGCAGCACCGGCGCTGTCAGGGCGTCGATCATGCCGAAGAAGATAAAGGTATCGAGCGGAATGCTCAGCGCCGAACTGATCCACAAGCGGTCATGCAGCGGCCGACGGGTGATGGTGAACACCAGCCAGTCGATGCATTCGGAAACCGCGAAGGCCGTGGCGCTGGCCAGCGCGATAGTCGGGTCGCTGGTGACGTACGACAGCAGCAATGCGACCAGCATGGCCAGGATTGCGCCATGGCCAAAACGGGTCTGGACCATGTCGCGCAGGACGAACACCAGCCCGCCCCAGGCCGACCAGATGATGTCCAGGTGCGGCGCGGCCGAGAAGGCAAAGTTGATCAGCACGACGCTGGCGATGTAAGCGATCAGGAAGAGCACGGTCAAAAGTTCCAGAGCACGCCGCTGGCCTTGGCCCGCTCGTGACACAGCACCAGCACGGCGCGGCGCTGTTCGTTGTCCATGCGGCTCCAGCCGGTGATTTCGCTGACGCTGCGCTGGCAGCCGGTGCAGATATCGTCATCATCCAGTGCGCAGATGCTCACGCAGGGCGAGCGCACAGGTTTTTCAGCCGGTATTTCAGTATTCATCGTCTTCCTGCACCGCAAGGTCGCGGGCGTAGCGTTGGGCGTTGTGCACATAATGAGCGGCGCTGGCTTCGAGCATGGTTTTCTGCGCATCGGTCAATTCGCGTACAACCCGCCCCGGCGAGCCCATGACCAGCGAGCCATCGGGAATCACCTTGCCTTCGCCGATCAGCGAGTTGGCGCCGATGATGCAGTGCTTGCCGATCTTCGCGCCATTGAGAATCACCGAGTTGATGCCGATCAGGCTGTAATCGTCGACACTGCAACCGTGCAGCATCGCATTATGGCCAATGGTCACGCCCTTACCGATGGTCAGCGGCGAGCCCATGTCGGTGTGCATGACCGTGCCATCCTGCACGTTGCTGTTTTCACCGATATGGATCAGTTCGTTGTCGCCGCGCAGCACGGCGCCAAACCAGACATTGGCGCCTGCTTCAAGGCGCACTTTGCCGATGAGCGTGGCGGTGGGCGCGGTCCAGCTGTCGGGATGGGTCTGGACGCGGGCGTCCCCCAGACGGTATTTCATGGCAGGTCCTCAGGCTTTCTTATAAGTCGATGTTCAGCGTTTCACGGGGCGCGGCGGGTGCTCCAGGCTGATCTTCGCGTCGTACAGCACGTTGATCAGCTCGACGATCATGATCGCGGTCAGGCCCCAGATCTTGTATTCGCCATAACGATAGCTGGGCACGTACCAACTGCGGCCCTCGTAGTCGATGCGGTGAGTGTGCTCACGCACGTCCTGACGGAAAAACTCCAGCGGCACGCTGAATACAGCGGCAATCTCGCCATCGTTGGGGCGGTATTCGACAAAGTCCGGAATGATGCCGACGTACGGCGTGACCTTGATGCCATAGCGCGAGACCAGCGGGCTTAAAGGCCCGACAATCTCGACCAGCCCCGGCGGCAGGCCGATTTCTTCTTCGGCCTCACGCAGCGCGGTGAACACCAGGTCAGGGTCTTCCGGGTCGCGCCGACCACCGGGAAAAGCCACTTCGCCGCCATGGGTCGACAGGCCGCTGGCACGCAGGGTCAGCACCAGCTCGGGTTCTGCGCTGCGCGTCACCGGCAACAGCACGGCAGCCTCGGGAAAGCGTCGATCCGTCTCAAGGATGTCTGGCGTATGACTGCTGACACGTCGAAGTAGCTCATCCAGCATGGGAAATCTCGATCGGTTGGCTACCCGGCATCATGCACCAAAAGCCGGGGTACGCCCAAGCCTTAGCAACCAGGTTGAGGTGCAACACACAGGAAAACTTGCTGACCGGCCATGTGGCAGGCCAAGATAACGCCTGCCCTCACTGATCGAACCACGCCATGAATTTCTGCAGCCATTGCGGCCAGGCGGTTACCCAGCGCATTCCCGACGGCGACAGCCGCTTGCGTTTTGTGTGCGACCACTGCCACACCATTCATTATCAGAACCCGAACATCGTTGCCGGCTGCCTGGTCACCGTAGGCGACAAGGTGCTGCTGTGCCGCCGCGCCATCGAGCCGCGCCACGGTTACTGGACCTTGCCGGCAGGCTTCATGGAGAACGGCGAAACCGTCGAGCAGGCTGCGCGCCGCGAAACCCTCGAAGAAGCCTGCGCCGAACTTCACGAGCTGCACCTGTACGCCATGATCGATGTGCCGCACATCAATCAGGTGCATGTGTTCTATCGCGCAGAACTGGCAGGCAACGCGTTTGCCGCCGGTATCGAGAGCCTGGAAGTGCAATTGTTCGACGAAGCCGACATTCCCTGGGGCGACCTGGCTTTCATGACGGTCAAGCGTACCCTAGAATGCTTCTTCGCCGACCGGCGCGAACAGCACTACCCTGTGCACGCTCAAGCGCTGCCGGCCTCACGCCCGACTTAAACCCTCCACTGCCCGGCACGTCGACGACGCGCCCTCAGGAAAACGTCAATGCGCTGGTTGTTCGCCGTACTGTGCCTGTCGTTCGCATCCGCCTCTCAAGCGGCCTTCACCCAGACCATCGTGCCCAAGGGCAGCGAGCAGAAGATCGTCGGCGAAAAGGTGATCAACACCGTAAAACTGTCTGAACGACGCATCGACAAGGTACTTGTCATCAAGTCGGCGCGCCAGTTGCAGTTGATCAGCGACGGTGAGGCACTCAAGACCTATCGGGTATCGCTGGGCAAGAACCCCAAGGGCACCAAGCTACAGGAAGGCGACAAGCGCACGCCCGAAGGCTTTTACTGGCTCGACTGGCGCAAGCCCAGCAGCCGCTACAACCTGTCGATGCATGTGTCTTACCCGAACGCGGCCGACAGCGAGCGCGCCAAGGCGGCAGGCGTGAAACCCGGTAGCATGATCATGATCCACGGCACGCCCATCGATGAAGAATACCCGGAGTGGTATTTCCATACGCTGGACTGGACAGAAGGCTGCATCGCGCTGAAGAACAATGACATGCGCGAGATATGGGATCTGGTGAAAGACGGCACGATGATCGAAATCAGGCCTTAAACGATGCAGCGCCGAACTCGTAGGAGTGGCTTTAGCCGCGAAAGCCGTTACGCGGTGTTTGCTTCCCGACTGAAGTCGGTCCTACAAGCAGGCGTCTCGTAGGGGTGGCTGAGCTTGAGCGCTGCCACCGCCGCACGAATATGGTCGTCGGCGACGACCATCTCGACTTTCCACTCTGCAACTTCTTCGACCACCCCGCTCTGCCCGATGAACGGCTGGCTGCCGTCCAGCGGGCGGAACTGGCCCTGGCCCAACACCTGCCAGGCACAGTGGTCGTAGTCACCGATTCGCCCGGCACCGGCGGCGAATACGGCGTTCTTCACCACGGCCAGATGACTGGCCGGGACGAAGAACGCGAGCTTATACACTGACTCAGTTCACCCAGGCGCGCGCATTGCGGAACATGCGCATCCAGGCCGCGTCCTCGTTCCAGTCGTCCGGACGCCAGGAGTTCTGCACGGCACGGAAAACCCGCTCAGGGTGCGGCATCATGATGGTCACGCGACCGTCACGGGTGGTCAGGCCGCCGATACCGCGCGGCGAACCGTTCGGGTTGGCCGGGTAGGTTTCGGTCACCTTGCCATGGTTGTCGACATAACGCAGGGCCACAGTGCCGGAAGCATCGGTCAGGGCCAAAGCATCGCTGCTGGCGAACTCTGCATGGCCTTCACCGTGGGCGATGGCGATCGGCATGCGCGAACCGGCCATGCCTTGCAGGAAGATCGACGGCGACTCCTGGATCTGCACCAGCGCCACGCGTGCCTCGAACTGCTCCGAACGGTTGCGCACGAAGTGTGGCCACAGCTCGCTGCCCGGAATCAGCTCGTGCAGATTAGAGAGCATCTGGCAACCGTTGCACACGCCCAGCGTGAAGCTGTCGGTGCGCTCGAAGAAGCCTTGGAAGGCGTCACGGGCACGGCTGTTGAACAGCGCCGACTTGGCCCAGCCTTCACCGGCGCCCAGCACGTCGCCGTAGGAGAAGCCACCGCAGGCGACCAGACCCTTGAACTCATTGAGGTCGACACGACCGGCGAGAATATCGCTCATGTGCACGTCGATGGCGTTGAAGCCGGCGCGGTCGAAGGCGGCTGCCATCTCGACCTGACCGTTGACGCCCTGCTCACGCAGTACGGCCACTTGCGGACGCACGCCCTTCTTGATGTAAGGCGCTGCGATGTCGTCGTTGACGTCAAAGCCCAGTTTTACGTTCAGGCCCGGGTTGTCTTCTTCAAGCAGCAGACCGAATTCCTGGTCGGCGCACTCGGGGTTATCGCGCAGGCGCTGGATCTGGTAGCTGGTCTGCGCCCACTCGCGGTGCAACTGATGACGCTGAGCGTTGAAGACCGCGACGCCGTTGTAGCTGATCGAGACTTCGTCGTTGTTGAGCGGCTTGCCGATCACCGCGACGCAGTCCGACAGACCGGCAGCGCTGAACTGGGCCAGTACATTGGCGGTGGCATCCTGACGAACCTGGATGACTGCACCCAGCTCTTCGTTGAACAGGATGGCCGACAGTTCGGAGACGTTTTCAGCCAGACCATCAAGGCACAGTTGCAGGCCGCAATGACCGGCGAAGGCCATTTCCAGCACGCTGACCAGCAGACCACCGTCAGAACGGTCGTGGTAAGCCAGCAGGTGGCCATCGGCGTTCAGGCCCTGGATCACAGCGAAGAACGCTTTCAGGTCTTCGGCGTCGTCGACGTCCGGCACGCTGCGGCCCAGCTTGCCGTGTACCTGAGCGAGGATCGAGCCGCCCATACGGTCCTGGCCACGGCCCAGATCGATGAGGATCAGGTCGGTTTCGCCCTTGTCCATGCGCAGTTGCGGGGTCAGGGTCTTGCGAATGTCGGCCACCGGCGCAAAGCCGGTCACGATCAGCGACATCGGCGAGGTCACGCTCTTCTCGGTGCCTTCGTCGCTCCAGCGGGTCTTCATCGACATCGAGTCTTTGCCGACCGGAATGGTAATGCCCAGCTCAGGGCACAGTTCCATGCCAACGGCCTTGACCGCGTCGTAAAGACGGGCGTCTTCACCGGGGTGACCGGCTGCCGACATCCAGTTGGCCGACAGTTTGATGTCGGAGATTTTCGCGATGTGCGAGGCGGCGATGTTGGTCAGCGTCTCGCCGACCGCCATGCGTGCCGAAGCCGCCGCATCGAGCAGAGCCAGCGGCGTGCGCTCGCCCATGGCCATGGCTTCACCGGTGTTGACGTCGAAGCTGGTGGCGGTCACGGCGCAGTCAGCCACCGGCACTTGCCAGGGGCCGACCATCTGGTCGCGAGCGACCAGGCCGGTGATGCTGCGGTCACCGATGGTGATCAGGAAGCTTTTGCTGGCCACGGCCGGGTGATGCAGCACGCGCTGCACGCTGTCGGCCAGATCCAGCACGCTTGGGTCGAAATCGTCGCCCTGCTCGGCTTCACGCTGAACCGAACGGTGCATGCGCGGCGCCTTGCCGAGCAGCACTTCGAGCGGCATGTCCACCGGGCTGTTGCCGAAGTGGCTGTCGGTCACGGTCAGGTGCGGCTCTTCAGTGGCCTCACCGACGACGGCAAACGGGCAGCGCTCGCGCTCACAGATGGCCTGGAAGCGCTCGAAGTCCTCGGCGCTGACCGCCAGAACATAACGTTCCTGGGATTCGTTGCTCCAGATTTCCAGCGGCGCCATGCCCGGCTCGTCGTTGGGCACGTTGCGCAGTTCGAAACGACCACCACGGCCGCCGTCGTTGACCAGTTCAGGGAAGGCATTGGACAGACCGCCTGCGCCCACGTCGTGGATGAAGGCGATCGGGTTGTTGTCGCCCAATTGCCAGCAACGGTCGATGACTTCCTGGCAACGACGCTCCATTTCCGGGTTTTCGCGCTGCACAGAAGCGAAATCGAGGTCGGCAGAGCTGGTGCCGGTGGCCATCGACGAGGCAGCGCCGCCGCCCAGGCCGATCAGCATGGCCGGGCCGCCGAGCACGATCAGCTTGGCGCCAACGGTGATTTCGCCCTTTTGCACGTGTTCGGCACGGATGTTACCCATGCCACCGGCGAGCATGATCGGCTTATGGTAGCCGCGCACTTCGTCGCCGTGCGGGGTACTGATCGACTGCTCGAAGGTACGGAAATAGCCGGTCAGGGCCGGACGACCGAATTCGTTGTTGAACGCAGCGCCGCCCAGCGGGCCTTCGATCATGATGTCCAGCGCGGTAACGATACGCTCAGGCTTGCCGTAAGGCTTTTCCCAAGGCTGCTCGAAACCTGGAATCTGCAGGTTGGATACGGTGAAACCGGTCAGGCCGGCCTTTGGCTTGGCGCCGCGACCGGTTGCACCTTCGTCGCGAATCTCGCCGCCGGAGCCGGTGGAGGCACCCGGGAATGGCGCGATGGCAGTCGGGTGGTTGTGGGTCTCGACCTTCATCAGGATGTGCACCGGCTCCTTGACCGCACCGTACTGGCGGGTTTCAGGATTCGGGAAGAAGCGCCCGGCTTCATGGCCGACAATCACCGAGGCGTTGTCTTTGTACGCCGACAGAACGCCTTCGTTGTGCATGACGTAGGTGTTCTTGATCATGCCGAACAGGCTTTTTTCCTGTTCCTGACCATCGATATCCCAGCTGGCGTTGAAAATCTTGTGCCGGCAGTGCTCGGAGTTGGCCTGGGCGAACATCATCAGTTCGATGTCGTTCGGGTTGCGGTTCAGGCCGGTGAAGCTGGTGACCAGGTAATCGATCTCGTCTTCAGCCAGGGCCAGGCCCAGCTCGACGTTGGCTTTCTCCAGCGAAGCGCGACCACCGCCGAGGATATCGACAGAGGTCAGCGGACGCGGCTGGGCATGGCTGAACAGGCCGGCGGCCTGGTCCAGCGAGGTCAGTACCAGCTGGGTCATGCGGTCGTGCAGCACAGCGGCGACGGCTTGCGCCTCGGCATCGCTGAACTGGCCTTCTACATAAAAGGCAATGCCGCGCTCCAGGCGCTGGATCTTGTCTAGGCCACAGTTACGGGCAATGTCGCTGGCCTTGCTCGACCACGGCGAAATAGTGCCGAAACGGGGCACGATCAGGAACAGGCGCCCGGTCGGCTCCTGAACCGGCACGCTCGGGCCGTATTTCAGCAAACGGTCAAGGACCTGTTGCTCCTGGTCGCTCAGTGCGCCGGAGACTTCAGCGAAGTGAGCGAATTCGGCATACAGGCCACTGACAGCTGAAACTTTTTGTTTCAGTTGTTCCAGCAATTTGCTGTGGCGGAAAGCAGAAAGGGCAGGAGCACCACGCAGGATCAACATCGTCGGGACAGCCTCGGGAAGGGGGGTGTACTTTGAGGCCACGCATTCTAGCCTAAAGCGGTCCTTCTGGCACCCAAAACGGCTGCACGGCATGCGCCGCAATGTCGCGCCAGCATCTTTATTGGCTGTTTAACAAAAAACAGGCGGTTTTCTTATCAGACACAAGCTTTGCTGTCGATATATGGCGCTCAAGGTCCTTTGCGTATACTGCACCGATGTTCTCCCAACCAGATTTCCGTATTCGTTGCGTCAGATGGCTCATCGCAACCGGACTCTTCCTGCTGCTCGGCGCCTGTGTGGATAAACCCAACACACTGGAGCGAGTCAAGGAGGACGGCGTGCTGCGCGTGATCACCCGCAACAGCCCGGCCACCTACTTCCAGGATCGCAACGGCGAAACCGGCTTCGAATACGAGCTGGTCAAGCGTTTTGCCGACGACCTGGGCGTCGAACTGAAGATCGAAACCGCCGACAACCTCGACGAACTCTTTGATCGCCTGCAACAGCCTGGCGGTCCGGTTCTGGGTGCCGCCGGGCTGATCGAAACGCAAAAACGCAGCCAGCAGGCGCGCTTCTCGCACCCTTATCTGGAAGTGACACCGCAAGTCGTTTACCGCAACGGCCAGTCGCGTCCGACCGAACCCGGCGATCTGGTCGGCAAACGCATCGTGGTGCTCAAGGGCAGCAGCCATGCCGAGCAACTGGCCACGCTCAAGACCCAGTACCCGGCCCTGGAATATGAAGAGTCCGACGCCGTCGAGGTGGTCGACCTGTTGCGTATGGTCGACGAGGGGCAGATCGACCTGACCCTGGTGGACTCCAATGAACTGGCGATGAACCAGGTGTATTTCTCCAACGTGCGGGTCGCCTTCGACCTGGGCGAGACCCGCCAGCAGCGCTGGGTCGTGGCCTCGGGCGAAGACAACAGCCTGCTCAACGAGATCAATGCCTTCCTCGCCAAGGTCGAGAAAAACGAAACCCTGCAACGCCTCAAGGACCGTTACTACGGCCATGTCGACGTGTTGGGCTATGTCGGCGCCTACACCTTTGCCCAGCACTTGCAGGAACGCCTGCCCAAGTACGAAAAATTCTTCCAGACCTCATCGAAAAAGGAGCAAGTCGACTGGCGCCTGCTGGCGGCCATCGGCTATCAGGAATCGATGTGGCAGCCCACCGTCACCTCCAAGACCGGCGTGCGCGGGCTGATGATGCTGACCCAGAACACCGCACAGGCCATGGGCGTGACCAACCGCCTGGACGCCCGACAAAGCATTCAGGGCGGCGCCAAGTATTTTGCCTACGTCAAAGAACAGCTCGATGCCGACATTCAGGAGCCTGACCGCACCTGGCTGGCCCTGGCGGCCTACAACGTGGGCGGCGGTCATCTGGAAGATGCGCGCAAACTGGCGGTCAACGAAGGGCTGAACCCCAACAAGTGGCTGGACGTGAAGAAGATGCTGCCGCGTCTGTCGCAAAAGAAGTGGTACAGCAAGACCCGCTACGGCTATGCGCGCGGCGGTGAGCCGGTGCATTTTGTCGCCAACATCCGCCGTTATTACGACATCCTGACCTGGGTAACCCAGCCTCAGCTGGAAGGTAGCCAGGTGGCCGAAGGCAAGTTGCACGTGCCGGGCGTCGACAAGACCGTGCCGGCAGGGGCGTCGCAGCCAGCATCAACGCCAGCACCGGCACCCGCCACAACACCGTAGCCAATACGCATCAAGACTTTTGCAACGCCCGCCGCATCCGGAAAAACTCGCTGAGCATGCTGCCGCACTCCTCCCCCAGCACCCCGCCTTCATACAGCACACGGTGATTGAGAAAGCCCTGGGTAAAGAACTGCCCCTGGCTTTGCACCACACCGGCCTTGGGCTCCAGCGCGCCATACACCACCCGGCCAATGCGCGAATGGACGATCAAGCCCGCGCACATGCTGCAAGGCTCCAGCGTCACATACAGCGTACTGCCCGGTAGCCGGTAATTGCTGATCGCCTGCGCTGCATCGCGGATGGCGACCATTTCGGCGTGCGCACTGGGGTCGCTGCCGCTGATCGGGCAGTTGTAACCGCGCCCGACAATCTGTCCGCTCATCACCAGCACAGCGCCCACCGGCACCTCACCCAGCAGCGCACCCTGCGCCGCCAGCGCCAAGGCTTCGCGCATGAAATCCTGATCGCGGCTACGGTCGATGATCATTGGCTGGCGCATCACGACACCTCGATGGCGGCCATCAGGCCGGTTTCCATGTGGTCGATCACATGGCAGTGGAACATCCACACGCCAGGGTTATCCGCCACCAGCGCCACCCAGGCGCGCTCGTTACGGCCGAGCAGGAAGGTGTCGGTAAAGTACGGGATGATCTTGCGCCGATCCGACTTGAGCACCTTGAAGCTCATGCCATGCAAATGAATCGGGTGCTGGTACTGAGCCATGTTCTTCAGCTCGAAGATATAACTGTTACCCAGCTTGAGCCTGGCAATCGGTCGATCGGCGCAGGTCTTGTCGGTGATATCCCAGGCTTGACCGTTGATCTGCCAGAGGCTCGGCAGCTTGCCATTGTCAGTCCCTTCGGACACCGCCCCGACCCACTCGAAGTTGAAATTGATTGTCTCGGCATTCTCCAGATCCGGCTCGGGCAGCGGATTGGCCGGCAAGGCGGGCGGCCAGTCGCCGGGCGCGTCGTTATTGGCCACCGAACGCAAGGTCCCCAAGCGCACCGGACCATTGCGCAACGACAACTCCTCGCCCGCTGGCGGCGCCTTGACTGCCAGGCACAAGCGCATGCCCGGCCCCAGCCAGTAATCCTTGCCCAGCGGCCGTGGCTCGACCGGATTGCCGTCGATGGCATAAATCCGCGCCTCGGCGTCCGGCAGATTGATGCGGTAGGTCACCGTGTTATCCAGATTGAGCAACCGCACACGGGTGATCTGACCGGCCGGCAGCTCGATCACGCTGCGATGTTCACCATTAATCGTAGAAAGGCGCCCGGCCGTGCCTTCGCGTGCCGCCTCGCGGATCACGCTGAATTCGGTAAACGCCCCGACTTCATCGACATGCCAGTTCTTCAGGCTGAGCGTGCGCTCATGGGCAAATCCGGTGGGCTCGCGCTCCTCGACGATCAACGGCCCGACCAGCCCGCGCCCCAGCTCTTCGCTGCTGCTGACATGCGGGTGATACCAGAAGCTGCCGGCGTCCAGCACCCGGAACTTGTAATCGAAATACTCGCCCGGCTTGACCGGCAACTGCGACACATACGGCACGCCGTCCATCTCCAGCGGCACGCGAATGCCATGCCAGTGAATAGTGGTCTCGACCGGCAAATGGTTGATAAAGCGCAACCGCAGCCACTCGCCTTGCCGTACCCGCAGCTCGGTGCCCGGCGCGCTGCCGCCAAAAGCCCAGGCCGGGGTCTTGTGGCCCGCAATCAGCTCGACATCCAGGGGGGCGGCGATCAACTCGAAATCATGCCCCTCCCCCGGCCCGCGCTGACCCAGCCAGTAACGCGCCGCCCCGCCAGCACCCAGGCCGACTACGGCAAGGCCGGCGATACCGGTGAGAATCTGGCGACGGGTAAAGGACATGTCAGCGGACACCTTGAAAACGATGACGAAAGGCACCTGTTGGCAGGTGCGAGGGGGTCAATACGATACACGCGGGGATGGGAATGTGTAAGGGTGGCTTGCAGAGGAGCCGGGCATCGCCCCCAGCAATTTCAAGCTAGTCATAGATGCCGTCATGCTCGCCTTTCTCGATGAAAAGATCCGCAAGGTCACCCTGGATTTCCTTGCCGGCGCAAGAAAGCACGCAGTCCTCGTCCCAATCATCAGGAAAATGGACGCCATCCAGCGTACTTAAAATCGTGGAAGCGGTGTCTGCAATCACCAGCCTCAAGAAATTGATAACGTCCGATCTCTTGGCCTCATCCAGCAATGCCAAGGCGTTTCTGGCCTTGGCATAGGCATCCTGACCGCCCTCGATCGGCTTGTTCAAAGCTGCCTTGTACCGCTCAAAATTGTCATCGAACAATTCGCTGTATAAAGCACAGACAAGCTTTTTATCTAAAGACATAAATACTCCGGCCTGCGACTTGCGCAAATGATTTGACACACATTCTGCAACGGTGGGCCGTACCGATAATGCATATAATTCGCTGTTACTACCTGCCTCAAAGGTTTGCTGACGTTTGCCAACGTCCGTCAGCATCCGCCCGGTGGCTGCCGAGTGTTCCAGACTTCATAAAAAAAGGAAAAGAAGATGTCGTCCAAGAAGTTTCCAGTGCGTCAACTTGCGGCAACCGTACTGGCCGTTACGGCAGCAATGGGCGCTACCGGTAGCGCGTTTGCCAAAGAACTCAACCTGTACACCACCCGTGAGCCCAAGCTGATCCAGCCTTTGCTTGAGACCTACACCAAGAAGACCGGCGTACAGGTCAAGACGATCTTCGTTTCCGAGGGTTTGCTGGAACGCGTCAAGGCCGAAGGCGAACGCTCGCCGGCCGACGTGCTGATGACGGTCGACATTGGCAATCTGATGGATCTGGTTGAGGGCGGCGTCACCCAGCCGGTCAAATCCAAGACCCTTGAGCAGGTGATTCCAGCCAACCTGCGCGGCGCTGACGGTCAGTGGTTCGCGTTGTCGATGCGCGATCGTGTGCTGTATGCCGACAAGAACCTGCCGATTACCTCGTTTACTTACGAAGAACTGGCCGATCCGAAGTGGAAAGGCAAGGTCTGCATCCGTGCCGGTCAGCACCCGTATAACACCGCACTGATTGCGGCAATGATCGCCCACGATGGAGCGGCAGCCACACAGACCTGGCTTGAGGGCGTGAAGAAAAACCTGGCGCGTCCGGCGGCCGGCGGCGACCGTAACGTGGCCCGTGACATCCTCGGCGGCATCTGCGATCTCGGCATCGCCAACGCCTACTACGTCGGGCACATGAAGAACGCCCAGCCGGGCACCGATGATCGCGCCTGGGGGGATGCCATCAAGGTCGTGCGCCCGACCTTCGCTAGCAACACCAATGGCGGCACCCATGTGAACATCAGTGGCGCATCGGTGGCGAAGAACGCTCCGAACCGCGACAACGCCGTCAGCTTCCTCGAGTTCCTGGTCTCCGAGCATGCCCAGGCGCTGTATGCCAAGGCCAACTATGAGTATCCGGTCCGTGAAGGCGTTGAGCTTGATCCGGTGATCGCGGCGCTAGGGCCGTTGAAGGCCGACACGCTGAACGTGGCAGAAGTGGCCAGGTACCGTAAACAGGCCAGTGAACTGGTGGATAAAGTCGGTTTCGACAACTGACGCGATTGCTCACCTTTAGATACCCCCGCGATCGATGAACGTCTACTCTTTGCGTTTTTCCCGCGCCGTGCGTGGCTGGTGGGCTCCGGCAGGTTCATTGCTGGTAGCCCTGATGGTCATTGCGCCGGTCGCCGCGCTGCTCTGGCATGCCTTTGCGGGTGATGTTGCCCACTGGCAGCATTTGCTCAATAACGTGGTGCCCATTGCCCTGCGCGACACGCTGATCCTGCTGGCAGGTGTCGGTGTGGTGGTGACCCTGCTGGGTGTCGGCAGTGCCTGGCTGCTGACCGCTTACGACTTTCCGGGCAAGGCCCTGCTCGGTTGGGCGCTGCTGTTGCCGTTGGCGGTGCCGACCTACATCATGGCTTATGCCTATCTGGATCTGCTGCATCCGATCGGCCCGGTGCAATCGACGTTAAGGGCACTGCTGGGTTACAGCAGCCCGCGTGAATGGCGCTTGCCCGACGTGCGCAACATGACCGGCGCGATTCTGATTCTGGGCTTTGTGCTTTACCCCTACGTCTACCTGACCCTGCACGCGATGTTCCTCACCCAGGCGGCCAACCTGATCGAGGCCGCAAGAACCCTGGGTGCCCGGCGCCAGGAAGTGTTCCGGCGCATTGTCCTGCCGCTGGCCCGACCTGCCTGGGCGGTGGGGCTGAGTCTGGCCCTGCTTGAAACCCTCAATGACATAGGCGCATCGAGCTTTCTGGGTGTGAAGACCCTCACCGTATCGGTGTACACCGCGTGGACGGCACGCTCTGATCTGGCGGCTGCAGCGCAAATCGCCCTGACCATGCTGGTGGTGATCATTGGTTTGATCCTGATGGAGCGTAAAGGCCGCGCACGCCAGCGCTTTGCCAATACCCAGAAGATGCAACCGATGCGCCCCCGCACTCTGCACGGGCCAGCCGCGCTGCTTGCCCTGGCGCTGGGGCTGATTCCGGTATTGATCGGCTTTGTGATCCCGGCGGCCTATCTGTGTGTGCAAGCCTGGAAACGCCTCGATCAATCGGCCGGGGTATCCCGCGCCTTGCTCGACAGCCTCTATAACACGCTGCTGGTCGCCTCGCTGGCCACCATCATGACCGTGTGCGCCGGGCTGATGATCGCCTGGGCCGGCAGAACCCTGCGTGAGAGTGCCTGGCGTCAGCCGGCCAGAGGTTTTGCGCGAGTCGGCAGCCTCGGCTATGCACTGCCTGGCACGGTATTGGCCATCGGCCTGATGACGCCAGCGATGCTGATCGAACATCTGCTCGGTGGCTTGCTGGGCACTCAGACGTTGTTCCTGATGGGGTCTACCGGGTTGCTGATCATCGCTTACTGCATTCGCTTTCTGGCCATTCCGATCGGCGCTGTCGAGGCTGGCCTGACCCGTGTGCCTGCGTCCATCGAGCAGGCTGCACGGACGTTGGGCGAACACCCCGGCGCAACCTTGCGCCGGGTCCACCTGCCGCTGCTGCGCCCGGCACTGGCAGCCAGCGCGCTGCTGGTGTTCGTCGATACGATGAAAGAACTCTCGGCAACACTGTTACTGCGCCCGCTTGATTTCGACACGCTGGCCACCCGGCTGTATGCCGAGGCCTCACGCGGCACCTATGAGGAAGGCGCCATCGCCGCCATCCTGATCGTATTGGCGGGCTTGTTGCCTGTCGTCCTGCTGGCCCGCACCAGACTTTCTTATGGACACTGACCCATGTCTGCCAATCAGCCGCAAGATCGTGCCTGCCGTCCCTATCTCGAACTGGCGGGTGTGCGGGTCGCTTATGACACGCCACGCGGCCTGCTGAATGTCATTCATGCTTTTTCCCTGACACTGGACAGAGGGCAGATCGGCTGCTTGCTCGGATCGTCCGGCTGCGGCAAATCGACTGTACTACGCGCCCTCGCCGGTTTCGAACCGGTGCTTGCAGGATCGCTGAGCCTGGATGGCCGGCTGCTGTCATCGGCCAAGGTGCATATCGCGCCGGAAGATCGGCGCATCGGCATGATGTTTCAGGACTACGCCTTGTTCCCGCACCTGACGGTCGGCGAGAACGTGGGCTTTGGGGTTCGCGGCGTCAGCAAGCAGGGCCGCCAGCTTCGTGTGCAGGAGATGCTCGACGCGGTGCGTTTGCCGGATATCGGCAGCCGCTATCCGCATGAGCTGTCTGGCGGGCAACAGCAACGGGTTGCCCTGGCACGGGCACTGGCGCCCGCGCCGGAGATTCTGCTGCTCGACGAGCCGTTCTCCAACCTGGATGTGAACACCCGCGAACGACTGGCCAGTGAAGTGCGCGAGATCATCAAGGCGACCAACCACACGGCAATCATCGTGACACACAACCAGGATGAAGCGTTTGCCATGGCCGACCGGATTGGCGTCATGCGCGATGGCCGCCTCGAACAATGGTCGTGCCCCGCGACACTGCGTGCAGCGCCCGCTTCGGATTATGTGCAGCAATTTCTCAGTGGTGAGCTGGAACCGCTGCTGGTATAGGTCGGGTTATCCCAATGTACCGGCCAGGTCAGTTTGCGCCGGCATCTTTTTTGGGCGCACCGATGGTTTTGCGTTCACCGGTTGCGGAAACTTCGTACACGCTCATGACCCAAGTGTCGGCGATCACGGTTTCAACCAGGTAATTCTTCCTGGCTTGCGGCGTGAATTGTTGCGCAGCGGGCTGCTCATTGTCGAACGGCGTAGGCATGGGAATACCGTTCAAGGTAAACGTTTTTGCCTTGACCACCCCTTCCACGTAGACCGTTTTGTCAGCCTCGACCAGCTTGCTGATGCTGTCAGTACCACCGGCAATTTTTTTCAGATAAGCCGGTATACGCTTGAAGTAAGCAGAGTCGTAAACCCGATCACCCGCGCGCTGGAATCCACCATTGGCATACCAGTACGTGTAACTGACAGGATGATCACCCTCGCCGCCTATGGTCCGGAAAGTCACGCTGGCTTGATGGTCATTCATGGCCAGTGGAACGACCGGCTCCGAAGTAAGATCACCCGCCTGACGGCTGCTGCAGCCGGTCATGACAAGCGCGAAAGTGATTGCTAATGGAAACGCCAAAGAGGTTTTCATTCGATCCCTGAACAGTCTGAAAGAAGGCCTGAATGGAGCCCTCTGCAAAACAAAAGTTCACTGTACGCTGTCGCGTGCTGCTGTGGAGTTGACCCGCCATGACGGCATATCACACTTCGTACGAGTCAAATCATAAGGAATAACGCCATGTTCACGAGGAGCCTGCTGCTGAGTTTTTGCGCCCTGTTACTGGTTGGCTGCACAGGCAGGGGCTTTCAACCGCCACCGCCGGAATTTACCAATTGGAAAAAAAGCGGGGTCTCGCAAGAGGGCGTCAAAAGCGCCATGAGAGCATGCGGCTATATCAACCTGACAGGAACGGGGGACACGACGCCGATTGACCAGGTGCTCACACAGTTTTACTGCATGAAAGACGCAGGCTTCAAACGCACAGATAACATTGACTTGTGCAAGGAAGGCCGCATCGGCGAATCACCGGTGTGCGAAGGGCGCCGGTAAGCCTTGCCAGGACTCGTGCTGCGAGTGACAACCGTAAATCCGCTCGCGCTGGCGAATAGCTCTCCGAATCCAGAGTTACCGTATCTGGTACAGCACAGCAGCCCCTGGCTTGGGTTCGAAAGCGGGCACAGTGCGCTGCTCAAGTGGCTTACCCTCGGCATCCCAAACCAGGGTCTGCGATGGGTACTCGTCCTTTCGGGTCATGACGTCAATCTGTTTGGCGATTACTCCCGAGCTTGCAGGCACTTCCGGGTTCCATACAAAGACGCCAACCCTACCGTAGAACACAGCCGGCGCGTCGGCATCCAGGCGCCGGTCGGGACACATGACCAGACCGCGGTCAAGCATGACCCGCAACGCGCCGACCGGCACCGCCTTCACCCCGGGCATGGTGCGCTCCGTGCTATGGCCTGGGCAGACATTGGCCGAGCGAGTCACCATCTGCTCGACCACTTGATGATCGGATTGGGCCTGCGCCGAAACGGCAACGGCTGATAAAGCGAGCACGACAAGATTTGACTTCCAGGACACGTGAAAACTCCTATGGAAAAAATACCCCAACGTTGAGGAATACCCCCATGCAAGAACAGTCTGTTGCCAGGGAGCACACTTGAGACCACTACGGCATTTAGTCTGTTCCACTTGCTGATGGATAGCCTTGGCTCTGACTGCGCAGAGCGCCTTTGCTCCTCATAAGAAAGGCGCTCGCTAGGGGCTATCCCTTGGGGTTGGCATATCCGTCTCATCCCGCACCTGCATCAGTGCAAATCCCAGCAGATTCAAGCCTTTCCACAGATTCGGATTGTTCACATCTGCATTGTCCTGTGCGAGCCCTATACCCCAGACGCTATCAACTGGACTGGCTTCGACAATCACGCTCGTACCGGTTTGTAGAAGATATTCGTTCAACTCGGGATTCTGAGAGAACTTGGCCAGGTTCGCTCGAACGACAATGTCGTATCGATGTTGCAGCCAAACCTTCTCATTGAATCCGCGCACGTTGCGACCAAGGGCTTTGGCGGCATCAGGCGTCGGGGCGTGGAGCACCTGCGCACGAATTTCCTGATCGTCGAACAAGGCCGCTTTCTCAGCCATCATGAAGTGTTCGGCTGTCGGGTAATGTTGCCCCTCGACTATGAATCCGGCCTCAAACCATTGGCTGAAGCATGAAGCTGTGACGACAGTTTTACTACGCCGGTGCCCCCAGAAAAACGTAAACCTCAGATCTTCTCCAGAATTGAAACGGGCGCACAGTTCTTCAAGATGTTCCGAGTCGTTCAATGAGATGTCCTCGCTGACTGAAGCTCGAAGTTACAACTGCTGTGCCAACCAAGGCAACCACAAAGCTTGGTCGATCAAACGTCCACAGATTGACGCATATTGAGCAACGCGCACGCTCCGCTGGTCATCCGGCTCAGGTCTCAACCGACAAGTAAAAGCTCAAACGAGCCCTGCGAAATCACACCACGCTGTGGTTTCGCACTGATCAGCGTATTTGATCCATTGACTTGCCAGACCTAAAAAACCAAAAGCCCGCAATTACGCGGGCTCCAGGGCATTTCTTGCTAGATCGTGCCGGTCAGTGCCGGACGCGGGATCATTCCCACTCAATCGTCGCCGGCGGCTTGCTCGATACGTCGTAGGTCACGCGGGAAATACCCTCGATCTCGTTGATGATCCGGCCACTCACCGTTTCCAGCAGTTCGTAAGGCAAATGCGCCCAACGCGCGGTCATGAAGTCGATGGTTTCCACCGCCCGCAGTGCAACAACCCACGCATAGCGACGGCCATCACCGACCACGCCCACCGATTTCACCGGCTGGAACACCACGAAGGCCTGGCTGACCTTGTGGTACCAGTCGGCCTTGCGCAGTTCTTCGATGAAGATGTGGTCGGCGCGACGCAGCAGGTCGGCGTATTCCTTCTTCACTTCACCGAGGATGCGCACGCCCAGGCCTGGGCCGGGGAATGGGTGGCGGTAGACCATGTCGTACGGCAGGCCGAGTTCCAGGCCCAGACGGCGGACTTCGTCCTTGAACAGTTCGCGCAGTGGCTCGACCAGCTTGAGGTTCATTTCCTCTGGCAGGCCGCCGACGTTGTGGTGCGACTTGATCACGTGGGCCTTGCCGCTCTTGGCGCCAGCCGACTCGATCACGTCGGGGTAGATGGTGCCTTGGGCCAGGTACTTGATGTTGTCCAGCTGGGCCGACTGGGCGTCGAAGACGTCGATGAAGGTGCGGCCGATGATCTTGCGCTTCTTCTCCGGGTCGCTTTCGCCGGCCAGGTTGGTCAGGAACTGGTCTTCAGCGTTGGCGCGGATGACCTTGACGCCCATGTTCTCGGCGAACATGGCCATGACTTGCTCGCCTTCGTGCAAGCGCAGCAGGCCGTTGTCGACGAAGACGCAGGTCAGCTGGTCACCGATGGCCTTGTGCAGCAGGGCCGCAACCACCGAGGAGTCGACGCCGCCGGACAGGCCCAGCAGGACGTTGTCGGTGCCGACCTGGGCGCGAACCTGGGCGATGGCGTCTTCAGCGATCTTCGACGGGGTCCACAGCGCTTCGCAGCCGCAGATGTCGAGGATGAAGCGCGACAGGATGCGACCGCCCTGCTTGGTGTGGGTCACTTCCGGGTGGAACTGCACGCCGTAGTAAGCGCGTTCGTCGTTGAACATGCCGGCAATCGGGCAGCTCGGGGTACTGGCCAGAATGTGGAAGTCTTCCGGCATCTTGGTGACCTTGTCACCGTGGCTCATCCACACGTCGAGGCCGAACAGGCCGTCGGCGTCAATGTGGTCTTCGATGCCGTCGAGCAGGCGGCTTTTGCCGACCACGTCAACACGGGCGTAACCGAACTCACGCAGTTCGGAACCCTCGACCTTGCCGCCCAGTTGCTCGGCCATGGTCTGCATGCCGTAGCAGATGCCGAAGACCGGCACACCCAGGTCGAACACCGCTTGCGGGCAGCGCGGGCTGTCGGCTTCGTGCACGGACTCGGGACCGCCGGCGAGGATCACGCCTTTTGGAGCGAACTCGCGAATGGCTTCATCGTCCATGTCGAACGGATGCAGTTCGCAGTACACGCCGATTTCGCGCACGCGGCGGGCAATCAGCTGGGTGTACTGGGAACCGAAGTCGAGGATCAGGATACGGTGAGCGTGAATATCAAGAGACATGGGGAAGGCTCTGGAGAGCAGTTGCAAGCTTGAAGCTGCAAGCTGCAAGTTGTCGGAGTCAGCGGTAGCTGCGTCAAAGCAGCTACCGCTTATAGCTTGAAGCTGATCGCTTGAAGCTTGTCGGCCTTAGCCGACCCGGTAGTTCGGCGCTTCTTTGGTGATCTGCACGTCGTGGACGTGGGATTCGGCCATGCCGGCACCGGTGATGCGGACAAATTCCGGCTTGGTACGCATCTCTTCGATGTTGGCGCTGCCGGTGTAGCCCATCGAGGAACGCAGGCCGCCCATCAGTTGATGGATGATCGCCGACAGCGAGCCTTTATAGGCGACGCGGCCTTCGATGCCTTCCGGTACCAGCTTTTCAGCGCCGGCGGACGAGTCCTGGAAGTAGCGGTCCGAAGAGCCCTGTGCCTGGGACATGGCGCCCAGCGAGCCCATGCCACGGTAAGCCTTGTACGAGCGGCCCTGGAACAGTTCGATTTCGCCCGGTGCCTCTTCGGTACCGGCGAACATCGAACCCATCATCACCGCCGAAGCGCCCGCCACGATGGCCTTGGACAGGTCGCCGGAGAAGCGGATGCCGCCGTCGGCGATCAATGGAACGCCAGTGCCTTCAAGGGCGGCAGCGACGTTGGCGATGGCGCTGATCTGCGGCACGCCGACACCGGCAACGATACGGGTGGTGCAGATCGAGCCTGGGCCGATACCGACCTTGACCGCGTCGGCGCCAGCTTCAACCAGAGCCTTGGCCGCAGCGCCGGTCGCGATGTTGCCACCGATGACCTGCACTTGCGGGTAGGTTTCCTTGACCCAGCGAACGCGGTCGATCACGCCTTTGGAGTGACCGTGGGCGGTGTCGACCACCACCACGTCAACGCCGGCAGCCACCAGCGCGGCAACGCGCTCGCCAGTGTCCTTGCCAGTACCGACCGCAGCGCCGACGCGCAGACGACCCTGGTCGTCCTTGCTGGCCAGCGGATAGGCCTTGGCTTTTTCGATGTCCTTGACGGTCATCATGCCCTTGAGCGCGAACTTGGCGTCGACGATCAGGACCTTTTCCAGACGGTGCTTGTGCAGCAGGTCGCGCACTTCGTTCTTGTCAGCGCCTTCACGGACGGTGACCAGACGCTCTTTGGGGGTCATGACTTCGCGGACCGGAATGTCCAGACGGGTCTCGAAACGCACGTCACGCGAGGTGACGATGCCGACCAGATCGCCGTCGTGCAGCACCGGTACACCGGAAATGTTGTGCTGGCGGGTCAGGTCGAACAGATCGCGCACAGTAGCGTCGGCTTCGATGGTGATCGGGTCTTTGACAACACCGGCTTCGAACTTCTTGACCTTGCGCACTTCAGCAGCTTGCTGGTCGATGGTCATGTTCTTGTGGATGATGCCGATACCGCCTTCCTGAGCCATGGCGATGGCCAGACGGGCTTCGGTGACGGTGTCCATCGCGGCCGAGACCAGCGGGATATTCAGCTCGATGCCGCGGGTCAAACGGGATTTCAGACTGACTTCGTTGGGCAGTACTTCGGAATAACCGGGTACAAGGAGAATGTCGTCAAATGTTAAGGCTTCTTGACTGATACGCAGCATCGCGGGGGCTCCCGAGCGGGAAAATTGGAAGCGCGCCATTATACCTATACACAGCGGGCTGCTCAATGCAAAAACTCGGCCTGTTCGACGCGTTTTCTATAGCTGGGGTTATAAGCGCACTTTTACCCACGACACCGGTCGGTCAAGCCGTGCGGCAAATTCGTCGATAAAGCTCTGTTTGAAGCCCGCCGCCAGCCAATCGTTAAAGATAAAGCCCAGATTGGAAAAGCCGCACGGGTCGAGAAACAGAAAGCCGTTTATATCGTCTTCATGCCTGCACAGCGGGCAAATGAAGTTATCGGTGTGCCTGGGCATCCAGTCTTCAAGGCTGTCGAACAGCGCCTCGCCGATTTCCTTGCGGCACTCCGGGCAACCGGCTTCTTCGGCAAACCCCTCAAGCGGGGTATAAATGCAGCGCTTGGTGACAATCTCCAGACCGTTCAGCGCCTGGCCGAACGGTAGAAGCTCAGGGTGCTCCACGACCTTGCGTGCGCCCGGTGCGATGGCGTAGGCCATGCGGTTGCCGCTGCGTCCGCAGGTGCTCAGTTCAGGCTCGACCACATCCAGCGTGACCAGCCAGCGCAGGATCTTGCGCGCCATGGCTTCACGCGCCGGAAAGCTGGAGATTTGCGGGACGATGATGCTTTGGCTACTCATGGGGCGATTGTCATACATGGGAATCAGAGGGCGGCAGCTTAATCGCCCTCTGCCGCAGGTCAAGCGTCATCCGCTGAAGTAACGGACGATCAGCGCAATACCACTGACCAGCACCAACCAGGTGATGAACCTGACGAACGCTTCACGCGAGAGCTTCATGGTCACCCGGCGGCCAATCCACGAGCCGATCAGCATCGCCGGCAATAGACACGCCGCCAGCACCAGCAGCGGGATTTCGGCGTACACGCCGGCAATCACGAACAAACTCAGGCGCACGATGGTGCTGCAACTGATCAACGCGCCCTGTGTGGCCCGCGCCTGCTCCTTTGAGCTCAAGCGACCATTGAGGTAAATGGCATATAGAAAGCCGCCACTGCCAAACAACGCCCCGAACAGGCCACCCACCGTGCCCGCTGGCACCGCCCAACCTGCCGCCAACTGGCTGGGCCGCACTTTCACCGCCAGGCTATACAGCGCATAGGCGGTGACGAACAGGCCCATCAGCAACAGCAGCACATCGGATTTCAGGTTAAGCAGAAACACCACGCCCAGCGTGCAGCCCACCGCCATAAAGGGCAGCAAACGCAGTAGTTCAGCCTTGACCACCGAGTGCCGCGCCGGCAGCAGGTTGCCCAGGGCTGCGATGAAGTCGAGCATGACCAGCAAGGGAATGATCCGCGACAGCGGCATAAAGTGAATCAGGATGGGACCTGCCACCAGCGCCGTGCCGAAGCCGGCGATGCCAAAGACGATATAGGCGCCCACCACAGCCAGCTCGATCCACAGCCAGTCCAGCGGCGAAAAGCCCAATTGCGCAAACCATTGCAGCGCTTGTTCGATAATCACGACATCGTCCCTGAATGCTTTTTTTGTGCGCGTATATAAAGGCATGCGCGGCAAAAGCACCAGTGGTGGCCGGGCGGTAAATCGCTTTATGATGCCCGCCATGATCAAAGACCCTTTTGCAAGACTCGGCCTGGACCGGGAAGTCCTCACTGTCAGCCAGCTCAACGGCCGTGCCCGGGTGTTGCTGGAGGATGTATTCAGCAGCGTCTGGGTCGAAGGCGAGATTTCCAACCTCTCGCGCCCGGCCTCGGGCCATGTGTACTTCACCCTCAAGGATTCCGGCGCTCAAGTGCGCTGCGCGCTGTTTCGCCAGAACGCCGCCCGGGTGCGCCAGGCACTCAAGGACGGTTTGCAGGTCAAGGCGCGCGGCAAGGTGTCGCTGTATGAGGGGCGTGGCGACTATCAGTTGATCCTCGACACGCTGGAGCCTGCCGGTGATGGTGCGTTGCGCCAGGCCTTCGAAGCGCTGAAAGCCAAGCTCAGCGAAGAAGGCCTGTTCAGCACCGAGCGCAAGGTCGCCCTGCCCTCGCACCCACGCCGCATCGGGATTGTCAGTTCGCCGACGGGCGCGGTAATCCGCGACATCATCAGCGTATTTCGCCGCCGTGCGCCGCAGGTCGAGCTGACGCTGATTCCGACCGCCGTGCAGGGCCGCGAAGCCATCAATCAGATCGTCCGTGCGTTGCAACTGGCCGACCGCCGGGGCTTCGATGCCTTGATCCTCGCCCGTGGTGGCGGTTCGCTGGAAGATTTGTGGTGCTTTAACGAAGAAGCCGTGGCGCGGGCCATCGATGCCTGTGTCACGCCGATCGTCAGCGCCGTGGGTCATGAAACCGATGTGTCGATCAGCGACTTCGTCGCCGATGTTCGCGCCCCGACGCCCTCGGCTGCCGCCGAGCTACTGGCCCCGGACTCCAGCGACCTGCATCGTCAGGTCGAGAACCTGCAACGCCGCCTGGTCAGCCGCCTGCGTGAAAAGCTGATGCGCGAACAGCTCAGGCTCGAGGGTCTGACGCGGCGCCTGCGCCACCCCGGCGAACGCTTGCGCCAGCAGGCACAGCGCCTCGATGACCTGGACATGCGCCTGCGCCGGGCCTTCGAGCACAGCATGCGCAAGCGCGAGACGCAGATGACCCATTTGCAAAGCCGGCTGGCCGCGCAGCATCCGGGCCGCACACTGGCGTTCCTGCGCCAGCGCCTGGACAGCCTGGCCGAGCGACTGCCCCGCGCAATCCGCGAGCAGATCAAGGCCCGCCGCCTGCATCTGCAACATCAAGTGCAGACCCTGCACGTGGTCAGTCCACTGGCCACACTGGGTCGAGGCTACAGCATTCTGCTAGACGAACGTGGCCAGGCAGTACGCCGCGCTGAACAAACCCATACTGGCCAGCGTCTGACGGCTCGCCTCAGCGAAGGCGAATTGCAGGTGCGCGTCGAAGACAATCACCTGACGCCTGTGACCCTTTCTCTTCTGGATTGATCTGCCAATGCTACGTGTTATCGCACCGCTGCTTGCCCTGCTGTTAAGCCTGCCCGCCTTTGCTGACAGCTTTATCACCCGCACCCTCAACAAGCCGGTGCCTGGCGGCGTCGCCGTCATCGATCTGGGCAACGCAGCCCAGGCGCCCAAAGCCACTTACCAGGGCAAGCCGGTGCTGGTAGTCAATGAGCAAGGCACGCGCTGGCTGGCCATTGTCGGCATTCCTCTGACGGTCAAGCCGGGCAGCCAACAAGTGCTCAGCGGCGGTCGCACGCTTGCGTTCACCGTGGGCAGCAAGAAATACAAAGAACAGCGCATCACCCTGAAAAACCAAAGCCAGGTCACGCCGGACGCCGAGCAGACCAAGCGTTACGAGCGCGAACTGGCCGAACAGCTCAAGGCGTATCGCAGCTTCAGCCCCGGCACGCCGAGCAACCTGATTCTCGACAAACCGGTCAACGGCCCGCTGTCGAGCCGCTTCGGCGTGCGGCGCTTCTTCAACGGTGAAGAGCGCAACCCGCACTCGGGCCTGGACTTCGCCGTGCCGGCCGGCACGCCAATCAAGTCTCCGGCGGCGGGCAAGGTGATTCTGACCGGTGATTACTTCTTCAATGGCCAGACCGTGTTCGTCGACCACGGCCAAGGCTTCATCAGCATGTTCTGCCACCTGTCGAAGATCGATGTGAAGGTCGGTGATGCCGTGGCGCGCGGCGGCGTGGTCGGCAAAGTCGGCGCCACTGGCCGCGCGACCGGTCCGCACATGCACTGGAACGTCAGCCTGAACGATGCGCGGGTAGACCCGGCGATCTTCATTGGCGCATTCGAGCCTTGATGCTCGGTTGCGCACCTGAAAAGCACCCGGCAATAAAATCTCGATTCCCGGGCTTTAAGCGCTGAAAAATATCTATTGGCAAGCATTACGGAAGATTTCTATCAATTTTTCGCAAGCGCTTGCCAATATTTACCCCAATGAGTACGGTTGGCGACATGAAAACCTCTCACACCCTCATTCTGTTGCGCCAGCACGCCTGTCTCGACCTGGTCAGCGCCCGACTGCCAGGCTAGATCGCGTCGCCTCGCCCCCTCTACTGCTTGCAAATGGTTGGCCGCCTCTATCACGGCCCATTCAGAACAAAAGGATTAGCCCGATGACCATGCTCAAAGACCCTTCGAAGAAGTACCGTGCATTCCCGACCATTGACCTGCCGGATCGCACCTGGCCTTCGAAGTCCATCACTGCAGCGCCGATCTGGTGCAGCTCTGACTTGCGCGACGGCAACCAGTCGCTGATCGAGCCGATGGACGCGGTCAAGAAGCTGCGTTTCTGGAAGACGCTGGTCAGCATTGGCGTCAAGGAAATCGAAGCTTCGTTTCCGTCCGCCTCGCAGACCGACTTCGACTTCGTACGCACCCTGATCGAAGACAATCACATCCCGGAAGACACCACCATCCAGGTGCTGACCCAGGCCCGTGAAGACCTGATCGCGCGCACCTTCGAATCGCTGCGCGGCGCCAAAAAGGCCATCGTTCACCTGTACAACGCCACCAGCCCGTCGTTCCGCCGCATTGTCTTCAATCAGGACAAGCAAGGCGTCAAGGACATCGCGGTGAATGCGGCCAAGCTGTTCGTCAAGTACGCCGCCCAGCAGCCTGAAACCCAGTGGACGTTCCAGTACTCGCCGGAAACCTTCAGCGCCACTGAGCTTGAGTTCGCCAAGGAAGTCTGTGACGCGGTGATCGAGGTCTGGAATCCGACCCCTGAGCACAAGGTCATCCTCAACCTGCCGGCCACCGTTGAAGTGTCGACGCCGAACATCTATGCCGACCAGATCGAGTGGTTCGGTCGTCACATCAACCGTCGTGACAGCGTGATCATCAGCCTGCACACCCACAACGACCGTGGCACCGGTGTGGCCGCTACAGAGCTGGGCCTGATGGCCGGTGCCGACCGGGTCGAAGGCTGCCTGTTCGGCAACGGCGAGCGCACCGGTAACGTCGATCTGGTGACCCTGGGCCTGAACCTCTACACCCAGGGCGTCCACCCTGAGCTGGACTTCTCGGACATCGACGGCATCCGCAAGGTGGTCGAAGAATGCAACCAGATCCCGGTGCACCCACGTCATCCGTACGTGGGCGACCTGGTCCACACCGCGTTCTCCGGCTCGCACCAGGATGCCATCCGCAAGGGCTTCACCCAGCAAAAGGCTGACGCTCTGTGGGAAGTGCCGTACCTGCCGATCGACCCTGCCGACATCGGCCGCAGCTACGAGGCGGTGATCCGCGTCAACAGCCAGTCGGGCAAAGGTGGCATCACCTATTTGCTCGAACAGGAATACGGTATTTCGCTGCCACGCCGTATGCAGATCGAGTTCAGCCAGGTGGTTCAGGGCGAAACCGATCGCCTGGGCCTGGAGATGACCGCACAGCAGATCTATGCGCTGTTCAAGCGTGAATACCTGCAAGCCAACAAGCCTTACGCGTTGATCAGCCATCGCCTGCAAGAAGAGAACAACATCAGCAACGTCGACGCCGAAGTCAACGTCAACGACGAAACCCAGCGCTGGAAAGGCAAAGGCAATGGCGCACTGGAAGCGCTGGTGTCCAGTCTGCCGGTGGCGGTCGAGATCATGGACTACAACGAGCACGCCATCGGTGCCGGTACCACAGCGAAAGCAGCCGCGTACATCGAGCTGCGCGTCAACGGCGAGCGTGCGGTGCATGGCGTGGGCATCGATGAAAACATCACCACGGCCAGCTTCCGCGCCCTGTTCAGCGCCCTGAACCGCTCGCTGAGCCTGGTGCCAGGCAAGGCTGAAGCCGCCTGATTCCGGCCCTTCCCTTCGCCCTTTTGCACCCTAGTGGTGCATGGGGCGAAGACCCCGGGGCAATAACGCCCCATCAAAGTGCATCTTGCATTTCCCGCATACCCCCGGCAGATTCGGCATAAGGCACGGCAAAATCGCTGTGATAGCATTGCGACCTTAAACGATTCAGGCACCTGTGTTTACGAGCCACATGACCTTTTTGCGTCATCGTATCCCGCTTGTAACCGGCCTCTGCTGTACTTCATTCCCGACACTTCGATGACTAGCGCAACGATTTTCTGCCGAAAATCCTGCACGGAGCGACCTGCCGTATATTGAAAAACCCTCAGCCGCGGCCGTGCCGGGCTGACCCTGCCCTCTACGGAGCGACTATGCCCAAGGCTTCCCATCAAGACCTGCGCCGTAACTTTCGCGCGCTGACCTCTTCCAGTTCCTGCTACCGCACCGCGTCGGTGTTTGACCCCATGTCCGCCCGCATCGCGGCCGACCTGGGTTTTGAGGTCGGCATCCTTGGCGGCTCCGTTGCATCCCTGCAAGTGCTGGCCGCGCCAGACTTTGCTCTGATTACCCTGAGTGAATTCGCCGAACAAGCCACGCGCATTGGCCGCGTCGCCGAACTGCCGTTCATTGCCGATGCCGACCACGGTTATGGCAACGCGCTGAACGTCATGCGCACCGTGGTAGAACTTGAGCGTGCAGGCGTTTCTGCACTGACCATCGAAGACACCCTGCTACCAGCCCAGTTTGGCCGCAAGTCCACCGACCTGATTCCGGTCGACGAAGGCGTGGGCAAGATGCGCGCCGCGCTGGAAGCACGCAGTGACCGTGAACTGTCGATCTTCGCCCGTACCAACGCGACCATTCTGCCGGTCAACGAAACCATCGACCGTATGCAGCAATACCAGGCCACCGGCGTGGACGGCATCACCGTGGTCGGCGTGCGCGATTTCGAACACCTGGCGCAGATTTCCGAAGGCGTGACCGTGCCATTGATGCTGGTCACCTACGGCAACCCTGAACTGCTCGATAACAAGCGCCTGGCAGAAATGGGCGTACGGGTCTGCGTGGACGGCCATGGCGCCTATTTCGCCGCGATCAAGGCCACTTACGACAGCCTGCGCGCGCAGCGGCAGATTACCTGCAGCACCTCGGAAATGAGCGCCACCGAACTGACCCACACCTACACCCAGCCTGAAGACTATGTGCAGTGGGCGCGCAAGTTCATGAATGTGAACGAGTAACCACCACACGACAAAAAGCCCCCGGTTCTGTACAGAGCCGGGGGCTTTTTTTATACGCAGTGTCTCGATCAGGCCGTAGTGTTCACACTGCCCTGGGTCTGCAATTGCAGCAAGGAAGCTTGCAAGGTCTGCACCTGAGCGCTGGTGGTCGAAATCTGTGCCTGAATGGCAGCGACCTGTGCTGCCTTTTCTTCTTCGGTGCCTTTGCCGTTCTGTGCAGCGGCCAGTTGCTGTTGTTGTTGCTGGAGCTGTTTCTGGGCTTCCTCGATTTGCTCTTCAAGCTCCTCGATCGCCTGCTCGGTGGACGACAACGTACCGGAGGATCCGCCGGCAGCTCCAGCCGCAGAACCCGCCTTGGCGCCGTCCGGCGACACTTCGGTGCTGTTGGTTTCGGAGCTACTGGCTTCAGTGCCAGTTGTCTCGCTGGTCGACTCGGTCTGGCTCTTGGTGGTCAACGAGAACGAGGTGCTGTAGGTGCTCAATGCACTGGTGTTGATCGTGGTCATGGTGAATCTCCTGTTAGCCCGGACTCTGTATCGGCCCGGCCACAGGTGAAAACAGCATGACTTTGTAGTCACCACGTATCAGCGCAGAGACAATCGCTGCCCCGAATCAGGCCGTGGTGTCGATGCTGCCACCGATGAGCTGCAACAGACTGCCCTGCAAAGTCTGCAGGTTGGCACTGGTGGCGGCGATCTGGACCTGAATCGCCATGACCTGCTGGGCCTTGGTCTGCTCATCGGCCTTGCTGCTCTGCACCGCTGCCAATTGCGCTCTTTGTTGTTCGAGCTGTTTTTCAGTCTGTTCGATCTGCTTCTTGATCTGCTCGATCATTTCTTCGGTCGGCGTCGTCGCCGTACTCTTGCTCTTGCTGGCGCCGCCAGTCTTGGCACCGCTCAGATCGGCGCTGACCCTGGTGGTTTCGGAGGTCTTGGTTTCATCGGCCTGGACAGCTTCCGGCTTCCTGGCCGTCAGGCTCAAGGCGCTGCTGTAACTGCTCAGCGAACTGGTATTGATGGTCGTCATGACGAACTCCTTTCAGGTGTGCCGACTGTATCGGCCGGCACACAGAAAACTACATACCTGTTACTGAATGTTAAAGCTGTCGGCATCCAGCGACGCCGGAAAGCGTTCACGATAGGCGGCCAGCTCGCTGGCATCCAGCGTGACCCGGAATACGCCGTCGGCTTCACCGGCGTCAAACAGGCTTTCCCCCTGGAAATCCAGCACCTGGCTGTCGCCGGTGTAGGCCAGGCCCTTGCCGTCGGTGCCGATGCGGTTGACCGCCGCGACATAGCACAGGTTCTCGATGGCCCGCGCCGGCAGCAGGCGGTTCCAGTGCGCACGTCGGGCGCCGGGCCAGTTGGCGGTGTAGAGCAGTAGATCAGTGTCCTGCGCGTCGCGACTCCACACCGGAAAGCGCAGGTCGTAACAAATCAACGGGCGAATGCGCCAACCCTTCAGCTCGAACGTCACCTGCCGCTCGCCAGGGCTGAAATGCTCGTGTTCGCCCGCCATGCGAAACAGATGACGCTTGTCATAATGCAGCAGCCCGCCGTCAGGCCGCGCCCACAACAACCGGTTGCGGTGGCTGCCATCGGCGGCGCGCACGATCACGCTGCCGGTGATGACCGCATCTATGCGCCTGGCCTGAGCCAGCAGCCATTGTGTAGCCAGGCCGCCCTCCTCCTCGGCCTGGCTGGCGGAGTCCATGGTGAAGCCGGTGGTGAACATTTCCGGCAGGATTACCAGATCGGCGTGTTGGGCCTGATCGAGCAACGCTTCGAAATGCTCCAGGTTGGCCTGCGGGTCATGCCAGGCCAGCGTGGTTTGCACCAGAGCAATGTTCAGCGGCGGCAAGGCACTCAGATCGCGCATAGTTTTTCCGCTGCCTGACGCAGCGTCTCCTCTCGTTTGGCAAAGCACAGGCGGATCAGGCGCTGGCCTTCGGGCGGGTTCTGGTAGAACACCGACACCGGAATACTCGCCACGCCATGCTCGCGGGTCATCCACAAGGCCATGTCGACATCGTTGAGGTCGGGACGAATCTGCGAGTAGTCCACCAACTGGAAATACGTACCGCCCACAGGCTGGAAGCTGAAACGCGAAGCGGCCAGTTGATCGCAGAAGAAGTCGCGCTTGGCCTGATAGAACGCCGGCAGTTCTTCGACATGTTGCGGATGCTCGGCCATGAAATCGGCTAGCGCGAATTGCAGGGGCGTGACACCGCAGAAGCTGACGTATTGATGCACCTTGCGCAATTCGGCGGTCAAGGCCGGTGGCGCAACCACGTAGCCGGTTTTCCAGCCGGTGACGTGGTAGGTCTTGCCAAACGAACTGACCACAAAGGCCCGTGCATAGAGTTCTTCGTGGGCCAGAACGCTGACGTGTTGGCGGCCATCGAACACCAGATGTTCGTAGACCTCGTCGCTGATCAGGTAGATATCGCGCTCGGCGATCAATGCTGCCAGGCGGTCCAGCTCGGCACGGCTCAGCAAGGCACCGCACGGGTTGTGTGGTGAATTGAGAATGATCAGGCGGGTACGCGGACTCAGGGCATCACTGAGTTTCTGCCAGTCGATAGAGAAATCATGCGCATCGAGCTGCACATGCACGCAGCGGCCACCGGCCAGTTCTACCGAAGGCTCATAACTGTCGTAGCAAGGGTCGAAAACGATGACTTCGTCACCGGGACGAATCAGCGCCTGCACGGCACAAAAGATGCCTTGGGTCGCGCCGGGCGTGATAGTGATTTCGCTGTCGGGATTGACCTGAACGCCATAGCTGCGGGCGATCTTGGCGGCCACTTGCTGACGCAAGGCCGGCAGGCCGGTCATGGGGGAGTACTGATTGCGGCCTTCGCTGACATGCCGCCCAACCGCATCGCGCAACGCCTGCGGACCATCGAAATCGGGAAAGCCCTGAGACAGGTTGATCGCCCCGGTTTCAGCGGCGAGTTGCGACATGACGGTGAAAATAGTAGTGCCCACGTTGGGCAGTTTGCTGTCGATCATTGGACGCCTGCTGTAGGGAAAGCCTTGGGGCTAACCCTACAACTTTAGCGGTAAGTTGCAAGCTACAAGCTGCAAGCAAGAACAGTTCGCGGACTGCCTTCACTTGCAGCTTGAAGCTTGCCAGCTTGCCGCTGCTTTCAGCGTTTGTCGCGGCGCTTTTTGTCGGCTTTTTTGTTGTGCGACATCAGGCGGCGTTTCTTGTTGACCTGGCGGTCGGTCAGGGTGTTCTTGTTGCCTTCATACGGGTTTTCGCCGCCCTTGAATTCGATACGGATCGGCGTACCGACCAGCTTCAACACCCGGCGATAGGTGTTTTCAAGGTAGCGCACATACGACTTGGGCACCGCATCGACCTGGTTACCGTGGATCACGATAATCGGTGGGTTGGCGCCACCCAGGTGGGCATAACGCAGCTTGATGCGGCGGTTATTGACCATGGGCGGTGCGTGGTCGCTGACGGCATCTTCAAGGATCTGCGTCAGGCGGCTGGTCGGCCAGCGGGTTACAGCCGAAGCGAAAGCGTTCTGTACCGACTTGTACAGGTTACCCACACCGGTGCCGTGCAGCGCCGAGATGAAGTGGATGTCGGCAAAGTCGACGAAGAACAAGCGGCGTTGCAGCTCGATCTTGACGAAGTCGCGTTCGCCTGGCGTCATGCCGTCCCATTTGTTCAGGGCAATCACCAGCGCACGCCCCGACTCCAGGGCAAAGCCCAGCAGGTTCAGGTCGTGATCGACCACGCCTTCGCGCGAGTCCATCACGAAGATCACCACGTTGGCGTCCTTGATGGCCTGCAGGGTTTTGACCACCGAGAACTTTTCGACTTCCTCGTGGATCTTGCCGCGCTTGCGCACGCCTGCCGTGTCGATCAGGGTGTACTTTTCTTCGTTACGCTCGAACGGGATGTAAATACTGTCGCGCGTCGTTCCAGGCTGGTCATAAACGATGACCCGGTCTTCACCGAGCATGCGGTTGACCAGGGTCGACTTGCCGACGTTCGGGCGGCCGATAATGGCGATCTTGATGCCATCTTTCTCGCTCGGACCGGGAATACGCTTGGCTTCCTCGCCTTCGGCGACTTCTTCGACGCCCTCAGGATCGATGACTTCCTGCTCGTCCCATTCCAGGTCCTTGAGCACGAAATCGAGCATCTGGGTGATGCCACGGCCGTGAGCACCGGCTACCGGAATGGCGTCGCCCAGGCCCATCGGGCTGAACTCGGCGCGGGCCAGGTTTTCGTCGATGTTATCGATCTTGTTGGCAATCACGTAGCTGCGCTTGTTGCGCTTGCGCAAGTGCTCGCCAATCATCTGGTCGGCGGCGGTATAGCCAGCCTTGGCATCTACCAGAAACAGTACGACATCGGCTTCTTCGATGGCCATCAGCGACTGCTCGGCCATCTTTTCATCCATACCATGCTCGTCACCGGAGATACCGCCGGTGTCGATCAGGATGTAAGAGTGCCCCTGCCATTTCGCCTCTCCGTATTGGCGATCACGGGTCAGACCGGACAGGTCGCCAACGATGGCGTCCCGAGACCTGGTCAGGCGGTTGAACATGGTGGACTTGCCGACGTTCGGTCGGCCCACCAGGGCGATTACGGGAACCATGCGGCTCTCCACTGCGTTATTTCAGAAAATACAAAAGCCGCTGCGGGGCAGCGGCCAGAGTGCGAAACAGTCCCCGAGGGCACTGCTGCCTTGCACAAGCAAGGCAGGCCGGGGCGTTCAGCCCAGGCCTTGGACAATCATTGCTTGATGGTCAGGGCTTCGAGTTTGCCACTGTTGCCATACACGTAAATCATGTCGCCGACCACCAGCGGACGAGCCCGCAGGCCATCGCTGTCGATACGTTGACGGGCCACGAAACGACCGTCGACCTGGCTGAGCAAGTGTAGATAACCTTCGAAGTCACCTACAGCCACATAGCTGGAAAACACTTCAGGCGCGCTCAGTTGGCGACGAGCCAGCGACTCGTTGCTCCACAGTGCGGTAGACGAACGCTCGTCGACGCCTTCGACCGTGCCGGACGCCAGGCTGACGTAAACGCTGCCGAAACCCTGGGCCACACCGGCATAGCTCGACGCATCGCGCTGCCACAGTACGCGGCCGCTGTCCAGGTCGAGACCGGCAACGCGGCCCTGATAGCTGGCCACATACAGGGTGCCACCGGACAGCAGCAGGCCGCCGTCGATGTCGACCACACGCTCAAGCTCCGAACGGCCTTGCGGAACGGCAATACGCTGCTCCCAGACTGGCACGCCGTTGCTGATGTCCAGCGCCACGACCTTACCGGTCGACAGGCCGGCAATCGCCAGACGATTGGTGACGATCGGCGCACTGGTGCCACGCAACGTCAGCACGGCAGGCGTGCTTTCGTAGATCCAGCGCTGGGCACCGGTGTAGGCGTCCAGACCGATGATGCGGTCGTCCTGGGTCTGCACGACCACAACGTCACCGTTGTTGGCCGGCGGTGCCAGAACTTCGCTGCTGACACGGGCGCGCCATCTTTCTTCGCCAGTGCTCGAATCCAGGGCTACCACTTCACCGCGCACAGTGCCGACGGTCAACAAGCCGTAGCCTACACCGACCGCACCGGAAACCGGCAGGTCGAGGTCTTTTTCCCAGAGTTTGTCGCCCGTATGGCGGTCCAGGGCAACCACTTCACCGGTCACGTCGCCGGCATAGATACGATCACCGTCGATGGCCGGAACCAGCATGTTCCAGGTCTCGCCCTGGCCGTCGCCGACCGAGTGGCTCCAGACTTTTTGCAGGACCACTTCTTCTTTGAAGTCGGTCAGCTCGGCTGGCGGCAATTCTTTCTTGCTGTTGCTGCTGCAACCCACGGCCATCACGGCCAGAGCCAGCAATGCTGCATGTTTCCAACGAATCACGTCACGCATCCCCTTTGGCCAGATCGTCGAGCTTCATTTGCAGGCCACCCACCGCCGCGTCTGGCGACAGTGCATTCTTGGCCTTTTGATAAGCAGCATGTGCCTCATCGGTACGACCCAGCTGCACCAGCAGATCGCCCTTGAGTTCTTCACGGCTGGCCAGGAATGCCTTGTCGGCATCGCCGTTGAGCAGCTTGAGCGCATCTTCGGCCTTGTTCTGCGCCGCCAGTACACGGGCCAGACGCTGACGCGCCAGTTCACCCAGTGTCGGGTTGGATGGCTTGTCGGCAACCGGCTTCAATTCGGCAACGGCATCATCGAGCTTGCCGGTATCGACCGCCACCTTGGCGACGAACAGGCTGGCGTATTGCGCGTAAGCGGTGCCGCCGTATTCCTTCTTGAGCTTGCCGGCCACGTCGGCAACACGGGCAGGATCGGCTTCACCGGTAGGGGTCAGGGCCGTTTCCAGCAATTGCTGGTAAAGCACCGAAGCATTGGATGCCTGGGTGCTTTGATATTTCTTCCAGTACTGCCAGCCGAAGACGACTACCAGCGCCAGCAAACCACCCGTTACCAAGGGCTTGCCGTTGCGCTGCCACCAGTCTTTCATTGCTGCCAGATCATCATCTTCGCTACTCGACACCCCAATACTCCTGATTCGTCGCTAAATCGTCTGTTTGACCGCTCAAGCCTGCGCGAGGCAAGCCGCCAGGTGCTCGGGCAGAGCGTCCCAGGCAATATTCTGTTGCTCGCCCTGCCCACGCAGCGGCTTGACGCCGATCTGCTGGCCGGCCAGCTCTTCTTCACCCAGGATCAGAGCATACAGCGCGCCGCTCTTGTCGGCTTTCTTGAACTGGCTCTTGAAGCTGCCGGCGCCGGCATTGACCTGCAAACGCAGGTTCGGCAACTGGTCGCGAACCCGCTCGGTCAGCGCCAGGGCTGCAAGCTCTGCCGCCTCGCCAAAGGCGCAGAGGTAAATATCGACCTGACGCGCGATGTCTTGCGGCACTTGCTCCAGGGTTTCAAGCAGCAACACCAGACGCTCGATGCCCATGGCGAAGCCGACGCCGGTCGTAGGCTTGCCACCCATCTGCTCGACCAGACCATCGTAACGACCGCCGGCACACACGGTGCCCTGGGCGCCGAGCTTGTCGGTGACCCATTCAAAAACGGTCTTGCTGTAGTAATCGAGCCCACGTACCAGCTTGGGGTTGATCACGTACGGAATGCCGGCCGCATCCAGACGCGCCTTGAGGCCGTCGAAGTGGATACGCGACTCGTCGTCGAGGTAGTCGGCCAGCTTCGGCGCGTCGACCAGCAGGGCCTGAGTGGCCTGATCCTTGGTGTCGAGAATACGCAGCGGGTTGCTTTTCAGCCGACGCTGGCTGTCTTCGTCCAGTTGCTCGTGACGCGCCGAGAGGTACTCGACCAGCGCATCGCGATAACGGGCACGGGCTTCGCTGGTGCCCAGGCTGTTGAGTTCGAGCTTGACCGCATCGCGGATGCCCAACTGGCCCCACAGACGCCAGGTCAGCACGATCAATTCTGCGTCGATGTCCGGGCCATCGAGATTGAAAACCTCTACGCCAATCTGGTGAAACTGGCGATAACGGCCTTTCTGCGGACGCTCATGGCGAAACATCGGGCCGATATACCAGAGTTTCTGCACCTGACCACCGCCGGTGATACCGTGCTCCAGCACCGCACGCACGCAGGCTGCTGTGCCTTCAGGGCGCAGGGTCAGGGAATCGCCGTTACGGTCGGCAAAGGTGTACATCTCTTTTTCGACGATATCGGTCACTTCGCCGATCGAGCGCTTGAACAGCTCGGTGAACTCGACGATCGGCATGCGGATCTGGCGATAACCGTAGTTATCCAGCAGACGCGAGACGGTGCCTTCAAAGTAACGCCACAGCGGGGTCTGCTCGGGCAAAATGTCGTTCATGCCACGAATGGCTTGCAGAGACTTACTCACAAAAAATCCTTAGCAATCTTGATTAGCCGCGCACGATGACCGAGGCGTCAGCTTGAGCTTTTTCGGCTGCTTTCTCGCGAATCAGGCGTTCGAGTTCGGAGACCAGATTCTCGTTGCCCAGTTTCTGCGCCGGCTTGCCGTCGATATAGATCAGGTTCGGGGAACCACCGGTCAGCCCGATATGGGCTTCCTTGGCTTCTCCAGGGCCGTTGACCACGCAACCGATCACCGCGACATCCAGCGGTACCAGCAGGTCCTCAAGGCGGTTTTCAAGCTCGTTCATGGTCTTGACCACATCGAAGTTCTGCCGCGAGCAGCTCGGGCAGGCAATGAAGTTGATACCACGCGAACGCAGGTGCAACGACTTGAGGATGTCGTAACCGACCTTGACCTCTTCGACCGGATCGGCCGCCAGCGAGATGCGGATAGTATCGCCAATCCCTTCGGCGAGCAGCATACCCAGCCCTACGGCAGATTTCACTGTGCCAGAACGCAGACCACCGGCTTCGGTGATGCCCAGGTGCAATGGCTGGGTAATCTGCCGGGCCAACTGCCGGTAGGCTTCGACGGCCATGAACACGTCAGAGGCCTTTACGCTGACCTTGAAGTCCTGAAAATTCAGGCGATCAAGGTGCTCGACATGACGCAGTGCCGACTCGACCAGCGCTTCAGGCGTAGGCTCGCCGTACTTTTTCTGCAGGTCTTTTTCCAGGGAACCGGCGTTGACGCCGATGCGGATCGGAATGCCACGATCACGCGCGGCATCGACCACGGCCTTGACCCGGTCTTCGCGACCGATATTGCCGGGGTTGATGCGCAGGCAGTCGACGCCCAGTTCCGCTACGCGCAGCGCAATGCGGTAATCGAAGTGAATGTCGGCGACCAACGGTACCTTGACCAGTTGCTTGATGCGGCCGAAAGCCTCGGCGGCGTCCATGTCGGGTACCGAGACCCGTACGATGTCCACACCGGCAGCTTCCAGACGGTTGATCTGGGCCACAGTGGCAGCCACATCGTTGGTGTCGCTGTTGGTCATGCTCTGTACGGCAATCGGGGCATCGCCACCGACCGGCACAGATCCAACCCAGATCTTGCGCGACTCTCGACGTTTGATGGGGGAATGGCCGTGCATGACTTATTGCCCTAGTTTCAGGCGAGCGGTTTCGCCGGAGGTAAATGGAGCCACGTCTACAGGCTGTCCGTTGTAGCTGACTTCGGCACCACGGGCATAGCCCAGACGCAGAGAAAGTGGTGGCTTACCGGTTACGTCGAGGGTTTCACCCTTGCGTTTCAGGCCGCTGCTCAGGACCTTGCCGTTGGCATCGGTGACCTGGGCCCAGCAATCGGCGACGAATTTGACGCTGACCTGACCGGAGCCGGCGACGATCGGCGCAATCGTTTCGGAAGTGGCTGCAGGCACCGATGGCGCGACAGCGGCTGGCGCACTGGCGACTGGCGGCGTGGCCTGGACCGGCGCAGACGCCGGGCTGGCAGGTGCCGGACTGACGGGTGCAGTCTCGGCAGTCGACGTCGACGGGGTCAGTGGCAATGGCGAAGAATTGCCATTGCCAACCTGCGGCGCGGGCGTTTCTTGTGGCGGCTCGTCCAGCTGATGAATCTGAGTGGTGCCGTCGGCGCTCTCGACCTCGACATGCTCAAGGCTCAACCCGGCAATGTCCTTGCCGCGCAACGAGCCCTGGTCTTGCCACCAGAGAAAACCACCGCCGACCAGCACCAGCAACAAAATCAGGCTGACAATACGCAGAATGTTATGCGACAGCCGCACCGGCTCTTCGATACGCCCCAAGGCATGCACTTCGCTGCCCTTGGCATTGGAGCCGGTGTACTGGTCGAACTGGGCAACCAGCGCTGCCTGGTCCAGTTCGAGCAATTTGGCGTAGGCGCGGACATAGCCACGGGCAAAGGTGTGCCCCGGCAGCTTGTCGAACGCGCCGTTCTCGACATGGTTCAAGGAACTGGCGGTCAGGTTGAGCCTCAACGCCACATCAGACAGCGACCAGTTCTGGCTCTCACGGGCCTGGCGCAGGGTTTCCCCAGGATTCATACCATTGCCTGTTACAACTTCGGGATGCGCCGCTTTCATCATTGCTCCAACAGGTATTGCTGATATTCCGGCGAACCGGGATAGAGTCTTCTCAGCTGCAGGCCATAACTGGCTGCAGTGTTACGGTCTTCGTGAATTCTGGCCAGTCGTATACCGAGCAACAGGCTACGCGCATTCTGCTCGCTGAGCTGGCTGAAGCGCGCGTAGTAATCGAGCGCGGGTACATATTGCCTGTCTTCGTAAGACAACTCAGCCATTTCCAGCAACGCACGCGGCTGACGACGCTCCAGACGCAAGGCACGGGTGAAATATTCACGCGCCTTTTCGCGATCCCCCAGCTTCTGAGCAGTCATGCCCAGGCTCTCGAAGACCCGCGAGCGCTCAGGATACAGATTGTCGGCCGCCGCCTGTTCAAAACGTGCGAAAGCTTCCTTGTAACGTTTTTGATCGTACAGAAAGCTGCCGTAGTTATTGACGATGCGGGCATCTTCCTTACTGCCGGCAATTGCCTTGAGGTAGTACTGATCGGCAAGCTCCGGCTCCATTTCGGCCTGGAACACGATCGCCAGGGCAGCATTGGCATCCGGATCGTTACGGTTGAGTTCCAGCGCCTTTTTCAGTGGCACCTTGGCCCGCTCGGTCTGGCCCTGCTGAAAGTACCCCAGGCCCAGTTGCACATACGCCTGGAGGGCCTGGTCACGCCCCTTGCTGGTGGTCATCGGATCGACATCGCCCGATGTCACGCACCCCGCCATCAGGAAGGCAACACTCAACAGCAACAAGGCGCGCACAGACATAAGGTCCCTCTCGGTCAGGTTCGCATGCGTATCAGGAGGCCGCGCGCTGTCCCTGCCCGGCTTCGGCATTGACCTCGCGAACGGCGATGTAGCGTTCGCTACGGCGCGTGCGATCCATGACCTGACCGACCAGTTGCCCGCAGGCAGCATCGATGTCTTCACCACGGGTGGTGCGCACGGTCACGTTGTAGCCGGCCTGATGCAGCATGTCCTGGAAGCGCCGGATGGCATTGTTGCTGGGGCGCTCGTAGCCGGAATGCGGGAACGGGTTGAACGGGATGAGGTTGATCTTGCAAGGGGTGTCCTTGAGCAACTCGATCATCTCGGTCGCGTGCGCCGGCTGGTCGTTGACGTCCTTGAGCAAGGTGTACTCGACGGTCAGCACGCGCTTCTCGCCCAGCGTGGCCATGTAGCGGCGGCAGGACTCGAGCAGCACCTTGAGCGGGTACTTCTTGTTGATAGGCACCAGCTTGTTGCGCAGTTCGTCGTTGGGCGCGTGCAGGGACAGCGCCAGGGACACGTCGATGTGCTGAGCCAGCACGTCGATCATCGGCACCACACCGGAGGTCGACAGGGTCACACGGCGTTTGGAAATGCCATAGCCCAGGTCGTCCATCATCAAATGCATGGCGGCCACGACGTTATCGAAGTTCAGCAGCGGTTCACCCATGCCCATCATCACCACGTTGGTGATGGCACGGTCGACGGTGGCCGGAACGCTGCCAAAGGATTTGTTGGCAATCCACACCTGGCCGATCACTTCGGCGGCGGTGAGGTTGCTATTGAAGCCTTGCTTGCCGGTGGAGCAGAAACTGCAATCCAGGGCACAGCCTGCCTGGGACGAAACGCACAATGTGCCGCGTTTGCCCTGAGGAATGTAGACGGTCTCGACGCAGCTGCCGGACGCCACACGCACCACCCATTTACGGGTGCCGTCGGTGGAGATGTCCTCGCTGACAACTTCGGGGCCGCGAATCTCGGAGCAGGCCTTGAGCTTTTCGCGCAAGGCCTTGCCGACATTGGTCATGGCGTCGAAATCATCGACGCCAAAGTGGTGAATCCACTTCATGACCTGACCGGCACGGAAGCGTTTCTCCCCGATTGACTCGAAGAATTTTTCCATTTCCGGCTGAGTCAGACCCAGCAGGTTGGTTTTACCAGTCGTCACGATCATGAATTCACCTCTTGCTCGTCGGCCGTGGCTTAGCGAGCAGTTACTTCGGTAGCAGCGAAGAAGTAAGCAATTTCGCGAGCAGCAGCAGCTTCGGAGTCCGAACCGTGAACGGCGTTGGCGTCGATCGACTCGGCGAAGTCAGCACGGATGGTGCCGGCAGCAGCTTCTTTAGGGTTGGTAGCGCCCATCAGCTCACGGTTCAGAGCAATGGCGTTCTCGCCTTCCAGAACCTGAACGACAACTGGACCGGAAGTCATGAAGGCAACTAGGTCACCGAAGAAACCGCGCTCGCTGTGCTCGGCGTAGAAGCCTTCAGCTTCAGCCTTGGACAGTTGCTTGATTTTCGAAGCAACGATGCGCAGGCCAGCGTCTTCGAAGCGAGTGGTGATCTTGCCGATCACGTTCTTGGCAACGGCGTCAGGCTTGATGATCGAGAAAGTACGTTGAACAGCCATGGTGAAACTCCAGAAACAGAAATTAAATCGAAAAATTAAACCCGCGAATTATACGCGGGTTCTAGAGTATTGCCTAACTTGCTTGCGTTACAGAGGCTGTCCGGTGTCAGTCAGCCTCTTCAATCCACAACCCCTGGATCGCCTCAAGGACCTTTTCCCCGCCGCGATCAGGGATATCGTCGAATTCCGGCAGCGCCATCACCAGATTGCGCAGCTTGACGAAATTCACCGTCAGCGGATTGATATCCGGGTGTGCTTCAGCCAGCTGGATCGCGATTTCCTGCACATCAACCCATTTGAGACCCATGCCTATTCTCCTTGAGATCAGTGCGGCGCTTCGGCAGCGTGGTTGAGCGAATATTTCGGAATCTCGATGGTCAGGTCTTCGTTACCGACCTTGGCCTGGCACGACAACCGCGACTGCGCTTCCAGCCCCCAGGCCTTGTCGAGCATGTCTTCTTCGAGCTCATCGACCTCACCGGTCGAATTGAAGCCCTTGCGCACAATGCAGTGGCAGGTGGTGCAGGCACTCACGCCACCGCAGGCGCTTTCGATCTCGATGTGATGATCGTGGGCGAGATCCAGAATTGTCGTCCCGGGCGCCGCCTCGACGGTCATCCCGTCCGGACAATGCTCCTTATGGGGCAGAAAGGTCACCAACGGCATCAGTTATTCCTCAATCTCATTCAGGTTGCGTCCTGCCAGTGCGGCTTTTACCGTCGAATCCAGGCGCCTTGCAGCAAATGCATCGGTCACTTGCGACAGACGGCGGGTCTGTTGCTCGATGGCCAGGCCATCGGTGCCTTGCATCAGTTCACGTAATTCGTCCATTTGCAGGTTGATAACCAACCGCTCTTCTTCGTCGAGCAGGCGTTCGCCATCGACTTCCAGCGCGCCCTGCACCGCTTCCAGCAGGCGCTCGGCATCGACCTGTTGCTCGCGCAACACGCGAGCCACCTTGTCTTGCCCGGCATTCTGGAAGGAGTCCTTGAGCATCCGGGCAATTTCGCCGTCGGTCAGCCCGTAGGACGGCTTGACTTGAATGCTCGACTCGACGCCCGACGCCAGCTCACGGGCCGCTACGCTGAGCAGCCCGTCGGCATCGACCTGAAAGGTCACGCGAATCTTCGCCGCACCGGCGACCATCGGCGGAATGCCACGCAGCTCGAAGCGCGCCAGAGAACGGCAATCGCTGATCAGCTCGCGCTCGCCTTGCAGCACATGAATCATCATGGCTGTCTGGCCGTCTTTATAGGTGGTGAATTCCTGGCCACGCGCCACCGGAATGGTCGTGTTGCGGGCGATGACTTTCTCCATCAGCCCACCCATGGTTTCCAGCCCCAGCGACAGCGGGATCACGTCGAGCAGCAACAGTTCGCCGCCGTCGCGCTTGTTGCCGGCCAGAGTGTCGGCCTGAATCGCCGCACCGATGGCCACGACCTGGTCAGGGTCGATGTCGGTCAGCGGCTGGCGACCGAACAGCTCGGCCACCGCATCACGCACGCGCGGCACACGGGTCGAACCGCCGACCATGACCACGGCCTTGACGTCGTCGATTTCGATATCGGCGTCACGCACCGCACGCCGGCACGCCTTGAGGCTGCGTGCCAGCATCGGCTCGATCAGTTCATTGAAGGCTTCGCGGGTCAGCTCGGCACGCCAGTCGCCATGCACCACTTCGACAGACGCGGCGTCGGTCAACGCTTCTTTGGCGGCACAAGCGGTGTGCAGCAGGCTGCGCTGCGCGGCCGGCTCCAGATCGGAGGACAAGCCGGCACCACGGATGATCCACTGCGCAATCGCATGGTCGAAATCGTCGCCGCCCAGCGCAGTGTCGCCGCCAGTGGCCAGCACTTCGAAGACACCGCCAGTCAGGCGCAGGATCGAGATATCGAACGTACCGCCGCCCAGGTCATAAATGGCGACCACGCCCTCGGCGTTCTGGTCCAGGCCATAGGCTACGGCTGCCGCCGTCGGCTCGTTGAGCAGGCGCAATACGTTAAGGCCAGCCAGACGCGCTGCGTCTTTGGTGGCCTGGCGCTGGGCATCGTCGAAATAGGCCGGCACGGTGATCACCGCGCCAACCAGCTCGCCGCCCAGCGTCGCTTCAGCACGCAGGCGCAGCACCTTGAGGATGTCGGCCGACACCTGCACCGGGCTCTTGGCGCCCTGCACAGTGTCGATGAACGGCATGTGCGACTCGCCTTCGACGAAGCGGTACGGCAGTTGCTCGCCCAGTTGCTTGACGTCGGCGATGCCACGACCCATCAGGCGCTTGACCGACAGCACCGTATTGAACGGGTCAACCGAGGCCGCCGCCTTGGCAGCGTGCCCGACTTCGACGTGATCGGCATGGTAGCGCACGGCCGACGGCAGAATGATCTGCCCGCTTTCATCGGCCAACGGCTCGGAAAGGCCACTGCGCAATGCAGCAACCAGCGAATTGGTGGTGCCAAGGTCGATCCCGACAGCCAGACGGCGCTGGTGCGGTTGAGGACTCTGGCCGGGTTCGGCGATCTGCAGTAAGGCCATGCTTTTAGGAATAATCACAGGCGTACGGCCAGGGCCGCACGGGGTTAATCGTCGAGGCGCTCTTCGAGCTGGCGCACTTCTTGGGAAAGCTTGTCGAGGAACTGCATGCGCCGCATCAGGCGCTCGGCCTGTTCGCGTTGCGCTGCATCATCCCAACAAGCGGCAAAGCTGTCGTTGAGGGTCTCTTGAGCAACCTTGAGGCGACGCTTGAACACCGCGACGCCGGCCAGATCGGCCTCGTCCTGCAGGTCTTCGAGCTCTTCGCGCCACTGCATCTGCTGCAAGAGAAAGTCGGGGTCGTGCACCGTCACTTCAAGCGGCACCTCATCGCCCCGGATCGCCAGCAGGTAGCGCGCCCGACGCGGGGCACTCCTGAGGGTCTGATAGGCCTCATTGAGGTTGGCCGAACGCTCCAGCGCCTGGCGCTGCTCGGACTCGGGCGCATCGGCGAACCGATCCGGGTGCACGCTGCGCGCCAGTTCCCGGTAGCGGCTCGCCAACTGGTCGAGGTCCACGACAAAACCAGGCTTCAGCTCAAACAGCGCGAAATGACAAGGAGTACCCACGATCACCCGCCTCAGACGTTGAAGCTTTCGCCGCAGCCGCATTCACCGCGCGAATTGGGATTATTGAACTTGAAGCCTTCGTTCAAGCCTTCGCGGACGAAGTCCAGCTCGGTGCCATCGAGGTACACCAGGCTTTTCGGGTCAATGATGACCTTCACGCCATAGGCCTCGAACACCGTGTCTTCAGGGTCCGCCGCGTCGACGAACTCAAGCACATAGGCAAGGCCGGAACAGCCTGTGGTGCGAACACCCAGACGAATGCCATCACCTTTGCCGCGTCCGTCAAGGGAGCGACGCACGTGGTTGGCGGCGGCTTCGGTCATGCTGATTGACATCGGGAACTCCTTGGATTTCGCCAGCGTTGCTATAGAACGGTACGCTTACAACAAGCCTTTCTTTTGCTTGTAGTCGCGTACGGCTGCCTTGATGGCATCTTCGGCCAGTACCGAGCAGTGGATCTTGACTGGCGGCAAGGCCAGCTCTTCTGCCAGCTGGGTGTTCTTGATGGTTTCTGCTTCGTCCAGGGTCTTGCCCTTCATCCACTCGGTGGCGAGGGAGCTGGACGCAATGGCCGAACCGCAACCGTAGGTCTTGAACTTGGCGTCTTCGATAACGCCCTGATCGTTGACCTTGATCTGCAGGCGCATCACGTCACCACACGCCGGAGCGCCGACCATGCCGGTGCCGACATCAGGATCTTCAGCGTCCATCTTGCCGACGTTGCGTGGGTTTTCGTAGTGGTCGATGACCTTTTCGCTGTAAGCCATGATTCTGTTCCTCTCACATCAGGGGAGTCGCTCTGCAGGTCGCGCGACTTATAAAGCAGGCGACCTGTCCGGGGGGCGACTTTAAATTAGTGCGCCGCCCACTCGATCTTGGAGATGTCGACACCGTCTTTGAACATATCCCACAGCGGCGAAAGTGCTCGCAGCTTGGTGACCGCCTCGCGAACCTTCTGCGCGGCGTAATCGATTTCTTCTTCGGTGCTGAAACGGCCGAAGGTGAAGCGAATCGAGCTGTGTGCCAGTTCGTCGTTGCGGCCCAGGGCGCGCAATACATACGAAGGCTCAAGGGATGCCGAAGTACAGGCAGAACCGGACGATACCGCCAGATCCTTGAGCGCCATGATCAGCGACTCGCCTTCAACGTAGTTGAAGCTCAGGTTCAGGTTGTGCGGAACGCGGGCGGTCAGGCTGCCGTTGACGTACAGCTCTTCAAGGTCTTCGACCTGTTTGAAGAAGCGGTCGCTCAGGGCCTTGATGCGCTGGTTCTCGCTGGCCATTTCTTCTTTGGCGATGCGGAACGCTTCACCCATACCGACGATCTGGTGAGTCGCCAGGGTACCGGAACGCATGCCGCGCTCATGACCGCCGCCGTGCATGGTGGCTTCGAGGCGAACACGTGGCTTGCGGCTCACGTACAGGGCGCCGATGCCTTTGGGGCCGTAGGTCTTGTGCGCCGAAAACGACATCAGGTCGACTTTCAGGTTGGCCAGGTCGATCTCGACCTTGCCGGTAGACTGAGCGCCATCGACATGGAACAACACGCCGCGCGAACGGGTCAGTTCACCGATCGCTGCGATATCGTTGACGGTACCGATTTCGTTGTTGACGTGCATGATCGACACCAGAATGGTGTCTTCGCGCAAGGCCGCTTCGACCAGTTGCGGGGTGATCAGGCCGTCTTCTCCCGGATCGAGGTAGGTCACTTCGAAACCTTCACGCTCCAGCTGGCGCGTGGTATCGAGAACGGCCTTGTGCTCGATCTTGGAGGTGATGATGTGCTTGCCTTTGGTGTGGTAGAAGTGCGCCACACCTTTAATAGCCAGGTTGTCGGACTCGGTCGCACCGGAAGTCCAGACGATTTCGCGCGGATCGGCGTTGACCAGATCGGCGACCTGACGGCGAGCGTTCTCGACCGACTCTTCGGCTTTCCAGCCAAAAACGTGGGAGCGCGACGCAGGATTCCCGAAGTTGCCGTCAACCAGCAGGCAGTCCATCATCTTCTGGGCGACACGCGGATCGACCGGGGTCGTCGCGGAATAATCGAGGTAAATCGGCAACTTCATTGAATATCTCCTTTCAGGCAGGCGCACCGCTCATTCATCTGCGTTCATTCGACGGCGGACGTTTCAATCTTACCCAGTTGCGGCGACTTGCTCGTGTTCGAGCAACGACGCTGATCCTGGCGCTGAGCGACTTCTTGTACCTCACGGCGAGTGACAAGGTCCGCCAGGCTGATACCGCTAAGAAACTCGTGAATCTGCTGGCTGAGGTCACACCACAAATGGTGGGTCAGGCAGGTATCTCCGGCATGGCAATCGCCCAGCCCCTGACAACGGGTGGCATCGACCGATTCGTTGACGGCGTCGACGACCTGAGCGACCTGAATGCCGTTCATGTCACGCGACAGTTGATAACCGCCACCGGGACCACGCACGCTCGACACCAGATTGCCGCGACGCAGCTTGGCGAACAGTTGCTCAAGGTAAGACAGGGAAATGCCTTGGCGCTCGGAAATGTCGGCCAGTGACACAGGGCCATGCTGCGCATGCAAAGCCAGGTCAAGCATGGCTGTGACAGCGTATCGGCCTTTGGTAGTCAGTCGCATGGCATGTACCGCAGTGATTCAGAATGGAGCGAGTATGCTATTCCCGAGTATTTGAGTCAACTATAAAACCAAGTAAAACAGTCGGGATTAGCCTCAAAGAGCGCGCAGAAGCATAGCAAAAATGACGGCGTATTGACACTGGTCAAGCGCGCGCCTTCTCCGGCTGATCTTTCACGCACTCAAACACTTCATCCGGCAACGACGGCAGCGCGCAAGCCCGATAGTCGCTGTCCAGCTTGCTCAAGGCACCGCACATATCCTCAAGACGCACATCCACTGCCTGCAGATGGTCGAGCAACTGGCCGATGGCACGCGCAATCGGGTCAGGCATGTCCTGACCAACGCCATAGGCATCGAAGCCGAGCTTCTCGGCCATCGCCTTGCGCCGCGCCTCGACCTCACCATCGGACTTGACGATGATCCGCGCCGGAATACCCACCGCCGTCGCACCGGCTGGTACCGGCTTGGTGACCACGGCATTGGAGCCGATCTTGGCCCCTGCCCCGACGGTAAACGGCCCCAGCACCTTGGCGCCGCCGCCCACTACCACACCGTCTTCGAGCGTCGGGTGACGCTTGCCGGCATTCCAGCTGGTACCGCCCAGGGTCACGCCTTGATACAGCGTTACGTCATTACCGATCTCGGCGGTTTCGCCGATGACGATGCCCATGCCGTGATCGATAAAGAAACGCCGGCCAATCTTCGCCCCCGGATGAATCTCGATGCCGGTCATCCAGCGGCTGAAGTTCGACACCACGCGCGCCGACAGCTTCCAGTTATTACGCCAAAGAATGTGAGCGGCGCGGTGCATCCAGATCGCGTGCATCCCGGGGTAGCAGGTCAGCACTTCAAAGGCATTGCGCGCCGCCGGGTCTCGGTGGAAAACGCTCTGAATATCTTCTCGCAACCGCTCGAACATCACTGATCCTTCCGTTTGTAGGGTTCACCGCGTGCCACTTTCTGCGTTTCGGTCAGGATACCGCGCAGGATGCTCAGCTCCGGCCGCTCAATTTCACCCCGACCATAAAGACGGCGCAGACGCGCCATCAGGTGGCGCGGTTTTTCCGGGTCCAGAAAGCCGATGGCAACCAGCGTCTGCTCCAGATGAGCATAAAAGCCTTCCATTTCATCCATGGTCGCCAGCTCATGCTCACGCGCCACCGACGCCTTGGTCTCAAGCGGCGCTTGCTGACCGGCCAGCCATGCCATGCGCACTTCATAACTGAGCACTTGCACCGCAGCGGCCAGGTTCAGCGAGCTGAAATCGGGATTGGAGGCGATATGCACATGATAATGGCAGCGCTGCAGCTCGTCGTTGGTCAGGCCGGCATGCTCACGCCCGAACACCAGCGCAACCTCAAGGCCCTCGCCTGCCTGCTCGATGACTTTTTCGCCCGACTCGCGCGGGTCAAGCATTGGCCAGGGCAAGCTGCGATCGCGCGCACTGGTGCCCAGCACCAGACTGCAACCGACCAGCGCCTCTTCAAGGCTCGACACTACGTGCGCGCCACCCAGAATATCATCGGCGCCGGAGGCCCGTGCGTCAGCTTCAGGCGACGGAAACACCCGCGGCTCGACCAGTACCAAGCGCGTCAGGCCCATGTTTTTCATGGCGCGGGCGGCCCCACCGATATTTCCGGGATGGGTCGTACCGACCAGGACAATACGAATGTTGTGCAACACCGTGTGCGCTCACTGACTCAATCTTGGGGCGCAAATCTTACAGAAGCGGCCTGCTTAACGCCACGAAGCCTTGCGACACCTTGACGCGCAGGCGACGGACGCGCGACGACAGCAGTTCATCCGCCAGGCATTCAGAATGCCCACGCCACGCTGGAAATAATTTAATTCAGCCACTAGAATGCCCGGCTCTCTTTAACAACCCTAGGTGATTTATCCATGCAGCCCATGCTGAATATCGCGCTGCGCGCCGCACGCACCGCCAGCGAATTGATTTTCCGCTCCATCGAGCGCCTGGATACCATCAAGGTCGACGAAAAAGAAGCCAAAGACTACGTCAGCGAAATTGATCGCGCGGCTGAGCAAAGCATCATCGCAGCCCTGCGCAAGGCCTACCCGACTCACGGCATCCTCGGCGAAGAAAGCGGCCTGCACGCCGGCAGCGGCGAGGGCACCGATTACCTGTGGATCATCGACCCACTGGACGGCACCACCAACTTCGTCCGTGGCATCCCGCACTTTGCAGTGAGCATCGCCTGCAAATACCGTGGTCGCCTGGAACACGCCGTGGTCCTGGACCCGGTTCGCCAGGAAGAATTCACCGCCAGCCGTGGCCGTGGCGCCGCCCTCAATGGCCGTCGCCTGCGCGTCAGCTCGCGCAAGAGCCTCGAAGGCGCCCTGCTGGGTACCGGCTTCCCGTTCCGCGACAACCAGCTCGACCACCTGGAAAACTACCTGGGCATGTTCCGCAGCCTGATCGGCCAGACTGCCGGCATCCGTCGCGCCGGCTCCGCCAGCCTGGACCTGGCCTATGTCGCTGCCGGCCGCTTCGACGCCTTCTGGGAGTCGGGCCTGTCCGAGTGGGACATCGCTGCGGGCGCCCTGCTGATTCAAGAAGCCGGCGGCCTGGTGAGCGACTTCACCGGCGGTCACGACTTCCTTGAAAAAGGCCACATCGTGGCGGGCAACGCCAAATGCTTCAAAGCCGTGCTGACCTCCATCGCACCGCACCTGCCGCCTTCGATCAAGCGCTGATCTAAACACCGATCAAAATGCAGGCATAAAAAAACCGGCTCAAGTGGCCGGTTTTTTTATGCGCGAAACTTATTGCTGGCTGAGAATCAGCTGACCATTCTTGTCGACCGGAATCTGATTGCCCGGATCGCGGTCCATGCGCACCTGACCGACCTTCTCGCCGACCTTGTACTTGACGTTGTAACCCACGACCTTGTCGCTGATGTCGTTGACGGTGTTACAGCGCGTCTGGGTCGTCGTATAAGTGTCGCGGTTCTGCATGCCTTCCTGAACCTTGTTACCGGCATAACCGCCACCGACCGCACCGGCCACAGTGGCAATCTTCTTGCCGTTGCCGCCGCCGACCTGGTTACCCAGCAAGCCACCGGCCACAGCACCCAGCACACTGCCGACAATCTGGTGTTCGTCCTTGACCGGCGCCTTGCGCGTCACGGTCACGTCCTTGCACACCTCACGCGGCGTCTTGATTTGCTGCTTGACCGGCTCGACCGCCAGTACATCAGCATATTCCGGACCGCTGTTAACCAGACTGTAGGTGGCAAATGCGCCACCCGCAGTCACCGCAACGGCTCCCAACACGGCACCCACCAACAGAGACTTGTTCACGTGAACCTCCTGACCTTCCAAGCGCAATTTCTTGCGATTTACCCAGCCTTGGAGCAATAAAAAAGGCGCGAGTTCAACACTCGCGCCTTTTTTGGTCAGCTTCGATGCCTTATGGCAGATCGTCGACTTTGTCAGCCGTTACCGGCGGAATCAGGTCTTCACTGCTCAGATTCAGCCAGATCAGCACCACGTTGGCGATGTAGATCGACGAGTAGGTGCCCGCCAGAACGCCGACGAACAGCGCAATGGAGAAGCCCTCCAGGTTGTCACCCCCAAAGGCCCACAACGCGATGATGGCCAGCAGCGTCGACACCGAGGTGGCGATGGTGCGCAGCAAGGTCTGGGTGGTCGAGATGTTGATGTTCTCGATCAGCGTCGCCTTGCGCAGTACGCGGAAGTTCTCGCGCACCCGGTCAAAGACCACGATGGTGTCGTTGAGCGAGTAACCGATGATCGCCAGCACCGAGGCCAGCACGGTCAGGTCGAAGGTGATCTGGAAGAACGACAGGATACCCATCGTCACCACCACGTCGTGCACCAGGGAGACGATCGCGCCAACACCGAACTTCCACTGAAACCGGAAGGCCAGGTACAGCATGATGCCGCCCAATGCCAGCAACATGGCGATACCGCCCTGGTCGCGCAGCTCTTCACCCACTTGCGGGCCGACGAACTCGACACGCTTGACGGTCGCCGGGTTACCGGCATCGGCCTTGCGCAGTGCATCGGCAATGCGCGAGCCCAGTTGCGGGTCATCACCCGGCATGCGCACCAGCAGGTCGGTGGTGGCACCGAAGCTCTGCACCACCGCGTCGTGGTAACCGGCATTACCCAGTTCCTGACGCACTTTGCCAAGGTCGGCTGGCTGCTCGTAGGTCAGCTCGATGAGCGTACCGCCGGTGAAGTCCAGACCCAGATTGAGCCCTTTATGGAACCAGCTGAACAACGCCAGTACCGTAAGGAGCATGGTCAGGGCGAACGCACCGTTGCGCACGCCCATGAAATTGATCGTACCTAATTTCATGGCAGCTCCTTAAATCCACAGCTTCTTGAAGTCACGCCCGCCGTAGATCAGGTTGATCATTGCGCGAGTTACCATGATGGCCGTGAACATGGAGGTAAAGATCCCCAGCGACAGGGTAACGGCAAAGCCTTTGACCGGGCCGGTACCCATTGCATAGAGAATGCCGCCGACCAGCAAACTGGTCAGGTTGGCGTCGATGATCGCGGTATACGCGCGGTCGAAACCTTCGTTGATGGCGCGCTGCACGCTCATGCCATTGGCCAGCTCTTCGCGAATCCGCGAGAAGATCAGCACGTTGGCGTCCACCGCCATACCCATGGTCAACACGATACCGGCAATACCCGGCAGGGTCAGCGTGGCCCCCAGCAGCGACATCAGCGCCAGCAGTGCAACCATGTTGAAGGCCAGGGCGACGGTTGCGATCAGGCCGAAGAAGCGGTAGATGGCCATGATGAACAGCGACACGAACAGCATGCCCCACAACGAAGCGTCGATACCCTTGGTGATGTTGTCAGCACCCAGGCTCGGACCGATGGTGCGTTCTTCAGCGAAGTACATCGGTGCAGCCAGACCACCGGCACGCAGCAGCAGCGCCAGCTCGGAAGATTCACCCTGGCCGTTCAGACCGGTAATCCGGAACTGACTGCCCAGCGGCGACTGGATGGTCGCCAGGCTGATGATCTTCTTCTCTTCCTTGAAGGTCTGGATCGGCACTTCTTTCTCGACGCCGTCGACCATCTGTTTGGCGTAAGTCGTCACCGGACGCTGCTCGATGAAGATCACCGCCATGCTGCGGCCCACGTTGCTGCGGGTGGCGCGGCTCATCAGTTCGCCACCGTGACCATCAAGGTTGATGTTCACCTGTGGACGGCCATGTTCGTCGTAGCTGGCCTGGGCATCGGTGACCTGGTCACCGGTGATGATCAGACCGCGCTCCACAGCGGCAGCCGGACGACCACCTTCACGGAACTCGAACATTTCAGTGGTGGCCTTGGAGTCATCCGGGCCTGCACCCAGACGGAATTCCAGGTTGGCCGTCTTGCCGAGGATACGCTTGGCTTCGGCGGTGTCTTGCACGCCTGGCAGCTCGACCACGATGCGGTTGGCGCCCTGGCGCTGTACCAGCGGCTCGGCCACGCCCAGCTCGTTGACCCGGTTACGCACCGTGGTCAGGTTCTGCTTGATGGAGTATTCGCGAATTTCTGCCAGCTTGGCCGGGGTCAGCGCCAGACGCAGCGTGACAATGCCGTTGAGCTCGGACGGGGTGATTTCGAAATCTGTGAAGCTCTTGCGGATCAGCGCACGGGCCTGTTCACGCTCGGCATCATCAGTGAAGCCCAGTTGAATCACGTTGTTCTGCTGCGGCAGGCTGCGATAACGCACCTTCTCTTTGCGCAGCAAGGTCTTGACCTCGCCTTCGTAGACTTTCAGGCGAGCATCGATGGCCTTGTCCATGTCGACTTCGAGCAAAAAGTGCACGCCGCCCGACAGGTCCAGACCCAGTTTCATCGGGCTTGCGCCCAGGTTGCTCAGCCAGGCCGGTGTCGTACGGGCCAGGTTCAATGCCACGACATAGTCGTCGCCCAGCGCCTTGCGCACGATGTCTTTGGCCGGCAACTGGTCTTCCTGTTTGGTCAGACGCAGCAAACCGCCCTTGCCATTCTCAGCCAGAGAAGAACCTTTGACCGCAAGACCTGCATCGGTCAGCGCCTTGGCGGCACGGTCGACATCGGCCTGGTTGACTTGCAACGCCGTGCTCGCGCCGCTGATCTGGATAGCCGGATCGTCAGGGTAGAGATTGGGTGCGGAATAAATGAAACCGATCGCCAGCACTGCCAGAATCAGTATGTATTTCCACAGAGGGTATTTGTTCAGCATCACGCCGCCCGCTTAAAACGCGGGGCGCCTTGCGCGCCCCGTCGATGGTAGATATGAAACTCAGAGGGCTTTCAGAGTGCCCTTTGGCAGAGTGGCCACAATGGAGCCCTTCTGGATTTTCAGCTCAACGGTATCGGACACTTCAATCACAACAAAGTCGTCAGTCACTTTGTTGATTTTTCCGGCGATACCGCCAGCGGTTACAACTTCGTCGCCTTTCTGCAGGTTGCCCAGCAGGTTTTTCTGCTCTTTGGCGCGCTTGGCCTGTGGGCGCCAGATCATCAGATAGAAGATGACCAGAAAGCCCACCAGGAAGATCCACTCGAAACCGGAACCCGCAGGGCCCGCGGCAGCCGGGGCTGCAGCGTCCGCGAAGGCGGGGGAGATGAAAAAGCTCATTTAGCGCTCCATTTTCATAATTAGTATGTAAAGCAGGAAAAACTCGTTGTGTTTCAATCCAGCGGCGGCACAGGAAGGCCGCGCTTGGCGTAGAAGGCATCGACGAAGTCGGCCAATTTACCCTGTTGGATAGCCTCGCGCAAACCAGCCATCAGCCGCTGGTAATGCCGCAAGTTGTGGATTGTATTGAGCATGCTACCCAGCATTTCGCCGCACTTGTCCAGGTGATGCAGATAAGCGCGCGAGAAGTTCTGGCAGGTGTAGCAGTCACAGCTTGCATCCAGCGGCGAATCATCGTGGCGATGAAACGCATTACGGATCTTCAGTACACCGGTGTCGATGAACAGGTGACCGTTGCGGGCATTGCGGGTCGGCATCACGCAATCGAACATGTCAACGCCGCGGCGCACACCTTCGACCAGATCTTCGGGTTTGCCTACACCCATCAAGTAACGAGGTTTGTCTGCTGGCATCAGGCCAGGCAGATAATCGAGCACCTTGATCATTTCATCCTTGGGCTCGCCCACCGACAGGCCGCCAATCGCCAAGCCGTCGAAGTCCAGCTCGTTCAGGCCGTCCAGCGAGCGCTTGCGCAGATTCTCATGCATACCGCCCTGCACGATGCCGAACAGCGCCGCATCGCTCTCGCCATGGGCGATCTTCGAGCGCTTGGCCCAACGCAACGACAGCTCCATCGACACCCGCGCCACGTCTTCGCTGGCCGGGTACGGCGTGCATTCGTCGAAAATCATCACGATGTCGGAGCCCAGGTCACGCTGGACCTGCATCGACTCTTCCGGGCCCATGAACACCTTGGCGCCATCGACCGGAGAAGCGAAGGTCACGCCCTCCTCCTTGATCTTGCGCATCGCGCCCAGGCTGAACACCTGAAAACCGCCGGAATCGGTGAGGATCGGGCCTTTCCACTGCATGAAATCATGCAGGTCGCCGTGGGCCTTGATCACCTCGGTGCCCGGGCGCAGCCACAGGTGGAAGGTGTTGCCCAGAATGATCTGCGCCCCGATCGCCTCGATATCGCGCGGCAGCATGCCCTTGACCGTGCCATAGGTACCCACCGGCATGAACGCCGGGGTTTCCACCACGCCACGCGGGAACGTCAGCCGACCGCGACGGGCCTTGCCGTCGGTGGCCAGCAACTCGAAAGACATACGACAGGTGCGACTCATGGGTGATCCTCTGATGCCGATTCCCGGGGCCCCGTAGGCGCGGGATTGCGGGTGATGAACATCGCATCACCGTAACTGAAGAAGCGGTAACCCTGCTCGATGGCCGCCGCATAGGCCGCCATGGTCTCGGGGTAACCGGCAAACGCCGAAACCAGCATCAACAGCGTGGATTCGGGCAAATGAAAATTGGTCACCAGGGCATCGACCACATGAAAGGGTCGCCCAGGATAGATGAAGATATCGGTATCGCCGCTGAACGGTTTCAACACGCCATCACGCGCCGCGCTCTCCAGCGAGCGCACGCTGGTCGTGCCGACCGCCACCACTCGTCCGCCCCGAGCCCGGCACGCCGCCACGGCATCGACCACGTCCTGGCCGACTTCCAGCCACTCGCTGTGCATGTGGTGGTCTTCGATGCGCTCGACCCGCACCGGCTGAAAAGTGCCGGCGCCGACGTGCAGGGTCACGAACGCGGTCTCGACGCCCTTGGCAGCAATGGCCTCCAACAGCGGCTGATCGAAATGCAGCCCCGCCGTCGGCGCCGCCACGGCACCGGCGCGCTCGGCGTACACGGTCTGATAGCGCTCGCGGTCCGCGCCCTCGTCGGGCCGGTCTATATAAGGAGGCAGCGGCATGTGCCCGACCCGGTCGAGCAACGCCAGCACCGGTTCTGCAAACGCCAGCTCGAACAGCGTGTCGTGACGCGCAACCATGGTCGCCTCGCCACCGCCGTCGATCACAATCGCCGAACCCGGCTTGGGCGACTTGCTCGAACGCACATGCGCCAGCACCCGATGGCTGTCCAGCACGCGCTCGACCAGAATCTCCAGCTTGCCGCCAGAGGCCTTCTGGCCAAACAACCGCGCCGGGATCACCCGGGTATTGTTGAACACCATCAAGTCGCCAGGGCGCAGATGCTCCAGCAAATCGGTGAATTGACGATGCGCCAGGGCGCCGCTCGGGCCGTCCAGCGTCAACAGCCGGCTGCCACGCCGCTCGGCCAGAGGATGACGCGCGATCAGGGCATCGGGGAGATCGAAGGTAAAGTCAGCAACACGCATGATGGGAGTGGTCGTCCAGCAGGGGCGCGAAGTTTAGCCGGTTTGCCTCAATTAGTAAAAAAGCCTCAAAAATCAGGGTTGACCGACCGTCAGACCATCCCTATACTTCGCGGCCATTGAGCCCTGATGGCGGAATTGGTAGACGCGGCGGATTCAAAATCCGTTTTCGAAAGGAGTGGGAGTTCGAGTCTCCCTCGGGGCACCAAACAGTAAGACTGTTCGAGCCAGCTACTAGCTTGAATGAACAAAAAAACCGGCCATCTGAGCCGGTTTTTTTGTGGGTGCGACAAAAGAAAACGCCTACATAAACCATGCTCTTCTCGCACGTATTCTGTCCACTTCAGGTGACATTGCAGTCCGTGCACACCTAAAACAGAAGTGCTACCTTCATCCATCTGTGCACTTGGCCGCATCGAAGGGTATTTCTGCACAGATCCTGATTGCTCCCTGATACCAGGAGGGACATGTGAAAAACGCTCAACCACTCAGTCGCCTCATTGGCGTCGGACTTTATACAGCCGGCGAAGCTTCGCTCTACACAGGTATCTCCGCGTCAGATATCCGGCGCTGGATGTTCGGATATACGTCTCATGGCGTCGATCATCCTGGTCTCTGGACACCTGAACTGTCTTTTCTGGATGAGAACCTGCTTGGCTTCCACGACCTGCTCGAGATTCGATTTGTCCATGCGTTTCGGCAACACGGCGTGAGCCTGCAAGCCATTCGAAGCGCGTCCCGGCAAGCAACAGAACTATTCGATCAACGTTATCCATTTACCTGCAGGCGCTTTCAGACTGATGGCCGGGATATCTTTGCCACTGTTCTCGATGAAACTGGAGATGAAGCGCTTCTGGATCTGGTTAAAAGGCAGTATGCCTTCAAGCAGGTCATCAAGCCCTCTCTGTATGAAGGTATCGACTACACCCTAGAGGGCTCTGCACAGCGCTGGTACCCACTCAAGCGCAGTAAAGCCGTTGTACTGGACCCAGCAAGAAACTTCGGCAAACCAGTCCTTACTTCTGCCAGCATTGATACAGCGACCTTGTATCAGGCTTTTCAAGTGCGTATTCCGCGCACACTTGGACACCCATTCCACGAACACGTGGACACTGATTCCACGCTGACTTGGACACTCATTCCACGGCCACTTGGACACTGATTCCACGAGTACTTGGACAGTGAATCATCTCTGATCCACCC